>NZ_CVSH01000001.1 GCF_001179965.1 Candidatus Pelagibacter communis
GAAGAAAATAAATTCACAAATCAAGGGAAAAAACTAATTCTTAATTACAAAAATAGAAATAAAGAAAAAATTAAAAATATATTATCTAAACAACATGAAAAGTTTGTTTTTTGGAATGATTTATTTAGTTTAACTGATAGGCATAGTGGGAAAAGGAATGTTGATGAATTATTTAAAATTTTTCCTATTTTTTTTATTTATCAGGTAATTTTAAAATTAAGAGAATTTGGTTACAAAAAAAATGAATTGACTAAGTTTGAAATAGATAACTTTTTGATTTTTTGTCAAAATCATTCTGATTTAGATCAAGTAGTAGGGAATATAATTAAGTACAGATCTTATGGTGAAATTTATGAACTAGAGAAATTTTTAAAAGCAAACAATAGGATGGACTCTCGTTTCTTTTCAATATTAAAAAATATTAAATATTTTAATTTTAATAAAAAAAAAATTGCAATTTCGGAGAATTATATTGATGAGATTTCAAATAAAATTAAAAAATTTAATCAAAGATATGCAAATAATAAAGTAATTTTTTTTGATAAAACAAATCCAAATAAGTATAAAAAATTTTTAGGAGAGGATATTGATCTCACGAGTTGAATAAACTTTAAAGATTTTTCTTAATTAAATTCGCAATGCTATACGAGACAAGAGGTGGAACTGCATTACCAACTTGAATCATTTGGCTATTTTTTTTTCCATAAAAAATAAAATTATCTGGGAATGATTGAACTCTTGCAGCTTCTCTAACAGTAAGACATCTATCTTGATAGGGTAATGTAAATTGGCCTGAAGATGGTGTATCAAATCTTGTAGTTATAGTTCTAGCAAATGTATTCGGAATAATTCTACTCCACGTACCACTGTATATTGAACCTGTAAGATGTTCTTTTGGTAAATCAGTTCTCACACCACCAATTTTCATAAATTTCATTCTCTTTAAGGCTAATGCCGTATGATTTGTTGAGATGTGGTTCCATATACCTCTAGAATTTTTTCTCATTTTCTGCTGATAGGAATTGAGAGGTTTTTTTATATAATTTAAAAATTCTTTACCCTCACCTGATTTTAATTCAGGTAAATCACTAACGGAGTCTTGAAAACTAGTTTTGGTATTATTGCTTTCTATTATTTCAAAATTTATATCTTTTTTTCTAGCTAATATAAATGCTCTCTTTCTTATTTGTGGAACTCCAAATTTTTTTGCATGCAAAATTTTCGCATTTATTTTGTAATTTAAATCTTCAAATATTTTTTCTATCTCTTTTAAAAAGTAACCTTCGTAAGCTGTAATCAAGTTAGGTACATTTTCAATTAAAACGTAACTAGGATTGACAATCTTTACAACTTCTAAAAAATTTTTAAAAAGAAAGTTTCTCTTGTCTTGAAACCAGTGTCTTTTTCCTTTTTGTGAAAGACCTTGACATGGCGGTCCTCCACAAACTACAGAAATTTTATTGGAGAATCTCGAAAACTCTTTTTTTAAATCTAATTTTTCAATATCTTTAGTTAAACATTCAGTATTTGGAAAATTTTTTTTATATGAAAATGCTATATTTTCATCTATTTCGTTAGCAAATATTACATTAAATCCATTTTGCTCAAAACCAAGTGATAGGCCACCTACTCCAGAAAAAAGATCAATTACATTCATTAAAATAAATTTAATTGTGCACTTATTTTTTTTAATCTTTTTTTTGAAATATTAAAATATTTTTTTTTTATTTCTCCACCAATAAATTTTCTATAATTGTTTAATGCAGCTACACCCGTAGAGCCACTTCCCATAAAAGGATCAATAACTAATCCATTTTTGTTAGATAAAGTTTTGATAAAAAAAGATAAAATTTCTAAAGGTTTTTGTGTGGGATGAGTGCCTTCTTTTTTTTCTGAATTTTTGATATTTGAAGTCTCAAAAAAATCGTGTAAAATTTTATTATTATTATTAAAAATTCCAGTTTTAGATTTTGAAGTAAAATGTAACCATGCTTCAGTCGAATTAACAAAATGTAAATTCATATTTCTTGGCATTGGATTTGTCTTATGCCAAATTCCAGTTGTTTTATAATATAGGTTAGCTTTGTTAGCCAATTCTATGACTGTTTCAACTTTGATTAAAGACATAAAAATTATCAGATTTCCTTTTTTTTTTAAAACTTTATTTGCTGATAAAAAAAATTTAAGCATATAATCTTTCCACTCAGAAAAATCTAAGTCATCCCAACCAGATCCAGCAAAATGATTGGAACGCATAGCATTAATATTAGTATCTCTATTTTTCATGAATAACCCAAGATTATATGGTGGGTCCGTAAGAATTAAATCAGCTTTTTCTTTTCCTATTGCTGACATAGTTTTCAAACAATCTTGATTATATACTTTAGATTCTTTCACTAGATACTGATAACAATTAATGATTAAATTAGCTACTAACTATGTTTAAAATTTACGAAATTATTAAGATACTTAATTCATATGATTGAATTTGTTGGTAAATAGTTGGTAAAAAAATTTCAATCTTAAGTAGTTTAAATTAATATTGATATTAAAAGCTAATTTGAATTAAAAAATTGAAAAGGAAATTATGAGTGTACTGCTCTAACCAACTGAGCTACAGGCCCAAAATCTTAAAATGAATACAATATTTATATTAACTTATCAATCGCAGACTAATTTATTATTTATTAAAAATATTCGTTTTTTTGTTACACGCATACATAATTGAAAGATTAATCCAAAAAAGTGTCGAACTAAAATCATTAAAAAAAGATCCACTAGGCAATATTGGTAAAAAATTGATAATTAAATATGTGAAACAACCTAACTGAATTGAATTACGAGATATAATTATAATTTTTAAATTTTTGAAAATTAAATAAAAAAATATTGATAATAAAATAATCGTGCCTACAAGACCATGCTCAGATAATAATTCAATATAGATTTGATGAGGATGAGTATTCAAAATATAATCCTCGTTAATTTTTGTCTCGATATTTTTGGTGGTAATAACCCTATAATTTTTGTTTCCTACACCAAAAATTGGATTATCTTTAAAAACAGCCAAACCAGATTTATATAATTTTAGGTATAGATTATTTTGAATAAATTGGTCCCTTTGATTATTATCGAATAACTGTGTGAATAGTTGCTGTCCATATCTTACTTTAAGATAATTTGAATTTGAAATTATTAAACCCGTAAAAACTAAACTAAATAAAAAAATTAATATTTTTATTTTGGCACTAATTTTATTGTTTAAAAATAAGAAAATCATAAGCCCAATTATAGCCTTAATTCCGTTCGATCTTTCGCCTGTTATAAGAATACACCCAACTAAAATAAACAAAATAAAAAACAAAGCTAACTTTAATTTAAGATTTTGTTTATAAAATTTTTCAAATAAATATCCAACTATTATAAAATTAAAACCTAAAAGATATGCGCCTACAATAGGCTCATCTTTAAAAAAACTTACAATTCTATCGACATAAAGATCATCTCCATAACCAAGTAAATTTTTACCAAAGCTAAATTCTACAAAGGAATCAAAAACAACGATTAGAACTATTAATGACCAAAAATTGAGAAATTGAAATTGACTACTAGAAATTTTGAAAAATAAGTTTATGGCAATAAATAGTATTACAAATCTTAAAAATCCTAAATTTCTATAAATTCCCTCTTTATAGTCAATGGATATAAAAGAGTTAAGGATTAGATAAACATATAATATGATTAGTAAATACAATAAAAATATTTTTTCTATTTTAATTTTGTACGAATTAAAAGTTATTAAGAAAAGTATCACTATTAACAAAGTATTTAATAGTGATATTGAAGGCCCTATTATAATCGATAATGGTAAAATCGAAATTAAAAATAAATAAATACCCTCAAATTTTTGTTTTTGCATAAGTCTATTTTTTAAATTTTCTACAAGCTATTCTTTTTGATTTGTGTAATGTATCGTCATCCTCTTTTATAATCATCACATTCTCAAATATATCTTTAAAATAATTGGCTCTGATTGTGTCAAAAATTATAATTGTTTCATTATCTGATACGCTAGATAAGTAGTTTTTGTAAACTTCAAAATCATAATGAAAATCTAATGAGTATAAAGATGTAATGAGATTAAAATTTTCTATAGGAAGGTTTTCTGTATCAAAATTAATGATTTTAAAACTATTAATCTCTAATAAGTTTGTTTCAAGGAAATTCTGAAGTAAATTTAGTTTATTATATGCTTCTTTATTTTCGTAATCCCAACCATATCTAATTTTTTCTGACACGAAATCTCTTTCAATAAATGTAAAATTTTCATTTTTAAAGCTGTTGTTAATTATTACCTCTAAGCCACCAATTCCTGCACCTATACTTAATATATTTTGATTGGGTTTTACGAACTTTTTGATTGTAAGATATTCATTATACATAATTTTATAATAATCTTTAGATATCTTATCTAAATCCAACATGTATTTTGAAAAAACTTTTGAAAATAAATATCTTCCAAATAATTTTCTGATTTTTTTTTGGAATGAGGTTGCTAATTCAATTCTTTGTAATACAGCTAATTGAGCTAAGTTTCTATCTAATTTGAAAGCTTCCATTAATGTTCATTAACATTATACAAATCAACTTTCTAAAAAACTCTTTAACTGTTTTGATCTACTAGGATGTTTTAATTTTCTTAACGCTTTAGCTTCAATTTGTCTAATTCTTTCTCTAGTGACTGAAAATTGTAAACCAACTTCTTCAAGTGTGTGATCAGTATTCATTCCAACACCAAACCTCATCCTTAAAACTCTTTCTTCTCTCGGCGTTAATGTAGATAAAATTTTTGTAGTAGCTTCACTTAAATTTGATTTAATTGCCTGCTCTAAAGGTGCTAATGCTTTTGTGTCTTCTATAAAATCACCAAGACTACTGTCCTCCTCATCTCCAACAGGTTTTTCTAAAGAAACAGGTTCTTTTGAAATTTTTAAAACTTTTCTGACCTTCTCTAATGGCATTCTTAATTTTTTTGCTAATTCCTCAGGGGTTGCTTCTCTGCCAAACTCGCTCAAAATTAATCTTTGGGTTCTAACAATTTTATTAATTGTTTCAATCATGTGTACTGGTATTCTTATTGTTCTTGCTTGATCAGCTATTGATCTGGTTATTGCCTGCCTAATCCACCAAGTTGCATAGGTCGAAAATTTATATCCTCTTCTATATTCAAATTTGTCTACTGCTTTCATCAAACCAATATTCCCTTCTTGAATAAGATCTAAGAATTGAAGTCCTCTGTTGGTATATTTTTTTGCGATAGATATTACTAGTCTTAAATTTGCTTCTACCATCTCTTTTTTTGCAATTCGCGACTCTCTTTCTCCTTTTTGGATTCTGCTTAGCATTTTTTTAAATTCAGTAACAGATATTCCAAGTTTATTACTTATTTCAATTAGTCTCTCTCTTATATTTTTAAACTCCTCTTTATTTTTTTGAAAAAATTGTTTCCAAACAGGATTTGTATCTAAAAATTTTTTTAAATTTGGATTTATTTCATTTCCTACATAAAATTTTAAAAATTCATTCCTAGAGATTTTATGATCAATTGCTAATCTCAAAAGATTACCCTCTAATGAAATTATTTTTTTATTCTCGCTATAATGTTTTTGGACTAATTCCTCTAAAACTGAAGGTGAAAGTGTTAATGACTTTATGTTTTCTAAAATGAAATTTACTATTCTTTCATAATTTTTTTCCTTTGATGAGCTTAAGCTTTTTCCTTCAAGAGAGCTTTGTAGTCTCTCTTTTTGGTATTTAATTAATTTATTGTACTCCTTTGTGAGTGTATGAATTGTTTTTAATACTTTTGGTTTTATTTCATTTTCCATTGCTGCTAAAGTCGGATTGAACTCGTCTTCATCTACATTTGACTCATCATTATTATTTTGTGTTTCGTTATTAGAATTATCTGTGTCAACGTTTTTTTGTTTATTAGATTGAGAAGTATTTTCGTCCTCCATATAATTAGTATCAATATCTATAATTTCTCTTACAAGGATTTGGTCATTTTGTAATTTTTCATTCCACTCAAAGAATTGCTGAGCAGTGATAGGACTCTGAGATAGTGCATTAAGCATCACATCTTTTCCTGCTTCAATTCTTTTTGCAATTGCAATTTCACCTTCCCTCGAAAGAAGTTCAACTCCTCCCATTTCCCTTAAATACATTCTTATTGGGTCATCACTTTTTTCAGAGGACTTGCCCTCATCTTTAGATTGACTATCTCTTTTTTTAAGAACTTTAAAATCAGATTTTTTTTCAACTAAAGTAATTTTTTCATCAAGTATATGTATAAATGCTTGTGAAAGATTTTGATCAGATAAATTTCTTTTTCCAAGGGATTTGCTGAGTTCCTCATATGTTATGAAACCTCTATGGACACCCCGGCCCATTAATCTAGCAAAAGATTTAGTAATAATTTTTTCCACAATTTTAAAGTTTGAAGATCTTTATATAATAGCAAATTTTAAAAAATCTATGTCAAAATTCTCTGTTTTAATTGGTATTTTGCAATTTTTTTAATTCAATTATCTTATTAAACGTATTTTCACTTAAATCTTGAGAAAATTTCGATTCTAAATCACTTATCTGTTTATCTATAGATATATTATTGAGATCTTTTTTCATTTCCTCAAAAATTTCAATCAGCTTTGTTTCTTCTTTCTTAACATTTTCAGATATATGTTTTATTGACGCAAACTTGTTAATCTTATTGAGAAAACCATTATCAATATCCAAATTACTTTTATCAAGATCGCTTGATGAAGCGATAAATTCTTTTAAATATGACAATACTTTATTCCCCTGATCAGAGATGAATATTAAGTTATCAAACAAATTTTCTCTTTGTTGAAAAAAATTCAGATTATTTATTATTAAATATAATAAAGAAAATTCTTGAATATCCGCTTTACTTAAAGATTTACTCTCGTTAATTATTTTTTTTGTTGTACTTAAAGAGGCGACATGCTTGATTGCATATTTTTTTCCTCTCGTTAAGTTTGGCGTAAGTTCATCAATTTTACCAATAAAATAATCTAATATATATTTTCTTATAAATTCATCTTTTATTTGTTTTGCTAATTCTCTTAGTCGTTTTTCAAATACAGCTAAAGATGACGGAGAATTGGTTGATTGCTTTTTAAAGTGTTCGAATAAAAAAATGTGAATAGGGACTTTTTTTTCTCTGTAATAGTTTAGAAATTCCTCTTTTCCTTTGTTATTAACAAAACTATCTGGATCCTCTCCACTAGGCAGAAAAAGAAATGATATTTGTTTCTCTGGTTTAAGTTCTTTAATAGAGTTTTCAGCAGCTCTTACTGCTGCTCTATATCCACTTTCATCAGAGTCAAAACAGATTACGATTTCATTGAAAAATTGATTTAAAATAGAAATTTGTCTATCAGTCAGAGCGGTTCCTAGATTTGCAACACAGTTCTCTATTTTATTTTTTGTCAAACCAATTACATCCATATATCCTTCAACTAAAAAAACCTGTTCGTTGGAATTTGAAAACTTTCTTGCCTTATCTAAATTATATAAATGATTACCTTTTTTAAAAAATTTAGTTTCAGGCGAGTTCACATATTTTGCTAGATAGGTCTCCTTTTTAATAATTCTTCCACCAGCAGCAATAAATTGTCCAGTTATAGATTTTATTGGAAAAATTATTCTTCCCCTAAACCTTTCAACATACTCTTTATTTTTTTCATCAAAATAAAAAAGCCCACTGTCCTTCAGATCTTTGTCTTTGAATTTATTTAATAATTCTTGATAAAAATTTTTTTTATTCCTAACAAAACCTAGGTCAAAATTTTTTACATCATTAGAGTTTAAGTTTCTATTTTTAAGATAATCTCTTACTTCGTTTAAATCTGGATTTTTAAGAAGTTCTTCATTATGATATTCTATATAATCCTTATAAATTTGAGAATAATTTTTCCAATCATTTTCTCTTTCTTCGTCAGCCCTAGAAAATGTGTAAGGTTGCATGCCTGCATAGTTAGCTAAAGTTTTAACCGCCTCACCAAATTTTAAATTTTGTGTTTTCATTATAAAATCAAAAATATTTCCATGTTCACTTGTGCTAAAACAGTGATAAAATCCTTTCTCATCATTTACGGTAAAAGATGGAGTTTTTTCATTTTTAAAAGGTGACAATCCAACAAATTCTTTACCTCTTTTTTTCAAACTAACTGACTTGGATACTACTGTCGAGACTTTCAGTCTTGTTTTAATTTCATCTAAATATTCTTTAGGATATTTCATTTCTTATTTAAAATTTCTTTTATAATCTTGCCTGCTAAAGAAAAGTCTACACTATCCGAATGATTTTTTTTTAATTCGCCCATTGCTTTTCCCATATCCTTTAAAGATGAAGCATTTATTTTATTAATAACTTCTTCACATAGTTTTTTTGTATCATCTTCACTCAGCTGTTTCGGTAAATACTCTGACATTATCTTTACTTCATTTTCTTCTATTTGAAGAAGGTCTTGTCTATTATTTTTTTTATAAATTTCGATTGATTCGGTTCGTTGCTTTATCATCTTTCTTAATAATTTTTTAATATCATCATCATCTGTATCTTTTTTGTTAGGTCCAGATCTGTTTTGAATATCGAGGTCTTTAAGCCCAGATAAAATTAACCTATAAGTTGATATTTTATTTTTATCTTTAGATTTAAGAGCATTTTTATACTCGTCATCAATTTTTTCTCTAAGTGACATAAAAGTAATTTAACTTAAAGAATATTTGCTTAAAAGAAAAATTGTTTTTTTTTATAAATTTTGTATTAGATCTGTTGCGTTAGATAAGCTTTTATTGTATTAACCTTTAACTCATGAGTTGTAATTGATCAAAAAACGAAAAGTAAACTCAACAAATAAATCAAAATTTAACCCAGGCATTTTAGTTCTCGAGAATAAGTCCATTTTTAATGGAATTGGCATAGGTTATGAGGGTACAGCAACTGGAGAAGTGTGTTTTAATACCTCTATCACTGGATACCAGGAAATAATTTCTGACCCTTCATACGCAGGACAAATAATTAATTTTACCTTTCCACACATTGGAAATGTGGGAACAAACAAACAAGACAACGAGTCAGAAAAAGTCTAGACAAAAGGGGTGATTTTCAACTCAGAAATAACAAATCCATCAAATTATAGATCATTAATGGAATTAGATTTATGGCTTAAAAAAAATAAAATAGTTGGTTTGACTGGTTTAGATACAAGAGGTTTGACAAATTTTATTAGAGATAACGGGGCTCCAAGAGGAACTATTTCAAATGATAGGTATGGGAACTTTGGAATTAAAAAATTAATTAAAAATACTTTAAAATGGCCAGGTCTTAATGGTTTAGATTTGGCAGAAACAGTATCTACTAAAAATAAGTTCTCCTGGAAGGGTTTTAAGACATGGACTAAAGAAGATGGATATAAAAAAATTAAAAAGAAAAAACTCAAGATCGTTGCAATTGACTATGGGATAAAAACAAATATTTTAAGGTATTTTTCTAATTTTTATTGCGATGTAACAGTCGTACCTTGCCAAATGAGCGCGGAAGATATTTTAGCACTTAATCCAAGCGGAATTTTTTTATCAAATGGACCAGGTGATCCTGCCGCAACTGGAACTTATGCTATAAAAATTATAAAAAATCTTATTAATAAAAATCTACCAGTTTTTGGGATTTGTTTGGGTCATCAACTATTAGCTTTAGCATTAGGTGGCAAAACAAAAAAAATGAAATTAGGACATAGAGGTGCAAATCATCCAGTTAAGAACCTGATCAATAATAAAGTTGAAATAACCAGTCAAAATCATGGATTTGAGGTTACAAAAAATAATTTACCAAAAAATATTGAGATAACTCATAAATCTCTGTTTGATAACAGTATAGAAGGTATAAAATTAAAAAATAAACCTGTCTTTTCTGTGCAATATCATCCTGAGTCTAATCCTGGTCCACAAGATAGTCACTACCTATTCAGTAATTTTATTAATGAAGTTAAAAAATATGCCAAAAAGAAAAGATATTAAAAAAATTTTAGTTATTGGAGCTGGACCGATTATTATTGGTCAAGCATGTGAATTTGATTATTCAGGAACACAAGCATGTAAAGCACTTAAGGATGAAGGTTACAAAGTTATTTTAGTTAATTCAAATCCTGCAACAATTATGACAGATCCTGGCGTTGCAGATCAAACATATATTGAACCAATATCTGTAGAAGTACTTGAGGAAATTATTAAAAAAGAAAAACCTCACGCTATTCTCCCAACGATGGGTGGCCAAACTGCACTTAACTTAGCTTTAAAAGCAGAAAAATTAGGAATACTTAAAAAATATAAAATAGAGCTTATAGGAGCAAATTCAAAAGCAATTGCTAATGCAGAGGACAGAAAAAAATTTAGAAAAAATATGTCTAACATTGGTATTGATTTACCTAAATCCGAGATACTTAATAATTTTAAACATGCATCAAAGTGTTTGAGAAAAATTGGCCTTCCTGCAATTATAAGACCTTCATTTACCTTGGGTGGTCTTGGCGGGGGTATAGCGAGAACTAAAAAAGAATTTTTTAAAATCGTTAAAGGTGGGCTGTATGAATCTCCACAAAATCAAGTTCTTGTAGAGGAATGCTTAGATGGGTGGAAAGAATTTGAAATGGAAGTTGTTAGAGATAAAAATGATAATTGTATCATAATTTGTTCAATCGAAAATATTGACCCAATGGGCACTCATACTGGGGACTCTGTAACAATAGCTCCAGCATTAACATTAACTGATAAAGAATATCAAGTGATGAGAAACGCTTCTATTGCTTGTCTTAGAAAAATTGGAGTTGAAACAGGTGGTTCTAATGTGCAATTCGCTATAAATCCAAAAAATGGAAGAATGGTAATTATAGAGATGAATCCTCGTGTGTCACGCTCATCAGCTCTTGCTTCGAAAGCAACAGGTTTTCCAATTGCAAAAGTAGCCGCAAAATTAGCAATAGGTTACACATTAGATGAACTTCAAAACGAAATTACGAAAGTAACACCTGCCTCATTCGAGCCAACAATTGATTATGTGGTTACAAAAATTCCCAGATTTACGTTTGAAAAATTTCAAGATACTAAACCAATTTTAGGAACCTCAATGAGATCTGTGGGAGAAGCTATGGCAATTGGTAGAAATTTTAAAGAGTCTTTTCAAAAAGCTTTGGTTTCTCTTGAAACTGGACTATCAGGATTGGATAATTTATTTCATTATTCAAAAAAAGAAATTTTAAAACAATTAAAGATCAATGTACCTGATAAATTACTGTTGGTTGCAGAAGCATTCAGAAAAAAAATTTCAACAGAGAAAATTTATAAGTTATCAAAAATTGATCGTTGGTTTTTGGGTCAAATAAAAGAAATTGTTGAGGAAGAAAATAAAATTATCAAATTTGGTTTACCGAAAAACTTTGTGGAATTTAATCGAATAAAGTCTTTAGGATTTTCTGACAAAAGGTTAAGTAAGCTTACTGGGATACAGGAAAAAATTTTACAAAGAAAAAGAGCTGCACTTAAAGTAATTCCAGTGTTTAAAAAAGTAGATACTTGTGCTGCTGAATTTAAGTCCTTTACTCCTTACATGTATTCAACTTATCAGCGTAACTTTTCAATTAATACAGAGTGTGAAGCAGATCCAAGCAACAAAAGAAAGATCATAATACTTGGGGGTGGTCCAAATAGAATTGGGCAAGGTATTGAGTTTGACTATTGTTGTTGTCAGGCAAGCTTTGCTTTGAAAGAGGCAGGGTTTGAAACAATAATGATAAATTGTAACCCTGAAACAGTTTCTACAGACTACGACACTAGTGACAGACTTTATTTTGAACCTCTAATAGATGAATATGTACAAAATATAATTTTAAAGGAAAAGTCTAAGGGAAATCTAGTTGGAATAATTGCTCAATTTGGTGGTCAAACACCAATTAAGCTTGCAAAGTTCTTGCACGAAAATAATTTACCTATTCTAGGAACACAATATTCATCCATAGATCTTGCGGAAGATAGAGATAGATTTAGAGACTTATTAATAAGACTCAATTTAAAGCAAGCCGAAAGTGGAATTGCAGATAAATATGATAAAGCAATACTAATAGCTAAAAAAATTGGATTACCAGTAGTTGTTCGTCCCTCGTATGTTTTAGGTGGTAGGGCGATGGAAATTGTTCATGATGAAAGTCAATTAAAAGAATTTATTAATCAAGCTTTTAAGGCATCAGATAATAACCCAATTTTAATTGATAAATTTATAGATAACGCAATGGAGGTTGATGTCGATGCAATATGTGATGGAAAAGATGTTTATGTAGCAGGCATTATGCAACATATTGAAGAGGCAGGAATACATTCGGGTGATTCAGCTTGTTGTTTGCCTCCAGTATCAATCAAAGACAGTATTCTTAAGGAAATAAAAATTCAAACAAGAAAATTGGCTTTAGCATTAAAAGTTAAGGGACTGCTAAATATTCAATTTGCGATTAAAAAGGATGAAATTTATGTAATTGAAGTTAATCCTAGAGCAAGTAGAACTGTTCCTTTTGTATCAAAAGCTAATGGTGTACCGCTAGCAAAAATTGCTTCAAGAATAATGGCAGGCGAAAAGCTTTCTAAGTATAAATTAAAATATAAAACAAATAAAAAATTTGCTGTTAAAGAAGCTGTTTTTCCTTTTAATAAATTTCCTGATAGTGATTTATTACTTGGTCCAGAAATGAAGTCTACTGGAGAAGTTATGGGTTTTGATTACGATTTTGGGATGGCGGTCGCTAAAAGTCAAATTGCTGCCTATAATTCTCTTCCAGTAAGTGGCATGGCATTTTTATCAGTCAAAGACTCTCATAAACAGGAGATAATAGGAGTTGCACAAAGACTCAAAAAATTAGGTTTTGGTATTTCTGGAACAAAAGGCACTGCAAAAATTTTAAATGATAATGGAATTAAGTGCAAAACTATTAATAAAGTAAGTAGTGGGCGACCACATATAGTAGATGTTTTAAATGCAAAAAAAATATCTTTGGTGATTAATACTGGAGGTGGAAATAGTGAACATAGAATTGACGACGCAAGGGCTTTAAGAAGAGGAACATTAGCAAACAAAGTTCCTTACTGCACAAATATGTCGACAGCTTATTCATTTCTTGAAGCTATAAAATCACTTAAAACCAAAAAATTAGAGGTTAAATCCTTACAGGATAATTAATCCACCTTCCAATCAGTTTTAAATGTTACATAATTCACTTGTAAACATCTTCTTTCTTTTGATATTTCTTTTTTTTCCATACCATGCCAAGTGCCTGGGCCGCTTGTGAAGAAGTATCCATAATTATCTTTATAGGGCATTGTTTTTACTTTTTTTAAATTATTATCATAAAAATCAGTACCCAAATCCTCACTTTCATTTGTTTTATTTACAAATAATAAACAGGACATTAATTTTTCTTCAATATCGCAATGTGGTTTCAGCCAAAAACCTTTTC
>NZ_CVSH01000002.1 GCF_001179965.1 Candidatus Pelagibacter communis
CTTCGGCTTCGGACAAGTTGCAGGAAATTTTATAAATGAACTTTCCAAAAAAAATAAAATAAAACTTGGTTTCAAAACAAAAATAATAGAATTTAAAGAAAAAGGTTTTCAACCTGTTAAAAATTTATATGCAAAATTAGGTACTAAAGAACCAAATTTATGTTATGCAGGTCACCTGGATGTAGTGCCTCCAGGAAATATAAAAGATTGGACAATAAAACCGTTTAGCCCATCAGTAAAAAAAGGCTATTTGATTGGAAGAGGTGCAAACGATATGAAAGGCTCTATAGCAGCGTTTGTTTCTGCTGTAAGTACTTTTTTATCAAAAAATAATAAATTTAATGGATCAATTAGTTTGCTAATTACAGGCGACGAAGAAGGTGATGCAATCAATGGTACGAGAAAAGTAGTTGAATATTTAAAAAAAAAAAGAGAGAAAATTAATTTTTGTTTAGTTGGGGAACCAACAAATCCAAATGTATTAGGTGAGATGATAAAAATTGGTCGTAGAGGCAGTTTGACTGGTAAATTAACTATATTGGGTCTACAAGGTCACGTAGCGTATCCACATAGAGCAAATAACCCTTCAACAATAATTGTCAAAATTTTAAAGGAATTAAAAGAGATAAGATTTGATAAAGGTACAAAAAATTTTCAACCTACAAATCTAGAAGTGACTAAAATAAATGTAAATAATACTGCTGACAATGTTATACCAGCAGAAGCTGAGGCAACATTTAATATAAGATTTAACAATAAGCATTCTTCTAAATCTTTAAAAAAAAGACTTAATATAATTTTCAAAAAAATAAGTAAAAAACATAAATCTAAATTTAAAATTGAGTATAGGGTTTCAGGTGAAGCTTTTTTGACTAAGCCTAACAAGACAACATTTATGGTTCAAAATGTTATAAAAAAAATTACAAAAATTAAGCCAAAATTGTCCACCACAGGTGGAACTTCAGACCTACGTTTTATAAAAGCTATATGTCCTGGTCTTGAATTTGGTTTGGTTGGTAAAACGATGCACAAAGTAGACGAGGCAGTATCTTTGAAAGATTTGAAAAAACTGACCAAGATTTATTTAAATATTTTACAAAATTATTTTAAGTGAAGACTGCAATCATTAGCTCTGACTCTTATGAAAAACATATCACAGGAGATGGTCACCCTGAACAACCAAAAAGGGTGATTGCAATTAAAGAAAAATTAAAGAAGAGACAGGATCTTATATGGGAAAAACCAGACAAAGTGCCAGAAGAAATTTTATCAATGACTCATTCAAAGGACTACATTGAAAATTTAAAAAATTCCTTCCCACAAAAAGGTCTTAAATTCTTAGATGGGGATACAGTTGTATCACCTGATAGCAAAGATGCTGTTTTTGATGCAGCAGGTTCAACAATTAGAGCAATAGATGGAATAGAAAATAATCAATTCAAAAATGCGTTTTGTTTAGCGAGACCACCCGGACATCATGCTGAAAAAAATAAAGCTATGGGATTTTGTTGTATTTCAAATGCGGGTGTCGCAACGAACTATTTAATAAATAAATACAAATACAAAAAAATTGCTTGTGTTGATTTTGATGTTCACTGGGGCAATGGAAATTACGATGTTATGCGAGGTAATAAAAATTCTTTATATATTTCTACTCACCAATATCCTTTTTACCCAGGAGGTGGAACAGATAAAGATAAGGGGGACTTTAACAACTCTTTAAATATCCCTTTGCCTGCTGGCACTAACTCTGAGGAATACTTTAATGCTTTTGATAGAGTTTTAGAAAGGTTGGTAAAATACAAGCCCGATTTTCTTTTGTTTTCTGCAGGCTTTGATGCACATAAAGACGATCCCTTGGCACAGTTTGAGTTAAGCTCAAAAGATTTTTATGAAATAACGAAAAGAACATTAATTGCAACTAACAAATTTACTAATGGGAAAGTCGTTTCTATTTTAGAGGGAGGATATGACTTAAACGCACTTGCTGAAAGTGCTAACGAGCATGTTAACGCACTTTTAGAATTTTGTTGATTAAATAAATATTCTTAATAGATAAGACACATGAGGCTATATAAAGTTATAAAATCAAATATAGATAAAAAGGGATTAGTTGCAGCTAAAAATATTAAATCTGGAACTAGAATAATTCGCTATAAAGGAAAAATAATTTCAAATAAACAAGTTGAAGAAAATCCAAAATTTGATAACTCGAAAGACATTTATTTGTTCGATTTAAATAAAAGATTTTCTTTAGATGGAGATTTTTCTTGGAACACAGCAAGACTTATTAATCATTCGTGTAGTCCAAATTGTGAAGTTGAGGGTACTGGATTTAAGATTTGGGTAACAGCAATTCGTGATATAAAAAAAAATGAGGAACTTACGTATGACTATGGATTTAGCTATGACTCTGACTATAAACAATTTCCTTGCAAATGCCGATCTAAAAATTGTTGTGGATATATAGTTCGAGAAGAAAGTAGATGGAGAATAAACAAAAAATATAAGAAGAGCTTACGAATTAGTAGATAACCTTTTCTAGAAATAATCCATACGGTGGTGCTGGTGGAGCACACAATTTTCTTTTCTTTGAAACTAGAACAGCTTTAAATTTTTTTATATTCCACTTTTTTTCTCCTAAAACTTTCAAACATCCAACCATAGATCTTACTTGTTGTTGTAAAAAAGACTTAGATTTGAATTTTATCACTATCAAATTTTTAATTTTTTTTACTTTGACATAACTCATGGTTTTAATTGGACTTTTTGCTGAGCATGTAGAGGCTCTGAAAGTAGAGAAGTCTTTTTTGCCCTCTAATAACTTTGCTCCTTTTTTCATTGTTTGAATATCTATTTTATTTTTAATGTGCCATCCTCTATTCATGAAAATTGATGGATTACTCTCTCTATTAAATATTATGTATTTATAAATCCTAAATTTAGCCGAATATCTTGCGTGAAAATCATTTTTTTTTTTTATTATTGAAATAATTGAAATTAACTTTTTTTTTAAAAAGTAATTCAGAGAATTTAATAACTTTTTTTTATTATTAATAATTTTTGTAGTTTCAAAATGTGCTGATTGCTCTAATGCATGCACCCCAGCATCAGTTCGCCCAGCTCCTATCAATTTAACTTGTGTTTTAAGTAACCTAGATAGTATTATTTCAATAGTTTTTTGAACAGAATTTCCTTTTTTTTGTGTTTGCCATCCAATAAATTTTGTGCCCTCATACTCTATCAATATTTGGTATCTATACATTGCTTAAAAAAAGACCTTTTTTAATTTGAGAGCCTAATAAGAATTCTGGTGTTTTTTGAGGCTTTTTTCCCTCTCTCTGTATCATCATGACTTTAATAGACTTTTCTTTACAAGCAATCTCTAAGCTATCTCCAATAATTTCACCGGGCTTTCCACTCAAATTATTTAATTCAGCTTTAAGAATTTTATATCTAGCTCCTTGGAAGATAAAATGAGCACCATTTAATCCATTTATTTTTGCGATAACACTTTTTGCTGGTGTGTTCCAATCAATACTACTCTCTTTTTTATCAATTTTTTTTGCATAAGTAGCATTGCTGTGATCTTGATCTCTAAATTTAGCTTTATCATCTAATATGTCGTCGATATCATCTAATATTTTTTCTACTGCTAAATCAGATAATTTTTCTGATAAATCATCTGAGCTATCCTTTTCATCAATATCAATTTCATAAGACTTACATACTGGTCCTTCATCTAATTGAGAATTAATTTTCATAATACTTATTCCAGTTTTTTTTTCCAAATTCATTATAGCTCTTTGAATTGGAGCAGCTCCTCTATATTTAGGGAGTAAAGACGCATGAATATTTATAAATCCTTTTTTTGTTAAATTTAAAAAACTTTCAGGAATGATTTGACCATATGCTATCACTAGGCACATATCAGCATCTATATTTTTTAAATACTCATACTCTTCTTGATTATTCTTTAAAGTAACTGGTGTTCTAACTTCTAAACTCAATGTCTCAGAAATTGAATGAACAGGAGATTTGGTTACTTTCATACCTCTATTAGATTTTTTTGGAGCTTGTGTATAAACAGTAACTATGGGATATCCATTCTGATATAGAGATTTTAATATTTTTACGGCAAAAACAGAAGTGCCCATAAAAACAATTTTTTTAAGCATTTTTAAACAACTATTCTATCAGGGTCTTGTTTAGTTTTTGAGAGTTTTTTAATTATTATATCTCTTTTAAGTTTCGATAAATAATCAATTATCAAACGACCATCCAAATGGTTTATTTCATGTTGAATACAAGTTGATAATAAATCATCACATTTAATTTCTTTTTTTTTTCCATCTATATTAATATATTCAATCCAGCAAAGTTTTGGTCTTTCAATTTCTATAAAAGTATCTGGCAAACTAAGACAGCCCTCTTCATAAACCGATTTTTCATCGCTTTGTTTTTTAATTACAGGATTTATAAAACATAAGGGGTCTTTTTTTTCCTCATCTTTGGATACATCTAAAACTATTATTCTTTTTGGTATACCTACTTGGATTGCTGCAAGACCAATTCCTTTATTGTGGTACATAGTTTCAAATAAATCCTTGATAAGTTTTTTTTCCTCTTTACCAACGTTTTCTAATGGTTCAGATATTTTTCTTAAAGTATCACTAGGAACAGTAATTATTTTTTTTAAGGGCATAAATATATTGTATTATTAAATTTATGCTTTTAAAGGTATAGTTTTTAAAATCATATCGTTTCTAATTTTATCTATACCTAGTTTATTTAATGTAGATATTATAAAATAAAGGCTTTCTGTGCCTAAATCTTTTAAATTATCCTCGCCTATAATCTCAACCAATCTAAGTAATATCATTGCTATTTCACCATCGTTAATCATGACTTGAATATCAGTTGGTATATTTGCACTATCTAATTCGAAATACTCTTTATTTTTTTCCGAGATTTGAACACCGTCAGATATAAGAGCCTCAATTACAATTAAGTCTTTAGTAGAAAAGTAATATTTTTGATTTTTTTTTATTTTCTTTAACATTTTATTAAGTTCTTTTTCAGCTTTTTCAACTTCCATATTATTTTCAAAATATCTAACTAATTTCGATTGATGAATTATTTTATTATTTATTTTTATTTTTTTATTTTGGTTTTTTTTTTCAGCAAGATGGTAATTATAAAATTCCAAATATTCTGATGGGATATTTTTTTCATCTATTTCCTCCAGCATTTCAACTAATTTTTTATCTAATGCATTACCAATTTCACTTTTATCAAAACTATTTTTTAAAATTTCTAAAATTTTAATTTTATAAGCGTCATCTTTTGAGAGCAAATAACCCTGATATAACAATGCTCTTGACTGATTTTCAGGAAGTAGTTTGTAAGACTCTTCAATCGAAATGAGCTGATTAATATTAAATTTATACCTAGTGTATAAATTTAACAAATCACTTTCTGAGTAGTTGCCCTTATGAGTTTCTTTTTCAATTGAAATAACCTTTGCATCATCTTCAATTACAACTTCATCTACACTAATTAATAAATTATTATTTCTTAGATAATTCCAAATAAGCTGATTTGTAGTATCTTTTGGTATATACGAAAAATTTGGATTTGTTTTGTGAGATAAATGGAAATCTAAAATATTTTTTTCTGATATTGTAGCATCAATTTCATTTGAATAACCCATTAAATATTCAAATTTTTTTTCAAAAAATTTATCTTTGAAACCATTTTCCTTTAAAAGATCAAATTGCATTTGAGCAATTTCATTTTGATCTTTATAAATAAAACAATAAACTTTGAATTTGGCCAAATATTTATCCTCATCAAAAGACTCTAAATTTGAAAGAATTTGGCAAGCATCATTTAAATTATTGTTTGATAAATTTTGTTCCAAATAATACTTAACTAAATCCTGGTCAATTTTTTCAGAATTTTTTAATAAGAATTCCTTTATTAGATTTAAATCATTTACTCTTATAAGCCAATTAGTCTTTAGTTTAAGAAATTCATCTATAGTTAAATTATTTTTTGGTGGAAGAGCATTGGTTAAAATTAATTTATTGTATAAATCTTTAGCATCATTTGACAAATTAAGTTTATTTAGTTTTTCAATAATATTTAATATTTTTTCTCCATCTGATAATTGCCACATGTTTAAAGTTAAATCATGTTCTGCAGGATCAAATAAACCTACAAGATAATTTTTTTCGTCTACATTTATTTTATTATCTAATTCGATTGATGTGGTTGATTGATTATTAAGTGTTTGTATAATTAATGAGTCACCCTCTGGTTCCTCTAAATTATTTTGCTCAATACTATTCTCATTATTTGAGTTATTATTGATACTCCATATATCTACTGGCTCATTTGAAAAGAGGTTTGTAAATAATAAGTAAGAAAATAAAATTTTAAATAATAAAATTTTATTTAATAACTTTAAGATTTTCATTAGGGATTATTTTTTCAATCTTTTTATTTGGAGAGGGAAAATTAATTTGATCTACTAAGAGTAGTATTATAAAAAATAAAAAAAATACTAACGCAATTTTAATAATTAACTTTATTAAATAGTTAGACTTACCAATTGCTTGCTTTTTTTGAAAATACATATAACGTTTTTATATTAAATCAAATTAAGACAATATTATGTTTTTTCAATAGAGATATTTATTTATATGAAAAAAAACCTTGTTTTATTAGGCATGCCTGGATCTGGAAAAAGTAGTTTGGGTAAATTGTTGGCTAAAATTACTGGTCTAAAACTTTATGATATTGATAAATTAATTATTGAAGAAATTGGTTTAGAAATTGCAGAAATTTTCCAAACCAAAGGGGAAGAGTTTTTTAGAAAAATTGAGGAAAAAAAAACTTTAGAAATTTTAAAAAAATCAAACAATATTATTGCATTAGGAGGGGGAGCATTTCTAAATGAAAAAATCAGGTCAAAAATACTTAAAAATGATTATTCAGTATGGCTTAAATGGGATAAAGAAACTCTAACTTCTAGATTAACAAAGAGTAAAAAAAGACCTATTACTTATAGCTTAAAAAAGAATGATTTAATCAAATTGATCGAAAAAAGAGCTAAAATATATTCTTTGGCAAAATTTAAAATTAATTGTGATAAACTATCAAAACAAGAAATTGCCAAAAAAATTTTAGAAATATATGAAAAATAATAAAATTATAATCAGTGCAGCGAATTCTAAATATGAGATTTTAATTGGATCAAATCTAATTAATAAACTTGATAAAATTTTAAAATCTAAATTACCTAAGTCTGAAAAATATTTGATTGTGTTTGATAGCAAAGTCCCATTTAAGATGATCAAAAAATTAAAACAAAAAATCAAAAAAAAAGTGATTTTGTATAAATTTTCCTCAAGTGAAAAAAATAAAGACCAGCATAATGTAAATAAATTACTAACTGTAATGCAAAAATATAACTTTAATAGAAATGATTCTTTAATTGCAGTTGGAGGCGGAGTTGTTGGTGATGTTTCTGGATTTACTGCAAGTATTTTTAAAAGAGGGCTAAAATTTATTAACATACCAACGACTTTATTAGCGCAAGTTGATAGTAGTATAGGTGGAAAAACTGGTGTTAACACAAGCTTTGGTAAAAATTTAATAGGATCTTTTTATCAACCAAATTTAGTTATAGCTGACATTGACTTCTTAAAATCTCTTCCAAAAAGAGAAATCATTTGTGGATATGCAGAAATTTTTAAACACTCTATTATTTCTGACAAAAAGTTCTTTAATTTTTTACTTAAGAATTTTGATAAAATAATCAAACTTAAACAACCATTTATTAATAAAGCTATTTATAAAAGTTGTTTAATTAAAAAAAGAATAGTTGAAAAAGACGAAAAGGAAAAAAACTTAAGAAAGACTCTTAACCTTGGACATACTTTTGCACATTCTTACGAAGCTTCATACAAATATTCGAAAAAACTAAATCATGGTGAGGCGGTTTTGCTTGGAATTAATAGTGCCTCCGAATTTAGTTTAAAGGAGAAATTTTTAAATCTTAGAGAACATAATTTAATCAAAGAACATATTTATACTATTGATAAGTCACTTCATGTAAAAAATTATTTTGGTAAAAAAGATGTGGGTAAACTTTTAGAGTTTATGAAAAACGATAAAAAAAATAATAGTAATAAAATAAACTTAATTTTAATTAAAAAAATCGGAAATGTAACATATAATAATTTTTTTGATTTGAATAAGATCTCTAAATTTATAAGGCTTCAATTTTATAATATGTGAATCTGGATTGAATGGATATAATTTTGAATTTCATTTGATAGAATATTATAAATTTTTTTATTTGAGTCTATTTTGCTTAATAACTTGAGCTCATTTGATTTAATAGTCAATTTAATGTGATACTTATTTTTGTTATGACTTTTATGATTAACGTGCAGAAATGTTTTATCCTCAATTGATATTTTTTCACAAGAAATTTTTTCTTGAATTTTTTTTTTAATTTTTAAATTTAATGTTTCTATATCCATAAAAATTATATTATTATATAGCATGAAAACAATTTGTGATTGGAATAATTGCTTTGAAATAGGAGAATACAAAGCACCAATAGAGAAAGATAATAGCAAGAATTTTAGACTATTATGCTTAAAGCATGTTAAAGAATTTAATAAAAACTGGAATTATTTTTCGGGTATGAGCGATAGAGAGGTGATACAGTTTCTTAAAAGTGACGCAACATGGCACAAGCCAACACAAGGTTTTAGCTCATCGGATAATTTTTTTAAGGTATTGTGGAATAATGCGTTAAATGATGGATTCGATGATTTAAAATTTAAAAATCAATTTAATACTAAAGGAAATTTGAAATTTACTAACAATGATATAAAAGCCTTTGCTGTCTTGGGTATTTCAGTTGGTTTAAAATGGGACAAAATACAGCAGAAGTTTAAAAAACTTGTTAAAAAATTTCACCCTGATATTAATTCAGGTGACAAAAATTATGAAGAAAAGCTTAAAGTAATTACTTTAGCATACACACAATTAAAAAATACTTATAGGAAAAACATTGATAAATAATTTAAATATCAAACCTGACATAAAGTTATCTGTTAAACAAACTTTTGGGATTGACTCTGAGATTGAGGTTGAGGCTTTTTCGAAAAAAAATGATTATGTTCCTGAAATTGATAAAAATTATATATTTGATAGAGATACAACACTAGCAATACTTTCGGGATTCTCATTTAACAAAAGAGTCCTTGTTCAAGGTTATCATGGTACAGGAAAATCTACACATATAGAACAGGTAGCTGCAAGATTAAATTGGCCTTGCATTCGTATAAATCTAGACAGTCACGTAAGTAGAATTGATTTAATTGGTAAAGATGCAATAACAATTAAAGATAGTAAACAAATAACAGAATTTAAAGAAGGGATACTACCTTGGTCAATTCAAAATCCTGTTGCTTTAGTCTTCGACGAGTATGATGCTGGGAGACCTGACGTGATGTTTGTAATCCAAAGAGTTTTAGAGGCTGATGGGAGTTTTACACTTCTTGATAAAAATAAAGTAATAAAACAAAATAAATATTTTAGATTGTTCGCAACATCAAATACAGTAGGGCTAGGTGATACAACAGGTTTGTATCATGGTACTCAGCAAATAAACCAGGGTCAGATGGACAGGTGGAATATTGTAACTTCTTTAAATTACTTAAGCCTAGAGAAAGAGATGGAAATAATTTTGGCCAAGAATAAAAATTTAAATAATGCAAAAGGAAAGGAAAAAGTTGCAAATATGATTAAAGTTGCAACTTTAACAAGGAAAGGTTTCATAGCTGGCG
Organism: Candidatus Pelagibacter communis; assembly: GCF_001179965.1. Taxonomy (GTDB): domain Bacteria; phylum Pseudomonadota; class Alphaproteobacteria; order Pelagibacterales; family Pelagibacteraceae; genus Pelagibacter. Next base: position 9,873 of record NZ_CVSH01000002.1, read on the forward strand.
ATATTTCTACAGTTATGAGTCCCAGGACCGTTTTACATTGGGTAGAGAATTCTGAAATTTTCAAGGATATTGGTTATGGCTTTAGAGTGACTTTTTTAAATAAATGCGATGAGATTGAAAAGAATATAATCGCCGAATATTACCAGAGATGTTTTGGTGAAGAATTGCCAGAGTCTATGTTAAATATTCAAAGTTAAATGAGCAAAGAAGATAATTTTAAAGAAAAATTTAAATTAGCCCTTTTATCAACTGCTAACGCTATTGCAGACGATTATTCTCCCAATAATGACAAAAAAAATAAAAAAAAGTCAAAAATAGATCTTTTTGAATTAGATAAATTAGAGAGTAGAAGTGATTTTGTTAAATATAGAGCCGAGATTGACTCGGGCGCTTTAAAAAGAAAATTTTCAAATACAGAAATATTTAGGAATAATTTTCCACAAAATTCATCATATAAACAGCTTTATGAATTATCTGAAAAAATAAGATGCGAGATATTAGGTTCAAATATACTTAAAGGTGTTGGTGCAAATCTGAAAGAAAACTACACAAATGAAATTTTAACAAAAAAAAAAGATCAGTTATTTTCTAAAGAGGATGTAAGTGTAATAGAGGCATTTGAATTATATATGCTTAAGAATTTCTATAAAATAAATTTAAATAGCCTTAATGAAAAAATTTTAAGTTATTGGGAAAATGATTTTGACAAATCCTTAAAAAAACATATTAATTTTCTTTTAGAAAATTTAGAAAATCAAGATATATATAATTCGAAAGTATCAGAGATATTACAAAATTTGGATATATTTGATGATACAAATGAAAGTAAAAACCAAGAAGATCAACAAAATGATAATAATGAGGCTGATACAGATCAAAATAATACCGATACTGATAGCGACAATAATGAAGAAAATAAGCAACGAGATGATAGTGAGGAAAGTTTTGACTCCGAATATGATTTTAGCGAGCACAAGATTGATGAACAGATTGTTGATACAGACTCAGAAAAGCAAAGCAGCGAGACAATTATT
>NZ_CVSH01000003.1 GCF_001179965.1 Candidatus Pelagibacter communis
GGTCATAGTTTAAGGTCAGGTTTTGCAACAGTAGCTGCTGATTCAGGCGCTGATGAGCGAAGCATAATGGCTATGACAGGTCATAAAACAACACAAATGGTTAGAAGATATATTAGAGAGGCAAATATATTTAAAAATAATGCACTAAACAAAATAAAAATTTAAATTGAAACCCAATTTTCAGGCCAAAAATCAATATTATTGGATGGATTTAAATTTAAAGGTCTAATACAAATTTTATTTGGATTTTCATTCAACCAAGCCCCCCACCAATGAAAAGACGTAGGACCAACTATGAAATGCTTACAAAAATTAAATAAATAAAAATCGTTTACAGATTTATTTTGTTTATTATCAATAAAAATACACTCATCTTGATTAAAATAACCACTAAGATTGGATAAATCATTAGACCATATAAAGAATTTTGGTTTTTCAACATTTTTTTTAATATGTTCAATGGATTTGTAAATATAATCTATTGTATCTTTAGTAAATTTATTAGATTTATTGTGGTCCTTATGTTTGCCTTCCGAATATCTGTTCTGTCTAATACAAATTGATACTGAATTTGAATTATCAATATCTTTTTTGTATCTATTATTTATATCGATTTTTTCTTTTTTTATCTTAAAAAATTGAATAATTTCTTTCTTATAATCAATAAAATATTTTTCAGACTCGTAATGACCTTCAATAAAAATTTTATCTGAATAATCGTTAAGGTCTATCTTATTAAAAGCAGTTTTTTTTGTATTATTTTTGGACTCAATAAGGAATTTCTTTTTTCCGAAAAAATCTAATTTTTTTTTAAATTTTCTTTGAATATCTCTAATATATGTATCGTATTTCAGATTACTATCTGCAATATTAGACTCAATTAAAAAATTATGTAACTCATAATTTCTATTTTTATTTTTTTTTTTAAAATATCCCGAGGTATCATCTATATATAAGTCGCAATT
>NZ_CVSH01000004.1 GCF_001179965.1 Candidatus Pelagibacter communis
CTTTGTTTAAAAATTCTATTTTCTGTAAGTAGACTTTCTAAATCATCAATAATTTATAATTTACTTTGTACGAACGTTGATGTAATAGTACCGAATATTTTGGGCGGTTAGCTCAGTTGGTAGAGCATCTCGTTTACACCGAGGGGGTCAAAGGTTCGAGTCCTTTACTGCCCACCAAAATGGGGGTGTAGCTCAGTTTGGTTAGAGCGATCGCCTGTCACGCGATAGGTCGCGGGTTCGAGTCCCGTCACTCCCGCCATTAAATTGATAACGATTCTCATTACATGAATCGTTCAATAAATTAGGGCTAAAAAACGTGACCAAATTTCACTATTATTATTGTTAAAAATACCTATAAAAAATCAAATTAATTAAATTGTTTAATAATAGAACTTTAAATAGTTAAAAAAAACAAATATAATATGAATCTTATCAGATTTTTCGTATTCTAAAATTTTAATTAAAATATTATGCTCGTAGAATTTTTAAAAGATTATTTGCCCATCATATTGTTTTTAGTAATTGCACTAATTCTAAGTGCAGGTTTTATTTTAATTAATTTTTTACTATCACCCAATAACCCTGATCCAGAGAAACTATCTGCGTATGAGTGCGGGTTTGAGCCATTCAATGACTCACGAATGGAGTTTGATGTAAGATTTTATCTTGTTGCAATACTCTTCATTATATTTGATTTAGAGATAGCATTTCTTTTTCCTTGGGCAATTTCTCTTGGAGCAATTGGAATATTTGGTTTTGTTTCTATGATGATATTTTTATTTATACTAACTATAGGTTTTATTTATGAGTGGAAAAAAGGAGCATTAGATTGGGAGTAATATGAATATAATCGATAGAGAAAAACAAATTCCTGATGAGTTTAAAACACTAGCTAAAGATTTCGCAGACAAAGGTTTTATAACAACTTCTATGGACAATTTAGTAAATTGGGCAAGAACGGGATCACTCCATTGGATGACTTTTGGATTGGCTTGTTGTGCAGTTGAAATGATGCAAACATCAATGCCTAGATATGATTTAGAAAGGTTTGGAGCCGCGCCTAGAGCCTCACCGAGACAATCAGATGTTATGATTGTTGCTGGAACGCTTACAAATAAAATGGCACCAGCACTTAGAAAAGTCTATGACCAGATGCCAGAACCAAGATATGTTATCTCAATGGGTAGTTGTGCAAATGGAGGTGGATATTATCACTATTCATATTCAGTCGTCAGAGGATGTGACAGGATAGTACCAGTTGATGTGTACGTTCCAGGTTGTCCACCTTCTGCAGAAGCTCTTCTATATGGAATTATGCAATTACAAAAAAAAATACGAAACCATGGATCAATCGAAAGATAGTTATGGAAAACTTAATCAATTTAGAAAAAAAAATAAACTCTGAGCTAACTACAAAAATAAATTCTTCCAGAGTCAAACATAATCAAATTTATTTATCGATTGATAGCAATGATATAATTGATGTAATACTTTTCATGAAAACTAATGAAAATACAAAATTTAGACAATTAATTGATATAACTGCTGTTGACTTTCCTGAAAAAGAGCAAAGATTTAGAATTGTATATTTATTGTTAAGCCATGAATTTAATACAAGAGTGCTTATTGAATTTGATATTTCTGAAGGAGAAAAAGTTCCATCTTTAACAAAAATTTTTCCTTCAGCTAACTGGATGGAAAGAGAAGTTTTCGATATGTACGGAATAGATTTTAAAGATCATCCGGACTTAAGGAGAATCTTGACTGATTATGGTTTTGAGGGATATCCTTTAAGAAAAGATTTCCCAATAACAGGACATAATGAAGTTAGATATAGTGAAGAATCAAAAAAAGTAATCTATGAGCCAGTAAAACTTGAACAAAATTATAGAAATTTTGATTATGAAAGTCCATGGGAAGGAACTAAATACATTAAAAACCAAACGAAAGAATAATGGCAAAACAAACTAAAACTTTAAATTTAAATTTTGGCCCCCAACATCCTGCGGCACATGGTGTTTTGAGATTAATTTTAGAATTAGATGGAGAGGTGGTTGAAAAAGCTGATCCTCATATAGGGCTGCTTCATAGGGGAACAGAAAAGTTAATAGAGAATAAAACATATGCTCAAGCAGTCCCTTACTTTGATAGGTTAGATTATGTAGCACCTATGAATCAAGAACATGCATTTGCTCTTGCTATTGAAAAAATTTTGAAAATTGAAGTTCCAATTCGAGCTCAATTTATAAGAGTGATGTTTTGTGAAATTGGTAGAATTCTTAGCCACATTTTAAATATAACAACTCAAGCATTAGATGTTGGAGCGCTTACTCCATCTTTATGGGGATTTGAGGAAAGAGAAACTCTAATGACATTTTATGAGAGAGTTTCTGGATCAAGATTACATGCAAATTATTTTAGAGCAGGTGGAGTTCACCAGGATATGCCTAGAGGACTAGACGCAGATATCTTTGATTTCACAAAAAAATTTCCTAAAATTATTGATGATTTAGAAAGTCTACTTACAGAAAATAGAATTTTTAAACAAAGAAATG
>NZ_CVSH01000005.1 GCF_001179965.1 Candidatus Pelagibacter communis
TTTATTAGCAAACCTCTCGCTCCTCTTAATGAATAATCATCAATTAACGGATTATTTAAAGCCATCTCTGTAGCTTTTAATGCCCTGCCTTCACCTTCGGCTTCGCCTGTTCCCATCATGGCTTTACCCATACGGCTCATTACCGTTTCAACATCTGCAAAATCTAAATTAATTAATCCTTGTTTAACCATCAAATCAGTTACACTTTGAACACCGTGTCTAAGTACTCCATTTGAAAGTTTGAAAGACTCTTTTAATGTTGTTTTTTCATTTGCAACTTTGAAAAGGTTTTGGTTTGGAATGACAATAATTGTATCTACATGTTTTCTTAGCTCTTCCAAACCTTGTTGGCCTCTTCTCATCCTAGATGGGGCTTCATATAAAAAAGGAAGTGTGACTACTCCAACTGTTAAAATATTTAATTCTTTGGATGCTCTGGCAATCACATGAGCTGCACCAGTTCCAGTTCCACCGCCCATTCCTGCAGTAATAAAAACCATATTTGCACCTTTCAATAAATCCATAATTTCATTTAAGGATTCATCTGCAGCAGCTTGACCAATTTCAACTTTAGCACCTGCTCCAAGACCTTTTGTTAAATTAAGACCCAATTGTACTTTTTGTTTAGCTTTGCTTGCTTTTAGGTCTTGTGCATCTGTGTTTACAGCAACAAACTCTACACCTTCCACCCCAGATTCTATCATTTCGTTGATTGCATTCCCGCCTGCGCCCCCTACTCCTAAAACTAAAATCCTAGGTTTTAATTCTTTTATATCTGGTGCTCTAAAATTTATTGTCATTTATCCCCTCTTTGTTTTTTATTAAGTTATAGTTTTTTTCAAGTTTATCGAAAGTATCGGTCCAAAAATCATATGCCCAGGTACCCTTGATGGTTTTTTCCATTGCAGTTAAACAATTGTTTTGTAAATTCTCTATCTTCTGCATTAAAATAATTTGTTCCATCTTTCTCATTATTTTTCACCCATCTCTTTCCATTTAAGGCTTGCTCGATTTATATTAGATTTTTTTCTTGCTTGGACCTTAAATTTTTCAAATGCTGTTGGCTCCCAAATTTGGAAAGTCTTTCCTTGACCAACAAATAACATGTTATTTTTAATTTTAGCATGTTTTAATAGTTTTGGTGTTAAAGAAATTCTTCCTTCGCTATCAAACTGTAAATTAATACTTTCAGACAAAATTGATGTTGCAAAATAATCTTTTTTTTCCTCAAAAGGATTTAGTGCATCAATTGCACTTGATATTTTTTCTATTCTATCTTGTGACCAAGATTCGATAGATTGATTATTAAATGAAGGAAAACAAATTATTCCATTGTATCCAAGATTTGATAAATATGATCTAAAAGGTGCTGGCACTGACACCCTCCCCTTTTTGTCTATATTGTTTTTGTAAGTCGATAAAAACATAAAACATATTATCCCTTATAATCCCATATTTGGGAATATATGGGAATATATGGGTTTTCAACCTACACGTCAATATAATAATTTTTACCCATTCCCGGTCTTTAAGGTTGTTTAATATTCATGTTCTAAGGATTAAGTTTTAAAGTAGCTAGACAAACTATAAGCCGGGTTCTGTCTTTTAAACTCATCATTTATCTAGGCTTAAAATCACTTTTAAGCTCAAGCAACCAACCCTGATGACTAGCCAAAGACTGCTTTTAGTTATAAAACAATGTCATCTCTATTTGGTCTTGCTCCCGGTGGGGTTTTCCATGCGCTGACTGTTACCAGTTCAACCGGTGTGCTCTTACCACACCTTTTCACCCTTGCCTCGTTAAGGCGGTTTATTTTCTGTGGCACTGTCCCTGAGGTTGCCCTCGCCAGGAGTTACCTGGCACCGTGTCTTTGCAGAGTCCGGACTTTCCTCTTAAATTAAAATTTAAGCGATAAGTCATTTGTCTAGCATTCATTGAATACAAAAAATTGATCAAATTTTCAAGGTAATTTATATTATTATTAAGTTTTCGCTTATTTTTAAGCACTCTTTATCAATTTTACCATTTACTAACTCTGGTCTAAATCTCATTTGAAATGCCCTTACCATATAAAAAGTTTTACATTTTACATAGCCAATTTTAGAGATATTTTTCAAAAATAAATTTTTTTCAAATTTATCACATTTTTTTCTTCTCAATTTTTTCAAAATTATACTATTTACTTTATGCCATATTGAAAGTTTTTTTTT
>NZ_CVSH01000006.1 GCF_001179965.1 Candidatus Pelagibacter communis
CTTCAGTTGAGTCTTTCAAGGTCTCAGTTAAATTTGAAATTGGATCCTTAGTTTCTTTGAGCCATTTTTCAAGTACAGGTTTTGAAGTTTCCCAAATATTTGTTTCAGGGTTTAATTTTCTTGCAACTCCTTCAACAACAACCATTGTTTTTTGAAGTAATAATAATTGGGGTTGCGTTTGCATGTTAAATTTTTCAGTAATGTCAAATAACTGTTTAAGTAATTTTCCTCCCGAAATATCTTTAACTGATTGCCCAAAAATCGGCTCTCCTATGGATCTAAGAGCTTGAGCGAGTTCATCTACGTTAACGTTTTTTGGTACTAGGCCAGCAACTATATGAACATCTGCAACTTTTTTATAATCTCTTAAAATAAATCCGTATAAAATTTCTGCTAAAAATTTTCTATTAAGCTTATCTAATCGACCCATAATACCAAAGTCGATTGTTACAATTCTCCCACTATTATCAATAAGTAAATTTCCTTGATGCATATCAGCATGAAAAAAACCATCCCTAACA
>NZ_CVSH01000007.1 GCF_001179965.1 Candidatus Pelagibacter communis
CAATACGAAAGTTTAATTAAAAAAACTAAATTTGGTAAGTAAAAAGTGAACATTATTATTTTTGGACCTCCGGGTGCAGGAAAAGGAACGCAAGCTAAAAATCTTGTAGAAAAATTGAAAAGCTTTCAAGTTTCAACCGGCGATATGCTTAGAGATGAGATAAAAAAAGATACAGAAATTGGTAAGAAAATTATTAATCATATGAATGAAGGAAAATTTGTTGAAGATGAAATAGTCAATAAATTACTAGAAAAAATTATTTTTGATAAAGAAAAAAAAAATAAATTAATTTTTGATGGATATCCTAGAACTGTAAATCAAGCAAAAAATCTTGAAAATTTATTAAATAAATCGAACCAAAAGCTAGATTTTATATTCTTTTTAAATGTAAAAAAGGAAACAATAATAAAGAGAATTGAGAAAAGAAAGATTTTAGAAAATAGATCAGACGACGAGTCTAATACTATCCTAAAAAGATATGATATTTACATGGATAAAACTAAACCTGTTTTAGATTATTACTCTTCAAAAAAAGAATTTCATGAAATTGATGGAAACCTACAAATCAATCAAATTAGCGAAAAAATGCTGGGAATTCTTAATGTTTAAGACATTGACTTTAAAACAACTTCTTATATAAAGGCTAAAATTAATCTCTAGATATATGGCTCGTATTGCAGGTGTAAATATACCACAAAATAAGATTGTTCAAGTTGGACTTACCTATATTCATGGTATTGGACAAAAGTTTTCAAAACAAATATGTAAACAATTAGATATACCTAAATCAAAAAGAGTAAACGAGCTTACAGATGATCAAATTTTAAAAATTAGAGAATACATTGACAAGAACTTTACTGTAGAGGGTGATTTAAGGAGAGAACTTTCATTAAATATAAAAAGATTAATTGATTTGGCTTGCTATAGGGGGTCTAGACATAGAAAAAAACTACCGGTGAGAGGTCAGAGGACCAGATGCAATGCAAGAACAAGAAAAGGAAAAGCTATCGCTATAGCAGGTAAAAAACTTACACCTTTAAAGAAATAACAAAATGAATACAAAAAAAAATGAAAAAACCCAAGCAACTGAGTCTAAAGAGGTAAAGTCTGTAAAAAAAAGTTCATATTCAAAGAAGAAAAAAGTTAAAAAAAATATTCTTAATGGTACTGCCTTTGTTTTATCAACTTTCAATAATACTATAATTTCTATTGCTGATACCAATGGAAATGTAATTTCTTGGGCATCTGCAGGTCAAAAAGGATTTAAGGGATCTAGAAAATCAACACCTTATGCAGCTCAGGTTGCTGCTGACGCTGCGGCTGCTAAAGCTTTAGAGTATGGAATGAAAACTTTAACAGTAGAAATTAAAGGTCCTGGTTCTGGCAGAGAAACAGCATTGAGAGCATTACAAGCCAGAGGATTTAAAATATTATCAATTAAAGATACAACGCCACTACCACACAATGGTACTAGGCCACCTAAAAAAAGGAGAGTGTAAATGGATAATCTTGAAGTAAATGTAAAAAATTGGAAATCACTTATTAAACCAGCAAAACTAGATGTAAAATTAAGTGACGACAAAACAATTGCAAAAATTACGGCTGAACCTTTGGAAAAGGGTTATGGGCTTACGTTGGGAAATTCTCTTAGAAGAGTTTTATTATCATCTATAAGAGGTGCTGCTGTTACATCAATACAAATTGATGGAGTATTACATGAATTTACTTCAATAAAAGGTGTTAGAGAAGATGTTACAGATATAGTTTTAAATGTAAAATCACTAGCTCTTAAAAGTTCATCGGAAGGAACAAAAAAATTAATTTTAGATGCCAAAGGACCAGGCGAGATTAAAGCATCTGATATTACGCCAGTGACAGATATAGAAATTCTTAACCCAAATTTAGTTATTTGCAATCTTGATGAAAATACAAACTTTCATATGGAGATGAATGTTGGTACTGGTAAAGGATATGTATCCGCTGACCTAAACAAACCAGAAGAACCACCTTTAGGGCTAATACCAATTGACTCATTATTTAGTCCAGTCAAAAAAGTATCTTATTCAGTAAGCACCGCAAGAGAAGGTAAAGCACTTGATTACGATAAGTTGACAATGGAAGTAGAAACCAACGGGTCAATTTCAGCCGAAGATGCCGTTGCTTATGCCGCTAGAATATTCCAAGATCAATTAGGTATGTTTGTAAATTTTGATGAACCAAAAGAAGTCGTGATGAAAGAACAACCTTCTGAGCCTGAGTTTAATAAAAATTTATTAAGAAAAGTAGACGAACTTGAACTATCTGTTAGATCTATGAATTGTTTAAAAAATGATAATATTATTTATATCGGAGATTTAGTTCAAAAATCAGAAGGGGAGATGCTGAGAACTCCAAATTTTGGAAGAAAATCTTTAAATGAAATTAAAGAGGTTTTGACAGGTATGTCATTATATTTAGGTATGGAAATACCAAACTGGCCTCCAGATAATATAGCTGAATTATCTAAGAAATTAGAGGAAGCCATTTAATGAGACACAAGTTTGGTTATAAAAAGCTTAATAGAACTTCAGAACACAGAAAAGCACTAATTAAAAATATGCTTAATTCTCTTATTAAATACGAACAAATAACTACCACTTTACCGAAGGCAAAAGTTTTAAAACCACAAGCAGATAAAATTATTACTCTTGGAAAAAAAGAAAGTTTGCACAACACGAAAACTTTGTTTTCAAAACTTCAAGATACAAAATCAGCTAATAAGGTCATTAAAACTTTATCTAAAAGATATGAAAAACGTTCAGGTGGATATACTAGGATTGTTAAAGCTGGATTTAGATATGGAGATAATGCACCAATGGCTGTAATTGAGTTTGTTGATAGAGATATCCAAGCAAAAAAAGTGGATGTAAAAAAGAAAGATACAAGCAAAGAAACAAAAAAAACAACTCCAAAAGAAGAAAAAGTAGATAAGAAAAAATCATCAGCTTGAAGAATTACCAAATGAAAAAAACTTTTCATGTGGAAAAATCATATGATAATTGTCGAATAGATAGATGGGTTCGAAATAACTTTAAAAAATTACCTCAAAGTTTATTAGAAAAAAATTTAAGAAAAGGAAAAATTAAAGTTAACCATAAAAAAGTCAAAAGCTCATTTAAAGTTAAATATAAAGATTTAATAGAGATTTTTCATTTAAATATTAAGGACTCAATTAAAAATAAGGTAAAGTTTTTACCCTCATCTGATGTAATAAAATCTAATGAAAAACAGATAATAGACAATAATGAAAATTTTATAGTTGTAAATAAAGAGGCCGGGATTTCAGTACAAGGTGGAACCAAATCTAAAAAAAATCTAATAGATATTTTCGCTAAAAGTGAAATTTTTCAAAATAGTAAACCCTATACAGTTCACAGGTTAGACAAGGATACTTCAGGCATTTTCTTGATTGCTAAAAATAGATCTTATGCTCAATTACTTACAACCCTATTTAGACTTAGAAAAGTTCATAAAACCTATCTAGCAATTTGTCATGGTGAAATTGACAAAACAAAAGGATCCTTAGACAGTAATCTGATTAGATATGAAAATGGAAAAAAAATTATTGAAAAAGCTAAAACTTATTTTAAAGTTTTAGATAAAAATTCAATATCATCTTTAATCGAAATGAAACCTATTACAGGTAGAAAACACCAATTGAGAAAACAGTTGCTTGAAATAGGAAATCCTATATTTGGTGATAATAAATATTTTTTACCTAATCTTAGATCAATAAACAAAAATTTAATGCTACACTCTTATCAGCTAAAATTTATGATAAATAATAAAAAATATAAATATACAGCATTACTTCCAGAATATTTTAAAAAACTTTTAAAAATTAAAAGATTGCAGTTTAAAGATTTTTAATTAGGTTATTTAACAAAACTTTCTTTAAATTAGCATATTTATTTTTTTTTATACTTTCAAGATTAGTTACTGCTTTGTTTTTTATTCCACATGGAATGATTTTATTATATTTTTTTAAATCATTATTGATATTTATTGAAAATCCATGATAAGCAATCCATTTTTTGACTCGAATACCAATTGCAGCTATTTTTTTTATATTTCCCTCAATTTTAATCCATATTCCAATATCTTGCCTGTCTGAAAAACTTTTTATTTTAAATTCTTTTAAGGTATTAATTATTGACTTTTCTAAATTTGTAATAAATTTTCTAATATCTTTATTTCTTTTATTTAAATTTATAACAAAGTAACAAATTAGTTGTCCTTTACCATGCCATGTAATTTTACCTCCACGATTAGTTTTTATGACCTTAATTTTTTTATCTAAAATTTCACTTTTTTTTGATCTAGAACCAGCTGTATAAATGTCATTGTGTTCTAAAATCCAAATCAATTCTCTCGCTTTACCTTCTCTTATTTTATCTAATCTTTTTTCCATAAAAATTACAGCTTTCCTATAATCTACTGGTTTTTTGGATATTTTAATCTCAATATTCATTTATTAAATTGTATTATATTTATTATGTATTAATAGTGCTTATAAATTATGAGATGAATTTATGACTTTAGTAAAAAAAATAAAAGATAAAAAAGTTAATTTCGAATTTAATAAAGAATTTATTAAAGTAGTAACTGATAAAATCGCAAGCAACGATGCAGAATTTATATCAAATTCATTTAGAGAAATGCACCCATCAGATGCAGCTGATATTATTGAGCATTTAAATGAGTCTGATAGAGAAAATTTAATTAAATTAAATAACTTTAAAATTGACCCGCAGGTATTTGTTGAACTTAATGAGGCAGTTCAAACAGAAATAATAAAGTATCTTTCAAAAGACTCCATTGTTTATATCTTAAAAAATTTAGAATCTGACGACTCAATAAAAATTATCGAAAATTTAAGTGAAGAAAATAAAAATGATATTTTGAGATCACTTCCACCAAAGGACCGGTTTGTTCTTCTTGAGAGTTTAAGTTATCCAGAGGACTCTGCCGCTAGAATAATGCAAAGAGAATTTACGGCAATACCAAGTAATTGGTCTGTTGGACAAACAATCGATTATTTACGAGAGAATAAAGATCTACCAGAAGAATTTCTAGAAATCTTTGTGGTTGATAACGAATTTCAGCCAATTGGTACAGTCCCATCATCAAAAGTATTAAGAACCTCAAGAGACACTAAAATGATTACGATTATGAATGAGTCACAATTATCAATACCTGTTGATATGGATAGAGAAGAAGTTGGTATATAAGATGTAACTTCGTGACCATTAGACAACCTTACCCTTGCTACTTTTCTTAAAGCTGAATTTGGTTTCTTTGGTGTTGTTGTATAAACCTTAACACATACACCTCTTTTTTGAGGAGATTTTTCTAACGCAGGAACTTTATCTCTTGATGAAGGTCTACGTCTTCTTTTTCTTAATAACTGGTTTATAGTCGGCATAAATTTTTAAATATTTTTTGAGTAAGAAATAACTGACAGGTTATTTAGTGGCAGCGTTTAATGCCCCAATGACATTACATTCCAACCAAAAAATATGGCCAAAATACTATAGAAATTTTTTTTGTCAAATTAAAACGTTTATAAAAATTGTAAATTTTTATTGATTTACTTGGGTTTCTGAGGGTTCAGATTTTTCCTGCTCAGCAAGAAATTTATTATCGTCATCTATGGCTCTTTTGTTCCAATCGTTCTTGATGGTACCTGTTCCTGCAGGTACCAATCTACCTACAATAACATTCTCCTTTAGGCCCAATAGAGTGTCGGTTTTGCCTTTAATTGCCGCATCTGTAAGAACTCTTGTAGTTTCTTGAAACGAAGCAGCAGAAATGAATGATTCAGTTTGCAATGAAGCTTTTGTAATACCCATCAGTACCCTTTCACCAACCGCTAGTTTTTTACCATCTGATTTAAGTTTTTCATTCATATTATCAAATTTTATTCGATCAATTATTTCTCCAGGTAATAAATTTGAGTCTCCAGAATGTTTAACTTCAATTTTTTTCAACATTTGTCTTAGAATAGTTTCTATGTGCTTGTCATTAATTACTACACCTTGTAATCTATAAACCTCTTGTACCTGATTAACAAAGTACTCAGTCAATTCCTCAATACCTAAAATTCTTAAAATATCATGTGGCAGTGGTTGTCCATCCAATAAATACTCGCCTTTTTTAATTTTTTCACCCTGATTAAAATTAATATGTTTTCCTTTAGGTATTAAATAATTTGAAGTTTCACCGCCATCAGATACAATTGAAACTCTTTGTTTGCCTCTTACTTCTTTACCAAATAATACTTTTCCATCGTTTTCTGCAATAATAGCGCTATCTTTTGCTTTTCTGGCTTCAAAAAGTTCTGCTACCCTAGGTAATCCTCCTGTTATATCTTTAGTTTTAGAAGTTTCTTTTGGAAGTCTTGCGATTACATCTCCTGCAAATATTTTTTGCCCATCTTTCACTGATAAAATAGAGTCTGGTACTAAATAATATCTAGCTTCATTGTCATCAGCTTTTTTAATTACATTTCCTTTTTCATCTCTTAAGGTAATTCTAGGTTTTAGATCTGTGTTTTTTGATTGAGACCTCCAATCAATGACAGATTTTGACTCTATTCCTGTTTCATCATCTAAGGTTTCAGAAAGTGTAACTCCATCAATTAAATCAACATAATTAACAATACCACTTTTTTCAGCGATTACAGGAGTAGTGTACGGATCCCACTCACAAATCTTGGCATTTTTTTTAATCTTATCTCCATTTTTAAAAAAGATTTTTGAACCATAAGGCACTTTGTAAATAGCTATTTGTAGACCATTATCATCCTCTATTGAAAGTTGAGTATTTCTCCCCATTACAATCTGATTTTTTTTAGAGTCTTCTAAAAGATTTGTGTTAATTATTTTTAACGTACCCTCGTTTTTACTTACAATTTGTGAGTCTTGTTTTATTGATGCAGTTCCACCTACGTGGAATGTTCTCATAGTTAACTGAGTTCCTGGTTCTCCAATGGACTGGGCAGATATCATACCTATAGCTTCTCCTACATGTACCATTTTCCCTCTTGATAAATCTCTTCCATAACATCTAGAACAAACTCCTTCTTTTGAACTACATGTTATAACTGAGTAAACTGAGATTAATTTGACGCCTGCTGCATCTATTTTTTCACAAACGCTTTCATTTATTTCAGAATTTTTTTTAACAATTATTTCCCCTGTAATTGGGTTTTTTATGTCACTTGCAGTAACTCTACCTAAAGCTCTCTCTGAGAGACTAACAATTACATTTCCTCCCTCAATAATTTCAGATAACTTTATTGATCCTGGTTTTTCGCAATGCTTCTTTGTAATTGTTAAATCTTGAGCTACATCGCATAGTCTTCTTGTTAAATAGCCTGAGTTTGCTGTTTTTAGAGCTGTATCAGCTAGACCTTTTCTAGCTCCGTGAGTAGAATTAAAATATTCAAGAGCTGTAAGACCTTCTTTAAAATTTGATGTAATAGGTGACTCGATAATCTCACCAGAAGGTTTTGCTATTAGACCTCTCATTCCTGCTAATTGTTTCATTTGAGCAGCAGATCCTCTTGCGCCTGAATCGGCCATCATAAATACAGAATTTACTTTTAATCCATCTTTAGTATTTTCAGTGGCTGAAATTCTTTTCATCATTTCAGAAGCTACTCTATCTGTACATTTTGACCATGCATCAACAACTTTGTTATATTTTTCACCTCTTGTAATAAGACCTTCGGCATATTGGTTCTCATAATCTGTAATTAGTTTTTTAGTCTCCTCGATTAATTGTGCTTTATTTTCTGGAATAATTAAATCATCTTTACCAAAAGAAATTCCTGCTTTAAATGCGTGTTTAAAACCTAAATCTTTTAATTTATCACAAAAGATCACTGTATTTTTTTGACCAGTAAATCTAAAAACAATATCAATTATTTCTGAAACTATTTTTTTGGTAAAAGCCTATCAACTAAAGAAAATTTAATGTCTTTATTTTTTGGTAGTAAATTTGCTAAGAGAAATCTTCCAACTGTGCTTGTGTACTTTTCATATTTAACATTATTTTTATCGTCTACAGTTTCAAATCTTGAAACAATTCTTGAATGTACATTTATTTTTCCAGACTCCAAACCTTGCTCAATTTCCGAATTATTTACAAAATAACCCTCTATTTTTTCAGTTTGGTATGGTGGTTGTGATAAATAATAAATTCCTAAAATCATATCCTGACTTGGAACGATAATTGGTTTTCCATTAGAAGGACTGAGAATATTATTTGTTGACATCATAAGTACACGTGCCTCTAGCTGTGCTTCTAAACTCAATGGGATATGTACAGCCATTTGGTCTCCATCAAAATCTGCATTAAACGCTGCACATGTTAATGGATGAAGTTCTATAGCATCGCCTTCAATCAATTTTGGCTCAAATGCTTGAACACCTAATCTATGCAAAGTAGGTGCACGGTTTAGAATTATTGGATGTTCTCTAACAATTAATTCTAATGCATCCCAAACTGCATTTGTTTCTTTTTCAACTAGTTTTTTAGCTTGTTTAATTGTTGATGCTAGACCAAGTTTATTTAGTCTTGCATATAAAAAAGGTTTAAATAATTCTAAAGCCATCTTTTTTGGTAATCCACACTCATGTAGCTTCAAATCTGGACCCACAACAATTACTGATCTACCAGAATAATCAACACGTTTACCTAAAAGATTTTGTCTAAATCTACCTTGTTTACCTTTTAGCATCTCCGCGAGTGATTTTAACGGACGTTTACCGGTTCCAGTTATTACTCTTCCTCTTCTTCCATTATCAAATAATGCATCAACCGATTCTTGGAGCATTCTTTTCTCATTTCTAATTATTATATCTGGAGCTTTTAAGTCCATTAATCGTTTTAATCTGTTATTTCTATTTATTACTCTTCTATACAAATCATTTAAGTCTGATGTTGCAAATCTTCCACCATCTAGAGGAACCAATGGTCTTAATTCAGGTGGAATAACTGGAATAGTTGTAAGTATCATCCACTCAGGCTTGTTACCTGTCTCAATAAAAGAGTCTATGAGCTTAAGTCTCTTAATCGATCTTTCTTCAGCAACTTTTGATTTTGTTTCTTTAATATTTTTTAATAAAATTTCTCTTTCTTTTTTTAAATCTACAGACTTAAGTATCTCTAATATTGCTTCTGCACCGATACCAGCTGAGAAAGCATCTTCACCGTGTTCTTCTTGATATTTTGCAAGCTCATCTTCAGTTAACAATTGATTTTTTTTAAGGTCAGTCAAGCCTGGTTCAATTACTATAAAGCTCTCAAAATATAATACCCTTTCAACTTCTTTCAATTTCATATCAATCGCTAGTGAAATTCTGCTAGGTAATGATTTTAAAAACCATATATGTGCAACAGGTGTAGCAAGATTAATGTGGCCCATTCTTTCACGTCTAACATTTGACTTTGTAACCTCGACTCCACATTTTTCACATATTATACCCCTAAACTTCATTCTTTTGTATTTTCCGCAAAGACACTCATAGTCTTTAATTGGTCCAAAAATTCTAGAACAGAAAAGTCCATCCTTTTCAGGTCTGAACGTTCTGTAGTTAATTGTTTCGGGTTTTTTTATTTCTCCGTAAGTCCAAGATTTAATTTTTTCAGGACTAGCTAAAGTAATTTTAATACTATTAAAATTTTGTGCTTCTGAAATATCGCTATTATTTTTAAATAAATCTTTTAAATCTTTTTTCATTTTAATTTAATTCCACGTTAAGAGCTAAAGCTTTAATTTCTTTGACTAAAACATTGAATGACTCTGGTATTCCAGACTCAAAATTCTCCTCACCTTTAACTATTGTTTCATAAACTTTTACTCTACCTGCCACATCATCTGATTTTACAGTTAAAATTTCTTGTAAAGTATAAGAAGCTCCATAAGCTTCCAGTGCCCATACTTCCATTTCTCCAAATCTTTGGCCACCAAGTTGTGCTTTACCTCCCAATGGTTGTTGAGTAACTAAACTGTATGGACCTGTTGATCTAGCATGAATTTTATCCTCAACTAAATGATGAAGTTTAAGCATATAAATAGTACCAACTGTAACTTCACGATCAAATTTTTCACCCGTTCTTCCATCCCATAATTCTGTTTGTCCAGAATTTGGTAGATCTGCAAGCTCTAACATTTTTGTAACATCTATCTCTTTAGCTCCATCAAAAACAGGAGTGGAAATTGGTACACCATTTTGTAAATTTTCACACAAATCTTTAAATTCAACTTTATTTAGTTTATCTAAACTATCCTCAAAAGTATCTTTTCCATAAACTGACTTTAAAAAGTTTGATATTTTTTCATTTTTTTCAGCTTTTTTTTGATTCTCATTTATTAAATTTTTTACCTTTTCTCCTAACTCAGTACATGCCCAACCTAAGTGTGTTTCAAGAATTTGACCAACATTCATACGGCTCGGTACACCTAAAGGGTTTAGTACAATATCAACTGGTTTACCGTTTTTTCTGTATGGCATGTCCTCTAGTGGAACAATTTTACTAACAACCCCTTTATTTCCGTGTCTTCCTGACATTTTATCCCCTGGTCTTAATCTTCTTTTTATTGCCACAAAAACCTTAACCATTTTCATTACGCTAGGAAGCAATTCATCACCTTGTCTTATTTTTAAAACCTTGTCCTCAAATCGTTCTTGTATATCTTGTTTTGCCTTGTTAAACTGGTCTTTTAGTTGATTTAAACTGTCATCTTTTTTTTGGTCTCCAATATTTATTTTAAATAAATCATTAATTGATATTTTATCAATATTATCAGCATTTATTTTTGATCCTTGGTCCACATCTTTTATCTTCTTATTTAAAACTTGACCCTCAACGATTTGTAGTGCTCTTTGCTTAATACTTCTTTCAAGAATCTCTTCCTCAACAATTTTATCTTGATGAACAGAATCAATTTCTGATCTCTCGATAGTTATTGATCTTTCATCTTTATCAATACCATGACGGTTAAAAACTCTTACATCAACAACAATACCACCACTACCGCTAGGCATCTTTAAAGAAGTATCTGTTACATCAATAGCCTTTTCACCAAAAATAGATCTTAAAAGTTTTTCCTCTGGACCTGATGCTGTATCCCCTTTAGGTGTTACTTTTCCGACTAAAATATCACCAGGCTTAACTTCTGCTCCAATATAGACTATTCCGGACTCATCTAAATTTTTGAGAGCCTCTTCATTAACATTCGGAATATCTCTTGTGATATCTTCCTCACCAAGTTTTGTATCTCTTGCCATAACCTCATACTCTTCTATATGAACAGATGTGAAAACATCGTCAGTTACGCATCTTTCTGAGATTAGAATTGAATCTTCAAAATTGTATCCTTGCCAAGGCATAAAAGCTACAGTAACGTTTTTTCCTAAAGCTAGTTCACCGAGTTTTGTTGAAGGACCATCGGCTATGATGTCACCTGATTTTACTTTATCTCCAACTCTGACCAGTGGTTTTTGGTTAATACATGTATTTTGATTTGATCTTTTAAACTTTTGTAAGTTATAAATATCTACACCAGATTTTGTAAAATCTGTTTCGGCCGTCGCCTTAATTACAATCCTCTTTCCATCAATTTTATCAACTATACCATCTCTTTTTGCAACAATCGTCACTCCAGAGTCTAGAGCAACATCGCTTTCAATACCAGTTCCAACTAATGGTGATTCAGGCTTCAATAAAGGAACTGCTTGTCTCATCATGTTTGATCCCATTAAAGCTCTATTTGCATCATCATTTTCTAAAAAAGGTATTAAAGAGGCTGCAACGGAAACTAATTGTTTTGGAGATACGTCTATATAGTCAATATTTTCTGGTTTTGATAAAATAAAGTTTAAATTTTGTCTGCATGAAACTAAACCCTCCGTAAATTTTCCATTTTTATCTATTTTTGAATTAGCCTGTGCTATTGTAAATTTACTTTCTTCCATTGCTGATAAATATTCAATTTTCTCTTCAACAACACCATTCTTCACCTTTTTGTATGGACTTTCAATAAATCCATACTTATTAATTTTTGAATAAGTTGATAGACTATTTATCAAACCAATGTTTGGACCTTCTGGAGTTTCTATAGGACATATTCTTCCATAATGAGTTGGGTGCACATCTCTAACCTCAAAACCAGCTCTTTCTCTAGTTAAACCACCGGGACCAAGCGCAGATACTCTTCTCTTATGCGTGATTTCAGATAAAGGATTAGTTTGATCCATGAATTGTGAAAGTTGGGATGTTGCAAAAAAATCTTTAAGTGAGACAGTTAAAGGTTTTGCGTTTATTAAATCTTGCGGCATAGCTGACTCCACATCAAGCGTAGTCATTTTTTCTTTAATGGCTCTTTCCATTCTATAAACACCAATTCTTGCTTGATTTTCAACAAGTTCACCAACTGATCGGACTCTTCTATTAGCTAGATGATCGATGTCATCTACCTCATCCTTACCATCTCTCAAATCTAACATTTTCTTTATGATTGCTATAATGTCATCGTTTCTTAAAATGGTTATTTTATCTGAACAATTTAAATTTAGTCTAGAATTCATTTTAACTCTCCCTACGTCAGATAAATCATATCTGTCAGAGCTAAAAAATAAA
>NZ_CVSH01000008.1 GCF_001179965.1 Candidatus Pelagibacter communis
GCTTTTGATACTTTTATTTTATCTGATGGTATGATTGGTGATTCTTTAACTGATAATTTTGGTAAAGCTTTAAATAAATCATTTGGTTCAATACCTGGATCTACTGGAAAAGGAGCTGGCGTATTTGCAAAAGTTGCTAAAGCTGGTGGAATTGACTCTTCTGGACCTTACACAGGAGAATCTTATGATGCTGCTGCTTTAATAACATTAGCTATGCAAGCGGGTGGTAAAGCAGATAGAGCAACTATTCAAAAAATGTAATGTCAGTTGCTAATGCGCCTGGGACTAAAATTTATCCAGGTCAACTTAAAAAAGCTTTAGATCTTCTATCTAAAGGTAAAGCTGTAAACTACGAAGGCGCAACTGGAGTAGAATTTACCGATGTTGGAGAAGCTTTTGGATCTTTCCTCGAAAAAGAAATAAAAGGTGGAAAATTCAAAACTAAAAAGCAAAGATAGTTTTATATTTAAAAACCCTAGCGTTAAGTTACGCTAGGGTTTTTTTTTGAGTGAATTTCAGCTCTTATTGTTGCTAATGCTATTAAAAGCATAAAAGGAATACAAATTAAATTCATTATTTTCCAGCTTGTAAGTGTAATAAAAATCCCTGCCGATAAACTACCTATTGCATGTATAGAATAAACTACAAAATCATTTAGACCCTGTGCTTTGAATTTTTCCTCTTCTTTATAAGTCAAAACAAGTAAACTTGTTCCTGAGATAAATAAAAAGTTCCAACCTAATCCTAAAAATATTAAAGCAACCATATAATTTAAAAAAGTTTGGTCAAAATAACTTACAATTAATGTAATACTATAAAGAAATATACCTGCATAAATAATATTACTATTACCAAATTTTTTAATTAAAAAACCTGTCATTAGAGATGGTAAAAACATTGAAGCAACATGAAACTGAATAACAATGCTTGTTTTACTCAAGCTCATATTTTCCATTACATGCATGCTGATAGGAGTTGCAGTCATAAGAAATGTCATAATTGCATATCCAAATGCTGATGCACATACAGCTTGGAAAAATCTTGGTTGTGAAATTAATTCAATATAGCTTCTTCCTTTATATTGTAAATTAATTTCTAATTTTGATTTATCTTCATAAAATAAAAAAAGAATTGATGGAATAAAAGTTAATAGAGCTAGAGCAAGATATGATCCAACATATAAGTTTTCACTAATCAAATCTTTTGAAAAATTTGCTAGACTTGGTCCTAAAAAAGCGGAAATGATCCCACCAAATAGTATTATTGATATTGCTTTTGGTGCCATCTCCTTATTAACACTTTCAGCAGCTGCAAAACGATACTGATGTGTAAATGCCATTCCAATACCTATGAATACATTTGCAAAACAAAATAAAATAAAATTTTGGCTGTATATAGAGTAAGCTGCTAAAATAGAAAATAATGTATTGCCAATTGATGCTAATATAAATCCATATTTTCTACCAATCAAACTCATTACTCTGGTAGCAATAATTGCTCCTATGGCTATACCCACTACAGAAATTGACATTGGTAAAGTTGCTAGTGATTTAATTGGACTTATTTGAGAACCAATTATTCCACTTAAGAAAACAGTAACTGGTGCTGCCGTAAAACTAAAAATTTGACTAAGAGTTAATAATAAAAGGTTTTTGTTCATTAGAAGATGTATTTATCACTTAAATACATCGCAAATGCTAAAGCCATTCCAAGTAATATATATTTCATATTTTTTTGACGTTTATTTTTTCTGGAATTAATCCCTTTGGACGATATCTCATTATTACTAATAGTCCAACTCCAATCATTAAAAATCTAAAATAAGGTGCACTCTCAATAAGATGAACCTTTAACGCATTAGTTTCATCTAAATGTGTCGTAAAAAAATTAATTAAATATAAAGCTATTGGTCCTGCTTCTACCCATAAAAACCATACTACAAATCCACCTAATATTGCTCCAAAATTATTACCAGTACCGCCAACAATTACCATTACCCAAATAACAAAAGTATATCTCATTGGTCTATAGCTTCCGGGGGTAAACAAGCCATCATTAGTCACCATCATTGCACCCGCCAAACCAACAATTGCTGATCCTAAAATAAAAATAAGCAAATGCTCCTTAACTACATTTTTACCCATTGCTCCTGCAGCTTCTTCATTATCTCTAATAGCTCTCATTTTTCTTCCCCAAGGCGAATAAAGAGCTTTTTGAGTAAGGATTAATAAAATTATAACTACTGTTAAAAATAAACCAGTCATACATAGTTTTACATACACAGATGAAGCATCTATGACTAATTGGTTTAACATATCTTTTTTATCAGAAACCGAACTTAATAAATTTAATTTTCCTTGATGCAGTTTTTCAACTAAATTTATAAACCAGGGAGAGGTTTGTAGATCTATCTCGTAGGGAACTGGTCTTTTCAATCCAATTACATTTTTAACTCCCCTTGCTAACCAATCTTCATGTTTAATAATTGATACAACTATCTCAGCAATTAGTAATGTTGCTATAGCAAGATAGTCAGCTCTTAACCCTAAGGCTATTTTACCAACTATAAATGCCAAGCCGGCTGCGAAGAATGCTCCAATAATCCAAGAAAATAATACTGGCATTCCAAGTCCACCAAGAAAACCAGTTTTTGCAGGATTAACTGCTTCAATTGCTTCAATACCTGGGAATGCAACAAACCTAATTAAAATTACCCCAAATATAATCGAAAATGTAATAAAATAGTTTTTATATTTGTGGTTTTTATATTTTTTTAAAATAAATCTTACAATTAAAACCAGACTAATTATCAAAATTAAACTACCTATAATATTTAATCCTCCTGCACTCCAAGCTTCAGGAACAGGTGCAACTGAAACCAAAACTACAGCTAATCCACCAAGAGCTGTATAACCCATAATGCCAAAGTTTATTAAACCTGCGTATCCCCATTGAATATTCGCACCCATAGTCATCACTGCAGAAATTAAACAATAATTTAAAATAGATAGTGCAATCGACCATGATTGGAATATTCCAACCATGATTATTAAAAATAACATGATAGAATAGGCGGCTATAATATTAAAATATTTTCTCATATCTTTTTTCCCTCGAAAATACCAGAAGGTCTAAATAACAAGACTATTACTAATATTGAAAAAGAAACTGCAAATTTGTAGTCTGTAGATAATAATTGTACCAAAGAATCTGGCTCTAAAAACTCTGGTAACAAATAAATAAAAAACTTTTTATATGCATAAGTAACCAAAATCTCTGCAAATGCTATTACATAACCACCTAAAAATGCACCATAGGGATTTCCAATTCCTCCTACAATTGCTGCAGCAAAAATTGGAAGCATATTATTAAAATAAACAAATGGTTTATAACTTTTATCTAAGCCGTATAAAACTCCACCAACAGTCGCCAAAAATCCAGCTATAATCCAAGTGATCATAACAACTTTTTTAGGGTCTATACCAGATAGCAAAGCTAAATCTTCATTATCAGAGTAAGCTCTCATACTTGTGCCAGTTTTAGTTTTATTTAAAAACCAAAATAAAGTTGAAACTAAAATAATTGTAACCACAAGTGTTATAGCCTGTGTAGATTTGATAGTAAGCCCCTCGCTTAGTCCTGTCATTTCTTTAAACTCAGAGGCTTTAAGAATAAATTTTTCACCATCCATAAACCTTCTATCAAATGGTCCTATAATTATTCTTATAATTGCTTGAGTAACAAACATTACACCAACACTAACCATAGCTAATTGAACAGGTGCACTTTTGCTTATTCTGTAATATTTAAAAACAAATTTATCAATAAATAACATGTATAAAATCATTGCAAGGATCGCTAAAGGAAGTGTCAATAATGCTGTAGGTAAAAATCCTATTCCAATTCCAACTGATTGAAAATAATATGTGAGTAAAACAGCGAACATTGTTCCAAAAGACATCATGTCTCCGGTTGCAAAATTAGCAAATCGAAGTACTCCATAAATTAATGTCACAAAAATTGCACCCAGTGCTAATTGAGATCCGTAAGTAATTGCTGGTATTACAGTGTAATTTAACAATAAAATTACTGCATTTAATAATTCCAAATTATCCTCCAAGAAAAGATCTTCTTACTTCTGGATCTTCTAATAGTTCACTTCCAGAGCCTTCAAATTTATTTTGTCCAGTAACTAGAACATAGCCTCGATCAGATATGCTAAGTGCTTGTTTAGCATTTTGTTCGACCATAATTATTCCTACATTGGTCTCTTTTACTCTCAATATATGTTGAAATAATTCATCCATTACTATCGGTGAGACACCTGCAGTTGGCTCATCTAACATTAATACTGATGGCTTTATCATTAAAGCTCTTCCCAAAGCAACCTGTTGTCTTTGCCCTCCAGACAACTGTCCAACAACTTGAGAACTTTTTTCTCTTAGTATTGGAAAAAGATCATATATTTCTTCGATAACATCGTTAATATTATCTTCTCTTAAAAATGCTCCTACTTCTAAATTTTCTCTTACTGTCAGTTCAGAAAAAACATTTTTTGTTTGAGGTACAAACGAAATACCAGATTTAACTCTTTCTTGTGGTGAAAGTTTTGAAATATCTGTTCCATTTATTTTAATATTTCCAGACTTTAAATTAAGTAAACCAAGCATTGCTTTCATTGCTGTAGATTTACCTGCACCATTAGGTCCTAATATTGCAACTATTTCACCTTTATTAACTTTAATTGTACATGATGAAATAATATCTGGTCCGTTACCGTAACCAGCTGTCATTTGATTTCCCTCAAAAAAATGCATTATTGGGCATCCTTAATTTTTTGATTGCTTCTTCCTAAATAACTATCAATTACTTTATCATTTTTCTTTACCTCATCAGAAGTACCCTCAAACAAAACTGATCCTTCAGACATAACTATAACTGGATCACACATTCTACTTATGAAATCGATATCATGTTCTATCATACAAAAAGTGTAACCTTTTTCTTTGTTAAGTCTTTGGATAGCTGTTCCTAAATCTTTTAGTAAAGTACGATTTACTCCAGCCCCTACCTCATCTAGTAATACAAGTTTTGCATCAACCATCATGGTTCTTCCAAGCTCAAGAAGTTTTTTTTGACCTCCAGATAAATTCCCAGCAAGTTCATTTGATAGATGTTTTAAATTTAAGAATTCTATTACTTCTAAAGCCTTTTCTTTTAATTGATCCTCTTCTCTCTCAACAAGCTTTGGATTAATAAGTGCTGTAATTAAATTTTCTCCAGATTGATTGCTAGGTACCATCATTAAATTCTCTAATACAGTTAAATTCGAGAATTCGTGAGCAATTTGAAAAGTTCTCAAAAGTCCTTTTGAAAAAAGTTGATAAGATGGCACATTGGTAATATTTTCATTATTGAATATCACACTTCCTTTGGAAGATTTTAAATTTCCTGCAATTAAATTAAATAGTGTTGTTTTTCCAGACCCGTTAGGTCCTATTATACCGGTTATAGAGCCTTTCTTTATTTTAAGAGAGCAATTATTGACTGCAGCTAAGCCACCAAAAAATTTTGAAATATTTTCTACATGGAGTATTTCAGAATTACTCATTTTTTTAACTAACCTTTTTTAATCTTTTAAGAATTTTTTCAGATGTCATATTTAAAGCTTTGTAAAATCCATGCTTTTTTAATTCTTTAAGTGATTGTTCATTTAAGCCTTTGGGGGTTTGTGACTCTTTTACTAACTTTTTTAAATCTTTAGACTTTTTTAAAGAGTCTTCTGAAAGTGCAACAAAAAGAGAGGTTATATATTTCTGAGCACTTTCCTTTTTTACACCTTTTTTAATAAGCCATTGAGTAAGTGTATTTAAGATTTCATAAAATGGTGCCATCATTGATGATGTGGTCCAA
>NZ_CVSH01000009.1 GCF_001179965.1 Candidatus Pelagibacter communis
AAAACTCATAGCGTTACTAACTGCTATATACGCCCAAGGGAAAGCAAAATTTAATCCAAAACCTATATCATAAGTTTCATAATCATTTCCTGCATCCACTCTTGCATCAGTGTCACTATATCCTAAACTAAAACTAGTTGATATTATTTCGGTTAAAATATAATCGTGACCTAAAGTGTATCCGTGTACAATGGAGTTTGTATCCATTGCTGTATCATCAGTTGAATTATGATTTCCTTTTGAGTCAGCAAAAGAATATCCATAACTAAAAGAATTTCTTTCACCTACTGAAAAGAAACCTCCTATACCATACATTGTTGAAAAGCTATCTGCATCTGTTTGATAATCCGATTTACTAAACATCATGTACGGACTTAAACTTTGATTTCCATAAACAGTATCAAAAGCAAGTGTTAAACCATAACTTTGATAATCATCGTCAGTTTCTGCATATTGTTCAGAGGTACTATGATTTAAATTTATCAAAAAAGATGACTCTTCGCCAATTGGTCTTGAGGCAGATATACCAAGACCACCACTTAATGTTCTGTCATATTTTGCAGAATTAAAACCAGTTATTTCATCAGAAGAACTTTGTAATCTTTTTTTAGAAACACTATTAACGTTATCTGTATAAACTACACCGGTTGAAATATCTGCTGTTAAATTCCAGAGACTTGGCTCTCTATCTCTTAACTCTTCTTCTATTTCTATAAGAGTTTCTAAATCTTCAGGATCTAGATCTCTTCTCAATTTCATCTCTTCAATTATTGTGTTTGCTTTTTCAGGAGAGTCGACCTGAACTAACACTGATAGTAAATATAATTTTATCTCAACATTATCCGGATAAAGCATATTTAATCTTTCAAGAGTTGAGATTGTTTGTTTAAAGTTTCCCATTTTCCCTTGTTGTTGAGCGTACTTTAAATTTAAATCCAGATCATTTGGGTTCTGCAAAATTTGCATGTAAGTAACATTTTTCTCAGATGAAAATGCTGGTTTAATTACAAAACCAAAAATAACTAATAAGCCAAAAATTATTTTTAAAAATTTGGTTTTTTTAACAAAATTATTCAGTCTAATAGAACTCATAAAAACAAAGAACATAGATCAAATAATTGAAAATTCAATTTTTTTTAAATTTGAAAAAACAAGGGTAAATCTCAATAAAATTTAAGATTAAAACACATTTCTGATCAAAATAGGCTGTATTAGATTTTAAATTATGAATTATCTATATTTACTCATTGGATCGTAAACACAATTCATTTGTTCTAACGTTTCAAAAAATATTTGGTTTAATTCTGATGTGTGAAATGTTTCACAATAATTATCACTTTTTACTTCTTGGATTAAATTAGACTTAACATTGTTTGCCGCAATAGATCTAGATAGAGAAGTTGTGGCCTGAAGAAAATTTCCTGTCTCGGCCAAAGTATAGCTTGGACCTATCATTGCAGTATACTGTGAGCAACTACTAAGAATTGGTAGTAGCAATAATACAATAAATATTTTTTTCATAATTAAAGTTTATTTTCTATCAATTTTTATAAAAGGAATAAAGTATCCATTTTGAGGTGAGTGATCAAAGTTCTAATTAAAAATTTCTGCCGCCCTTGGTGTTTAATGTAAGTATCTCTTCTCCATCTTTGCATACTTCATCTGTCGCATTCCACTTGCAAGCCTTTACTTCAAAACCAGTAACATGTGAGTCCACGCATACTCTATAACCATCAAGCTCAACGACTGGCTCATCTTCATCTGCATCAAATAAGTCTGAGTTAATCTCATCAACTGTATCATCGTCAGGAGTGCATGCAGCTTGAATAAAATAACTCCCGTTTATAGAGTCGTACTCCTGCTCTTGCAACGCTATTTGCTGCATTGCGTTTGTTGCAGCAGATTGTTTAGCTCCGCCTACGTATCCGTTATAAGCTACAGTTCCTATTGCAGCGAGGGCTCCTATAATTGCTACTACAACTAGTAACTCAATTAAAGTAAACCCTCGATGAAATTTACAATTCAAAGTATTTAGCTTTTAAAACTTACTCAGAGACTGTTACTTCTGACGTCAAAGTTTTAGCTTCAGCCTTATCGTAAGTGGTTGAAAAACTAATAATTTGATCATCAGCAGTAGATGCATCAGAAAGCACAACATTGCCTCTCAATTCTCCTGCTGCAGGCGCTGTACCTACAACTGCCATACCTCCATCATAAGGGTCTTTATCTTGCAATGGACTAGTATCAGCTGTTAAAGCAGTGATAATTTCTGCAGCTGTTGAGTCACAATCAAGAGAACCCATGATTGTTGCACTTTCGTCAAGCGCACACTTTCCTCTTTCATTTGCAATATATTTTACAACACCGTTATGTATTGATTTTGTAGAATTCTCTCTTGCAGCTCCAATATATCCGTTATAAGCAACTACTCCTACAGCTGCTAATGCACCAATAATTGCAACTACAACTAATAATTCAATTAATGTAAAACCTTTTTTGTTTTTATTTTTACTAGTCATAGACCTCCCTATAGTCTTAATTTTTTAATATCCATATTCTTATTATTTATAATCATTATGTAAAGAATGAAGTTTTAATAAATTTCCCCTAAAAACCTTATTTTTTTACAAAATGTGCTCATTTTGGCTTAAATTTGAGATTTTAATAATTAATTAATAATGTTATCAGTACACGTTCATGAGTTATAAAATTACAGAAGAAGGCAATATATCCACTGTATTTCTTAACGGAGAAATAGACATGGATGTAACTGAAAAAGCAAAAGAGGTAATTTTACCTATAGTAGAGTCTGGTAAAGAAGTTCACCTTAACCTTAAAGATGTATCTTACATGGACTCTTCTGGAATATCAGTTCTTATTGAAAGTCATCAAAAAGCTTTAGAGAACAATACTAAAGTTGTTGTCAAAGAAGTGAGTAAATCTGTTTTAAAAGTTATAATGATGGCGAAGTTGGAGCAAATACTAAACTTAGAATAATGGATTTGTCAGAGTCTAAAGATTTTCTGGTACACACTGCGAGCTTAAAAGAAGTTAGAGTTTTTTCTAGAGAGGTTTTTGATAAACTAAAATTAAATAATGATTTAAAAGAGGAATTAGTTTTAGCAATTGCTGAAGCCGCACAAAATATAGTTAAGCATGCATACAAAGGTGTTGAAAATACAACAGATCACATGCAAATTAAAATTTCCCTTAAAGATAATAATTTAGAGATTGGATTTTTTGATAAAGGAAAACCTGTTGTTGCAGAAAACATTCAACATAGAAAATTAGATGATATTAAGCCTGGTGGTTTAGGAACTTTTTTTATCAAACAAATTATGGATGATGCAGTTTTTAAAAAAGACCAACAACAATGGGTAAATCATTTAATTTTATCGAAAAAAATTTAACCACCCATTATTGCACCAACATTAAATATTGGTGAATACATCGCAATCATAAGTCCACCAATCATAACACCCATGAAAACAATCATAATTGGTTCAATTAAACTGGACATATTGTTTACAGCAGTATCAAATTCACTTTCATAGTATCTTGCAACTGAATTAAACATCTCATCGAGTTGTCCTGTTTGCTCGCCAACAGATACTAATTGACTAAATGTTGGAGGAAACAATGGCTCTTTTAAAAATAATTTAGTCAAAGTCTCACCTGAAAATACACCTTTTTTGACATTTTCTAAGGCCTCTGTGACTACTACATTTTTACTTACAGATTTTGCAATCTCTATACTTTCTAATAAATTTACTCCGGCGGCACTCAAATTACCCATAATTAGTGAGATTTGGGCAATTAATGATTTTAAAATTAAATCACCAAACACAGGTAGTTTTAAAACTTGTTTGTGCCACTTATATTGTATTGTAGCGTTTTTAGTTGTGAGATATTTAAATAATAAGTAACCCCCAACTAAAGCTAAAAAGAGAATTTTTCCACCTGTTCCTCTTAGAAAATCACTTATACCCATAATTATTGCTGTAGGTTTTGGTAAATCTAAACCCATACCTGAGTACATTTCGGCAAAAACTGGAACAACTTTAATTAACATGAATGCGCTTACAACCATTGCTGTAGTAAACATAATACCAGGATACATAAGTGCACCTTTGATTTTCTTTTTAATTTTTTCTTTTTTTTCTAAATCGTCAACGATTTTGAGTAAAAAAATATCTAATTTACCACTAGCCTCTCCTGCTTTGATAAGGTTCACATAAACGTTATCAAAATGCTGAGGATATTTTTCAAAACACTTAGATAACGTAACACCACCCTCTAAACTCTTTCTTATATCTTCAAGGACTTCTTTAAGCGCCGGCGACTCCAATTGGTCTCTTAACATTGCAAGTGTTTGCAAAATAGGCAGTCCTGCCTTTACCATGGTAGCAAACTGCTTTGAGAAAATTAAAATATCTTCAACTTTTATCTTTTTTTTTCCAAATAAGGAAAAGCCTTTACCTTTTGCTTTTTCTTTTGTTTCGCCTTTTTTTTTCTTAGTTTTAATTAAATTAGTGATGATTACTTTTTGTTCTTTAAGTTTAAAAGATGCCTCGTCTTGATTTAGTGCCTCTATTTCACCCTCTACGTATTTACCCGCTGAAATACCTTTATAAGTAAATACTTCCATAACTCTAACTAGCTGATAAAACCCGTTCGAATTCTCTAAAATTTAAATCTCCATTTGCGATCATTCTTCTACCCATATCTTGCATGGTTTGAAAACCTTCTTTGATTGCAATTGCTCTTAATTCAGGTGTTGTAGCTTGTTTTAAAATTGCTTCTTTAATTGGTTTTGACACTACTAATATTTCGTAAATTCCTTGTCTACCTTTATAACCAGTATTTTTACATTTTGCACAACCTTTGCCTTTGATGGCTTTTACTCTAGATGCTTGTTCTGGTGTAAAACCTAAATCAGTTAGAACTTTTGGTGTTACATCTTCATCTGGAGCTCTACAATCTTTACAATTTCTTCTAGCTAATCTTTGCGCAAGAACCATCTGGGTTGCTGCACTAATTAAATAATCTGGTGTTCCCATATTTTGTAGTCGAGTGATAGTACTTGGAGCATCATTAGTGTGAAGTGTGCTAAATACTAAGTGACCTGTTAATGCAGCCTTCAAGCCTATATCAACTGTTTCCTTATCCCTCATCTCCCCAACCAAAATTATCTCTGGGTCTTGACGTAAAAAAGATCTCAAAGCGGAGGCAAACGATAAACCAATATCGTCTTTAATTTGTACTTGGCCAACACCATCTAATTCATATTCAACAGGATCTTCTGCAGTCAAAATATTAAGATGAGGTTTGCTTACCTCTTTTAAAATACTATAAAGAGTGGTTGATTTACCTGATCCAGTCGGTCCAGTTACGAGCACAAGACCTTGCGTACTATGAATAGCTTTTCTTAAATTTTTAAGATCTTGATCCTCAAAATTTAGTTGTTCTAAAGTGATATCACCTGCATCTTTGTTAAGAATACGCATTACAATTCTTTCGTTGTTTGCTGTTGGCAATATGGACAATCTTAAATCAACAACTTTACCATCAATTTTAAAATTTATTGCACCATCTTGTGGTAATCTTCTTTCAGCAATATCTAATTTACCCATGATTTTAAAACGTGTTACGACCGCCCCATAGTTATCATGTAAAAATTTTTTGTATTCCTCTTGTTCCTGAAGCATACCATCAAGTCTATATCTAACCCTTGATGAAAATCTGTATGGCTCAATATGAATATCACTAACTCCAAGTTTAATTGCATCTGCTACAACAGCAGTACTAAACTTGATAACCTCAGATTCGTTTTCTATTGCTTCAATTTCTTCTTCTGGTTTATTTTCTAAAACTTCTCCTGCATCTCCAAGGTCAGAATCAAAAGTTTTTACTTTTTCCTTATTTTCTTTTCTTATAGTTTCAATTTTAACATCGCCACTTTCACTTTGTAGTTTTTGGATAAACTCAGAAATCTGAGATACTTTGGCTGCGTGAAGTTCAATGTTTTTTTTTGTGATTGCTTTTAAATTTCTCATTAACCCAAGTTTTGAGCTATCAGATATTGCTATATGTAAATTTTTTCCTTCGACTTTAAAAGGTGCAACAAAATTCATATTTATGTAGTTTGATGGTAATACAGATTTTATATCATCAGTAATTTCAATCTTGGACAGATCCACAACATCTAGACTTTGTTCTTTAACTAAAACATCTAAAATTTTATCTTCATCGCAAAGCTTTAACTCAAATACAGCGTCAATTTGTGATTTATTTTTTTCTGTGCTTACTTTTTTAATATTTGGTAAATCTTTTCCAGAAATAATATCATTATCAATCAATACATTGATTAAGTTTATTTCGCTTTCTCTACTTATTTTCAACATTTTATAAAACTCTTGGTGCTATAAATATTAATAACTCATCTAAGTTATCACTTTTTGTTGTACCTTTAAATAAATTTCCTAAAATTGGGACATTTCCAATGCCTGGCAATTGAGCTTTTGTATCAAATACTTTATTTTTCTTAATTCCACCAATTACGACAATATCTCCATCTGCTATTAATAGCTTAGTTTGAATTTGCATTGTATTTATGCCAGGTTCACCACCAGTCGTTCTGTTCACAGAGTCGTTGTTAACAGTGACATCTAATAGCACATTTCCATCACCAATAATGCTTGGTGTAACTGATAATTCTAAAACTGCAGGTTTAAATTGTACGTCCGCACCTTCAGATCCTGTTGCTTGGAATTGAATTTCCTCACCTTGTTTAATTGTTGCTATTTGATTATCCAAAGTAAAAACTTTTGGATTAGATATAGTTTTTCCTAAACCAAGTGTTTCTAAAGCTTGTATTTCAGCTTTTAAAACTGCTGTTCCCGTTCTTTTTAAAATACCAATACCGCTTGTTGCTCCTGCTGCTGCTGCTGTAAAATCTGTAATTGATCCATCTCCTCCAGCTAGACTTCCTGTGTCTCCAGCAATAGCTCCATCTGTCATTGCTCCACCTATAACACCACCAACTGACTCCTGGTTTTTCTGGTAAGCACCTCCTAATCTTGTTCCTAAAGCTTTTTCAAAAGTGGAGTCTGCTTCAACTATAAATGCTTCTATTAAAACTTGCTTTGTCCTAACATCAATTTCGCCAATTATTTTATCAACAACATCTAAATCTTCGCTCTTTCCTCGAACTATAATTGATCTAGTTGTAACTTCCTCTGTAATCTGAATTGGTGAAAAACCAGCTTCTCCTGTTGAAGTAAATAATTCGTTTATTGTAGTCTTAGCTTGTGCTGGCGATATATAATAAAGTCTAAATATTTCTGAAACAATTGGTTCAACAGAGTCCTCTAATTCAACCTTTTTTTTCACCGCGGCTGCTCTTGTTGATTTATATGTTTCTTGAGCAGTTAAAGTTGATGGAGAATGAACTCTTATTAAATTACTATTGACATCAATATCAGCTGCAAAATTTTTCATATCTAACAAAGCATTAAAAGCTTTATCCCATGGCACATTAATTAACTCAGCTGTGATTGAACCAGCAACCTCATCTCCCACTAAAACATTTATGTTTCCTACTTTTCCCATCAATTGCATAGCCTCTGCATAATCAAGTGCTTTAAATTTAAATGAAACAGTTTGTTTTAAAGCCTTGAATTCATCTGGTATCATTAGATAATTTCTTTTTTGCTGAGAGGATATTTTTTTTCTTTTTTGTAAAGCTGTAGTATCACCAATAACTGGTTGTGGGCCCATCTTTACAGTTTTTTCAATTTCCATTTTTCCTGATTTTCTAATATCATCTTTGATAAGAGGTGTATTATGTTTAAACTTCTTATTAGTTTTTATATTAGGTTTAGCGCAAGCATTTAATACAAGCAGTAATATAGAAATTAAAGAGATTATTTTTAATGATTTAATATTCACTTGTCTCCTTAATTTGGTTTTTGAAATTCATTATTAAATATTTTTCTTCAGTTTGAAAAATTGCTTCTTCTGTAGTCATATCAACTAGCTTTACTCCATCATTCAACTCCTCAAACATGCCAACTGTAATTACTTCTCCATCTTGGTTAATCATAGAAACGAAACTACTCTCATCTGACTTAATAATGCCGACTAATTTAAATTTATATAAATCAATCATTTTTTTTTCAGCAATGCTATTTTCACCATCTGTTATTACCTTAACTCCACCAGAGAAAGATGAGTCTCCAACAAATGGATCATTTAAAGGTAATGGCTCTTCTTTACTTTCTTTAGAGGAATTATCTTTGTCATGATTATCAGCAAACACATTAGTAGATAATATTACTACAAGGATTGTAAAAATTAGTTTCTTTAATATTTCTTTAAAAGAACTCATCAGCTAGCCCCACTATTGTTAAGGTTCCACTTACTTTTATCGCTCCAGTTGAATCTCCTTTTTCTACTTGTATCCTTTCTGACTCAAAATTCAACATCTTATTGGATAACGACAAAGCCCTTTTAAATTTAATATAGCCTATAAAGTTACCATTGATCTCAAATTTTACTGGAATTGTGTAATATGCAATATTTTTAATTGCATCTTTTTTAGATTTTGCCTTTTTGCTTTTCTTTTTTTTCTTTTTCTTTTTTTTCTTACTCTTATTTAATATTTCTGACCTTGATACTTGTTGTGGTTTACCTTTCTCTATTACTGAAATGACTAAACCATTTAAAGTCGCAAATTCACTTAGGTTTTGATATAAACCTTCAACTTCAGCTTTGGAGTGAAATAATGTTGAATAGTTCTCGTATTTAGGTTTAATTTTTTTTATTTTTCTTTTTACAGATACAATCTCTTTATCAAATTTTGTAATCTCCTCCTGCTTGGTATTCATATCATTTATTTGATTTCTCTTCTTTTCAACAATTGGGTTTAAAATTGCGTAATAGATTATTAAAAAAACTATTATGGAACCTAGGCTTATACCTACTTTAATTAAAGTTTTTTTATCAGCAAAAGCTAAAACTTTTTGTTTTAAATCTTCAACATTTAAGTTTTTTAAATCTAAATTTTTTAAATCATCAAAATTCATAGTTATCCCTTAACCCTTACAAATACTTTAAATCCTTTCATTACTTGGTCACCTGCTTTTACTCTTGGCATTTTCATTGATGAAAGTGATGCTTGTGAGATATATGTCTTAGACTGCAAATTTCTAATCAATTGCAATATATCATTATCACCTGCTGCAATTCCAGTTATTACAACCTGTTTTTTCCCATCATATTCTACTGAGTCAAATTTAACTCTATTTGGTACGCTGCTTGCAATCTGAGCTAAAACTCTATAACTCAAATCTTTATTAGATTTTAAACTATTGCTTAATTTAAGAGTTGTTGTCATTTTTTTTAATTCTTTTGAAAATTTTGCAACTTCACTTTTCTTGGCTGTGTGTTCTGCTACAACAGTGTCATAAACTTTCAGTTTATTGTTGTAGCTGTAAATATTCCAAAATGATAAGGCGAACAAAATTAAATATATACCCGCAACAGCACCCACAACTCCTTTGTATGCAAAGTCAGAAAATGCTTTCATTTTCTTTTGCTTAATCATCCCCTCTCTATTTGGAAGAAGGTTAATATTTTTAACAGCTGTAACGAATTTATAATATCCAAATACGTCAAGTTTTCTAAACGCTAGACCAACGACAGTAGAAAAATAAGATCTGTTATCAAAAGTAATTTTACTTTCTAATTGTTGTGGAATTTTTAAACCATCAAAAGGATCAAACAAATTAAAACCAGTATTTACCAAACTTTTTCTAAAGCTTGACAGATAATCATCTACATTTGGTAAATTAGAAACTACTTTTATATTTCTAACTCTTTTTTCATATTTTGTTTCAAAATCCTGTACTGCTTGTTTAACTTGTGTCATAAAGCGTCTGACTAGCGCATCTTTTTCCTCTTGATCCTGAGACTCTTTTAGAATTTTTCTATCTTGGCCACGTAGAAAAATGTCAGTAATTATTGGGTTATTATTATACAATATCATTACATAATTCTCATCTAACCCAAATTCTAACATTGCAGTAAAATTAGCATCTTCAGTTTTATTTGAGATTTGATTTATTTGATCAACTGCAGATTTTAATGCAAAACATTTAACGTCTATTATTACAGGATTTAGTCCACTGTTTTTAATTATAGAAGTATAATTATTAATATCTGCAAGTTTTGAAGCTACAAACAAAATATCCATAGTATTTTCTTTTGAACTTCTATTTATTACTTGATGGAAAATTGAATAATCATCTAAGTTATCAGTTAATTGAACTAAGTTTTCCCATAATGAATTTGTATCAATAGCCTTTTTCAATTCTTCATCATTCATTAATGGTGCTGTAACAACTCTTATAATTGCGTTTGTAACCGGGATGGCTATAGCGGCATTAGGTGTTGATATTTTTGATTTTTGTAATGCAATATTTAATTGTTCACTTACTTTTTGCTCATGGTCAACAATTGCAGCATCTTCCGGTAAATCAATTTCATGAGTATAAAATCTATCGAGTACCCATTGATTTGCCTTGTTAGAAGAAATTTGCGCAAGTCTGATTTCTTTATTTGTAATCTCAACACCTACAATTTCTTCCCCTTGTGCTGTCTTTTTACCAAGCTTTGATTTTAAAAAATTATTAAATTTATCTTTTACTTTATTTTTATCAAAACTTAATTTTGGAGAACTTGAATCTTTTTTTCCAAAAGATGGCGATTTTAATTTTATATTTTTTAATTTATTTAAAATATTTTGAACTTTTGAACCACCGGTGGTGTCAGCATTTTCATTTTGGATTGTTGAAATGTTGTTTTGTTCTTGTTGTTTAATTTCGCTTATTTTTTTATTAATAAGTTCTTGTGTCGACAACTCAGGAGATTTTGTTGCTGTTGTTTCGTCAGGAATGGTTGGTTTTACCTGAGAAGTTTCTTGACTTTCTAATTTTGCTTGTGCATCAACGTTATCTGTTGCTTGTTGCTCTAGTTGTTTTTGCTCTTTTTCTTTTTGTTTGTGTACATCATCAAACCATTTCTCCAAGATTGGAATAGCCTCCTCTAAATTTGGAGTACCAGATGATGAAATCTTTTGTTTTCCATCTATATAAAGTCTTCCAACCCAATTTTTTGATTTTAACTCACCTTTATATTTATCTTGTCTTATATAAATGTGTAATCTCCCATCTTTTTTGTGAATTACCTGATGTTCCTTCTTTTCCACTACATTTTCAGTTTTAATTTCGCTTTCATTTTGTAGGTTTTGCTGATTATCGTTAACACTTTCCTCTAAATTAGTTTTTTCTTCATTTTTATCTAAAACATCTGAAGTTTTATCGCTTTCAGGTTGTTTTTCTTCTGGATTAGTTGAAGTTTCAGAGGAAGTGGTGACACTCTCTTTATATATATTTTTATCTTCAGTACTTTCATCAACTTTTGGTTGATTTTCAGTATCTTGGTCATTTTTATCTATAATGACTCCAAATTTTTCTTTTTCTTTATCGTCCATATTTAAAATTTAAAATTTCTCTAACACAAACATAGTGAATCTCTAACACAATTTATAAAAATGTCTAACACAAAATACAACCTATGGTGACCATTTTAGGTCAATTGTTCTATAAGTGTTGATTTTACTGGCTTTTTTCATTTTCAGAAAAAAAAATAAAAAAAATAAATAAATGAAAAATTTTCTCAAACTCTAACACAAATGACTTAAATTTTTTGTGTTAGAGTATATTTAAAATATATAAAATAATAAAAAGCTAATAAAATCAACATTATTTATATTTTAAGTTAATAGCATATTTTTGTGTTAGAGAAATAATTTTTTGTGTTAGAGCAGTATAATTTATGAAAAAATAATTTTATAATGATCAAATTAGAGAGTTCATAATCTGGATTATTAAAACATTAACCCATTCAAAATTTCTAAAAATAACAAATTTTATGAAAATACAATTAAAAATTGTATTAATTTTATCTCTAGAAAGGATTTTTTAATAAATTTTATCAAAAATTGAAAAAAATATTTTTTTTTACAAGAATTTTAAAAAATTTTTCAATTTTAAGAATATTTTTTGTTAATTAAGAAAATTATTTAGTTGTAATAAAATATCTTTTAAAGAAAAACATTTTAAACAAAGTTAAAAACATAATTTTATTTATAAATACTAATTTAGTTAAGATAAAATTATTCTATTAAAGATTTTCCTCTTATATCAGTTGTAAAGGACTGGTACACCATTACACTTAAAGTCTCAACATTTTTTACCACTCTATTATAATCAAAAGACCAATCAACTTTGGTGCAATCTAATTCTTTATAATAATAAACTTGCGCTCTTCCGATTGATGGACCAATTTCATCTGAAAGAATATTTAAAATATTTGTTTTCTTATCAATTGCAAAATTATATCTACATACATTTGCTGTTGTCCAATAAAGAACAACTGAAACTAATATTGCAATGATGCTCATAAGTTTTGTCATTGCACACTGTCAACAGTGACAATTGTTAAATCATCTTTTTGAATCATTCCTGCCTTGACAATATCTTCTATCATTAATTTTAATCTTTTATTATTTGGAGTGTGTTGATATTTTTTTATATATTTTTGAAAACCTTCCGCTTCAAGCATGTCACCTGATGGATTTTTTATTTCAGTTATGCCATCGGTAAAAATATACATTGAGCTCTCTGAAAAGTTTGTTGTTGTTTCTTTATATTTAATTTTAGGAGTTATGCCTAGTGGAGGACCAGCTTCAGAAAAATTTGAAAACTTTTGATCTTTATCAATTACAAGAGGTGGTTCGTGTCCAGCGTTTGATAAAAGTAATTCTTTTTTATTGCTATCATAAATTCCAACTAACATTGTTACAAACATTCCTCTGGCAGCTGTTTCACAAATTTCTTTGTTAAGTAAATTTAAAAGATCTGATGTTGAAAAAATAGTTTTACTTAAGCAACGATATAAACTTGATGCTTTTGACATTAACAAAGATGATTTAATTCCTTTACCCGATACATCAGCTACACCAAACCCATACATTCCTTTTCCTATCTCAGAAAAATTATAGAAGTCACCTGATACAACCTTTGCTGGGATATTTATTCCAGCAATCGGAAAATTCTCGTCTTTATTTTTAGATAATAATGTTTTTTGTATTTCTCCAACTATTTCAATTTCTTTTTGCATTCTATTTTTTTCTACAAGTTCTTTTGCCATTTTTGCATTACGAATTGCTAAAGCTGCTGGAGCTGATAAAGTTTCTAATAATTTTCTGTCATTCTCCTCAAATAATTTTGCAGTAGTTTTTTTATTTAAACAATGAATAACACCAATACATTCATTAGCAGCAATTAATGGTGAACATAGAACTGAATAGGTTGTGAAATTAGTTTTGTTATCTAAATCAAAATAAAATTCTGCAATTTCTCTTACATCTTTTCTTACATCACCTACTCTAATACATTTTTTTTTGAAGAACTGCTTTGCCCATTACACCTTGTGTCAGTGGAATTTCATATTCATCAAGGTATGATTGATATTTAGATGCAATACATTGAAATACTTGTTTTTTGTCGTCAATTAAAAATATATTTGCTGCCTGGGCATTTATTCTTTTTATAATTACCTCTAAAGCAGTTTGTAAAGTTTCACTTAAGTCTAAAGATGTTGCAAACTCTTGGTTCATTTGAGTAATAATAGCTAAATCCTTATTTAAGGAGCTATCTTTCTCAATTGGTTCTATTTTCTTTGTGTTAAAAAACATTTTTTATACAAATCCTATATTCTTTTATAATTGGCATTCTAATGCTTTTTTGGTAATTTTAATAGCTATGGAAATTATAATTAATTCGCCAAGTTTCTATTTACATATTCAAGATGCAGTGGTTTTTATTCAATATTGCATTGATGGGATCATAAATATTGCATCGCAATTTAAAATCTAGTTAGTGATTTTTGCTTTTTTTTTTATTTTAGGAGCCATCTGGGGTAGTTTTTCAAATGTTTGTATATTTAGACTACCGCAAGACAAAGGAGTTGTGTTAGATCGTTCATTTTGTCCACAATGTAAATGTATTATTAAATGGTATGACAATATTCCTTTAATATCTTTTTTATATTTAAAAAGAAAATGTAGAAATTGTGATTGTAAAATTGATTTTCAATATTTTTTTGTTGAATTATTGAGCGCATTGACTTTTTGTGTCGTCTATTTTGTATATGGATTAAGTGTAACGACATTATTATTTATAATTCTAAGTATATTTTTTATTATTATATTTTTTATTGATCTTAAACATTTCATTATTCCAGATGAACTATCCTTTCCTTTAATGTTTATTGGTCTATTGAAATCATTTTATCCTAATTTAGATCAAGAATTATTTCCAAATTTAATTAATTCATTAATTGGTGGAATACTTGGTTACGTAATCATTTGGGTTATTATTTTTTTGTATAAAAAGATTAAAAATAAAGAGGGAATGGGTTTGGGAGATGCTAAACTTTTATCTGCAATAGGATTTTGGTTTGGATGGGTAAGCGTTCCACTTATAATTTTTTTTTCCTCAGTAATAGCTTTGTTATATGTTGCTCCAACTTTAATAAATAAAACTAAAAGCTTAACTACTGAAATTCCCTTTGGTCCCTATCTTATAATTGGCACAGTAGTTTATATTATCTTTGGGAACCAAATAAAATTAATATTATTTAATATCTAAAAATTCTCACGCCAAGAATTTCTAAAAGTTCTAAATTGTTTTTCACTTGCAAGTATTCGAACAAGTGTATCTTCCGACTCCTCTGGTCCAGCAAGGTTTGCAAACATGCTTCCACCGTGGACAACTAATTTAGATAAAATACCACTTCCAACTTTATAGCAACTACCCTCGGCTACAGAAGAATCAATGTGAAGTGAATCTAAATAACCGCATTCATCGTCATAAGCACAGACATACGCTGTTCCTAACTCGCAAACTAATTCTGCTGGTTCATAGATTGGGAAATATACTTTTCCTCTATAAACAGTTGGCGCTGCTGAAGTTTTTCTAAACTTATTTCCTGTTGTTGACTCTGGGTTTACATCGGGTTCGCCTAAATGATATCTCCATGCTTCATCATTAGTTGTTACCTTACATACTGGACCAACCTCGTCTGTTGTATTAACACAGTCAGAGCTTCTCTCAATCCTAGGAGTATTATCGCTAGCGAATGCAACAGCACTATCAAGAATAAAGTTTTCACTTCCGCTTATAAGTTTAGGTGAATTTTTTGAAACAAAGTTTGGAAAGTCACGATCTCTTATTCCATAAACTATAT
This sequence comes from Candidatus Pelagibacter communis, assembly GCF_001179965.1. Classification (GTDB taxonomy): domain Bacteria; phylum Pseudomonadota; class Alphaproteobacteria; order Pelagibacterales; family Pelagibacteraceae; genus Pelagibacter. The sequence continues at coordinate 15,376 of NZ_CVSH01000009.1, forward strand.
TATCCATTAAGCTTTTTCCATCTTCTCCTGCCTTTTCGGATATTCTATTAAAGTTTCCTGTTCCCCCAAACAACCATAGATTTCCAGAGTCTCCTCCTATGGCTGCATCCATTTCAAAAAAACTAAATCTTTTATTTACATTGTCTGCTTGTAAATTCATAAGAAATTGCTGCTCGAATAAAGTTCCTTCTGATGTTAAATTAATTTTCATAACTTTACCCTCTAAATCATTAATATAGACCATTGCTCCACGCCAATCAGCTTGTGGAACATTATCTGCGGTAATTACTATCGGAGTGGCTGGAATAGAGTTTACTATTGGACTTGCATGTTGATACTCTCCTGTAATTCCGATTTTATATCCCTTTTCTTCACTATCTAATATTCTCATAAAACCTGCATTTTCTACCGATCCGAATAATCTTCCAGCTTTATACCCAAGTTCTGTATTATCCCCTAAATGTCCAGCTTCCAAGTCCACCATGATGATACCAGAGCCTACACATTTAGTACCAGACCCCATTCCTCCACCCATAACTGCAACATATCTATCATCAGCATGATCTGAAGCTCCACTTGAAGATGGTATCCTAACAATTCTTGGTGTTGACCACGTCTCGCCTAATCCAGAATAATCAAATTCTTTATTATCAATTGCTTGCCCTTCACATGTAGTATCTATTTTAATCACATCTGATAATCCACTTATACCTTGGTCGACTGTTATTGGATTACTAGTACCAAAGTTTACTGTTAATATTGATCCATCATAAGTTGCTGTTACTCCTGTCATTTCAACCCAATCATCACTCACTAATTTTGAAATTGATAGTATTCCATCTTTCACCGTTCCGCTACTAACAGCGCTGTCTGGTAATTCTATATCAAATGTAAATACATTATCTGTAAAACAGGTTGTTGCTCCTCCGTCATATGTTGTATTTACAAAATCACCTCCTGCATAATCGCTATTACCTTGACATGCTGCTTTAGCTTCCCTATTAGTAAAAAAATCTGCTTGAAAGTCATCCGAAGTATCGTCTGGCGTACCAGCATCATGTGTATATGTGCCTAAAGCTATATCTTTTGTTTCTGCTTCCTGATAGATATTAGCTGCATGTACAGCCTCAAATGACTCCTCAATAGAAAGTGTAGATCTTTGATAAGGTATTCTATGTGTCACACCATTATGGTCTACTCTTACAACTTCTTTATTATAAGCGTCATTGTATATAGAAAACATATGGAGTGGTCCTGAACCTGTTTCATAATTACCCTCTGCATCTTGTG
>NZ_CVSH01000010.1 GCF_001179965.1 Candidatus Pelagibacter communis
TTTTCTTCTCAATTTTTTCAAAATTATACTATTTACTTTATGCCATATTGAAAGTTTTTTTTTTGCGAGTTTTTTCCACGGAAATTTTTCACCAGGATCTTTTTTTCTAACTGGGGCTATATCAGAATGACCAAGTATATTTTCAGATTTTATTTTATATTTTTTTTTTAAATTTCGTAAAAGTTTAATTAAAGCGGTTATTTGTTTCTTCTTATAATTTTTGTAACCATAGTTGTGACCTGTATTGGAAATTTCTATACCGATCGAAAAATCATTTAAAAGTTTTTTTTTACCCCAAGCTGATTTACCAGCATGCCAAGCGGTATATAAATCTGGAATTAATTGAATTATTTTACCGTTATATTTAATAAAATAATGGCTACTAACCTCAGATTGTATATTGATTAGCCTTTCAATTGCATCTTTTTCTTTTCTCATGCCAGTGTAATGAATAATCAAAAATTTGATGTCGCTTTTATTTCTCTTGTAATTATTGAAATTTGGTGAGTATTTATAGGTAATTTTTGATAGCATTTTTGACTTTTTTTAGGTTAACATTATATGTATAACACTAATAGAAAACTAAGAACATGAGATATTTATTAAAAATTTTAATAATTTACATTTTTACAATCAATTTTGCTTTTGCAGGAGCAGATGGCGAAGTTTCATTCTCAAAAAAAACAGGAGAAGTAAAGGATTGTTTTGAAAGTGTTAATAGAGCAACATTTGCTTTTAATCAGGGATTAGACAATATAATATTTGAACCATTGGCAAAGGGTTATAGAAAATTACCAAATCCTATAAAAATAGGAACGGGCAATGTGCTAAGTAACATATCAAATTTGATTACAATACCTAATAACATCTTACAAGGTGAGTTTAAAACTGCGGGAGTCAATACAGCAAGACTTGCGGTGAATACTACCGTTGGTATTTTTGGAATTTTTGATGTTGCCTCACAAATGGGATTCATAAAAGATTATAAAAAAGAGGATTACGGTCAAACTTTAGGAACTTGGGGAATTGGTGAGGGATGTTATTTAGTGTTACCAGTTTTAGGTCCATCTACAATTAGAGATCTATCTGGAAATTTTGCAAATATTTTAGGTGCTGATCCATGGTATAATTTAACAATTAAAAACGACACTCGACACTTTAAGGAGTCTGATTATTATTTTTCCAAAGGAGGAGATGGCTTAAACTTTAGAGCAAAAAATATAGACTCTTTTGAAAATTTAGAAAAGAATTCAATGGACTTTTATGCATCAGTGAGAAGTTTATACTTACAGGATAGAAGAAAAAAAATTTTAAATTCCGATAGTGTTACAGAATCTCAAGATGACAGTGATTGGGACGAAATTCAGTCTAATTAATTATTCTTAATGATTAAAAAATTTAAGTTTATTAATATTTTTTTATTATTAATTTTTATTTCTAAAACTGCGTATTCCTTAGAGCCCAATATTTTCGTTCAATCTACAGTTAATAGAGCATCTCAAATTTTAAGTAGTGATATCTCTAAAAGTGACAAAATTGAAAAATTAAAAATTATTGCAACAGATACAGTTGATATAAAAGGTATAGGTTTTTATACTCTGGGAAAATTTAGAAAAGAATTAAACGACGCTGAAAAAAAGGAATATACTAAATTATTTAGAGAATACTTTTTAAAAAGTTTTTCAAGCAGACTTGCCGAGTACACAAACCCCAAAATAGATGTCCAGTCACAAGAAAAACTTAATGATAAATATACTATTGTCTCTAGTGTCCTTGTGGCTACAGATACTCGACCTGAGATTAAGATACAATGGAGAGTTTATACAAAAGATCCTGACAGACCATTGATAAGAGATTTAATTATTGAAGGGCTAAGTTTAGCAAGAACCCAAAAGGAGGAATTTAGTTCGATAATACAAAGCAGTGATGGTGATATACAATCATTATTCTCAAGCTTAAAAAAATTTATTAATAATTAGATTTTAAATCTTTTATAATGACAATTAAAAGTAAGTTTCTTTACTTGGTGGTTTTGACTAGCCTAATATTTCAAATTTCAAAATTTTATAGTTTTTATACCGAGTACTCTGCATGGCAGTACGTTGATTGGCTAATTAATTATCAAGGTGGTTTTGTAAGAAGAGGTTTAATAGGTGAATTTTTATTTCAAATTCACAATATGATTAATCTTGATCTTGATATATTAGTTTTTACTTTTGTATCTTTTTTATATTTGATGGTTTCTTTTTTTTTAATTAAGACAATTAAATATTTAGAAAGTTCCCAATTAAATACATTAATTTTTCTATCACCTGGTTTTTTTTTATATCAGATAATGAATTCAGAGGTGATTGGAAGAAAAGATATGCTTTTTTTACTGGTTATCGCTTTTTTTGTTTTTTTTGAAAAAAGATTAAATAACAAAAATTTATTTGTTCTACTTATACTATTAGTTTTTTTTCTATCTCTTTCACACTCAATTTTTTTATTTTATTCACCTTACTTATTTTTTTTATTTTTTTTAATTAAATCAGTTAGAAAGGTAAAAGTTACTTTTGCTGAAATAATAATTTCCTCAACCTCTTTATTTGTTATTTTTTTTCTAATTTACTTTAATCAAGGCGATGAATTGATAGTTTCAGAAATATGCAATTCTGTAAAAAATTTTGTAAATTCCGATTGCGAGATCCGTGGGCAAATGTTTTGGCTTGGAAATAATGCAGAATCTCATATTTCTGTTCAATATGTAAATTTTAATCATTTTTTAATTTATCTTTTATCAATAATTTTAGTTTTTTTTTTTATTTTTATAAAATTTTATAATTCTAAATTTAAGATCAATAACCTAAGTATTAATAAATTTAATCCAGCTTTATTACTGTTAATTTTATTTTTATTAACATTGCCTGTTTATTATCTTGGATCTGACTGGGGAAGATATATATATCTATCTTTCTCAGGGTCTTTCTTTATTTTTATTTTTTGTATTAAAGAGAAACTTTTTTTAAAAAATTATGAAATAAAATTTAATAAAATTTTTTTTATATTGCTAGTTATTATTTATAGTTTTTCTTGGACATTTCCTTTTTACCATGCCGAACAAATTAAATTTACATTAAAAAAACCTATTTTGAAAATTGTTGAGAGTTTCTAATGGTGGGCCCGCCAGGACTCGAACCTGGGACCAATACATTATGAGTGTACTGCTCTAACCAACTGAGCTACAGGCCCTTAAAATTAATTAGGTATTACACCAATTTTAAAATTCATACAAGTTAACTTTACAAACGGTAGATTGTATTTTTTTAGAATTTTAGATTCAAACTTTGCATTCGTTGGTAAATCCGTTGGTAAAAATTATTTTTTATTCTTAATTTTAAACCCATTCTTTTCCAGCACATTTATTAAATTCTTTAGCTTCTCATCTCGTGAAGTGTTTTGATCTCCAATGCTTTCAAAAAATATTGGTTTTAAACCTTTTTTTTCTTTTGATTTAAAAAAGTCTCTAATTGATTGTATTTTTATTTTCATGTTTCTCCTTTAGCGTTTTATTTTAAGTCCTAGCAAGTAGAGTTATTTTCTAAATCAGGACTAGTTAATTTTATCATACTTAAGACATAATTAAAAATTATATTATTAATTGTTAATTAATTTTCTTATTTTAAAAACTTCAAAAATATGCAGCAGTTAGAACTGTTTGAGTACAGAAAAGATTATCTTTTTGATAATAAAAATCAGGTTGCTCATTGGTACGATATCCTTAAAGAAACAGAAGACACTATTAGTTATGCAGAGCACATAGATCCTAATAAAGGCTATGCAATAGCAGGTATGGAATATGAGGAATATGTGGATGTGAAAAAAGATAGGTTGAAAGGACTGACCTATGATCAAATCCTCACATATTTAAAAAGTGCTAAAAAAGAGGACAGGCTTAAAAAATATAAAGCTTTGTTAAAATTTAGAAATATTCCTTTTGAAGCTGATCTTTTTACCTGGCATAATAACGATTTATAATAATAATTATAACATATGAAATTAGAATCATTTTTGACTCTACATGGAACTAAAATGGGTTTTCTCGAAAAATCATTCTTAATAAATATTTATTATAAAGATTATGGTGAAAGAGGTTTAGACCTTATAAATCCAGAAGTAAATATTCCAAGAAATGATGGGTCCAACAGAAAATGGCGAATTGATTTTGTGATACAAACAAAAAAAAATAAATTTGCCATTGAAACTGATGGATTTAATTATCACGCACCAGGTAAAGTTTCTAAGACAAGATTTAACGAATTAACTGAAAAAGGTAATGAATTAACTAGACAAGGATATGTCAGAATCAATCTCACTAGAGATCAAATTGAAATTGAACCTAATGAAGCTATATTTCAACTAAGAAGAGCAATAAATTTTGATAATGAATTAGCTTCATTATTTTTAAAATGGAGCAAAGATAAAAAACCCCAACCTCACGAAGTACAAATAAAAGCACTAGAAGCTCTTAAGGAGACAAGAAAAAAACATAAAAGAGGACTTGTGGCTTTAGCTACGGGACTTGGTAAAACTTATCTAGCTATTTTTGATACCCTTAAATTTAAAGCAAAAAAGATTCTTTTTATCGTACATCAAGATCATATTCTTAAACAGGCAAAAAATTCATTTGAAAAAATGATTCCAGAAAGAATAAAAGAAATGGGTTTTTATACCGGAAAAGAAAAATTTAATTCAAAAAAAAATTCTAATCAAATAAATATTATTTTCTCAACTATTCAAACTTTAACAAAAGACAAAAATTTAAAAATATTTAAGAAAGATGAGTTTGACTACATAATTGTTGACGAATCTCATCATACAGCAGCTCCAAGCTACATTAAAATAATGAATTATTTTACTCCAAAATTTTTTCTAGGTTTAACTGCAACACCTGATCGAATGGATAAAAAGGATATATTAGAATTTTACGAAAATAATCTTGTTTTTCAGATGGATCAAGAAGTGGCAATTAAACAAGGTTATTTATCTAAATTAATTTATAAAGGTATGATCGACAATGTTGATTATACAAACATTACTTATAATGGATTTAAATATGATGTTAATGATCTAAATAAAAACTTAATTATTGAAAAAAGAGATAAAGCAATAATTAATAAATATGAAGAATTAGCAAACAATAGACGATCTATTGCATTTTGTGCATCTATTGAACATGCTAATCACTGCGAAAAGATTTTTAGAAAAAAAGGCTATAAAACACTTTCAATTCACTCAGAAGCATCAAAAAAAAATACTGATAATCAATCTTTGATAGAAAAATTTGATAAAGGAAATTATCAAATTGCATTTGTGGTTGATATGTTGAATGAGGGTATAGATATTCCAGATATTGAATGCATATTAATGCTTAGACCAACTGAGTCTCAAACGATTCTAAAACAACAGTTGGGAAGAGGCCTGAGGTTATCTCCAATTACTGAAAAAAAAGATTTATTAGTTTTAGATTTTATAGGTAATTATAAATCTTCTCCTCAAATATTAGACTCTCTCGGAATAAACACTAGAGATTTAATTTATGATAAAGAAAAGGATATTTATTATTATGATAATGATGGGCGTACTGTAATATTTGATGAAGAGGTTGTTGATATATTTAAATATTTTAAAAGTACTTCTACAAGAACTATTAACGAGAATCTTATTTCTAATGATTGGAGAAACTACGGAACTTTTATTAAAGACTCATCTGCAAAAGGAAAAAATTTATATTGGAGTGTTGGCAAAAAAAATAATCATTTAGAGGTTCATTTATTTATTCTTGAAAAAATATATTCAAATTACTCTAATTTTAAAACTAAATCTGAAATGGATGAATATATTAAAAAAACAACCAAAAAAAATTATCCTTCAAAAACAATGGAAGGAAATAGAGCTTTATTTTTAAGCAAATTACTAGGCTTTATTAATGAAGAAAATAAATTCACAAATCAAGGGAAAAAACTAATTCTTAATTACAAAAATAGAAATAAA
>NZ_CVSH01000011.1 GCF_001179965.1 Candidatus Pelagibacter communis
ATAATGATTATTTAGAAAATGAGAAACTTAGAATATCTAAAAAACTTGAATTCAGCCCAAAAAGAGGCTGTAATTTCTACTGATGGGCCTATTTTAGTTGTTGCAGGTGCAGGATCTGGAAAAACTAAAGTTCTCACATCAAAAATTGCACACTTAATAAAAAATAAGAAAGCTTTCCCTAACCAAATATTGGCAGTTACATTTACAAATAAGGCTGCAAAAGAAATGCAAAATAGAGTGCTTAAAATTCTAAAATCTGAGGCTGTTGGACTTTCTTGGCTTGGTACATTTCATTCAATTTGCGCCAAACTTCTTAGGAAACATGCTAAAGCAGCTGGGTTAAACTCAAACTTCACAATATTGGATACTGACGATCAATCTAGACTGATAAAAAATATTTGTAAATCTGAAAATATTGATACAAAAAAAATTTCTCCAAAAATAATTATAACTATAATTGATAGATGGAAAAATAACGGCTGGTATCCAGATAGTGTTATAATAAATAAAAAAGATATATACGAAAAAATAATTTTGCCAATTTACAAAATTTACCAAAAAAAATTGATAGATTTAAATGCATGTGATTTTGGAGATTTAATGCTGCATTGCGTGAACATTCTTGAAAGGAACAAAGATATTTGTGAAATATATAAAAAAAATTTTAAATACATATTGGTTGATGAATATCAAGATACTAACTTTATTCAAAGTAAATGGCTTAATATTTTAGCAGAAGATAATCAGAATATTTGCTGTGTGGGAGATGATGATCAATCAATTTATAGTTGGAGGGGTGCTGAGATAAAGAATTTTTTAGATTTTGATAAAGTTTATAAAGATGCAAAAGTTATAAGGCTTGAAGAAAATTATAGATCTACTCAAAATATATTATCTGTAGCATCAGGTCTGATTTCGAATAATCAAAATAGGGTTGGAAAAACGTTAAAAACAAATTCTGAAGATGGTGAATTGGTAAGTTTAAACTGTTTTAGAAATGGTAAAGAAGAGGCGGTAGCTTTGAGTGATGAAGTTGAGAAAAATTTAAAAAATAAGTTTTCTTTAAACAATATAGCTATATTAGTTAGAGCGATTTTTCAAACAAGAGAATTTGAGGAAAGATTTCTTAAAATTGGTCTGCCATATAGAATTATTGGAGGTATTAAATTTTATGATAGAGCAGAAATAAAAGATTGTATAGCTTATCTTAGGGTGGTTTATCAGGACAGAGATGATTTAGCATTTGAAAGAGTAATAAATAATCCAAAACGATCTGTCGGTGAAAGCACTATGAAACAAATTCATGAATGTTCAAAAAAAAATTCTTTATCACTGGTAAGATCTGCTAAGAAACTTTTAGAGGAAAATCAGATAAAACCAAAAGCTAAAATTGGATTGAATTTTTTTTTAAATTTTTTACAAAAATGGAAAGAAGATTTAGTGATAAAAAAAATTGATCATGTAAAACTTTTACAAATAATTTTGGACGAGTCGGGATATTCAGCTTTGTTAAAAAATAAGAAAGATATTGATAATGAAAATAAAATTGAAAATATAAAAGAACTTTTAAGTGCAATGAAAGAATTCGACAATCTTGAGAGTTTTTTGGAACATGTTTCGCTAGCAACATCCATTGATCAAGATTGGGATGGTCAAAAAATTAATTTGATGACTATGCATGCTTCAAAAGGATTGGAGTTTGATGTAGTGTTTTTGCCTGGCTGGGAAGAAGGTTTGTTTCCTCATCAAAAATCTATTGAGGAAAAAGGTGATAAAGGTCTAGAGGAAGAAAGAAGATTAGCTTACGTTGGTATAACAAGGGCTAAGAAAAAGGCTTTTATATCATTTTCTATGAATCGTTTTTACCAAGGTGATTGGATTGATAGTATGGCCTCACGATTTGTTGATGAGCTTCCAACTGATTTAGTCGAAAAAAATACTTTTTATGATGATCAAGAAAATCAAGATAGTGATTTTGACTTTAATCAAGATTTTGAGAGTCAAGAAACCAAGAGAAGCCCTGGATGGATAAGATACCAAAAGAGACTAAAGTGATTATAAATAAAATTAAAAAAGTCGTTAGTGATTTTCAAAAATATAATATAGATGGTTACATTGTCCCAAAAAATGACAACTTTTTTTCAGAGTATGTGAAGCATGATAGATTAAAAATAATATCAAATTTTTCTGGCTCAGCAGGCTTTGCAATAATATTTAAAAATAGAAATTACTTATTTGTTGATGGAAGATACACCTTGCAAGCGAGAAGAGAGTCTGGAAAAAACTTTAAAATTATAGAATATCCGTATTTACTACCAAAGAAACTATTTCAAAATATTAAATTAGGATTTGATCCAAAATTGTTTACGAAAGCACAGATGCAGTTTTTTTTTGGTAAAAGGATCAAATTAATTCCAATTGCTGAGAATTTAATTGATAAATTAAAAAAAATTAAAATTAAAGATAATCATCCTTACTATTCTCTGCCAAGTGTGGTGGCAGGAAAAACTCATCAAAACAAAATTTCTTTAGTAACTAATATTCTAAAAAAAAACAAATCTGACTATTTATTTGTCAGTGCTCCGGAAAATGTTGCTTGGCTATTAAATATTAGAGGTTCAGATATCCCATTCTCGCCTATACCAAATTGTAATTGCTTAATAGGGAAAAACAAAGAAATCTTTTTAATTGCTGAAAGACATAAGTTAAGAAATTTAATTAATGAGAAAAAATTACTTAATCATCAAATTGTTGATCCAAAAAATTTTGAAGCATTATTTAAAAACTTAAAAGGAAAAAATATCATAATTGACTCTAAAACATGTTCAATATTTAGTGAAAATATAATTAATAAAAAATTTAATATAAAAAAAAAAGTAGATCCATGTTATTTATTGAAATCAAAAAAAAATCCATCCGAAATTAAAAATATGATTAAATCTCATGTTGAAGATGGTGTAGCTTTAACAAAATTCCTCTTTTGGATAAAAAATAAAAGTAACTCTAGTTTAACAGAATTGAATGCAGAAAAAAAACTAGAACAATTTAGAAAAAAAAGTAATAATTATCTATATCCAAGCTTTAATACCATATCTGGCTCGGGACCCAATGGAGCAATTATTCATTATAGAGCATCAAAAAAAACAAATAGAAAAATAAATAAAAAAGATATTTATTTGTGTGATTCTGGTGGTCAATACAAATATGGAACGTCTGATGTTACACGCACAATATGTTTTTCAAAACCCTCGAAAAAAATCCAAAGGTTTTTTACTTTAGTTTTAAAAGGACACATAGGAGTTGTTACTAGTAATTTAAATAAAAATAAAACAGGACACCAAATTGATTATCGAGCACGAAAATTTCTTAAAGAATATGGTTATGACTTTAAACATGGCACGGGACATGGAGTTGGTTTTTTTTCTAATGTTCATGAAGGACCACAATCTATATCAAAAAATAATAAAGTTAAATTGGAAGAAGGTATGATTTTAAGTAATGAACCTGGATATTATAAGCAAGGGAAATTTGGCATAAGAATTGAAAACTTGATATTTGTAAAAAAATTAAAAAAAAAATTGTTTTTTGAAAATTTAACTTTGGCACCTATAGATAAAGACTTAATTGATTACAAAATGCTAACCAATGATGAAAAAGACTATATTTTTAAATATCACTTAATGGTTTATTCTAAATTATCTAATTTTCTTAACTTGAATGAGAAAAAGTGGCTTATGAGTCATCTTTAGAATTTATCATTGCAATGAGTTCTTTTTGATTAATTATTTTTATATTTAAATTTTTAGCTTCATTTACTTTTCTATTGGTTGGTTTTTCTCCGACGACTAAAAAATTTAACTTTTTACTCACGTTGCTAATTATCTTACCAGAATTTTTTTCAATTAATGATTTTGCCTCGGCTCTACTTATTCCCTCAAGCTTGCCTGTAAACATAAAAGTGAAATCTTTCAATATTCCAGATGAGGATTTTTGCTTTTCAGGAATAATTTTTAATATTTTTCTTAATTCTTTGAGAACAACTATGCTATTTTTATTTGAAAAAAAATTTTTCAATGAATTTATTTGCGTATCACCTATTCCATCAATATTTAATAGATCGACAAAATGATTTTTATCAGACAAATTAAAAAAATTATCAGGATGCTTTAAATTTTTTGATATAAGCCTAGCATTTTCTTGTCCTATGTGTCTTATACCTAAAGAATAAATAAATTTGTCTAAAGAAATTTTTTTTTTTAAATTTATAGAATATTCTAGGTTAGCTGCTGAAAGTTTACCCCAGCCATCTAATTTTGAAATTTTTTCATAATCTAATTTGAATATGTCGCTAGAATTCCTTATTAATTTAAGGTTCCAAAAAGATTCGACAATTTTTTTTCCAAGACCATCTATATTGAATGCATCCTTAGAAACAAAATGTTTAATTTTCTCTATAGAAATCCTCTCGCAATCAAAATTATCATTTCTGCATCTTCTTACTGCATCAAATTTTTTTGTAATTTTATTAAATTCTTTAATTGTTTCAGAGCCACATGATGGACATAATTTTGGGAAAATAAATTTTTTTGCCTCTTTAGTGCGCTTTTTTTTATCAACCGACACTACGTGAGGTATAACATCGCCAGCTCTCTCTACTGTAACTGTATCGCCTTCTCTAATATCCTTTCTATTAATCTCGTCTTCATTGTGCAGAGTCGCATTTGAAACTAAAACACCACCAATATTTACAGGCTTGATTTTAGCGACTGGTGTTAATGCTCCAGTTCGACCAACTTGAATTTCAATCTTTAAAATTTCTGATACCGATTTATTTGCTGAAAATTTATGAGCTATCGCCCATCTTGGTGCACTTGCCGCAAAACCTAATCTTTTTTGCAAATTAAAATCATTTACTTTATAAACAAGCCCATCTACATCAAATTCAATTTCTTTACGTTGCTCCTCTATTATTCTATGATTGTCTATAAGGTTTTCTACTCCGGATATAACCTTATTTAGTTTATTTGTTTTGAAACCCCAATATTTTAATTTTTTTAAAAACTCGCTTTGTGTACTTATATTTAATTTTTTTGAATAGCCAAAAGTATACGCTATAAAATTAAGTGGAATTTTTTTTGTTTCTTTTGGATCCTTTTGTCTTAAAGAGCCTGAAGCTGCATTTCTAGGATTTGCAAATTTATTTTTTAATTTTTCAAAATCAATATTATTTATAAAAACCTCTCCTCTAATATCGATTTCATCAGGAAAATCCCTTCCCTTTAGGGTTTGAGGAATATCTTTTATTGTTTTTAAATTTTCAGTAATATCCTCACCTTGAATACCATCGCCTCTTGATAGTCCCTGTGTAAATACTCCTTTTTTATAAAACAAAGAGGCTGAAATACCATCTATTTTTGGTTCTGTACTATAATCTAATTTTTGATTTTTTTTTAGATTGAGAAAATTTAAAATTTTTTTTTCAAAATTAATTAAATCCTCTTTATTAAAAGCATTACCTAATGAGAGCATGGGTACTTTATGATCTACTTTTTTAAAATTTTTTGAAGGTTTAAAGCCTATAGATAAAGATGGAGAGTCATTGCTTTTTAAGAATGAGTATTTTTTTTCAAGAGATAAAACGTAGTTCTTGATTTTATCATAAGTACTATCGTCAACCAGTGGATTATTATTTGAATAATAATACTTATCATATTTTTTTAAGAGTTTAATTTTTTTAAGATAATCTTCTTTAATTTTTAAGTTATCTTTTTCTTTCATTTAAAAATATTCTTAAATTTTTTTAAAACAGATTTTTTATCTTTTTTAGTATTAAGAGATGTTTCGTATTCTTTATTGAATATAATATATGTTGCCTCATACCATTTACTTGATTGATAGTTATAACCGAGAACACTCGCATATTTTTCAGCTTCATCAGTAAGTCCTATTTTATAATATGTCTCTACAAGTCTATGTAATGCCTCTTCAACATAAACTGTTGTTTCATAATCTGATATAACAGTTTTGAATCTGTTAATGGCAGCTACCCATTTTTTCCTTTTTAAATAATATTTGCCGATATGCATCTCTTTTGAGGCTAAAACATCTTGGATTAATCCTAATTTATATTTTGAGTCTTGGGCAAAATCTGTCTCGGGAAAATTTTGAATAATATATTCAAATTTTTCTTTTGATAGTAACAATGGTTCCAAATCCTTTTTTTCATCGACAATAGTTTCATAATAATTCATCGCTAAAAGAAAATAAGCATAATCAATATTTTTATGTTTAGGATATTTAGATATAAACCTTTCTAATTCTAAAATGGATCTATCATAATAATTTTGTGAGTAAAACCCGTAAGCAGCCATTAATATTGACTTAGATGCCCATGCTGATTGTGGATATAGTAGTTCTGCCTCATTAAATTTTTTTGAGGCATAAATTACATCCCCTTTTTCAAGCTCTCGCATCCCCTCTTTATAAGCCTCAATCATTTGTATTTCTAATTCACCATCACTAATGACTGATACTTTTTCATTATCTTTGCTGGAACAAGAATATAAAAAAAACAAAATAATTAAAAAATTTAAGAAACGACTCATTAATTTAGTTTCTAGCAGAAAAAAGTGAAAACTCTAAATAATTTTAAGCTATTGATTTTAGCGCTGTTTTATTGATAAACGAGTGAGGAATATTTTTTTCTTTAAGTTCAAATATAGAAAAGTTTTGATTATTGTTAAAAACTTTTCTTAACATTTGATTTGTAAGTTTGTGTCCACCTTGAGAACATACAATTTTTCCAATAATTTTTGCTCCTGATAAGAAAAGGTCTCCCATGCAATCAAGTATTTTATGGTTTACAAATTCTTTTTCGTTTCTAAGACCACCTTCATTAATTATTTTATTACCTTTTACAACAATTGCATTATCAAGGGAGCCACCTTGAGCAAGATTCATTTTTTTTAACTTTTCTACATCTTCATAAAGACAAAACGTTCTTGAGTTATAAATATTCTCTAAATCAGATTCGTACATATTGACACAGTTTCTTTGAGTGCCAATTTTTTGATTTTTAAACTTAATTTCGAAATCAATTTCCAGAGATGTTTTAGAAGGTTCTATTGAAATAGTTTTCTCTCCATCCTTGAATTCTACTTTATTTAAAATTTTAATTATTTTTATTGGTGTGCTACTTACGTTTAACCCAACTTTTTCGATCTCTTCAATAAAGTATTTTGCAGATCCGTCTTTAATTGGTACTTCATCCTGATCGATTTCAATTATAGCGTTATCTACACCTTTTCCATACATAGCAGCCATAAGATGTTCAATTGTAGATACACTAACTCCAAATTCATTTGTGATTGTTGTGCATAAATTAGCATTAGAAACATTTTCAAAATTTGCTGATATAAAGTTATTATTTTTAAGATCTACTCTTTTAAAAACTACACCAGAATTTGGTGATGATGGAAGGATCCTCACTTTGGCATGTTTGCCCTTATGTAATGTTATACCCTCAAAATTTATGGGCTGATTTAATGTTTTCTGGTTTAAAATTGACATCGTGAGTTTATAAATCCACCCACATGGATCTTAAATACAACAAATGTTACAATAAAATACAGCTAGGAAAATAAGTGAAACATTTTTTCAAAAAAACCCAACTTGGCCGGTTTTTTTGGTAAAATGTATACTTCTTTAATATTTTCACCGTCCAAAATCTTTAAACCACCCTCAAGTGGATTGCTTTTATCCATTTCACTCAGGGATAAAGCATAATTGCCACAAATTACAGAATTAAGTTTAATTTGGTAATTTTTAAAAATTCTATAAAAAAAGTCTGCTAAATTTTTCTTAACACATATAAATTTTGCTTCAATTATTAAATTTTTACAATTAATTTGTAACGGAATTTCATGAATTTTATTCCCATCAATTATATAATTTTGAATAATTATGTGTAAAATTTTAAGATCTTTATTACTTATCAAAATCTGTTGTTTTAAATCCTGAATAAGGAACTGGATTTGATCTTTTTGTATTTGTTTTAGATCATAGCTTTTTTTTGTCGAAATTTCTATTTTTAAATTATTTGGATCACACAAAATTAAATTTATCTTATTTACAGTATAATTAATTTTTTTTTCAATATTTATAATTTGTTCTTTGAGAACCCCATTTAGATTATCTTCTAATTTTATATTATCAGATAAGTTGTTTTCTATTTTATATATCTTGTTATATATACTTTTCTCTTTTTCTTTATCAAAAACATCTACTGATATTTGATTTGGTGATAAAATAATAAAAATTTCATTACTCATTATATAATATCAATTTATCTTTTATTCTTAAATCTATAACTTTACTTTTAAAATCTTTTGTACGTAATAAGATTTCAGCTCGTTTAATATTGGTTGTTATTTGTTCTGAGGGTAGCTTCAGAATAGTTTTATCATTAAAAATAACATCCCATCTATTTGATGGATAATAAACCAATTTTTCCATTTTATTAAGACTAAAAGTGCTTAATTGAATTTTTTCTAAAAAATTATTTATTTTATTCATTTCTAAAGTTCCCTCAATTAAGGGAAGATTTTTGCTATCTTTTCCTTTAAAAGTTTTACCATTTGAACCGATAATAAATAATTCATTATTTTTAAAAATTTTTCCAATAGGCCTTGTTTCAAATAATGAAATACCTATTTGATTTGGATAAATTTTATTTATTTTATATTTTTCTATATTAGGAAATTTTGTAATTACATCAATAACATCTCTCTTATTTAAATTAAAAATATTTTGACCTTCAAAAAAATTAAATTCTTTCTGGTAAGCAATATTTTCGATTTCAATTTTATTGATTTTAAAAAGTTTTAAAAAGGAATTTAAAATTTGAAAATTAAATATAGTTGATGCAAATAAAAATATTAAAATATATATAAATATTCTTTTAATTTTATCTGTTGATTGATGCATCATTTACAATCCAATTTAATAACTTGAAAAAAGAAATCCCCCTGAATGCAGCTATTTCAGGCACCAGTGATAGCTTAGTCATACCTGGTTGAGTATTCAATTCTAATAAATAAAATTTGTTTTTATAAAACTTAAAGTCAGATCTTGTAACACCTCTACAACCTAAAATTTTGTGCGCTTTCAAAGCTAAATTTAATACTTCATCTAATTTTTTTTTTTCAAGTTCTACAGGTAAAATATGCTCTGTTTTTGCACTCAAACTATATTTAGCCTTATAATCATAAAATTTTCTCTTTGGCTTTAGTTCTATAGCTCCTAGTTTTTTTTTACCCAAAATTGCAACTTGAATTTCTCTTCCGGCGATATAACTCTCAATAATAATTTCAGTATATTTTTTTAATTTTTTTAAATTTGTTATTAAATTTTTTTTTGTACAAATATAAACATCTACACTTGATCCCTCATTAATTGGCTTGATAACTACCGGAAATTTAAGCCTTTGTTCGATTTTTTTTATAAGTTTTGTTGATATTTTCTGACTGTTATTAAAACTAAATTTAATAAATTTAGGTGTTAGTATATTATTTTTAATAAATATTTCTTTCGATAAAATTTTATTCATAGCTAAGAATGATGAGATTACGCCTGAGTGCGTATATTTTATTTTTAATTTTTCTAAAATTGATTGAATATATCCGTCCTCTCCAAATCGACCATGTAAAGCGTTAAATATAAGATCTGGTTTAAACGTTTTTATTTTTTTAATAAGATCATTATTAGGTTCGCAAATTAATGTTCTAAACCTTCTATTTAAAACTTTATTGACCTGTTTTGCTGTTTCTAGACTAATTTTTCTCTCTTTTGAGATGCCACCACCTAAAATAAGAATTTTTTTCATTTATTCTATAATTTCAATTTCTGTCTCTAATTTAATATTTTTTTTTTTCTCCACCTCGCTTTTGATAAAATTGATTAATTTCATCATATCTTCAAATTTTGCATTTTTTGAATTAACAAGAAAATTACAATGTTTTTCAGATATTTTTGCATCTCCAAAACTTTTTGTTGTGGGTATAGAGTTCTTTATAAGTTCCCATACTTTTATATCAGTCTGATTAATTGGATTTTTAAAAGTACTTCCACCTGTTTTAATTCTGCTTGGCTGCCTTCTATTTTTTTCCTCTTTAAGTTTATTAATCTCTTTATTTATTTCTTCTCTATTCTTTTTTTTGCCTTGAAATGAAGCGCTCAAAAAAATTAGATCTTTATCAAGTGGACTATGCCTATAACCAAATTTAATTTTAGATGATGGGATAGTTTTTATTACCCCGTTTCTATCAATAACTTGTACAGATAATAAAATATCCTTGAATTCTTTTCCAAAACACCCTGAGTTTATTCTTAATCCACCGCCAATCGTACCTGGAATACATGATAAAAATTCAAAACCACCGATGTTATTTTCCATTGCAAAATTTGATAAGTTTTTATCGGACACAGCGCTTCCCGCAACAATTATATTATTTTGCATTAATGAAATATTTGAGAAATTTTTGCCTAGTTTTACTACAAAACCGTCAAACTTGTTATCAGTAATAAGAATATTTGATCCAGCGCCCAAAACAAAAATTTTTTCACTTTTTCCAAAAGTTTTAAGAAAAGTTACTAAGTCATCTAAGTTGTCTGGTTTAAAAAAAACTTTTGCATCACCTCCTATATTAAACCAATTTAACTTTTTAAGATTGTAATCAAATTTTAGTTCACTTTTAATATGTTTTACAAATTCTTCTATTTTATTTTTATCCATCACAAAAGATTTGGAAGATCTCTCATCCAGTTTGAAATTGAACCAGCGCCCATGCCAATTACTATTTTATTTCCTTGAATATTTTGTTTGACAAATGTTGCTAAATTTTTTTTGTCTTTTACCAAAAACAATTCAACTCTCGAATTATTGGCTAATTCTTTTGCAAAATTATAATATTCAAATCCTAATTTAATTTTTTCTCCAGCTGTAAAAATAGGGCACAAAATTACTTGATCAGCCTTTTTAAATGATAAAGTAAACTCTTTCTTTAAGTCTTTAAGTCTTGAAATTCTATGTGGTTGAAAAATACAAGTAATTTTTTGTTTTTTATAAGCTTCTCTAACACTATTTAGAACTTCTCTTATTTCCGTTGGATGATGAGCATAATCATCATAAAATTCTGCACCTTTGAAAGAAAATAATTTATTAAATCTTCTTTGAACACCTTGAAAATTAAGAAGGCCTTTTTTGATAATTTTTTTTGATATTCCGATAGTTATACTTACAGCAACAGCTGCTGTTGCATTTCTTATGTTATGCATCCCTAAAATAGGTATTTTAATATTTTTTATTATATCCTTTTTTTTTCCAGGCAAAAATATTTTTAAGTCAAATTTAGAAAAATTTTTATTTTGAGAAATATTCGTAATATTAAAATTAGATTTTTTGTTTACTCCATATGTATAATAATTTTTTATTTTAAGTTTTTTTATTATTTGCTTGTTAATTTTGTCATCCAAACATATGAAAGATTTTCCAAATGATGGGACTTTTTCTAAAAATTTTTTGAAAAGATTTTTTAAGTTTTCCATATTCTTATAATAATCCATATGCTCCCTATCAATATTTGTTATAATTGAATAAGTTGGCAATACCTCTATAAAACTACCATCGGATTCATCTAATTCCAGAATACTCCAATTGCTATTTCCCAATCTGGCAGAACTATTAAAAGAATTTAAAACTCCACCGTTAACAATCGTGGGATCAATTTTTGTTTTTGAAAATATTGATGCAATTAAAGACGTGGTTGTCGTTTTGCCATGGGAACCAACCACTGTAATGTTTTTTGTCAAAGAGGCAATATGGCCAAGCATCTCACCTCTTTTATAGATTGGTAAGTTTTTCATTTTTCCCTCTTTAAACTCGGGATTATTCTTTTTTATTGCTGACGATATAACTAATACTGTAGCTGTATTTATATTTCTCTTATTATGTCCTATAGAAATTTTAATCTTTTTTTTTTTTAATCTTTCAATATTTTTATTTAAGGAAATATCTGAACCTTGAATTTGAAAACCCATACCATGCATTATTAGCGCTAACCCACTCATACCTATTCCGCCAATTCCAACAAAGTGGATAATTTCAGACTTTGCTAAATCAATTTTCATTTATACAATCTATTATTTTCTGGTTTATATTATTCCATGAGTTTTCGTAAGTTATTTTTTTCATTGCATTTATCTTTTCATTAAGATCATTTTTGTTTTCAAAAAATGAATATATTAAATTAAAAAGATCTTTAGAAATATTTGAGTTTTGTTCTATCATCCAGCAACAATTAAGTTTTTTATAATAAAGAGCATTATAATACTGGTGATTATCTTTTGCGTAAGGAAATGGGATTGCAACAAATGGTAGATTTATTTGTACAAGCTCTGCTAAACTTGATGCTCCAGCTCGTGTTATACAAAAATTAATTTCATTCGCATTTTTGAAAAGGTTTTTTTTAAAATTAAATAATTCATATTTAATTTGATTATTTTCATAAAAACTTTTTAAATTTTCCTTATTTTTATCGTTAGTCTGGTGCATTACCTCTAGTTCAACTTTCACTGAAAGTTTTAAAATAGTTTCTTTTAGGTTTTTTTGAAAAAAATCTGCGCCTTGACTTCCACCAATTATTAAAATTTTAATTTTTTTTTCAAAATTATTTTTATCTTTTTTTTCAAAATAAACAGATTTTCTCAAAAGTGGTGGTATTAATTTAATTTTTCTTTTAAATTTAATTGGGAAATTTCTTATTTCTTCTGAGTAGCAAAGTATTGAGGAGCAATAATTTAAAAAAAATAAGTTTGATCTACCTAAAACTAAATTTGGCTCAAATAAGATTACCTTTAGGTTTAATATTTTTGCACTAATACAAATTGGTAGAGACATATACCCACCTGTAGAGATAATTGTCTTTATCTTTTTACTTTTTAGGTATGTAAAAGATTTCAATATGGAAAAAAAAAATATAGCTACTCTCCAAGGTAATAAAAAAATATTTTGAGTCAAAGGTAATACATTTATAATTTTAAAATTTTTATTATTATTTTCAAAAAATTTAGAGCCTCTTAAATCACTTGTCAAAAAAACGTTAAACTCATCTTTTAAATGTTCATACAATGTTTGGGCTGGAACAACATGCCCTCCGGAACCACCTGTTGAGATTAAAATATTTTCTTTCATCTGATATTTTCTTTTTTAGTTAAATTGAGAATTATACCAGAAATTATAGATGTTCCTATTATCGAAGAACCTCCATAACTTAAAAAAGGAAGTGTCATTCCAGTAGTTGGAAATATTCTTATATTTACACCTACATGTATAAGAAACTGAAAAAAAATAATAAATGCAAGCCCTAATAAAATTAATTTAATTTTTTTGTCATCAACTAAAGAAATTTTCTTTAAAACTATATAAATAAAATATAGAAAAATTAATATTAAAATAAAAATCATAATGACTCCAAATTCTTCAGATATAACTGAAACTATATAATCTGTATGTGCCTCAGGAACTTTATTTTTCAGGACTCCTTCACCAATACCTTTGCCAAAAAAACCACCATTAATTATTGCCTCAGAAGCTTTTTCGGATTGATAGTTATTTCCTGAATTTGAATTTAGAAAAGATGTAATCCTTATTAAAATATATTCAAATTTGGGTATATAAAAAATGACATATAGGAGTATTAAAGCACTCAAACCAAAAAACATGAAAAATAGTATTAGGTTTACTCCTGAAACAAAAATTAATGCAAGCCAAGTAGCAAAGATTAAGATTGTTTGACCAATATCTGGCTGCGAGATCAATAATAAAATAATTGGTGATAAGATTAAAAAACTATATAGATATTTTAAATATAGATTTGTTTTACTCTCTAAACTTAATACTAAAGCCATAACTACAATCGTAAAAGGTTTTAAAACCTCAATAGGTTGAAATCTCGGTAAAAAAAATAATTCTATCCATCTTTTTGATCCTTTTACCTCTATACCAACAAAGGGAACAAGTAAGAGCGCTATGAAACAAATTACAAAAAGGAATTTAGAAATTAATAATAATTTTTTAATATTTAAATATGATATAAAAAAAACTATACAAAAACCCATAGATATATAAATAAAATGTTTTAAAAAAAATTTATAACTATTTGTATTAAATTTATCTGATGCAATTAAAGAGGTTGATACTAGAGAAAAAAAAAGACCAAGAAGAAAAAGTGAAATTATAATAAAGAATAAAGTTTTATCTAGTTCTCTCCACCAATTAAAATAAACTTTTTGGTAAATATTTATGTCATTCATAATTTATTTTTATATTTTTTGACAAGTAAATTAAAATAAGCTCCTCTCTCTTCAAAGTTTTTAAATTCATCAAATGATGCGGAACATGGGCTAAAAAGTATAACTTTTTTTGAGGATATATTTGATTGATTAATATCAAATATAGCTTTTTGGTATGCTTTCTTAATTGATGGAAAAATTTTATATTTTATTTTTCCTTTTAATTTTTTAATATAGAAATTTCTATTTTTGCCAAATATATAACCCTGTATATTCAATTTATTATTTCTACTAAAATTAAATTTGTCACTTTTTTTTGGCTGTCCACCCACTAGCCAAAAAATATTATTATAAGATTTCAGTAAATTCACCGTAGAAGAAAAGCTAGTTGATTTAGAGTCATTAATTATCATTATTTTTTTTGAGTTATATACAGTTTGTTGTCTAAAATTCAGTCCTTTAAAACTATTTATTGATTTAATGACAGTGTTTGTTTTAATTTTTAATATTTCACAGATTTTAAAAATAAAAGATAAATTTTCTAAATTATTTTGATTTAAAAAATATTTATTTTTAATATTTTTTAAATACTTTTTTGTTACCTCTTTATCAACATGATAGATTTTAGATTTAATTTTATTTTTTTTTATAGCAGCATTTATAATCAAATTTTTTTTATTAAAGAATATAAAATCTTTTTTTGAACTTTGGTAAAATAGTTTTAATTTTGCTTGTAAATAATTTTTAAAATTTCCATGTCTCTCAATATGATCTTGACTAATATTTAGTAATATAGAATATTTTGATTTAAAAAATTTACTATACTCTATTTGATATGATGATGCTTCTATAACAAATATAGTTTTTTTATTAATTTTGCGCTCATTTAAAATAGATCTACCAATATTTCCAACTGATCTAGTATCTTTACCTGACTTTTTTAAAATATCCCCAAGTAATTTAACTGTTGTAGATTTTCCATTTGTACCAGTAATTGTAATTATTTTATTTTGATAATTATGTGTATAAAAAATATCTAAATCTGTACAAATTTTATCTTTGTTATCTTGCAAGAAATATTTCAAACCACACTTTTTAGAGTCTATACCGGGACTTATTATAATATAATCAAATTTAGAATTTAATATTTGAATTTTTTTTATAGTATTTTTTTTAAATTTTTTAAGTTGAATATTATTGTCGTCATAAACTCTTACATCGTTTTTTTTTTGTAAAAAATTGAAACTTGATTTCCCTGATAGACCAAGGCCATATATCAATATTTTTTTATTAAAAAATACTTTTTTTAGTTCATGCATTATCTAAATTTCAGTGTTGCAAGACCTACCATTGCTAAAATAATTGCTACAATCCAAAATCTAACTACTACAGTGGACTCAGGCCAGCCTTTTTTTTCATAATGATGATGTATGGGTGCCATTTTAAAAATTCTTTTTCCAGTCAATTTAAATGAAATTACTTGTACAATTACTGATATTGCCTCCAAAACAAATAGACCACCTGTTATCGCTAAAACTATTTCATGTTTCGTTATTATTCCAACTCCACCTAAGGATCCACCTAATGCGAGTGATCCTGTATCACCCATAAAAATTTTTGCGGGTGGTGCGTTAAACCATAAAAAACCTAAACAAGAACCAATTACTGCACCTAAAAATACGGCAACTTCACCTAATCCAGCTATATAAGGTATTTGTAAATACTCAGAAAAAACAATATTTCCTGTGACATAACTAATAAATGCAAAACAAGCAGCCACTAAAATAACTGGAACGGTTGCTAGCCCATCTAGGCCATCTGTCAAATTCACAGCATTTGATGAACCAACTATAACAAAAACTGCAAATGGAATAAAAAACCATCCCAAATTAACAATTAGGTTTTTAAAAAAAGGAAAATAAAGATTTTCTAAATCGGCGTTATCAGAATAAATGCTTAGTACAATTATTCCAAAAGTTGCCGCTATAATTTGTGATATGATTTTAAATTTGAAGGAAATGCCAGAGGAATTTTTAAATTTTATTTTCTTATAATCATCATAAGCTCCTAATATACCAAAACTAGCTACTATATAAATCAAGAACCATACATATAAGTTATTTAGATCGCCCCATAAAAATATTCCAAAAAATAATCCAATTAATATTAAAACACCTCCCATTGTTGGAGTACCAATTTTTTTTACTATATGTTCATCTGGACCGTCATCTCTAATAGGGTTCAAAATTTGTTTTGCTGAAAAAAAATTTATGAAAGGATTTCCGATTAAAAAAACTACCAACAAAGAAGTGAAAACAGCTAATCCGGTTCTTACTGTTAAATATTTAAATACATTAAGAAATGAATAAGTATCAATTAAATTTAATATTAGACTATAAAGCATGAGATTTATTACCCTTTAGTTTTAAGATAAATTTATTCAAACCAGTAGAATTTGATCCTTTAACCATTAAATAGTCATTATTATTTAATTCTTTAATAATCAAATCATTAATTTGATTTAGTTTAGTCAAATATTTCCCTTTTTTTATGTTTTTGACTTTTTTAAATGTTTCTTTAACGAATCTACCAAAAATGTGAAACTTATCTATCGATGAATTATTTATGTTTTTACTTAAACTAATATGTAGTTTTTTTGATAAACTTCCTAATTCAAGCATATCACCCATTAAAAAGTGCTTTTTATTATTTTTTGTCTTAATCATGTTATAATTTTTTATAGCTGACTCCATTGATAAGGGGTTCGAATTGTAGCTTTCATCTACTAAATAAAATTGTTTGTTTTTAAAATAAATTTTAGAAATATCTCCTCTTCCTTTGGGATTTTTAAATTTTATGAAAGAGTTTCTTGATAAATTTTTTAATTCACCTACTGAGTAGATTATACCTATACATGCCAGAACATTATATAAATTATTTTGATTGATATTTTTTATGAAAAATAATTTTTTTTGATTAAATATCTTTACAGTAATCTTAAAAAGTTTATTTTGCTTTTTAGTTGAAATTAAGGATATGTTTCCTTTTTTTTTTATTCCAAAAGAAAAAACCCTTAGATCTTTTTTAATTGCATTTTTATAGTGAAAATCAAAAAATCTGTCGTCTTTGTTTAAAATTATTATCCCACCTTTTTGAATGTTATTAATTAACTCCCCTTTGGCTGCTGCAATTTCATTTATATTTTTAAAATTTCTAGCATGCGCATATGAAATATTTGTTATAACACCGATATTTGGATTTAGAATTTTACTTAAAAAATCTATTTCGCCTTTTTTATCCATTCCAATCTCAAAAACTCCATTTTTATTTTTAGTATTGAGATTAAATAAGCTTAATGGAACCCCATATTTATTATTATAAGACTCTAATGAAAAAGTTGTTTTGCTAAAATCGTTCAAAACTTCTCCTGACATTTGTTTTAAAGATGTTTTTCCACAGCTTCCTGTGATTGCAATAATTTTTCCTTTAAAATTCTGTCTTATTATTTTTGATAAATCTGTCAAACATTCTAGGGTATTAGATACTTTTATTTGATTAGTTCTATTAATTGATTTTTGATATCTATTTACAATCGCAAAAAGTGCGCCATTATCAAATGCTTGTTTTACAAATGAATTTCCATCCTTTTTTTTTCCTTTGATAGCAAAAAATATATCATTTTTTTTCAAAGTTTTAGAGTTAATCGAGGCTTTTTGGATTTTTTTTTTCTTTGAAATATTTTTATTAAAATACTCATTGAAAATATTAACTTTTATATTGTTAGAAAGTTTTTTATTTTTAATTGCTATAGATTTTTTTATAACTTCTTTATCAGAGAAAAAAATTTTTTTATTTCCATAATCCTGAATTTTTTCATGACCTTTACCTGCAACAACTAATACTTCGTCTGATTTTAAATTTTGAATTGCTTTTGAAATTGCTATTCGTCGGTTTGATATCTCCGATACTTTAGATTTCAAAATATTTTTTTTTATTTCTTTTCTTATTTCTTTTGGGTTTTCAAATCTTGGGTTATCATCTGTGAGATATATCTGTGAGCAATAAGAATTTGCTATAGCCCCCATTTTTGGTCTTTTGTATTTATCCCTATCACCTCCGCAGCCAAATACGATATTAATTTTTTTAGATGGGAATTGACTTTTAAGATCATTTAAACAGGTTCTTAAAGCGTCCGGAGTATGGGCATAGTCTAAAATGACAATAGCATTATTTTTTAAATTTCCAATTTTTTCAAACCTACCATCAATTGGTTTTAACTTACTAATATTTTTAATAATTTTTTCAAAATTTAATTTTGAACTTTCTGCTGCCAAGATTGACATTAAAATATTTTTAATTTGGGTTTTTCCAATTAAATTAATATAAAAACTGTAAATTTTATTCTTATATTTAATTTGAATTTTTTGCTTTTCACCCTCATAGGCGTGATTGATCAACTGTAAATCACTTTTTTCATCAAGAATAGTTTTTAAACGTAATTTTCTCTTTTTTGAAATATTAAATATTTTTTTAAACTCTTTTATTGATCTATCAGTGATTAATAATGAGTTTTTTTTTAGAAGAGAGTTAAAAAGGTATAGTTTGGAATTGAGGTAATTTTTTAAATTTTTATGATAATCTAAATGATCATGAGAAAAATTAGTAAAAATTGCAGAAGTTATTTTTAAACCATCGAGTCTATGTTGTTTTAAGCCATGACTTGAAGCCTCTAATATTACATTGTCGATTTTTTTTTTTTTTAAAATAGTTAGGTACTTTGAAAGATTTAAAGAGTCTAATGTAGTATTATTTAATGAAATTAGTTTATTTTTAAATTTTATTCCAAGAGTTCCTATTGAACCTACGCTAACATTATTAATTTTTAAAATTTGATAATAAAAATCTGATACCGAAGACTTACCATTTGTTCCAGTAACTGCAATTATATTATTAGGTATTTTATTATAAAACTTAAAAGATGTGGAGGCTAGAATTTTTCTGATATTTTTGTAACTTAAAAATAAAACTTCTCCTTTAAAACCTTCAAAAGGCTTTTGATGAATAATTGTTCTTGCACCATTTTCAATAGCTTCGTCTATGTATTTATTCCCATCTTGCAAATTTCCTTTAATCGCAAAAAAAATGAAATTTTTTTTGCATGAATTGCTATTAAAGCTTAAACCTGAAAAAAAATGATTTCTTATTTTTTTATTTTTTATTTTAAATAACTCTCCTATCAACATATCACTAATTAAATTCCATGTACTTTGTGGCTAAAATTGGTCCTATTTTTTCTAAAATTTTGCCAGTAATTTCAACAGACGTCCATCCAGCTGTATTTCTTGGTGTGCCTTTTAATTTAAATCCAGATCCATCTTTGTATTCATAAATATAATCTTTATTAATTTTTGGTTCATCAAGCATTACAACAATAACAAACTTTGGTTCAGAGATTGGAAATACTCCAACAAAGGTATTTATCTTCTCTTTAGTATAAACACCATCAACAGATTTTTGTGCCGTTCCTGTTTTTCCTCCAATTTCATAACCAGGAATATTTGCTTGATTTGCAGTACCAATTTTTGTATTTACAATTTTTCTTAGTACCGAATTTAAATCTTTTGATATTTTCTCATCTATTATTCTCTCTCTTTTAAAGTTTGGATTTAAATTTTTTATAAGTGTAGGCTCAACATTATATCCACCATTACTAATGATTGCATAACCCTTTGCTAATTGTAAAACAGTCGTGGTTATACCATGACCAAATGAGGCTGTAGCAAGTTTACATTTTCCCCAACGAACAGGCAAAGGAGTTCCTGTTTCCTCTAGTTGAAATTCCATTTTATCTAAAATCCCGATTTGACCTAAAAACTCTGAGTACCTATCAATACCTATTCTCTGAGCTATTCTCACAGATCCAATATTTCCAGATCTTATTAACACTTCTTCAGCAGTCAAAGTATCAGGTATATCTTCATCATATTCCCTGATAGGTCTGCCACTACAATAAATTGTTTTTGGTAGTTTTTTAAATTCTGTTTTTAATTCTATCTCATCATATTTTAAGCCACCCGCTAAAGTAAATGTTTTAAATACAGAACCAAATTCATATACAGCTTTAGTTGCTCTATTAATAAATTTTTTATCCTTTAAATTTTCTCTTTTATTCAGATTAAAATCTGGGGTAGATACCATTGATATTATTTCGCCATTATTAACATTCATTAAAATTGCGGTACTTCCTTTAGTTTGAAATATATTATTAGCTTTTAACAGCTCTTCTCGAATTAAATATTGTATATTTGTATCAAGCGTTAAAGATATAGGACTCATTTTAGTAATAAGTCTCTCATTTAAAGATTTTTCTAAACCAGAAATTCCACCATTATCATCATCGATCTGACCAATTATGTGGCTTGCAAGACTTGGATAAGGGTAAATTCTTGAAATTTTAGATTCATATCTTATTGCTTTTTCTCCAAGTAATTTTACTTTATCGTAGTTTTCGGGAGAAATTTTTTTTTCTAAATAAAAAAAATTTTTTCCATTTAGTTGATCTTTAATTATACTATAATTTTTTTCAGGAAAAATAATCTTAAGTTTTAATAGAAATTTTTTTTTATCTTTTATTTTTTTAGGATCAATTCCTACATTAATGGTTTTAACTGTCCTAGCGATCAAGTATCCATTTCTATCAATCAAATCAGCTCTAAAGTCCTTTTTTTTTATAGTATTTGCTGTATTGCTGTTAACAGAAACTGAACCATAGTAAAAAATTTTAATTGAGAAAATTATAGAAATAAGGATAAAAAAGAAAAAAATGAACGCTGTCCTGTTAAAAGAAAATTTTAAGTTAGATATATTTTTTTTAAAATTAAATTCACTTTCATATTCATTTATAAATAGTTTTTTTTCTGAATTATTCATTTTCCAAAAATTTTTTAATTTTTATTTTATTTTCAAAGAAGTATAGTTTTTTCAAAGATGTAATATCTATAGGTTTATATTGTTTTGCTTGTAAATCCTCTAAATAACCAAATAGTTTTTTTGAGGATGTCAGATAATTATTTTCTAAAGAAGCTAGATTATAAGCTTCATCCAATAAAACAATCACCTCCTTTTTGTTATAAATTTTATTCTCCAAGCTCTTTGATGAATTTTTGATGAAGGTCGTAAATGATATTAAGGATATGATTAAAATTATTAAAATATACTTTTTCATAATTTTACTGAAAAATTTTCGATATCTATTAAATATTTAAATGTCTTCAAAATCTCTTCTTCAAAATTTTTGTCGTCTGAAATTTTAAAAGCGTATCTTAACTTTGCTGATCTAGATGGTTTATTAATTTTAATTTCATTTTCTGATGGGAGAATAGGTTTTTTTTCTTTTAATTTAAAAATATTATTTTTTTTTTTATTTTCAGGCAGATATCTTGAAATCTTGTTATTTTCAGAAAGTAATTTAAAAAAAGTTTTGATAATTTTGTCCTCTAGAGAATGAAAAGAGACTAAAATTAAAATTCCATTTTTTTCTAAAATATTTACAGAGTTAATTAATCCCTTAATTAATTCGGATATTTCTTTATTAACAAATATTCTAAGAGCTTGAAAAATTTTTGTTGAATTGTGAATTTTTTTGTTATTATTTCTTTTACATATATTAATTATTTGGACTAATTTTTGTGTGTCTATTTTATTTTTTTTTCTCTCTAAAACTATTTTCCTAGCTATCTTTTTTCCATCTTTTTCATCTCCAAAAATTTTGAATATAAGCTCAAGCTCTTTTTGGTTTAAATTATTTACAACATCGCTAGCAGAAAAATTATTTAGCCCCATTCTCATATCTAGTGGACCTGTACTATTAAAAGACAACCCTCTTGTTAAGTCCTTAATCTGAATATATGAAAAACCCAAATCAAATATAATTGCTTTTACTCTCTCATTCTTAATATTAAGTTTATTTAAATCTCCAAATTTTAAATTATGAAAAAAAAATCGATTTTGATTTTTAACTTTTAATTCATTAGCATATTTTTCAGAATGAATATCTCTATCTAATGCAAAAATTTTTGTTTTTGGAAATTTTAAAATTGCTTTTGAATAACCTCCTTGACCAAAAGTACAGTCAATAAATGTGCCACCATTTTGAGGGGAAATAATGCTTAGAATTTCATCTAGCAATACCGGATAATGTTTATCATTATTCGATATAATGGTGGCATTCATCTATTTTTTTGAAGACCATTAGTTTTTTTGTCTTCTTAAAAATG
Organism: Candidatus Pelagibacter communis; assembly: GCF_001179965.1. Lineage (GTDB taxonomy): Bacteria > Pseudomonadota > Alphaproteobacteria > Pelagibacterales > Pelagibacteraceae > Pelagibacter. The sequence goes on from NZ_CVSH01000011.1 coordinate 22,626, forward strand.
CCGGAATTTCGAAATCATCTTCATCAAAATTATTATCAGCGTCTTCCTGGTTATTATCATCTGATCCATGATTAGCTTCAGATCCATCAAATAAATTTGGCTCGTCATCAGCAAGTCCAAAATTTTCTAATCCGTTAGACTCCGAAACTTGATCTTTTACTTCCTCAGTCAAAACTAGGCTTTCCTCACTATGATTCATCGAATTTTCTACAGCCCCTAAATCACTATTAATATTAATATTCTGATCAAGAATACTTTCATTTTCTATTTTTGGCTCATTAGAGCTTGGTAATGCCTCATCAACTTTTAACGCATTAGCACCACTCGTTGGTGTTGGTGCATTTGAATAATTAAAAGATTGTGAATTATGTAACGTTGAAAAATCTGAATAACCTGGATTGCGATTTTGAATTCTATGAACCATATTTATTACAGATTTAGACTCGGGCTGTTGTCCGTCAAGAGCCGTTGCAACAATTGAAACTCTTACTTTGCCTTCTAGAGAGTTATCTGTTACTGATCCAATTATAATTTCTGCAGCATGATCTACCTCATTTCTTATTTTATTAACAATTTCATCTGTTTCAAATAAAGTTAGATCTTCTCCTCCTGTTATGTTTATTAGCAAACCTCTCGCTCCTCTTAATGAATAATCATCAATTAACGGATTATTTAAAGCC
>NZ_CVSH01000012.1 GCF_001179965.1 Candidatus Pelagibacter communis
CATAGATATTATTATACGCTTAGCTCGATCAAAAAATAATTTTATCATTTTCTTTATTTAAAATTTTCTTTAATCTTTCAGATGAATTTTTTTTAGTTTTATTGACATAAACTCTTAAAATTTCATTATTTTTTTTAAGAAATTCTGCATCAAATATAAATAAACCAAATATTTTTAATATTTTTTTGATCGAGCTAAGCGTATAATAATATCTATGGTCTTGATGAATTGAGTCAAAACCATTTCCACGCAAAACGCTATAAAGATATTGAACCTCAATTATCATTATACCTTGATCTTTTAAAATTAGTTTTGAACCAAGTATTATTTCTTTTAGATTATTTGTATGTGCAAAAAAGTTCGTTGATACTAAAAAATCATATTTTTTTTTAATACTTAGTTTTTTTGCTATTTTTATATTAAAGTTTTTTCTAATAGTATTGATACCTTTTCGTTTTGAAATTAAAGCAACATTTGTTGGTTCAATGTTTGTCGTAGAATATCCTTTTTTTTTAGCTTCAAGCATTAATGAGCCATCGTTTCCACCAATATCAATTATAGATGGCTTTTTAA
>NZ_CVSH01000013.1 GCF_001179965.1 Candidatus Pelagibacter communis
ATTGGATGACATCAATTTTACCAGAAAAAGGTAGAGAGGTAAGATTTGATATAAAATATAACAAAAAATATATTGCAAGCTATATTGATTTAAAAGGTTATGAAACAAGGCCTAATTCAGTAATAGAGCACACTGTTCAATCATTACTTGGTGCGAAAGAAATAGAGCTTATAAATGAATATCAAGACAATTTAAATATCAAGAAATTAGATTTAATAGTTAATTTTGGTAACCTTTATTTTATAGTAAAACCAATGTGGTACGTTTTGGACTATCTATATAAGTTCACAAATAATTTCGGATATTCGATAATTTTACTGACGGTATTAATCAGATTAGTATTTTTCCCACTTAATCAATATAGCATGAAAAGCATGGGACGTATGAAAAAAATTAGTCCTCAGCTAGAAAATTTAAAAGCAAGATTTAAAGATGACAAGACTCAACTTCAAAAAGAGATGTTAAAATTATACCGAGAAAATGGTATTAATCCAGCCGCCTCGTGTCTTCCTATTATCATAATGATACCTTTTTTCTTTGGAATTTATAAACTACTTTTAATTGACAGCGCCATGCGTCACGCTCCATTTATGTGGATATGGCAAGATCTAAGCGCCAAGGATCCAAGTTCCTTATTTAATTTGTTTGGTCTTCTACCCTTTTCAGTGCCAGGGTTTCTTGAAATCGGGATTCTGCCCGTCTTGATGGGCGCTACTATGCATTTACAGATGCGTCTTTCACCTCAACCAGGTGGTGGTGGAGATATGGCTAAAATGCAAAAACAAATATTTATGTTTATGCCACTCGTGTTGACTGTAATACTTGCTCCCTTCGCCGCAGGTCTCGTTTTATACTGGTGTGCCACAAATGTATTGACCATCGTGCAGCAGGCAATAATCAACCGAACTATAAAAGTAAAAGATTATTAATGAATCCTTCTTTTGAAGAATTAAAAAAAATTCTTCCATCATCCGGGTCCAACCTAAATGAGATCCAAAAATATATCGACAAGTACAAAAATGAATTAATAGTGATTAAATATGGAGGTAATTTAAATATCTCAAGATCTATATTTAATAATTTTATTAAAGACGTAAGTATTCTTCATAAACTGGGACTTTCAATTATAGTAGTTCATGGTGGAGGACCAAGAATAAATAAAGAGTTGGAAAAATCTAATATCCAGTCAAAGTTTTTAAAGGGAATAAGAGTAACTGATAGTAAAATTATAAATATAGTAGAGAACGTACTCATCGACTTTAATAATGATATAGTTGAATCTTTGAGAGAACTTAATACGGAAGCAGTTTCAATACATACCAAGAAAAATAATATTATAGAGGTAACGCCAGAATCTAAGGAGCTAGGTTATGTAGGAAAACCAAATAAAATTAAAAATGATGTTGTAATGGATATTATTAAAGAAAATAAAGTGCCTGTAATTTCTCCACTAGGCTTAGGGGAAAATAATCAAACATTTAACATTAATGGAGATACAGCAGCAACAGCTATTGCAAAATCTTTAAAGTCAAGAAGATTACTTTTAATGACAAATGTAGATGGTGTCTTAGATAAAGAAAAAAAATTAATAGAAGAGATTTCCTCATCTGAAATTTTAAAGATGATTGAAAATGAGACTATAAGTGGTGGGATGATACCAAAAATTCAAGGCTGTTTAGATGCTATAAATAATGGGGTTACTGGTGTG
>NZ_CVSH01000014.1 GCF_001179965.1 Candidatus Pelagibacter communis
ACACCTACTACATCCCCATCCATATTAAATAGAGGTCCACCTGAGTTACCTTGATTTATTGAAGCATCCGTTTGAATAAAATCTTCGTATCTAGAAAGTCCAATACTTCTATTTCTCGCAGATATTATTCCTGTGGTAACAGTTCCACCAAGTCCGAAAGGATTTCCAATTGCAATAACCCAATCTCCTATTCTTGCTAAATCTGAATTTCCAAATTTAACAGGTTTAAAAGTATCATCTGACTCTATTTTTAATACTGCTATATCTGATAAAGGATCTGTTCCAATGATTTTTGCTTTATACTCTTTATCTCCGTTTACTCTTACTAAAATATCATCTGCATCTTTAATAACATGATTGTTTGTAACTACAGTTCCATCTTTATCTATAATAAACCCTGATCCAAGTGCACTAGCTTTTCTTTCTTGTGGAGTACCAAATTCCTTAAACATATCTTCAAAAGGTGATCCTGGTGGAAATTGAAAGTTTGGAAAAGGATTAGTTTTTGTAACAACAGTTTGTGTTGTAGAGATATTTACAACTGATGGCATTAATTCCTCAGCAAGATCTGCAAAAGAGCTTGGAACGTTTGATGAATTTGATGCAGTGTTTAGGTTAATTAAAAATAAAATAACTAGACTGAATTTAAATATTTTGCTCATTCTAACCTTTAAAAACCCATACTATCGAAAAACCAATAAGGGCAAAAATAAAACCCGCTGTTCTTAATTGATTTGATTTAATAGTATCAATCTTCTTTAACATATTTTTCATTTTTGATGGAAATAAGGCATAAAGAATACCTTCAATAAACAAGAACAGACCAAAAGCGATGATCAATTCATTCATTTTGATTATTTTATTGAGCTGGTTTTAAATTAACGTTTCCAAAGAATTTAAAAAATTCACTATCTGGTGATAATACTAACGAAGTTTCTCCACCAATTAATGCTTTCTCATATGCTTGCATTGCTCGGTAGAAAGCAAAAAAATCTGGGTCTTGACCAAATGCATCCGCAAATATTTTATTTCTTGCTCCATCACCTTCACCCTTCATAATTTCAGATTTTTTTTGCGCATCTGCTAAAATTACAGTAACTT
>NZ_CVSH01000015.1 GCF_001179965.1 Candidatus Pelagibacter communis
TACTAATTTAGCTTTAGCTTTGAGAAATATAGGTTTTAAAGTAGGGCTGTTAGATGCTGATATTTATGGACCATCTTTACCAAAACTTTTTTCCATAAATGAAAAACCAAAATCAGAGGAGGGTAAATTAATTCCTATAAACAAATATGACGTACAATGTATGTCCATTGGTTTTTTAACAGATGAACAAACTCCAATGATCTGGCGTGGACCAATGGTTACTAGTGCAATAAAAACTTTTACACAAAAAGTTGATTGGAGAAATCTTGATTTTATAATTGTTGATATGCCACCAGGAACTGGTGATACTCAATTAACATTTGCTCAAGAAATAAAACTTGATGGAGTAATTATTATTTCAACACCTCAAGAAATAGCCTTACAAGATGTAAAGAGAGGTATAAAAATGTTTGATAAACTTGGAGTAAAGATAATTGGTCTCATAGATAATATGAGCCATTTTATTGGGGACGACAAAAAAAAATACGCAATTTTCGGTGAGGGGGGAGTAAAAAGAACAGCCAAAGAATTTAATAAAACTTTCTTAGGTGAAATTCCTATTTTTCAGAAAGTTGGAAGCGAAGGAGATAAAGGCAAACCAATAGTAGAAAGTTTTCCTGAACACGAGGCTTCAAAAATATA
>NZ_CVSH01000016.1 GCF_001179965.1 Candidatus Pelagibacter communis
TAATAGAGAATTAGAAAATCCATTAGGAGCTTCTCATATGGGTTTAATTTACGTGAATCCACAAGGTCCTGATGCAAACCCTGATCCATTGCTTGCAGCTCATGACATTAGAGAAACTTTTGGCAGAATGGCTATGAATGATTATGAGACTGTAGCTTTAGTTGCAGGAGGTCATACATTTGGAAAATCACATGGTGCTGCACCAGAATCTCACAAAGGTCCAGAGCCAGAGGGTTCTAAAATTCAATATCAATCAACTGGATGGAATAGTGACTACGGAAGTGGAAAAGCTGAAGATACAATAAGTAGCGGCATAGAAGGAGCTTGGACATCTAATCCAATTAAATGGGATATGGGTTATTTTGAAAATCTATTTGGCTATGATTGGGAATTAACAAAAAGCCCAGCAGGCGCTCATCAGTGGAAGCCTAAGCAAAATGGTCATGCAATATCAACTACCCCAGATGCGCATGTAAAATCTAAAAAAAATCTTCCAATGATGCAAACTACAGATTTGTCTTTAAAACTAGATCCAAAATACGGCCCTATTTCTAGACATTTCTATAACAATCCTAAAGAGTTTGCCGACGCCTTTGCTAGAGCATGGTTTAAACTTACTCATAGAGACATGGGTCCTAAAGTTAACTACTTAGGAAGCGAAGTGCCAAAAGAAGATCTGATTTGGCAAGACCCTATACCTAAAAATAAATTTAAAATTAAAAATAAAGACATTGATGTACTTAAAAATAAAATTGCTAAATCTGGTCTATCTGTTTCGCAGTTAGTAACAACAGCATGGGCTTCAGCAGCCTCATTTAGGGGATCAGACAAAAGAGGTGGGGCAAATGGTGCAAGAATACGTTTAGCACCTCAAAAAGATTGGAAAGTAAACAATCCTACTCAGCTTTCAAAAGTAATTAAAGTTTTAGAAAAAATAAAAAAATCTTTTGATAGCAACAAAAAGAAAAAGAAAGTGTCATTGGCTGATTTAATTGTTTTAGCAGGTGGTGTTGGAATTGAGAAAGCAGCAAAAAATGTAGGAAAAAAAATCAAAGTCCCATTCTCACAAGGACGTGGTGATGCTTCTCAAGATCAAACAGATATTCATTCATTTGGATTATTAGAACCAAAAGCAGATGCTTTCAGAAACTATGCGGATGCAGATCATTCTGAAATTGCTGAAGAAATGTTAATTGACAAAGCACAATTAATGAATCTTACTGGTCCTGAAATGACCGTCTTGATTGGTGGTATGAGAGTTTTAGGTGCCAATTATGATAATTCAAAACACGGAGTATTTACAAAAAAAGTAGGAAAATTGTCCAACGACTTTTTTGTAAATCTTCTTGATATGGATACTGAATGGAAAGAGGTCTCACCAAAAGAAGATCTTTTCGAAGGTAAAGACAGAAAAACAGGAAAAATTAAGTGGACAGCTACTAGATCTGACTTAATTTTTGGATCAAATTCTCAATTAAGAGCTTTTGCCGAAGTTTATGCTTGCGAAGATGCTAAGGATAAGTTTATAAGTG
>NZ_CVSH01000017.1 GCF_001179965.1 Candidatus Pelagibacter communis
TTTTGATTATTTTATTTCCAACAGTTGGTGTTATTGACAAAAAAACCCATTGGGAAAGATTTAAAATTTTTTGATTATCTTTGATAACAATGATTTTTTTGCTAATTTTACTTAAATGTGATGAAATTTTCTTATTTCTGCTAGATATATAAATTTTAGAATATTTTATTTTCGAATTTAAAATACCGTAAATTACAGCTTTAGTTATCTGTCCAGTCCCTATAAATCCTAATTTCATTTTACTATTCTTATAATAATTTTAATTAATATTTTTCAATCAATACAATTACTACAGCAATAAATAAAAGAACGCACGCTGAAATTGTGTTTATTATCTTTGGATTTGCTTTTATCCACACTATTAATCTATTTGCAAGTACTGCGTACCCCACTAATGATAAAAAATCTAAAACGACATAAGTGATTATTAAAATAAAAAATTGAATAATATAGTTGCTTGAAAAATCAATAAACTGTGGAAAGATAAAAGGAAAAAACATCCATGCTTTTGGGCTTGTACCAGCAACTATAAAGCCATCTTTAAAAAAAGAAAAAAAACTTTTTTGTTTAATTTCTTTTGTATTAATATTGTTAGGATTTGTATTATAGATGTCATAGGCCAGATAACATAAATAAATTACTCCAATCCATTTAAAAGTGCTCAAAAAGATAGGGTTATCTGAAAAAAAAGAACCTATTACAAATATTACTAGTGTCGCCTGTATTATATTTGCTGAGACATCCCCTAAAGCTGTCCAAATACATTTTTTAACTCCATAATTCATTGAATATGAAATAATTACAATCCTTGGTGTGCCTGGAGAGATAAATAAAAAAAATATTATCTGTAAAAAAAGTATGTAATCTAAAGGAAGCATTCACGAGGATAGCCCTATAAAACCGGGAGCTAAAGATGGCTAGATAGGACTATCTTTATAGAATATAACATATGTTATAAAAATTTCATTAATGATTTATTTAAATTCTCAAAAAAATTTATGAAAAAAAGTCACAGGCCCCAAACTAGAGTGAAGAATCCTGAGCCAAATCCTATGAGTCCAGATTGGGTTGTCTGGGCAGCTTGGGCGGACCGGATAACTTTTGAAGATATCAAAAAAAAAACAGGGAAAACAGAAAATGAAGTTATAAAGATAATGAGGAAAACTTTAAAGCCGTCCTCATTTCGCCTTTGGAGAAAAAGAGCAAAAAATCAAAGTATTAAACATAGAAAAAAATTTGAAATTTCGAGAAAAGAAATAAGAAGAAAAATAAAAAAAAGTGATTATATATAATTGATGAAAAAAATAATAATGTATACAGGTCCTATGTGTAATTTTTGTGATGCAGCAAAAAGATTACTTGCAAGAAACAATGCCACTTTTACTGAAATTGATATTGCATCAAAAGAAGGTTTAATGGAGGAAATGATTAAAAAAGCCAACGGCAAAAGAACGGTACCGCAAATATTTGTAGATGAATATCATGTGGGAGGATATCAAGAGCTTAGAGAGCTTGAAAAACAAAATAAATTAAAAGAATTAATAAATTAAAATTTTATTTACTTTCAACTTTTTTTGGCTTTTCAACAGGTTTTTTTTTAATCAATTCAGTGTTTTTAATATTTATTGCCATACATGTAATATCGTCTCTTAATTTTTCTGCACCCCAATTTAATTTCTTTTCAATAGATTCAACTATAGCTTTTGGAGTTACATCTGAAATATTATTTATAATATTCTGTACTCCCTCACTTCCTAATTCCTCTCCATTCTGAAGATATCCTTCTGTAACTCCATCAGTGTAAACTACAAAAGTCTTATCTTTCATATTTATAGTGTTTGATTTAACCATAGACTCTGAAAAATATTTTACAATTCCGATTGGTGGCATTTCAGATTTTATATACTCATAATTTTTATTTTGATCAAAAGTTAAAATACTTTCATGACCAGCGTTAATAAAAACCATTTCACCAGTTTTAATATTTAATTTTCCAAAAACTGCAGTAACAAACATTCCTTTGAATTTAGCTTCAACTAATTCATTGTTTACTCCAAAAACAACTTTTTCAATTGGATATTTGAGATTGGTAAGGGTTCTAAAGATTGATGAGGCTTTTGCCATATACATTCCAGCTTTAATTCCTTTTCCAGACACATCCGCTAATGTAAAAAAATATTCTTCAGGTGTAGATCTTACAACATCGAAATAATCTCCTGAAACATCTCTTGCAGGTACATTTCTTGCAAAAATAAAATTTTCAAATTTAGATATATCTGGAAATAAACTTTTTTGAACACCTGCAGCTAGTTCTCTTTCTTTTAAAAGCTTAGCTTCCTTCTGTAGGTTTTCTAAAGCAAGTTTATTTTCTTCAATAAATCTAAAATATAATCCAGTTAAAAATGTTACAGTGACTATGAAAAGTGGATAACTTATGTCAACTAGTTGGGATTTGAATTTATAAACTGAAAAACCAATAATTATAATGGCTAAAATATTTCCAAAAAAAATTGATAAACTGTATCTTGGTTTTATTTTTTGAGATAATATAAAAGTAATGAGAGCAACAATTATAGAAAATAGTAATTCAAAAATATAGGTATTTGGATTTCTAACTAAATAAGATTTATCTAGAATATTTTCAATAACATTAGCGTGAACTTCTACTCCTGGAATAGTTATCCCTAAAGGTGTTTTTACTAAATCAAAAAGCCCTTGTGCAGATGCACCTATCAGCACATATTTATTCTGAAAAAATGATTTATCAAAGTTTCCCTCATAGACATCACTCGCAGAAATATATTGCTTCTTTTGAGATTTTTTATATTTGATCCAAATTATTCCATTTGGATCAGAGTCAATTTTGTGAGGTCTCGCACTAATTCTATTTATTCCAACCTCATTTAATTCAACATAAATATTTTTTTGTTTTTCGCCTACCCGAACCATTTCTAGTCCAATTGTTGGGTATAATTTTTTATTCAATTGAACAATAAGTGGCAAGGATCTAATGATGCCATCTAATTGATCTAAAAAAGATATCGAGCCTAAACCTTTTACATTATTTTCTAATACTTCTAATGATCCAATAGAAAAAGGATAGGAGTATGTGAATTCAAATGGATCTCCGCCTTTTGATAAAAATCTAGCTTTAGCTTTTCTATCATAATTTGTATGTGATGGTACATTGCTTCCTAACACTGCAATAATAGATTTTGATTCTTTTAATTTTTCAGCAAAAAGATCATCCGGACTTTTCAAATTTTGAAGTTCAGCAACATCCGATGGTATTAGACCATAAGATTTTATTATTTCTTCAGGTGATTGTTTATCTTTCTCTGTAAAAAATATATCGAAACCAATTGCCTTTGGATCTGATGTATTTAATTGATCTAGTATTTTTGCAAAAACTGTCCTGTTCCAAGGAAACTGTCCAAATTTTCCAAGACTTTTTTCGTCAATATCAATTATTACTACATCGCTATCTTTTTTTTTTGCAAATACTTTCTGATACAAATCAAAACTTAAGTATGAAACCGATTTTATAAATGGTGGGTTAATAATCTTTAGTGAAATTAGTAGTAATAGTATTGCAAAAAAAATAAAATAATTTGTGTTTTTTTGAAGAAACGCTTTCACAACTTGAGCTTATATTGAATTTATATAAAGTAAATAAAACTTAGTTAAGAAGTGATCTAATTACTTCTTTTTTCTTCTTTTCTTCTTAGCTTTTTTCTTCTTAGCTGCTTTTTTCTTCTTAACTACTCTTTTCTTTTTAGCTATTTTCTTTTTCTTTTTAGGCTTCGGCTTAGCTTTTTTCTTTTTCTTTGGTTTTGCTTTTGCTTTTTTCTTAGCTTTTGGTTTTGCTTTTTTCTTAGCTTTAGGTTTCGCTTTTTTCTTAGCTTTTGGTTTAGATTTTGCTTTTGCTTTTTTCTTAGGTTTTGCTTTAGCTTTTTCTTTTTTCTTAGCTTTAGGTTTCGCTTTTTTCTTATCTCCTTTTTTAGCTTTTTTCTTTTTACCTTTTTTCTTATCTCCTTTTTTAGCCTTTTTCTTTTTACCTTTTTTATTTTCTGCTTTAGCTTTTTTCTTAGCTTTTTTCTTCTCTGCTCTTTCAGCTTTAATTTTTACTTTCTTCTCTTTATCTTTTTGAATATTTTGCTTAATGATAGTTTTGATTTCTTCTTTCTCAAAACCTAATGACTTAAGCTCTTTTCTTAATTCTTTTTTAATGGCTTTTCTTTGAACTTTCTTGTCATCTTTAGAAAGCTTCGCAACTCTCAAAGCTTTCATTTTTTTATTAAATTTCTTTAATTGATTTTTTGTAATTTTTTTAGCTTGTCCTGGTGCTTTATTTTTTGTCATTGAAGTAATGCTATATGGATTATTCAATAAAGTTTGACCAAACTTATTACCAACCAGAACTGCTCCAGGTCTCATTCCTAAAGTGTTATTTTTTCCTGGACCTATTAATAGAGTATCTGTCTTTCCTTTTGAAACTATTGTTTGGAACTCAGTTCCTCTCGAGCCTAATGTTCCCTCTGGAACTTCAACGGTTAAACTGTCAGGATTTTTTTTACTTATTAGTCCAGAAATAACTTTTAAACTTCCTTGTTTAACGCTTGCTACTATTTTTCCATCATTTGTCTCTGGATCAAACACAAACGTATCCATTACTACTTCTGAATCTTCACCAATCGTAAAAGTGGATTGATCTAAAAGTAATATTTGAGTACCAGCGCCAACTCCCGCATATATTGTTTCATTTAAATAAATTTTATCGCCTGCTTTTAATTCTCTTGTTTCGGTTTTAACTGTTCCTGAGATAGCTCCAACAATTCCAACTAATTGTTTTTCAATAGTTAATTTTTCCTCAGCGTAAGCGCTTATGTTTAGTGCAAATACAATCGCTATAATTGACGATATTAGTTTTTTCATTTCCTTGAAACTAGCAAAATTCTCGAAAAATTAAATGAAAAAAAACTCATATTGAGCGCTAGAAAAAGCACTAAATTTCAACAATAAATTGAAAATTTTATTAATTTAGCCTGAATGATCTCGAAAAACTCAATGAAAAGGAATCGGATATGTAATCGTAGTTTATAATATTAGCTTCAGAAATAACTTTTTCATAAGATAAGTTTATAAATAAACTTCTATTTGGATCAATTGCTGGAAAAATATCTCCTATAGCCTTTGTTAACATTATGTCAAAAGTATTTGTGTAATCTGATCTTAATTTATTTGAATTAACTGAAGTATCCTCTTTTTTATAGTCATTAAAACTCATAGCGTTACTAACTGCTATATACGCCCAAGGGAAAGCAAAATTTAATCCAAAACC
>NZ_CVSH01000018.1 GCF_001179965.1 Candidatus Pelagibacter communis
ATATGGCCATCAAATCTGCTGATAGATCCAGATATAAAAAATTTTTTTAATTTTAACGAACCTTCATTTAATAGAAATTTTGTTCTAAAATTATCAGTCCCGTCAATAATTACATCATACTTTTTAGCAATTTTATCAAAATTTTTGTTAGTAATTTTTGCTTTGTATTTAATAATTTTAATATCAGGGTCAATTTTTTTTATTTTTGTATAGATAACATCAACTTTTAATTTCCCCACATCTTGAGAATTATACATTCCTTGACGATGAATATTAGATAAGCTCACTTTATCAAAATCTACTAACCCAACCTGTCCAACTCCAGCTCGACACAAGTAATCTACAGCTGGACAACCTAATCCTCCAAGCCCAACAATTAATATTTTAGACAATGATATTTTTTTTTGGCCAAGGATACCAATATCTTTTAAAACTATTTGTCTTGAATATTTTTCTAAATAATTTTTATTGAATTTTTTTTTCATTTTCCAGTAGATCCAAAACCTCCAGAACCTCTGATTGTTTCAGGTAGATCTTGTACCTCTTCAAACTGGACTTTTAAAATTGGAACAAGAACCATTTGAGCTATCCTGTCACCATTATTAATAATAAATTCTTTATCACCATGGTTAAATAAAATAACCTTTAACTCACCCCTATAATCACTGTCTATTGTTCCCGGCGTATTGAGAACTGAAATACTAGATTTTGCTGCTAAACCTGATCTAGGCCTAATTTGAATTTCAGTATCATTTGGTATTGCTACAGATAATCCAGTTGGGACTAACACAGATTTATTAGGCTTAATCACAATTTTATCTTCTGTAAGAGCCATCAAATCCATTCCTGAAGATCCTTCAGTTTTATAGATTGGTATTTGAGCTTTATGACTAAGTTTTTTAATTAAAACTTTAATCATAATTAATTCAGGTGATTTATAATTCTCTCCACAATCTTGTCAGCGAGATTACTTTTGCTTGTTTTTTTTATTTCCTCAAAGTCTTGATTTTTATAGAAAATTGAAACGGAGTTTTCGTTCGACTCGAAGCCAATATCTTTCTTTGATATATCATTTGCTATTATCCAGTCACAGTTTTTCTCTGTTAATTTATTCTTTGCATTTAATTCTAAATTCATTGTTTCAGCAGCAAAACCAATTACAAGTTTTGGTCTCAATGAATTATGATTTGATACATTATTTAAAATATCAATATTTTTTTCTAAATTTAGTACAAGGTTATCCTTTTTTTTAATCTTATTTTTATTATAGTTTTTAATCTTCCAATCACCAACGGCTGCAGAAAATACTGCTACATCTGCAGGTAAATTATTTAATGTTTCTTCATACATTTCTTCTGCGGTTTTTACCTTTATTAACTTAATATTAGGATCTGCTATTTGATTTGAAGGTCCTGATATTAATGTAGTATCAAATCCGTTTCTGTTTAAAGAATTTGCTATTTCAAAGCCTTGTTTGCCACTTGATCTATTTGTAATGTATCTTACAGGATCTATAAATTCCTGAGTAGGACCAGCAGTTACGATAGCCCTTTTTTTATTAACATTCTTCAATTTTTTGAAATACTGATTTAAGTAATTAAGAATTTCAGTTGGCTCTGACATTTTACCTTCGCCGTATTCTCCACAAGCCATATCACCAATATTTGGTCCAATCATTTCATAACCAAAAGTTTTTAACTTTTGAATATTATCTTTATTGGATTTATGCTCCCACATTCTTACATTCATTGCAGGCGCTAAAAAAATTTTCTTATTTGATGCTAGTGTCACAGTTGTAGCAAGATCATCCGCAAGTCCATAACTTAATTTTGAAATTGTATTAGCTGTAGCAGGTGCAATTAATATCAAATCAGCCCATCTAGAAAGTGATATATGATCCATTTCTGCTTCATTCTCATGATCAAAAAGTTGGGTATAAACTTTTTCTTGAGAAAGAGAGACAACGGATAATGGTGTCACAAATTTTTTAGCATTTTCCGTAAGTACAGTTTTTACCTGTGCACCATTTTTTTTTATTAATCTTATTACCTCTAAAGCTTTATAAGCAGCAATACCACCACAGATAATAAGTAATATTTTTTTTCTATCTAAAAAATTCATTGTGA
>NZ_CVSH01000019.1 GCF_001179965.1 Candidatus Pelagibacter communis
ACGTATCTTCATTTATAACAATTCAAGAAGGATGTGATAAATTTTGTCATTTTTGCGTTGTGCCTTATACACGTGGACCTGAGTATTCAAGACCATTCTACCAAATTTTAAATGAAGCAAAGCAATTAATACAAAGTGGTTCTAAAGAAATAATTTTATTAGGACAAAATGTAAACGCGTACTCAAGCGTAGAAAATAAAAAAGAATATAGATTATCAGATATAATTATGGCCTTAGAAAATATAAAAGAGCTAAAGAGAATTAGATATATTACATCACATCCAAGAGATATGAGCGATGATTTAATAGATTGTTACAAAAACTCAAAAAAGCTAATGCCATTTATCCATCTGCCAATTCAATCAGGATCAAATAAGATATTAAATCTTATGAACAGAAAACATAAAGTCGAAGATTATATTGACGTTTATGAAAGATTAAAAAAAATCAATAATAAAATTGAATTTTCTAGTGATTTTATTGTTGGCTATCCTGGTGAAACAGAAAAAGATTTTGAAGAAACATTGAAGCTAGTTAAAAATCTAAAATTTTTGAACTCATACTCATTTATATTTAGCCCAAGACCAGGAACCACAGCCTCAAACTATGATCAAATAGATCAAAAAATTTTAAAAGAAAGATTAAAAGTTTTACAAGAAATACTTTTTAATAATCAAAAGATTAAAAATAAAAGCTTTGAGAATAACCAAGTCAATGTTTTAGTTGAAAATAAAATGAAAAATCAAGATAAATTCTTTGGAAGAAATGAATATATGACATCAGTTATATTTAAAGGAAATGAAAGTTTAGTTGGAAAAATAATTCCAGTTAAGATAAACAACAGTAATCAAAATAGTTTATTTGGTGAAATTTTAACTAACGATGTTGAGGCAGCATAGAATTGAATAAAACCCAAAGTAAAATTAGTACTAATCTAAAGTTTGTTTATTCGGACAATTCCCTAAGTATTGTATTTCCAAATAATGAACTCTTGATGGGAATTCTAGGTGAATTTAATAAAAATTTAAAAGAACTTGAAAATTTAACAGATACAAACCTTTATTTTAGAGGAAATTCAATAATAACAAAAGGCGATGATAAAAAAATCCAAATTATAAAAAATGCAATTCAATTTTTATGTGATCAATATATTATTAATGGATCGATAGAAAAAAAAGATATAATCTCATCAGTAAGTAAATTTATGATTAATGAAAATAATAATTTAGATAAAAAAATTGAGTACATTATTAAAACTCCAAAAAAGTCTGTTATACCAAGATCAGAAAAACAAAAAAAATATGTTTCAGCTTTAAGAAGTAGCGACATTATTATATCAACAGGTCCAGCTGGAACAGGAAAAACTTTTTTATCTGTAGCAGTGGCATTGACAATGCTTTTAGATAAAAAAATCGAGAGAATTATTTTATCTAGACCTGCGGTGGAAGCTGGTGAGAGATTAGGTTTTTTACCTGGCGATATGAGAGAAAAAGTTGATCCATATTTACGCCCTTTGTACGACTCTTTGTATGATTTATTAGATTTTGAGAAAATTCAAAAAAAAATTGAAATTGGTGATATTGAAATTGCTCCACTTGCATTTATGAGAGGTAGAACTCTAAAAAATTCTTTTGCAATTTTAGATGAAGCTCAAAATGCAACAGATACACAAATTAAAATGTTTTTGACGCGTATAGGAGAAAATTCAAAAATAGTGATTAACGGTGATCCTTCACAAATAGATTTACCAAATAAATCTTTATCAGGGTTAAATAGATCCAAAAAACTATTACGACATTTAAATGAAATTTCCGTAGTAGATTTTGACCATACCGATGTAGTCAGACATCCCTTAGTCTCTAAGATTGTCAAGGCTTATTCGGATAATAATAACAATGATTAAAGTTGACGTTGTTATTGATAATAATAAGTGGAAAAAAAAAATAAAAAGAGCAAATTTTTTTTTTAATAAAATTTTAAGATTTTTTCCAAAAAAGTATAAATTTGAAAAAAAAAAAATTTTATTTTCACTTTCTTTGTCTGATAACCAAAAAATTCGAAAATTGAATAAAAAATTTAGAAAAAAAAATAAACCAACAGATGTGCTTTCATTTCCTTACAATGATAAAGTGGGAAAAAACAAATTTTTCCTTGGCGACATAATAATTAGTTACAACTATATGAACCAACCAAAAAATATAAGTAATTTAAATTTTAAAAATAAGGTTGTAAAAATTTTTATTCATGGTTTTCTACATCTTTTAGGTTTTGACCATAAAAAAAATAGTGATTTTAATAAAATGCAAAGAGAAGAAAATAAATTATTTAATTTATTAGAAAAAAAAATTGAAAAAATTATTTAATAATAAAAAAATCATATACTTTATAGTTTTCATTTTAGGGAGTTTAAGTTCTTTTAGTCTTCCACCATATAATTGGTTTTTAATAAATTTTTTTACTCTAAGTTTTTTCTTTATTCTTTTAGTACAAAATAAAAATTTAGAAAAAAAAAATTATTTTTTTTATGGATGGTTATTTGGTTTTGGTTATTTTTTATTCAGTTTATATTGGATAGCAATTTCACTAACATTTGATACAAGTCTTAAAATTTTAATACCTGTTTCAATAATAATAATACCATCTTTCTTGTCTTTATTTTTTGCTATACCTGCTTACTTATTGTCCTACTTTTTTAAATTTAAAAATTTAGCTTTAATTTTAATTTTCTCTTTAATCTTAGGGGTATTTGAATTTATTAGAGGTCATATTTTTACAGGGTTTCCATGGAATTTATTTTTATATTCTTTATCTAATAACATCGCATATATTCAAATGACCTCGTTTATTGGAACATATGGTTTAAATTTAGTTACTACTACATTTTTTTTTATTCCTGCAATTTTATTTTTAAAAAAGATAAAATTTGAATTAATTTTATCTTCTCTAATTTTTTCTATTTTATTATCATTTTTTTTTATCGGAGAATTTAGATTAAGTGATCAAAACATAGTTTCAAAAAATCAAAAAGATTTGCAAATTAAAATAATTTCCTCAAATATCGAAATAAAAAGATTTTATGACTCTTCAAAAGAGGAGAAAATTATTGATGAAATGATCAGAATCAGCAATCCTGAAAAAGAAATACCAACTTTATTTATTTGGCCTGAAGGGACTCTTACTTCTACATACCTAAAAGATATTGATAAATATAAAACTTCATTCAAAAAATTTAGTAAAAAACATTTAATTTTATTAGGTATAAATGATCTGAATGTGTCAGATAATTTAAAAATTTATAATTCTTTAGCTATTGTTGATAATGAATTAAATATAAAAGCATTATATCGCAAGAATGATCTTGTCCCTTTTGGAGAATTTTTACCATTTGAGAATGCTCTGAATAAAATTGGCTTGAGAAGCATTACAAATAATTATCAGTCATTTTCAAAAGGAGATCGCAGGGATATAATTAATATTAATAACGATGACTTTAACTTGAATTTACTACCATTAATTTGTTATGAGGTAATATACTCAGGTAAACTATCCGAAGTTAATAATTACGATTTAATAATTAATATTTCTGAAGATGGATGGTTTGGAAAATCTATAGGACCTCATCAACATTTTGCTCATTCAGTTTTTAGAGCTATAGAGGAAGGGAAAAGTATTATCAGATCATCAAATAATGGAATTTCAGCTATCATAAATCCTAAAGGAAAAATCATAAAAATTAATAAGTCAACTTCTAGTGGTGCATTAAGTGAATATGGTTTTGAAAAGCTGAGTGAAATGACTGTATTTTCAACATATGGTCGTAATAATATATTCTTTTATTTAGTCTTAATTTATATTACTTTAATTTTTTTTTTAAAAAGACAAGGGAGATAAAATGAAAAAAAATTATTTGTTTACAAGCGAATCCGTTTCCGAAGGTCATCCAGACAAAGTATGTGATAGAATCTCTGACATGGTCGTCGATACTTATTTAGGCATGGAGCCACAAGCAAGAGTAGCCTGCGAAACATTGACTACAACAAATAAAGTTGTTTTAGCAGGAGAGACCAGAGGCCCAGATATTAATAAAGATGAGTTAATTTCAAAAGTTAGGAATTGCATTAAGGATATTGGGTATGATCAAGATGGCTTCACTTACAAAGAAGCTACTAAAATCGAATGTCATTTACACTCTCAGTCAGCTGACATAGCGATGGGAGTTGACTCTTCAGGAAATAAAGATGAAGGTGCAGGAGACCAAGGTATAATGTTTGGTTATGCATGTAATGAGACTGATGTTCTTATGCCAGCTCCAATACATTTTTCTCACAGAATTTTAAGATTAATGGCTGAAGATAGAAAATCTGGAAAGCTTAAAGGAATAGAACCAGACTCAAAAAGCCAAATTACAATTGAGTATAAGGATGGAGTTCCAGCAAATGTAAAATCAGTGGTAATTTCTACGCAACATTCTAAAGACGTTAATTTATCAAAGGTAAAAGAACTTTGTATTCCTTATATAGAAAAATCTATTCCAAAAAATTTATTAGGCCAACTTGATGAAAACGAAATATATATCAATCCAACCGGAAATTTTGTTATTGGAGGACCCGATGGAGATACTGGATTAACAGGAAGAAAGATAATTGTAGATACTTATGGTGGAGCCGCACCACATGGTGGTGGAGCCTTTTCTGGAAAAGATCCAACAAAGGTTGATAGATCAGCAGCATATGCTTCAAGATATTTAGCTAAAAATATTGTAGCATCAAAAGTTTCTGATAAATGCCTAATTCAACTTGCATATGCTATTGGAGTGTCAAAACCTTTATCGATATACGTAGACCTTTTTTCTAATGATGAAGAAAAGAATAAGCACGTTGAGAAACTAATAAAAGATAATTTTGATTTGAGCCCTAGGGGTATAAGAGAAATGTTAGGATTAAACAAACCTATTTATGAAAAATCAGCCGCTTACGGTCATTTTGGAAGAGAACCAGAGTCAAATGGTGCATTTTCATGGGAAAAAACTGATAAGGTTTCAGTATTTAAATGAGTAAAAAGTTGAAAATATAGAAAAAATATCTATATTCCAAATACATTGTTGATATTTCAAAAATGGGCTCCGGCCCATTTTTTTTTGGAAGGAAAAAATGTTAAACAGAAGATCAGATAAATTGGAACTATTAAGAATTGCAGAAGCTGTGGCTTTAGAAAAATCCATAGACAAGGAGTTAATAATTAATTCAATGGAAACAGGTATTGCAAAAGCTGCGAAATCTAAATTTGGTCAAGATAATGAAATTGAGGTACAAATTAATCGTGATAGTGGAGATATTGGAATCTTCAGAAAATTAGTGATAGTTGAAAAACCTGAAAACATAAATACAGAAATTAGTCTACAACAAGCTCAAAAAATAAGTGAGGAAAATAAAGATAAAAATGTTGGTGATACTATTTTACAACCTTTACCAACTTTTGATTTTGGAAGAATTGCTGCGCAAACAGCTAAGCAAGTAATAAGTACAAGTGTAAGAGAGGCTGAGAGAGAAAGGCAGTTTAATGATTTCATTGATAAAAAAGACTCAATATTAAGTGGTATTGTTAAAAGATTGGAATTTGGAAATGTAATAGTTGATTTAGGAAGAACAGAAGCAATAATTCAAAAAAATGAAATGATACCAAGAGAAAATATTAAAGCTGGAGATAGAATTAAAGCATATTGTTACGATGTTAGAAGAGAGCCAAGAGGACAACAAATTTTCTTATCAAGAGCACATCCAAAATTTATGGAAAAGTTATTTATTCAAGAAGTACCAGAAATATATGATGGGCTAATTGAAATTATTTCTTCGTCAAGAGACCCAGGAAGTAGAGCGAAAATTTGTGTGAAGGCTATTGATAATTCGTTAGATCCTGTAGGAGCTTGTGTAGGTATGAGAGGTAGCAGGGTACAAGCAGTTGTCAACGAATTACAAGGTGAAAAAATTGATATTGTAAATTGGTCTGAAGATCCGGCAGTTGTTGTATCAAACGCATTGTCTCCAGCAGAAATCCAGAGAGTTAACGTTGATTTAGAAAATAAAAAACTTGATGTAATTCTAACAGAAGAAAATTTAAGCAAAGCTATAGGTAGAAGAGGTCAAAATGTTAGATTGGCAACGAAGCTAATGAATTTTGAAATTAATATAATGACCGATCAAGAAGACTCAGAAAGAAGACAAACTGAATTTAAAGAGAAAACTGAAAATTTTGTAAAAAATTTAGAATTAGACGAGACACTGGGACAATTACTTGTTGCCGAGGGATTTTCCTCGATTGATGATATTAAAGACTCTACAGTTGAGGCATTAATTAAAATCGAGGGTATTGAGGAAGATACAGCGAAAGAATTAATAGATAGAGCAAAGGAAGCTCATCAAAAAGATCAAGAAGAAATTTCAAAAAAAATTAAAGATCTTGGTCTTGAAAGTGAATTGATAGAGCATGAAGGATTGACGCCTGGCATGCTCGTTACTTTAGGAGAACAAAAAATCCTTACATTAAACGATTTTGCTGATTTAGCATCAGATGAACTTACTGGAGGGTATGATATTATTAAGGGTGATAGGAT
Organism: Candidatus Pelagibacter communis; assembly: GCF_001179965.1. GTDB lineage: Bacteria > Pseudomonadota > Alphaproteobacteria > Pelagibacterales > Pelagibacteraceae > Pelagibacter. Next base: position 6,611 of record NZ_CVSH01000019.1, read on the forward strand.
AAAAATAAAAGGATATCTTGAAGACTTTGCGCTATCCAAAAATGAGGCAGATAATTTAATTATGTCTGCAAGAGAAAAAGTTTATAAAGATTAAGGATGACTTATGGAGAAAAAAAAAACGAAACTAACATTGTCTGGGAACTTAAAAAAATCCATATCAAATATTGAAAAAGCAAAGACTCAAGGTAAAAATTCTGTTTTTATAGAAAAAAAATCAAATAAATTTGCCCCTAAAAATTCATTTAATAATAAAAGTTCATTTAATAATAATGTAAAATTTAGTTTCAAGCCAAAAAGCCCTAATTTTTCAAAACCTACACCTCCCCCAAATGATTATGAGAAAAGAAAACTTGCTGAACAAAGAGCAACAAGAAGACTTAAAGAAGATAAAGATAAAAGAGATGTAAAAGGTAAATCACCGACCAAAAGACGTGAGTTGAAACTTACAATATCAAGAGCGCTTAGTGGTGAGGATGAGGGAAGAGCAAGAAGTCTAGCTGCTTTAAAAAGAGCTAAGCAAAAAGAAAATAGAATAATACAAAAAGATAGTACTCAGGAAAATTTAAAACCAATTAAAAGAGACGTTAATATTCCAGAGATAATCACCATTAGAGAATTAGCAAACAGAATGGCCGAACAATCTAGCAGTATAATTAAACATTTATTAGGCATGGGTGTTACAGCAACAATAAATCATTCAATTGACTCGGATACTGCTGAATATCTAGTCAAAGAATTTGGCCATAATCCCATCAAGGAAGAAAAAACTGAGGAAATTATAAAAAAAATTAAAGAGGTAAAATCCGAAAACTTAAAAAATAGACCACCAATAGTAACAGTTATGGGACACGTTGATCATGGTAAAACATCTTTGTTAGATGTTTTAAGAAGTGCAAATGTTGTTTCTGGAGAATTTGGAGGAATAACCCAACACATTGGCGCTTATCAAATAAGTCACAAAGATCAAAAAATTACATTTATAGATACTCCTGGTCATGCTGCTTTTACCGAGATGAGGGCACGTGGATCTAAGTTAACCGATTTAGTTGTCTTAGTTGTTGCTGCTGATGATGGAGTTAAACCACAAACTATAGAGTCAATTAAACATGCAAAAGCAGCAAAAGTACCAATTGTAGTAGCCATAAATAAATGTGACCTACCTGAAGCTGATCCTCAAAAAATTAAAAATCAACTTTTAGAGCACGAATTAATAGCTGAAGAATTGTCAGGTGATACATTAATGGTTGAGATTTCGACAAAAACAAAAAAAAATTTAGATAAACTTGTTGAGTCAATTATACTTCAAGCAGAACTTTTAGATTTAAAAACTGACTATGAAAGTAAATCTACAGGGGTTGTTTTAGAATCCAAAATTGACGTTGGAAGAGGTCCCATAGCTAACATTATAATTACAAGTGGTACACTAAAAAAAGGAGATTATTTTGTAAGTGGTTTACAATGGGGGAAGGTAAGATTAATAAACAATGATCATGGAAAAAATATTGATATTGCATTACCAGCTTCACCAGTCGAAGTGCTAGGAATAAATGGTGCTGCTAAATCGGGAGATGACTTTTTAGTTTTAGATAATGAGAAAGAGGCCAAAAGCCTATGTGATGCTAGAGTCCAAGAGTCAAAAGTAGGAAAAAATCCTTTGAAATTTGTAACGCAAGAATCTGCTTTTAAAGATAAAGTTTCAGAGGAATTAAATATTATTATAAAGTCGGATGTTCATGGATCATCAGAGGCTATAAAAAACGCTCTGATGCAAATAAAACACGATGAGATAAAACCAAAAATAATTTTATCAGATATAGGAATGGTAACAGAAACCGATGTTTCTTTAGCTAAAGCCTCAAAGGCAATATTAATTGCTTTCAATGTCAAACCAACGAAGGAAGCAAAAAAACTTGCTGAGCAAGAAAAAATTTCAATTTCTTCTTACAATATAATTTATGAAGTATTGGATTTTATTAAAAATAAAATGTCAGGGTTATTATCCCCAGATGTTGAGGAGCAGATTATTGGATCTGCAGAGATATTAGAAATATTTAAGGTTTCAAAGGTTGGTAAAGTTGCAGGATCAAAAGTTATAGATGGGGAAATAACGAATAATTCAAGTGCGAGAATTATAAGAGATGGAGCAATCATTTATAATGGTAAGATTGGGTCAATATTTAGAGAAAAAAATCAAGCCAAACAAGTGAGTGCAGGTTTAGAATGTGGTATTACACTAAAAGATTTCAGTGATTTTCAAAAAAATGACATTATAGAGGTTTATAGCTCTAAGATAACAGAGAGAAGAATATGAAAAGCAAAAAATCAAGTAGGCCTGTAACACAAAGACAATTGAGAGTTGGAGAGATGATAAAACAGGCTTTAGGTACAATTTTTGTAAGAGGAGAGGCAAAATTGCCAAATTTAGACACAAATAATATAACAGTTACTGAAGTTAGGATGAGCCCTGACCTTAAAACCGCGAAAGCATTTGTTTTGCCACTTGGTGGAAAAAATGCTACTGAAGCGGTAAATATATTAAAGGAATTTTCCTTTGTTGTAAGAAAAGTTCTTTCAAAAAAAATAACTATGAAGTTTTTACCAAAAATACTATTCGTAAAAGACGACTCTTTTGAGTACGCCGAAAAAATTGAAAATCTAATAAAACAAACTAATAGACAGGAAAAGATATGATTAAAAAAGCAAAAGAATTAGCAATTCACGAGAAGGACACAGGATCTTCAGAAGTTCAAATTGCGTTATTAACAGAAAAGATTGAAGTGTTATCTAAACATGTCAAAGAATTCAAGAAAGATAAGCATTCTTCAGTTGGATTGTTAAAAGCAGTAAATAAAAGAAAAAAATTATTGGATTATTTGAAAAGGAATAAATTAGACTCCTATAAAAATGTAATAAGTAAATTAAATATAAGGAAGTAAATGTTTAAAGTTTTTAAGAAAGAAATTGAGGTAGCAGGAAAAAAAATAAGTCTAGAAACTGGCAAAATTGCTAGACAAGCAGACGGAGCAATAATTGCAAAATGTGGAGAAACTGTAGTAATGGCTACGGTAGTTGGCGCTAAAAAAGTTAATCCGGATGTAGATTATTTTCCTTTATCAGTGAACTACCAAGAAAAATACTATGCAGCAGGTAAAATACCAGGGGGATACTTCAAAAGAGAAGCAAGACCAACTGAGAGCGAAACATTAATTTCTAGATTGATTGATAGACCAATCAGGCCTTTATTCCCTGATGAGTTCAAAAATGAAGTTCAATTATTACCAACTGTAATTTCATATGACAAAGAAAACGAAGCAGATATTTTATCAATTATTGCCTCTTCAGCAGCTTTAGCGATTTCAGGAATGCCGTTTATGGGTCCGGTAGGAGCATCAAGAGTTGGTTTTATTGATGGTAAATATGTTTTAAATCCATCAAAAATTGATTTACAAAAATCAAAATTAGATTTGGTTGTTGCAGGCACTAGAGATGCTGTCCTAATGGTTGAGTCTGAAGCAAAAGGCTTAAGTGAGGAAGAGATGTTAAATGCTGTTAAGTTTGGTCATGAAAATTTTGTCCCTATTATTAAAATGATCGAGGATCTTGCCAAAGAATGTAGAAAACCAGATTGGGATATTGAAAAAAAAGATCTTACAGAAATTAGAAAAAAACTTGAAAGTGAATTTACGGATGATTTAAAAAAAGCATTTTCTACAAGAGACAAACAAGACAGATCAAATCAAATTTCCGAAATAACAGAGAAAGCTAAAAAATTGTATGAGGAGAATGAAAATTTCACAGATTTAGACGTCAATTATGAACTTAAAAACTTAGAAAAGAGAATAGTAAGGACAGATATTCTTAAAAACAAAAATAGGATTGATGGAAGAGGTCTTGCAGATGTACGGCCTATCATGTGTGAAGTTGGAATTTTACCTAGAGTTCATGGTTCAGCATTATTTACAAGAGGAGAGACTCAAGCAATAGTGACTACAACACTAGGAACCTCTGATGATGAACAAAGAATTGAAAGTTTAGATGGTCTCCAAAGAGAAAGATTCATGCTACATTATAATTTTCCACCATTCTCAGTAGGAGAAACTGGTAGAATTGGCACAGGAAGAAGAGAAATTGGGCACGGTAAACTTGCTTGGAGAGCTATAAATTCTTCTTTGCCACCAAAAGAAAGTTTTCCATACACTTTTAGGATTGTTTCAGAAATAACAGAATCAAATGGTTCATCTTCTATGGCTACAGTTTGTGGATCATCACTTGCTCTGATGGATGCAGGTGTCCCAATAAAAGAGCCAGTAGCAGGTATTGCAATGGGACTGATTAAAGAAGGTGATGATTTTAGTGTACTTTCAGATATTTTAGGAGATGAGGATCATTTAGGTGATATGGATTTTAAAGTGGCGGGAACAAAAAATGGTATTACGTCTCTTCAAATGGATATCAAAATTACAGGAATTACATTTGAGATAATGGAACAAGCACTAAAACAAGCAAAAGATGGAAGAATTCATATTTTAGCCGAGATGAATAAAGCATTATCAAAATCAAGAGATGATGTAGGTAAACATACACCTAAGATGGAAAAAATAACTGTCGATAAAAAAGATATAGCAACAGTAATTGGAAAAGGTGGTGCAACCATAAGAGAAATTGTGGAAAAATCAGGAGCCAAAGTTGACGTTAACGACGAGGGCGAAGTCACAGTGTCAGCCCCAGATGAGGACTCAAGAAATAAAGCAATGCAAATGATTAAAGATCTCACTGCAAAGGCTGAATTAAATAAAATTTATAATGGTAAAGTAATGAAGATTATGGAGTTTGGTGCTTTTGTAAATTTTCTAGGAAAACAAGATGGTCTAGTTCATATTTCAGAATTAGCAGACAAAAGAGTTGCTAAGGTAACTGATGTTGTTAAAGAGGGTGATGAGGTTAAAGTAAAAGTAATTGGATTTGATAGAGGAAAAGTTAAATTATCAATCAAGCAAGCAGCAATTTAATTAACATGCAAAATCAAGAAATATTGGAAATAATTGAAAATCTAAAAGGTAAAAGAAGTTATGAGGAAAAGAAAGCATCCAAGTTAGGCTTTAGCTCACTTTATGCTTACTTTGAGGATAAAATTTATAAAGAAAAAAAAGCACTCGAAGAAGAGCAAAAAAGAGCGGAAGAAATTAAAACCGAAGAAAATTTAGACAATAAATCTAAAAATAAAAGTTGTAGCTGTTGTTAAATAAATCTTAAGTATTTTTTTCTTTTTTTCCAACTATTTTTTTAAATAAATTATTAGCACTTAACCATCCATCCTCAAGTCTTGGTCCACCAAACCAATCTCCACAAATACCAAGGCCTATTTTTCTGTCCCAATAACTTTCAGATTTTAATGGCTTTGAATTTGAGGAATATTTCCATCCATGTATATGAGTGAAGTATATTTTACTTATTTTTATTTTTGTTATATTTTTAAATCTATTGAGTAATATTTTTGTGAAATAAGTTTTTTTATTTTTATAATTATCTATATTTTTTTTTCCATATTCGAAAGTACTTTGAAGTACCCATAAGTCTTTATTATAAGTGAATCTTTTTTTTGAATTTTCATTCGAAACCCACCCTAAAATTTTATCATTTGTAAAATAACTGCTATAATTATTAGATGTCTTATTTGTCATTAGTAAAACTGTTAAACTAGAATTCATTATTACTTTATTTTTAAATAAACTCGTTTTCATAAATTTCGATAATAATTTTTTGCATTGTGGAAATGGAATAGAAACTATTAAGTTTTTACTTTTAATAACTTGACCATTTTGAAATTGAAGGTTCCAAACTTTATTAAGTCTATTTATTTTTGATAGTTCATACTGATGATAACATTTTATATTTTTTAATTGATACTTGCTAATATCGTTGTTTCCATTAACTCCTATCAACTTAATATGCTTATTTTTCTTTTTAACACTTTTATTAAGAAATTTATGGTTTCCGCCCCAAAATTTTAAAACTTTTTTTTTTGTAAGCTCTTTTGTAAATCTCTTAAATTTTAAGGATCTTGGAGACAAATATTGTAAACCGTGGTCAAAACCAATTTTCCCATTTAATCTTTTGAATGAGCTTCTGCCTCCAATTCCTTTAGCTTTATCGTATACATTTACAGAAAATTTTTGATTTAAAAGTTTTGCTATTGTAGATCCAGATATGCCGGTTCCTATTACACAAAAATCTAACATTATTCAGATGGAATAAAAATTAAGCAAAGACCATTATTACAAAATCTTTTACCTGTTTTGCTAGGACCATCATTAAACACATGTCCATGATGTGCACCACATTTTGCACAATGATACTCAATTCTTTCCATTCCGAAAGAGTAATCTACTTTAGTCTTAAAAGCACCTGGCAGAGCTTCAGAAAAGGAGGGCCAGCCAGTTCCACTATCAAACTTTGCGGTTGAGCTAAAAAGTTTGTTTCCGCAATTTGCACAATGATAAAAACCAACTCTTTTCTCGTACAAAAGACTACTTGTAAAAGGTCTCTCTGTTCCTTCATTAAAAAGAATATCTTTTTGCTCTTTTGTTAAATTTTGATTAATTATTTTTTTTGATTGGGAATAAAGATATTTGTACGGTGTCATCAGTAGTCCCAAAATTGATATACTAAATAATTTTAAAAATTTACGTCTCATAACTGTAAGTTAATTAATCTTAAAAATTTTAAAACATGCATTTAAACGCACTCTTCAAATATCAATCAAAAGTTATACTTCCTATTATATTTAATTTTTTATCTGAAACTACAATTTCTCCAGACGAAACTCCTCTGTGTAATATTGATGAAATCACAACATAATGAGTAACTAAAACTAAATTTTTATTACTTTCCCAATCCTTAATGTAATTATTAAGCTCTTGAATTTGTTTATCTTCATTTTTAGCAAACTTTTCGTCATAAAAAGAGTTTAAAGCACTAAAAGTTTTGAAATTACCAAATGCCAACTTCGCTGTATCTTTACATCTGCACCATTCACTTGATAATATTTTATCAATTTGAATTTTATTATTTTTGAAAAATTTACCAATATTTATTGATTGTTTGATACCTTCTTCACTTAAATTTCTTTGGGTTGTACAATCTTGAAGATTAATATTTTCAGGATCACCGCTCCCTGGAGCAATAGCGTGCCTTATGAAAACTATCTTACCCCCTTTTTTCAGCGACTCAATAACAAATTCTGATGAAAAGGCATTGTTTGTAAAGTTTAATAATCCTATTACTAGGAACAAAAAAACTTTTATCATCTACTTTTTTTTTTTCTTTTTTTAGCTTTCTTTTTTCCTTTAAAGAAAGTTTTGCTTTTTTCATTACAGATGAGTCTTTAAAAGATTTACCGCTATACCTTTTAGACATAAAATTAAGTTATGTTTTCATGTAGGCTGCTATAACAACTGCACCATATTTATTAGGTGATTCAATGTAATGAATTCGCTCTAAATCATTAAATAATTTATCTAAATTTTCTTTGGTATCTGGTCTGTCTTTTCCAAATTTTTGATTTGTTTGTTGTATGCTAGGTAATTGTGATGTGTCAAAATTTTCATTAATTTGTTGTACACCAAGAACAACTATTGCATTTTTTTTCATTACTCTTATCATTTCTTTTGCAGCAAGTGCTGGATCATCAGAATAATTTATTGTCCATCCACAAATAATTGAATTAAATGAATTATCATTAAATCTCATTTCATGCATGTCTCCTACTTCTATTAATGGGCTATAAGAATGAGTATCTAATCCAACTACATTTTTAAAACCAAAAGATTTTGCTAAAAGTATTTCAGTTTCATATCTTGGGCCGATTACTAGTAGGTCATTTTTGTTAATTGAAGGAATTGAATTTAGAAAAAAAAGGGGCAACATAGTCCTTTCCGAAGGTCTATAAACTGGAATATTTCCATCGTAAAAAGCTTTTTTTTGATATTTTACTCCAGGGATACCAGTTGCAGTATGTATTTTATCAGTAGATTTAAATTTTTTAATAATAAAAAAATATATAAATCTAACGAAACCATATTCCCAAGCGAAAAAAAATTTTATTCTTGAAACAATACTTGAGGGCATTAGGTAGGTATGTTTAAAAATTCTCTTAATTTTATTGGAAAAATTATTCATTTTTTATATAATTAACTTTTTGACATAAAATCAACTAATGTTTTTAGGATCTGGCATTCCTACTTTGTTATATCCGGCATCAACATAATGAATTTCTCCAGTTACACCACCACCTAGATTACTCAATAAGTATAATGCTGAATTCCCAACATCATGGATATCTACATTTCTTTTCAAAAAAGAATGGTCTTCATTCCACTTATAAAGAAATTTTGCGTCACCTATAGCAGAGGCAGCCAATGTTTTTATTGGACCAGCACTAATAGCATTAACTCGAATTTTCTTTTTGCCTAAATCTCGAGCAAGATATTTTACACTTGCTTCAAGGGCAGATTTACAAACTCCCATTACGTTATAGTTTGGAATTGCTTTAGTTGATTCGTAAGTTAAAGTTAACATACTACCATTCTCATTCATAATCTTTGATGCCTCTTTAGCTACTTCTGTGAACGAAAAGCAAGAAATCAACATACTTCTTAAAAAATTTTCTCTCGTTGTGTTTAAATATTCTCCTGATAATTCAGACTTATCTGAAAACGCCACTGCATGAACAACAAAATCAATTTTTCCCCAGTGAGATTTAATGTCTTCAAAAAGTTTTATAACATCGTTTTTTTTTTCAACATCACAACTAAATGTTAATTTTGAATTTAATTTTTCTGCTAAAGGCACAACTCTTTTTTTAAGTGCCTCACCTAGATAGGTAAATGCAACCTCAGCACCAGCTTCTGCAAGTTTTTGAGAAATTCCCCACGCAATAGATCTTTCATTGGCAACACCCATTATTAAGCCTTTTTTACCTTTCATTAAATCCATATTAAACTTTCTCAAATACTAATGTTGCATTAGTTCCACCAAACCCAAAACTATTAGACATAACAGAATTCAAAGTAACATCTTTTTCAACTTTCGTAACAATTGGATATTTTTTCGCTTCATCATCCATATCAGTAATATTTGCAGATGCTGCTATAAAACTATTTTTCATCATAATAAGACTATAAACAGCCTCATGAACAGAAGTTGCTCCCAAAGAATGTCCTGCCAGAGATTTTGTAGAGCTTATTTTTGGTTTATAATCAGTAAATACTTTACCAACAGCATTAAGCTCAGTGATATCACCAACTGGGGTTGAGGTTCCATGAGTATTAATATAATCGATCTTATTTTTTGCAGTTCCAAGAGCCATATTCATACATCTTACAGCCCCCTCTCCCGACGGTGCTACCATATCATAGCCATCTGATGTTGCACCATATCCTGTAATCTCAGCGTAAATTTTTGCACCTCTCGCTTTAGCATGCTCGTATTCTTCTAGGACTAAAACTCCACCACCACCTGAAATTACAAAGCCATCCCTAGTTTTATCGTAAGGTCTTGATGCTTTTTCAGGAGTATCATTATATTTTGAGGATAAAGCAGTCATAGCATCAAACATTGCAGTCATTGCAAAGTGAACTTCATCACTTCCACCTGCAAATATAATTTTTTGTTTACCTAATTGAATTAATTCCATCGCATTTCCTATACAATGACCACTTGTTGCGCAGGCAGAGCTTATTGTGTAATTAACTCCTTTAATTTTAAAAGGGACTGCCAAAGTTGCTGAAGCCGTACTGGACATAGTTCTTGGGACTACAAAAGGCCCCATTCTTTTTGGACTCTTTTGTCTTGTTTTATCAGCTGCCAAAATAACATTTTCAATTGATGGACCTCCAGAACCCATTATCATTCCTGTTGAAATATTACTTACATCTTTTTCCTCTAACCCTGAATCTCTTACCGCTTCAGACATTGAAATATAATTATATGCAGATCCTGGACCCATAAATCTAATAAACTTCCTGTCTACATGATCCTCTAATTTAATGTTTGGTTTACCATGCACGTTGCTTTTTAAATTATACTCTTTGTATTCTTCGGAAAACGTAATTCCCGATTTAGAATTTAGCAAAGATTGATAGACTTCTTCTTGATTATTTCCCAAACACGAAACAACACCAATTCCAGTTATTACAACTCTTTTCATTATTTAAACAGTCCAACTTTTAAATTTTCAGCACTATAAATTTTTTTTCCGTCAGCTAATAAAATTCCATTTGCGAGACCAACTGTAGTACCTTCTTTTACTAATATTCTTTTCATATCAATTTCATAAATCGCTTTTTTAACATTTTTTAAAACCTCTCCAGTAAATTTTACACTATTTACGCCCAAAGCACGTCCTCTACCCGGATTACCTAGCCAGCCCAA
>NZ_CVSH01000020.1 GCF_001179965.1 Candidatus Pelagibacter communis
CTCAATTAAGAGCTTTTGCCGAAGTTTATGCTTGCGAAGATGCTAAGGATAAGTTTATAAGTGATTTTGTTAACGCTTGGACAAAAGTGATGAATTTAGATCGTTTTGATTTAAGGTAATAAAATAGGGTAATAAAAAATGGTTCAAGTTAGTTTCGAAGACTTCTTTAAAGTTCCTGACCTAAAATTTGATATTTCAAGGTTAAGAAAAGATTTAGAGTCAATTTTAGAGAAGAAAAATTTTAATTCATTGGGAATAAGTCATTTTGGTGCCATACCAATTAATAGAATTCCAAACGATAATGATTCAGTAGAGGGTCATAACGTTAGAGGTAAATATTGGACCATAGCAGACGAATCTGGAAAAGTGGTTTCAAGAGATATAGCTATTGATGAGTCAAAATATACAGAACTTATGCCAGAATTTGAAAATACTTATTTTAAAGAAGTTTATGAAACTTTAAAAAGTAAATTTAAGTTAGGTAGAGTAAGGTTACTCTTGAAAGAGCCTAGATCTACTTTAAGCTGGCATAAAGATCCAGAACCTAGGTTGCATATACCAATAATTACTAACAAAGGTTGCTCTATGGTAATAGAAAATGTAGCCAAACATTTACCAGCAGATGGGCACGTTACTATAACGAATAATACAAAATTTCATAATTTTTTTAACGGTGGAGAACAAGCAAGAATTCATTTAGTTGCATGTGTATTAGAAAATCCTTTTAAAAAAAATAATGACAGAAATCACTAAAGGTTTATTCGGGGCCTCAAAAGAAATATTTGAAAATAACAAAGGTTCACTTCTTAGAACTGTTATCTACACAATCGGACACTTTGCTATAGCAATAACAGTATTAATGTTGGTAGCGGATGTAACATTTATGATTGCATTAACAGATGCTATAGTTGAACCAATAGCAAATTCAGTCTGGTACTTTATTTTAGACAAGTGGTGGGCGAGTAAATCCAAAAAATAATTTTTTGCGAATGATTATCATTAGTTTAAAAAGTTGTTAATATAATATTTTTTTTTGATAACAATTATCATTATCACAGAAAAAAGTTGAAATAATTTTTTTAATTTTTTATTCTTAAATCATGGAAATACAAAACTATAATTGTAAAAAATGTGGACTTACAATCGCATCTAAATGTTCTAAATGTGATAGAACAGTTGATGTGAAAGTTTTAAATGATGGTTGTATTGTTCAAGTTACAAAATGTGGAGATTGTGCGAACATACCTGTTATTAAAGACGTTTGTTCACAGCAAGAGTAACTAATTAATACCCCAAACATTTTTAGTATTTAACCAACCAGTATAATTGTTGGTTTTTACTTTACACCAATTTTGTTTGCACTTTTTAACAAGGACCAACACCCCCTTTTCAATTCTTACTAATGGCTTTGAGTAATAGCTATCTTTTTTAAAAAGAACTTTATTCTCTAAAATCACAAGAGACTTTGGAGACTTTAATTGAGAAATGTGTATCCACCCCCCATTATTCTTATGATCAATAATTTTTCTAAAATTTTCTTTTTTATCAATAACCTTTAAAGGTAGATATTTTTTTTTGTAAATAAACTTAATTTGATCATCTTTACTTGGCCCATACCTTACATTTACTTCATTATACTTAAGCATTAAAAAGTAATCACTTTCTTGTGCAAAAACATTTATATGAAGGTTAAAAAATATAATAAGTAAGAAAATTTTTAGCATATACAATTTTTTTTCTTTTCAAATTTTACTTTTCTAAATTTTAGATCTTTTAAGTTCAAAATTAAAATATTTGAACTTAAGTTTTTTCCTACATGACAGATTTTTTTTATTGCTTCAATTGCTTGTAAATTTCCAACAACACCAGCCACAGGACCTAAAATACCATCAGACTCACAATTTAATACATCATCCGGAGGTAGTTCTTGGTAAAAGCATTTTAAACAAGGTTCGTTTTTATTCTTAAAATCAAATGTAAAAATATGGCCATCAAATCTGCTGATAGATCCAGATATAAAAAATTTTTTTAATTT
>NZ_CVSH01000021.1 GCF_001179965.1 Candidatus Pelagibacter communis
AATAATTGTCTCGCTGCTTTGCTTTTCTGAGTCTGTATCAACAATCTGTTCATCAATCTTGTGAATTAGTTCTTTTTATCATTCCATGCCTCTTTCCTGCCTGAGCCATTATTACTTTTCCCTTTGCAGAAATTTTGAACCTTTTTTTTGCTGAACTTTTTGTTTTCAATTTTGGCATGGGCGAACTTATACAAATATAATTTTAGATTTACAACCCTAATTTAGTGCTTACTACAAAGGCTGAATTACCATTATCATTTGTTTTCCATCAAACTTTGGATGAAGTTCTATTTTTCCAATTGAAGACATATCAGCTTTGATTTTTTCCATTAATTCATTACCGAGATGTGTATGTTGTAATTCTCTTCCCTTAAATCGAATAGTAAACTTTACTTTATCTCCCTTCGACAAGAATTTTTGAGCATTTTTTATTTTGAAAGTATAGTCATGCACTTCTGTTACAGGTCTAAGTTTAATCTCTTTTAAGTCTATTTTCTTTTGTTTCTTTTTTGCTTTATTGGCTTTTTTTTGAGCATCATATTTATATTTTCCCATGTCCATTATTTTACAGACCGGTGGCTTTGCATTCGGTGAAATTTCTATTAAATCTAATCCCTCATTTTTTGCCATAGATATTGCTTGAGTAGTATTTAATACACCCAGATTTTCTCCATCACTTGAAATAACCTGAACCTCAGGTGAGTAAATTCTATTATTAGATCTCGGACCTCTATCTTTAGTTCTTCTCTGAAAGTAATTTTTTTGATCTGCCACTTAGTTTGAAGGTGCTTGACTTAAAGCAGTATATTGTTCTAAAAATTTATCTAGCTTCATATTTTCTTGTTTATTATTATCTAACTTTCTAATAGTTACGCTATTACTGTCAACTTCTTTTTTACCACAAATTAATAGAACTGGTATCTTGGAAAGTGAATGTTCCCTTATTTTGTAATTTAAATTATGGTTTTTTAAATCTACTGTACAATTTATACCCTTATCATTTATCTCCTTAGAAACTTTTTTAGCATAATCATCAAAATCATCTGATACTGGAATTACAACAACTTGCAAAGGGCTTATCCAAAAAGGTAGCTTGCCAGCATAATTTTCAATTAGGATTCCAATAAATCTTTCTAGTGATCCAAATAATGCTCTGTGAATCATTACTGGAACTTTTTTGGATCCATCTTTATCAACATAAGATGCACCTAATCTTTCTGGTAAATTAAGGTCTACTTGCAATGTTCCGCATTGCCAATCTCTTCCAATTGCATCTCTTAATACAAATTCAATTTTTGGACCATAAAAAGCTCCTTCACCTTTATTGATACTGTACTCTAATTTCGTAGCTTTAACTGCTTTAAGCAGAGCAGCCTCAGACTTATCCCAAACTTTATCATCACCAACTCTAACTTCAGGTCTGTCTGAATATTTCAATATTACATCACTGAACCCTAAATTTTTGTAAATATCCAAAATTAGATTTGTAACGCTTAAAGACTCGGTTGTGATTTGATCTTCGGTACAAAAAATATGTGCGTCATCTTGAGTGAAAGCTCTTACTCTCATTAAACCATGTAATGCTCCAGATGGCTCGTACCTATGTACCTTTCCAAACTCAGACATTTTTAAAGGAAGGTCTCTATAACTTTTTAAACCTTGATTAAAAACTTGAACACAACCAGGACAATTCATTGGTTTGATAGCAAATATTTTCTCATCAGGAGTGGTTGAGGTGTACATATGTTCGCCAAACTTTTCCCAGTGGCCTGATTTTTCCCACAAGCTTCTATCTAAAATTTCGGGCGTATTTATTTCTTTATAGCCAGCCTTTCTTTGTCTTAGTCTCATATAATCAATTAATTTTTGAAAAAGACTCCATCCTCTCTCATGCCAAAATACGGATCCTGGACTTTCCTCTCTAAAGTGAAAAAGGTCCATTTCTTTTCCAAGTTTTCTGTGATCTCTTTTTTCTGCCTCCTCAATTCTTTTAAGATAATCATCTAATTCCTTTTGCGATGGCCATGCTGTTCCATAAATTCTCTGTAACATTTCATTATTTGAGTCACCTCTCCAATATGCTCCTGATACTTTCATTAATTTAAAGTGCTTTCCGATTTTTCCAGTTGAGGATAAATGAGGACCTCTACATAAATCATGCCATTTACCATGAAAATATAAAGAGATCTCTTCTCCCTCGGGAATACTCTCTATAATTTCAGATTTATAAATCTCTCCTTTTTTTTTAAAATGATCTGCAGCTTTGTTTCTTTCCCAAACTTCTCTCCTTGTTTCCTCATCTCTATCTACAATTTCTTTCATTCTTTTTTCAATTTTATCTAAATCATCCTGAGTAAAAGGCTCTTTTCGTGCAAAATCATAATAAAAACCGTTATCAATAACTGGTCCTATAGTTACTTGAGTTCCAGGGAATATCTCTTGGACTGCCATCGCAAGTATGTGAGCCGTATCATGTCTAATCGTTTCAACTCCCTCACGGTCTTTGGAAGTGAATATTTTAACTGTAGAATCTTTTTCAATATTAAAAGAGAGATCTTTTTGCTCTCCATCAACACTCATCATAAGTGCATTCTTTGAAAGTGATTTGCTTATTTTATTACATATATCTAAACCATTAACTGGCTTGTCAAATTTTATTTGTTTCCCATCTGGCAAAGTAATATTTGGCATTAGTTTACTAATTTTTTATATTCTGAATAAGTATTTAAACACATTTTTTCAATATTAAATCTATTTATAACGTTTTTTCTTCCTTCTCTACCCATTAAATCTAAAGTTAAAGTATCTAATTTTATAATTTCGTTAAGTTTGTCGCATAAAGATTTAGGATTTCCACTTTCAAATAAAAGTCCTGTTTTATTATCAATTACAGTTTCTTTTGATCCTCCAATGTTGCTAGCAATAATAGGTTTTTTCATTGCTTGAGCCTCTACAGAAACTCTTCCAAAAGCTTCGGGTTCTATAGATGATGATACAATTACATCAGAAATATAATAAGCAACTGGCATCACGTTACAATTATCAACAAATTTAATATTTTGTGTAAGGTTATATTGCTCGACAAGTCTCTCAAGTTTTTTTCTAAAAACGGTCCTACCTTGATCATCACCAAGAATTACAGCAACAAAATCTAACTCAGGGTTACTTTGTTTAAACAAATTTATTGCCTCTATGAACATTTCTTGTCCTTTCCAAGCGGTTAATCTTCCAGGTAATAGTATAATTTTCTTATTATCCTCGATTTTCCAAGTGGCTTTGAGTTTATCTATGTCTTTTTTTTTGATTGTGTCAGAGTCAAAATATTCAGTATTAATTCCTCTAAAGATAACTAAAAACTTTTTTTTTGAATTTAAAAATTTTTGATAATTTTCTGAAATATGAGAAAAGATAAAATTTGAACCTGCAATTAATACATCCGACTTGACCATTATTGAGTTATAAAACTTTTTTATTGAATTTTTAAAATTGTAAGTACCATGAAATGTTGTAACAAATTTTCGTCTTGTAATTTTTGTTGCTAAGTAACATGACCATGCTGGTGCCCTGCTTCTTGCGTGAACAATGGAAATATTTAAAAATAAAATCAAAAGAGTTAAGGCAATACTATTAATGAGAATTAATAAAGGATTTTTACTTTGAACAGGTAGTTTTATAAGCTTCACTTTTTTTTTATCAATATATTTAATCAACTCACCGCCACTAGTTACTATGTAAGACTTGCATTCCTGTTCATGCAAATAGTGTGCTAAATCATAACATCCTGTTTCTGCTCCTCCATAGCCTAACCTTGGTATAACTTGTAAGACTTTTAATTTTGATGCCATTGAATTAAAATATACATTATCAATTGATGTAAATAAACTTTATATGATTAAATACAAATACTTACGATTGAATAAATATAAAAAGTTAAGATATTTATCAATAAACAATCAATCAAAAATTTGTATTGTTTTTCTTCATGGTTTTATGTCTGACCTTGAGGGTAATAAACCAAAGAGTCTATTGAAATTCTGTAAAACGAATAAATTAGGTTTTGTAGGTCTTGAATACTCTGGGCACGGCAAGTCCTCAGGAAAATTTACGAAAGGTAATATTAGTACTTGGTCTAATGATACCAAAAAGATAATTAAAAAATTTGTAAAAAAAAGAAAAGTTATTTTGATTGGATCGAGTATGGGGTCTTGGATAGGACTGAAACAATTCAAAATTTTCTCAAATCAAATAATCGGTTTTATTGGAATAGGATCTGCTCCAGAATTTTTAGAACTTTTGATGTGGAAAAAATTTTCAAAAAAAATAAAAACTGAAATTAAAACAAAAAAAATTTATTATTTAAAAAGTGGAAATTATGAGTATCCAATTACTTATCAAATAATACGGGATGGTAAAAAAAACAAAGTATTAAACAAAAAGATTTTATCAAAAATTAAAGTGACAATGATACATGGTAGCAAAGATGAAGTAGTTCCAACCGTTTATTCCAAAAAAGTATTAAAACTCTTTCCTAATGCAAAAAAAAAATTAGTTGTTATTAAGAATGGCGATCATAGTTTATCAGACAAGAAAAATCTAAAAAGAATAATTAATGAATTAAAAATTCTTATCTTTAATAAATTTTAATCCTTCAACAAAAGAAGGAAATTTAAGCTTATATTTAAAGAATTTTTTCATTTTATCATTATTAACTTTTTTTGAGTCTCTATAAAAATTTTTAAGCATACCATCTTGCAGTTTGTCTGGTGTGATTTTTTCAGGAATTTTAATTTTTAATAGCTCAGCTGCAAAAGTAGTGATTTCCTCAGTGGATGCAGGTCTGTCATCAGATATATTAAAAATTTCACCTCCCTTGAAGTTTACCATCGACTCAACCAAAATATTTGTAATATCGTCTAGGTGTATTCTTGAAAAAAAATGATTTTTTTTATCAATTATTTTTGCACTTCCATTTTTAAGTCTTTTCAAAATATTATTAGAGTTTGAATAGATGCCAGAAAGTCTAAAAATTTGAATAGGAAGATTTGACTCCTTATAAATTGAAATCCATTTTTTCTCAGCAGCCAATCGACTTATTCCATTTTCAGAAGTTGGTTTCGTTAAACTTTTTTCATTTACCCAGTCCCCATTATGGTTTCCATAAACACTTGTTGCAGATAAGTATGTAATCCACTTGGCTTTAATTTTTTTTAATTCACTTTCAAAGTGTTTAAAGACTATATCTTCTCCATTAATTGGAGGAATTGATATTAAAATAAAATCTGCTTCATGTATTTTTTCAATTATTTTTAAGTCAAAGTAGTTTTCATTTAATTCAAAAATATTATGAGTATTATTTATGTTTTTTGGTGATCTGGAGGTGTAACTAAGATTTATTTTATTTTTTTTGGAAAGTTCATTTATAAAATTTCCTGCAACTTGTCCGAAGCCGAAGCAAAAAATATTTACCACTTTAACTTACTTTTTTAATTGTAGATTTTGTTGTAATTGGATGTTTTAATTTATCTAACATTTCCTTAGGGCATACCTGTACAAAATTTAAAATTTCCTTGTCAAAATTTTTGATAATTTCATTTGATAATTTTGAATTTGTTTCTTTTGAATGTTCTTCAATAATATTTTTTAAAAACTCTTTCCAGTATTCAGTTTCAACACTTTGCCAAACTACTGTTTCAGGGTTAACTTTTTTCTCAAATTGTTTACTTTTATCGTAGATAAATGCCATACCACCAGTCATACCAGCAGCAAAGTTATCACCAACCTCGCCTAGTATAATAATTGATCCACCTGTCATATATTCACATCCATTCGAGTCACATCCTTCAATAACCGAAGTAGCACCTGAATTTCTTACAGCAAATCGTTCTCCTGCCTGTCCTGCAGCAAAAAGTTTTCCCGATGTAGCTCCATATAAAACTGTATTTCCAATAATTGTATTTTCAGATGAAACTAGATTACTTTCATCTGCTAATTTAATTGATATTGTTGCTCCAGATAATCCTTTAGCTACATAATCGTTAGCATCACCTTTCAAAACTAATTTTAGTCCTTTCATTGCAAACGCTCCGAATGATTGTCCCGCAGAACCTTTGAAATTTAGAGTTAAAAATCCCTCATCTAACTTATCATGTCCAAACTTTTTATATAAATTATGTGATATTCTTGTTCCAACAGCTCTATGCGTGTTTTCAATTTCAAATTCTTTAATTATTTTTTTAGGATTATCTAAATGATTTTCAATTTCAGGCCATATGTTTTGATCAAGAGTATTTGGTACATCATTAATAATTTGTTTTTCACAATATCTCTTATTTTCACCTGGATCAGCTTGAACAAAGAGTGGGTTAAGATCAAGATCATCCAAATTAGCTGATGCTTTGCTTACTTGTCTTAATAGATCAGTTCTGCCAATTACATCATTTAAAGATTTAAAACCTAATTCTGCTAGAATTTCACGAACTTCAGTTGCAATAAAAGTAAACAAATTTACAACTTTTTCAGGAGTTCCAGTAAATTTTTCTCTAAGTTTATCATCTTGTGTACAAACTCCTACTGGACAAGTATTGGAGTGACACTGCCTTACCATTATACATCCCATAGCTACTAGAGCAGTTGTCGCCACTCCAAATTCTTCAGCGCCCATCATTGCTGCTATAACAACATCTCTTCCAGTTTTTATCCCTCCATCAGTTCTTAAAGTAACGCTGTGCCTTAAATTATTTAAAGTTAAAACTTGATTAGCTTCAGTCAAACCCATCTCCCAAGGTACTCCAACATACTTAACACTTGTTTGTGGACTTGCGCCTGTTCCACCATTATGTCCTGAAATTAAAATAATATCTGCTTTTGCTTTTGCTACTCCCGCAGCAATTGTTCCAATTCCTGATGATGCAACCAATTTAACGCCAACTCTTGCTTTAGGATTTATTTGTTTAAGATCATAAATTAATTGTGCCAAATCCTCAATTGAGTAAATGTCGTGATGTGGTGGTGGAGATATTAATGTAACTCCAGGTGTTGAGTGTCTTAATCTTGCAATTTCTGCTGAAACTTTAAAACCAGGTAATTGTCCACCCTCTCCAGGTTTTGCACCTTGTGCCATTTTTATTTCTATTTCATTGCAATTATTAAGATAATTAATCGTTACTCCAAACCTGGCTGATGCTATTTGTTTAACTCTTGAATTTGCACTATCCCCATTTTCCATTTTGGTGAACCTTTTTTCATCTTCACCGCCTTCTCCACTGCAAGAAGCACCTCTTATCCTATTCATTCCAATTGCAAGAGTTTCATGAGCCTCTTTTGATAATGCACCATGAGACATGCTTCCACTTCCAAATCTTTTTAGGATATTTTCAATAGGTTCTACTTCAGATACATCTATTGATTTATTCAAATATCTTTTTCTAAAGTCAATTAAATCTCTTAAGTTAATTGGAGGCAGATTATAAATACCCTCAGCATATTTTTTGTAAACTGTATAAGATCCGCTCCCAACTGCACTTTGAAGCATATGGATTAATTTACCTTGATACTGATGTAACTCACCATTTTTTCGATAACGATAAATTCCCCCAATCGGTAAAACACTGTCCTCGCTTTCAAATGCCTCATCATGAATTACTCTTATTTTTTTTTCAATTCCAGTCAGACCGATACCAGAAATTTTAGATACAACTCCTGGAAAATAATCAGAAACAATAGTTCTACTCAAGCCAACAGTTTCAAAGTTACAACCTCCTCGATAGGAACTTAGAACAGAAATTCCCATTTTTGACATTATTTTTAACAAACCACTATTTACTGATTTAATGTATCTTTTGATACAATCTTCATACTCAAAGTTACCGAATAATTTTTTTTCAAATCTTTGATATAGGCAATCAAGTGCCAAATATGGATTTACAGTTGTTGCTCCTACGCCTAAAAGGGTTGCAAAAGAGTGTGTATCTAAAGCTTCTCCTGTTTGTACATTTATAGACACATACCCTCTTAATTTATTATTTATTAGGTAAGAATTAATAGCACCAACAGACAATAGCATTGGAATAGGAAGTCTTTTTTCGGAGATATTTTTATCAGACAAAATTAATTGTTTAACTCCTTTTCTTACCTCAATTTCAGCTTCTTTTTGAATTCTTTCTAATGCAATTTCTAAATTTTCACTTTTTTCAAATGTACAATCTATTTCATAAGAGTTTTTGCCAAAATAATTTATAAATTTTTTAAGTTGAGAATTAGATAAAATAGGTGAATCTAAAACATAGATATTATCCTTAGTAAGATTATCAAAATTTAATATATTTCCTAAGTTACCAAATCTTGTTTTTAAACTCATAACTTTATTTTCTCTCAAAGAGTCGATGGGTGGATTAGTAACTTGGCTAAAATTTTGTCTAAAAAAGTGATATAAGGGTCGATACTTATCTGAAAGTACAGCTAAGGGTGTATCATCACCCATTGAACCTGTTGCTTCTTTAGCATCTTCAGCCATTGGATGCAAAATAAGCTCTAAGTCCTCTAAGCTTATACCAAAAGCATGTTGTCTTTTCTTTAGATCACTGCCTTTAAATAAAGCTTTTTCATTTGAAACTGTAATTTTTTTATCTAGATCAATTATTTGACTATTAAAATGTTTATATTCTTTTGCGAGATAATTTTTTATCTTCTCATTAGTAAATAATTTTCCTTTTTCAATTCTTACACCAATTATTTCTCCTGGTCCTAATCGCCCTTTGGCTAATATTTTTTTTTCATTTAATTTAATCATTCCTGTCTCAGATCCTGCAAACAAAAATTTATCTTTTGTGATAGTGTACCTAAGTGGTCTCAAACCATTTCTGTCATTAGCTGCTATTACCCACTCGTTATCAGTTCCTGCAATTGCTGCTGGTCCATCCCATGGTTCCATGGTGCTGTTTAAAAAATTAAATAGTTGTTGATGATCTTTTGATAAGACTTTACTTTTTTTTGACCATGCATCTGGAACCAACATAAGTTTAGCAAGTGGAGCAGGTTGTCCTGATATATTTAACAACTCAAATACATTATCTAGTGCTGCTGAGTCCGATGTTCCTGGTTGAATAACTGGTTTCAAATTCTCTATATCTTCAAATAAATTACTATCCATTTCTTGCTCATGGACTTTCATCCAATTTTTGTTTCCTCTAAAAGTGTTTATCTCCCCATTATGTGCGATGGCACGGAAAGGTTGGGCTAAATCCCAACTTGGTGCGGTATTGGTCGAAAATCTTTGATGAAAAATAGCAAATCTGGAGACAAAACGTTCATCTTGTAAATCAATATAAAAATCAGATATGGACTCCGCCAAAAACATACCTTTGTAAATAATTGATTTTGAGCTTAAAGAACAAATATAAAATCCACTTAACGATTTTTTAATTGCCTCGTTTTCAATTTTTCTTCTTGTCTCATAAAGTTTTCTCTCTAGGTTTTTGCCACTTAAGTCCTTATTATTATGTTTAAATAGAACCTGAGCAATTTCAGGTCTTGTTCTGTCTGCTTTCTCTCCCAATACTTTTGGATTTACAGGTACTTGTCTCCATCCATAAATGCTAAAGTTACTTTTTGTTAATTCACTCTCAACAATAGTTCTGCATGTTTCCTGCGCATCAAAATTATTTCTTGGCAGAAAGATCATGCCAACACAAATTTCAGCATTATCAAATTTGTGTCCAGTTATTTCAATTTTTTCTATGAAAAAATCTTTTGGAATTTCTAAATGTATACCCGCTCCATCGCCTGTTTTTCCATCTGCATCCACAGCTCCTCTATGCCAAACAGCCTTTAAAGCTTGTATTCCATAATCAACAACTGCTCTTGATTTTTTTCCCTCCGTAGATGCAACTAAACCAACTCCACAAGCATCATGCTCCATATCTTTAGAATAAACGTTATTCTTTTTAAGTAGATCTAAGTTTTTTTTATATCTTTCCATTAAGCTACTTTTTCTTGATTAATAGTTTTTTGCTTTAAAAATTTTTTAATATTTATAGCTGCATCACGTCCATCTTTAATGGCCCATACAACTAGAGAAGCTCCTCTAATGATATCTCCTGCAGCAAATACACCAGGTAAATTTGTTTCCATGGTATCAAAATCTGTTTTAATCGTGCCCCATCTAGATACTTGAAGTTCTTTACTTCCAAAAAGTGTTGGCAAATCTTCAGGATCAAAACCTAATGCTTTGATCACCATGTCAGACTTTATTTCAAACTCTGAATCTTTTTGAATTTCGGGTTTACGTCTACCAGTCTCATCTGGTTCTCCAAGTTTAATTTTATTTACTTTTAAGCTTTCAATTTTATTTTTTCCTATAAATTCTTTAGGTGCTGTAAGCCATACAAACTCTACTCCCTCCTCCTCAGCATTAGCCACCTCTCTAGCTGATCCAGGCATATTTTCTTTATCTCTTCGGTATAGGCATTTCACGGATTTAGCATTCTGTCTTATTGCGGTCCTTACACAGTCCATTGCGGTATCACCGCCACCTATAACTACAATATTCTTTCCTTCTGCATTGAGTTTGCCATTATCAAATAATTCAACTTTATCACCTAATCCTTTTTTATTGGATGCAGTAAGAAATTCCATAGCAGGAAAAATATTCTCCAAATCGTTTCCGGGTAAATCAATCTCTCTAGCTTTATAAACACCAGTTGCAATCAAAATTGCATCGTGTTTTTCTCTTAATTCTTCAAGAGTTGAGTCTTTTCCAACTTCAAAATTTTGTACAAATTTAATCCCACTTTCCTTTAAAAGTTTTGTTCTTCTTTCAACTACAAATTTTTCAAGCTTAAAGTTTGGTATGCCGTATATTAAAAGTCCTCCAGGTCTATCGTATCTATCATATATTGTTACTTTATATCCTGAGGTTCTTAATTGTTCTGCACATGCTAAGCCTGCTGGACCTGATCCGATTATTCCTACACTTTGATTAATTTCATTTTTTACTTTAATTGGTTTAATCCAACCATTCGCCCATGCATTTTCTGTTATATATTTCTCAACAGAGCCTATTGTTACGGTTCCATGCCCTGATTGTTCGATCACACAATTCCCTTCGCATAACCTGTCTTGAGGGCATATACGACCACAAACTTCTGGCATATTGTTTGTACTTTGAGATAATTCATAGGCCTCTTTAAGTCTTCCTTCTGCGGTTAATTTAAGCCAATCTGGAATATTGTTACTTAAAGGGCAATGGACTTGGCAAAAAGGAACTCCACATTGAGAACACCTACTTGATTGTTGGGTTGCTTTTTCGTTTATAAATTCATCATAGATCTCTTTAAAATCCTCTTTTCTAAGATCAATCTCTCTCTTAGGTGGATTTTGCTGACCTATATCAGTAAACTTTAACATCTTTTTTGACATAATTTTTACCTGTATATACTAAGAAAATTCAATTTTAACTAATATTTAGGACAGTTTTTATTACCTATTTTAAGTAAAAAAATGAGCATTTATGTAGCTAATTCTTTTTTTGCATAGCACATATTCCAACATCTTATCGCTTTATTTTAAATTTATATAAGCTACTTAAGAATCTTTAGATGTTTTCAAACTTTTTCGAATTAACTATTTTATCTGCAATTCAGGGAATTTCTGAATTTTTACCAGTAAGCTCATCTGCACATTTAATTTTAGCTAATGATATTTCAAATCTAGGGATTGGCTCAATTTATCTTGATACCGGAATGCACCTAGGTTCTCTGCTAGCTGTAATCTTTTATTTCAGGAATGATTTAAAAAAAATTACTAAAAATAAAAAATTATTGTACTTAATGATATTTGGTTCTTTGCCAACAATTTTTTTAGGTGCAATTTTATATATTACAGGATTAATAAACCTTTTAAGAAGTATAGAAATAATTGCATGGACAACTTTTATATTTGCTATCCTGCTATGGGTTGCTGACAAATTTAAAATTGAAAAAAAAATAGAAAGTGATCTAAATATAATATCAATTTTGCTTATTGGCTTATTCCAAATGTTATCACTTATCCCAGGCGTAAGTAGATCAGGGATCGTAATCACAGCTGGTCGTTTTTTAAATTTTGATAGATTTGAATCCACAAAAATTTCGTTCTATTTATCTATACCTGCAATTGCGGGTGCAAGTTTTTTAACTTTAAAAGATTTAGGTTCATCAATTGCTGATAATAATATAATAATTATACTTGGAATATGCTTTTCATTTATTTTTTCCTATCTAACGATTAAATATTTTTTAATTTATATAAAAAATTTTACTCTGTTTGCATTCATAATTTATAGAGTTATTTTATCTTTTATATTATTTTATATAATTTATATCTGAGATTTTTTTAATTCAGGAATAATTTGAGAAAACAATACACCAGCGAGTATTAAACAACAGCCAATTATATTATTCAGATTTAATATCTGAGATAATATAATCCAAGCTGCAACTGCAGCAAAAACACCCTCGAGTGAAAATATTATAGCTGATGGCGTTGGTGAAATATTTTGTTGTGCATAGATTTGTAAAACAAATGCGATGCCACCTGATAAAACTCCTGCATATAATATCTGTATTTTTTGATCTAATATATTTGCTAAAATGAATTCCTCAAATATAAGTGCGGGAACTAGTGAACAGATTGAAACGATAAAAGTTTGGATTAAACCAACCAGTATTGGAGCATCAAACTCCTCAACTAAAATACCAATAAAAATAATATGTAGGCTCCAAAAAAGAGCACAAATTAATACAAGAGTATCTCCTAAGCGTATAGTTGCATCATGGAAATTTGTCAAAAGGTATGCGCCTAAAATACATAAAAATATGGATGGCCAAACGCTCCAATGAATTTTTTTTTTAAATAAAAAAAATACAATAATTGGAACCATTGGCACGTAAAATATTGTGATGAATGCTGCATTAGCAACATCGGTAAAAAGAAGCGCTACTTGTTGAAGTAAAGAAGCTAAAAATAAAAAAATACCTATTGAGATAGATAAGTAAATAAATCTTTTTCTATTTTTTGATAAGACTTCACGTGTTGTTTTTTTTTCTAAAAATAAATAGAAAGGTATTAAAGCTAAAAATCCCACAAAAAATCTAGTAGTATTAAAGACATAAGGTCCAATTAGCTCCATGCCTGTATCTTGAGCTATAAAAGTTGTTCCCCAAATAAATGTGCAGAAAAATGCAGCTATCATTGATTGAGGTTTTGTCATTTAGATTGCTAACCTGTATGCAAAATTTTTACCCAAATTTTCTTTAAGTTCATTATTAAATCTTGCTGCCTCAGCGCCATCAATAATCCTATGATCATAAGATAAAGATAAAGGTAGCATAATTCTCTCGTTAGATTTTCCTCCTGAGTGCGAATGAACTTTTCTCAACTTTCCAATCCCTAGAATGGCTACCTCAGGAAAATTAATTATAGGAGTAAAAAAAGAGCCTCCTATGCCGCCAAGGCTGGTTATAGTCATTGAGCCACCGTAAAAATCCTTTTTATCTATCTTAAGTTTTCTGCACTTATCACTTGTAGTTTTGAGTTCCTCTGCGATTTGATTAATATTTTTTTGATCCACATTTCTTATCTTTGGCACCATCAAACCATGCTCAGTATCAACAGCTATACCAATATGAAAATATTTTTTGATTGTCATTTTTCCATTTTCTATGTCATCAATTGAGCTATTAAAAGAAGGAAACTTTTTCAAAGTTGCAACTAAAGCTTTGGTTATAAAAGCAAGAGGTGTTATTTTCTTTTTTTCACCAGTATGCAAATCCTTAAGTGAATTTCTAAAATTTTCCATATCTGTAACATCTGCTTCATCATGGTTTGTTACATGAGGAATTGTATTCCATGCATGCGAAAGGTGTACAGCAGCTATTTTTTTAACTCTTGGAATATCTTTGATTTCTATATCACCAAAATCTGAATGGGTAAATTCTGTTTTGAACTCATTTTTACTTTGTGTATTTTTTTCTTGACCAACATGTTTAACAAATTTTTTAATATCCTCCTCAACTACTCTACCATCTCTTTGTGAACCTAATACTAAGTTGATATTAACTCCTAATTCTCTAGCAAACTTTCTGGTTTTTGGACTTGCTGGAACTCTTTTTTTTTCATTCATAATTTATAATTTGCTTGGAAAGGATCTTTTTGTATCAATATTATATTTTTTTATTGCATCTTTGACTGGCTTAGATGAAATTAGTTGCTCATTTGACAGAACACTTAGTGCATATGTAACTATGTGTTCTTTATCAACCTCAAAGAATTTTCTCAAATTTTTTCTGGTATCACTTCTTCCAAAACCATCAGTTCCTAGTGAATAAAAACTATTTTTTACAAAAGGTCTTATTTGCTCTGAATGACTTCGCATATAATCGGAGGCTGCCAAGACAGGGCTATTTGATTGGCCCAAACATTGTTCTACATATGAAGCTTTATTTTTTTCATCTGGATTTAATAGATTGTATCTTTCAGTTTCCATACCATTTCTCGCAAGCTCATTAAAACTAGTTACACTCCAAATTTCACTATCAATTCCATATTCATTTTGTAGTATTTCAGCACCACTAATAATTTCTCTTAAAATTGCACCAGATCCAATTAGCTGAATTTTGGTTTTTTTATTTTTATTAAATTCTTTAAACTTATACATGCCCTTTAAAATTCCCTCCTCACATCCTTTATCTTTTGGCATAGCAGGATGAGGATAATTTTCGTTCATAGTTGTAATGTAATAAAATATATTCTCTTTTTTTTCATGCATACGTCTAAGTCCTTCTCTAAAAATTACAGCAAGTTCGTAAGCAAATGTTGGGTCATAAGAAATACAATTTGGTATAGTAGAGGCTAGAAGATGACTATGTCCATCCTGATGTTGTAATCCCTCACCTGCCAAAGTAGTCCTACCTGAGGTGGCACCAATTAAAAAACCTCTAGCTTGACTATCACCTGCTGCCCAAGCAAAGTCTCCAACTCTTTGAAAACCAAACATAGAGTAAAACAAGTATATTGGTATCATTTCAATATCATGATTTGTATAAGACGTTCCTGCAGCAATCCAAGATGCCATTGATCCTGCCTCGTTGATTCCTTCTTCTAGAACTTGACCTTTTTTATCTTCTCTATATGAACTTAATTGCTCAGAGTCCTCTGGTTCATATTTTTGTCCCTCATGAGCGTAAATTCCAATTTTTTGAAAAAAACCTTCCATACCAAATGTTCTAGCCTCGTCAGGTATAATTGGCACAAGTCTAGGTGCAACATTTTTATCTCTTAGAAGGTTTGTTAATAATCTTACTAATGCCATTGTTGTTGACATCTCTTTTTTTCCTGTAGACTCTTTTAAAAAATCAAAAATATCTTTTTGAGGAGCTTTTATTTGCTTGGCATAAGTAGTTCTTTCTGGAATGAAGCCACCCAGTTTGATTCTACGATCTTTTAAATATTTTATTTCCTCAGAATTTTCATCAGGTCTAAAATATTGAATTTCCTCTACCTGCTTATTAGTTAGTGGAACGTCAAATCTATCTCTGTAATACATTAAATCTTCAACACCCATTTTTTTTTGCTGGTGGGTGGTATTAACACTTTCTCCTGTTTTTCCCATTCCATATCCCTTAATAGTTTTTGCAATGATTACAGTAGGTCTACCTTTATTTTTT
>NZ_CVSH01000022.1 GCF_001179965.1 Candidatus Pelagibacter communis
AACTTTCTGTCTTTGATGTGATTTTGCCCGTCATTTACTCTAACATTTAATTCAAATAAATCTTTAGGGCTTATCCCATCTAAGCAACCTACATTAATTCCAAAAGTATTTGGATCACTTCTTCTTTGATTATGAGTATTTATACCACAAGTATTACAAAAAAAATGTTTAGCAACATTTGTATTAAATTGATAAAATTTTAATTGATTTTCACCTTTTAGAATTTTTAGATTATTTTTTGGAATAACAGCAGTTATAGCACCCTTTCTTTTACAGATTGAGCAATTGCATCTGTAAAGATTGTTCAATCCATCTACTAACTTAACATCTATTTCAATTTTATTACAATGACAAGTCAGTTTATAATTAATATTATTTTTAACGTTTAAATAATAATTTAATTTATTTTTGATATAATTTTTTACAAAAACGAAAACCAGTAGTCCAAAAATAGATACTGATACAATTATAATTAATATTGTTCTTAATTGCTCACTCATTATAAATTTTCAGATCTCCGCAAAATAAGCCCTGGATTTTTAAAATCTTTTTTACCATATAAAATTTCTTTACCATCGTGATCAGTTACAATCCCACCAGCATTTGCTAGAATTGCATGTCCTGCAGCAATATCCCATTCAGACGCTCTAGGCTCAGCAACATATAAATCATATTCTCCGGTTGCGATAACACAAAATTTAAGAGAGCTTTTCATTCTAACATGTTCAGTTACCCCAAATTTTTTATGTATTTTAGATATCTCAGGTTTTAAATTATTAGAATATGCAACAGCTTTTATTACATCTTTAGGATTTTTTTTTTCACAATGAATTTTCTTTTTGAGTAACCAAGTAAATAAGCACTTTCATCAACAGCAATGTTTATTTTTTCATA
>NZ_CVSH01000023.1 GCF_001179965.1 Candidatus Pelagibacter communis
AATCTGGCAAATAAATAAAATAAAAATTTATTTTTTTATTTTTAGTTATGTACTTTTTTGTTTGTTTTAAAACTTCAAATAAATTCTCTTCAAATAACTGATAATCAAAATTATAATTTTTTCTCTGATCAATTGCTGGCTTGTACCTTTCTGGTAAAAAATTAGCAACTAAAACTCTGAAGTTATTTAACTTTAGAAATTTAACTATTTTAGAGTAAGTTTTATTTTCTAAATCAAGTTTTTCTTTTAATTTTATTGAATGTTTTGACAAAATTTTATTTAAAATTTTGTCAATATCTTCTTGTTTATTAATTAAATTTTGAGAAAAACCATCATTAAGATATTTTACTAAAAAAGGATTCTGATATTCTTTTATTGTTTCAAAATGATCATTTCCTTCGTAATAAAAATATAACAAATTTTTAACATCTTTGGGCATGTATTCTTTTAATAGTGCTAAATAACGAATTGGTCCACTTCCACCAAAACCTAAATTTAAAGTAGTTGACTTAGATAGTCTTTGAAAATTATTTGATATATTATT
>NZ_CVSH01000024.1 GCF_001179965.1 Candidatus Pelagibacter communis
ATTAAAAAAAAAGATCAATCGTTTACGGTAATCTTGAAGATAATTCAAAGCCATTACTAAATAATTTTAAAAACCTTAAGATAGGAAGGTCTTTTGTTAAAAAAAATATATCCTATACTGACAAATTATATAGAGAATATCTTAAATATAATTTTAAGATTATTGAAATACATAATAGACCTGAGTCACTTCTTTATCTAATAAAAAAAAAAGTAAAAGCTAAACTCATATTTGTGTACCATAATAATCCGCAAGACTTACGTTCTTCATCATCTATAAAAGAAAGAACATTTATTGCCGAAAACACAGATCAAATTTATTTTGTAAGTGGATGGGTTAAAAATAAATTTTTTGAAAATTTACCTTATCATCATCGAAATAACTGTGAAATTTTGTATCCAGCCATAAATCCTATCAAGAAATTTCCTAAAAAAGAAAAAGTGATTATTTTTACAGGAAAACTCAATTCGTCCAAAGGTTTTGATATATATGGAAAGTCAGTTATTAAAATTTTGGACAAATTTAAAAATTGGAAGGCTATGGCAATTGGTAATGAACCAAGAGAAAAATTTAATTTTCAACATGATAGATTAAAGATTTTAGATTGGGTAAATCATAGTAAAATTTTAAATTATTACAAAAAAGCATCGATTTCTGTAGTGCCATCAAGATGGCAAGAACCATTTGGAAGAACTGCCATGGAGTCTGCTGCTTTTGGTTGTGCGACAATAACATCAAAAAAAGGTGGTCTTCCAGAAACTTTTGAAAATTCATTATTTATCAATAAAATAAATGAACATGAGTTATACACCATTATAAAGAAACTTATTATAAATGAAAGCTATAGAAAAAAAATCCAAAAAATTAATTGGAAAAATGTAAAACATAAACTTTCAGATCATGTTGGTAAAATTGATAGTTTAAAAAACTTTTATTTAAATTCAAATTTTAATTTCAATAAAGGTTCGAAATTGAAAATTTTACACATATC
>NZ_CVSH01000025.1 GCF_001179965.1 Candidatus Pelagibacter communis
TACAAAGACACGTTGCAGTAGCCGAAATGGTCATAGAAAAAGCAAAAAGACTTACAGAGCATAAAAAAGATGTTGTTATATTGCTCGATTCAATAACTAGATTAGGTAGAGCTTATAACGCTGTTGTCCCAAGCTCTGGAAAAGTATTAACAGGTGGTGTTGATGCAAATGCTCTTCAGAGACCAAAAAGATTTTTTGGTGCTGCTAGAAATATAGAAGAAGGTGGTTCATTAACAATTATAGCAACTGCATTGATTGATACAGGAAGTAGAATGGATGAGGTGATTTTTGAGGAATTTAAAGGAACAGGAAATAGCGAAACTATATTAGATAGAAAAATATCCGAGAAGAGAATATTCCCTGCAATAGATATAACAAAATCAGGAACAAGAAGAGAAGAGCTTTTATTCGACAAAGCGGATCTTCAAAAGATGAATGTTTTAAGGAGAATAATAGCTCCAATGGGATCCATGGATGCAATTGAATTCATTAATTCAAAATTAAAAAATACTAAAAATAATGGGGAATTTTTTAATTCAATGAATAAGCCTAGCTAATATTTAAATATAATAACTAAATATATCCTAATTCCTTCATTTCTTTATAAAAATTTTCTTCAATATTTTTTACTAATTTTGGATCAAGATTGTTTTGCCAATCTCCTACTATGCCTTTCCTAAAAAACTTCTTCCCACCACCTAATTCCTTGAAACCTTTTTCATTTTCCATTTTACTTAAATTCTTAAATGAGGTGTCTTTAATCGCTTTTCTTATTTTTATTCTATCAATTTTAAATGGAATAAAAGAGCTTAAGTATTCCAGTATTTTATAAAATTCATTATCTGGTTTTTTTATCATATCCTCATATTTTACTAAATGAATGTGTCTACCTTGATAGTGTTTCCAGGAATTATAGTTACTAGACCACGTACCTAAAATTGATATTTTAAACCCTTTATTTAAATTTTTATCGTAAAATTCATAATTTTGCATATTATTCATATTTGAAACTGCTTCTTCATGACTAATGTTAAAGTGATCTGCATTTGATAAAGCAACATCTCTAGGATCTCTCACAATATAAATTCCACCTATGGTATTCTCAGTGTTTGTAAATGGAAAACCATTAATATTAAAGTTTCCGTTGTGTGTTTTTAATAAATTAACTCTATTATTAAGGTTAATATAATCTTGAATACTTAACCAATTTTTAACAATTTGCTCAAATTCAAAGTAATTAATTTTGTTTTTTTCAAGCATATCAATATTAGGAAAAGTTTTTGCTTCAAATTCATTGTCACCTTCTTGGTTAATTGAAAATTCAGTTTTATCAGATAAAAAGTATGCTCTTAGAAATAATCTTAGCCATGTATTTCCACTTTTTGGATAAGAAGCGAGCCAAATGATCATGTTACATTTATCGATATCTATTCAATATTTTCAAGTTATAATATTCAGATGACAATTTATGCTTTATCTTCTGGAATCGGGACATCAGGCATTGCAGTTGTAAGAATTTCAGGACCAGATGCCAAACTGGTGATTGAAAAATTGACAAGTGGTCCTTTTCCGCTCCCTAGAATGGCGACCCTTAAAAAAGTAAACAATATCAATAAAACTAGCATGATAGATGAAGGTATAGTCATATGGTATCCAGGTCCTAATAGTTATACAGGAGAAGATATGAGTGAGATACAGGTTCATGGTAGTAGAGCTGTTGTAAATTCGCTTTTAAAATCTATTTCTCAGATAAAAAATTGTAGACTAGCGGAGCCTGGCGAGTTCACTAAGATAGCTTTAAGAAATGGAAAGATAGATTTATTAAAAGCGGAAAGTATTGGAGATTTAATATCAGCTGAAACAGATATACAAATGCAGCAAGCACTGAAAATTATTGCGGGCAACAATCTAAAAAAATTTGAGCAATGGAGAAGTGATCTTTTACAAATATTATCAAATGTTGAGGCAAAAATTGATTTTCCAGAGGAAGATTTGCCTGCTGATATAATAAAAAAGATTAGAATTAAATCACAGAATATTATTCATGAGATTGAAAAAAATTTAAATGATAAAAAGGTCGGCGAGATTATAAGAGAGGGTTTTAGAATAGCAATTATAGGACCACCTAATGTTGGAAAGTCGTCATTATTAAATTATCTTTCAAATAGAGATGTTGCAATAGTATCCTCAGCAGCAGGAACCACAAGAGATGTTATTGAAACCCATTTAAATATTGAGGGATTCCCAGTTATAATTTCTGATACAGCCGGAATTAGAGATGCTAGAAATGAAATAGAGAGAAAAGGAATAAAACTTTCATTAAAAAAAGCCGACGAGTCAGATCTCAATATCATAATGATAGAGGCTAAAAGTAAGGAAAATCAACGCTTTTTGGATAGTTACGCATCTGATAAAGCTTTATTAGTAGTAAATAAGGTGGATAGTAAATCTAACAGAATATCCTCTAAACTTAAAAAGCTTAATCCAATTTTACTATCAATTAAAAAACAAAAAAATATTAATAAGTTAATTAATTCAATTAAACAAAAAATCAAAAATCAATTTAAGGGTACTGAAAATATTTTAATTACGAGGGAAAGACATAGAAAAAACTTAGAAGAATGTTTACTCAATTTAAAAAAATTTAATACTAAGAAAAAAGTCGGAGATTTTGATAAAGCAGCTGAGGATTTGAGGCTTGCAACAAGAAGCTTGGGTAAAATTACTGGAAAGGTAGACGTTGAGGACATATTAGATAGTATTTTCAACGATTTTTGCATAGGTAAATGAGGCTAAATTTACTAATATTATAAGCCAGTTCTTGTAAATATTTAATTCATATATAGATTTATACTATGAAAAAAGATTTATCATTTGATGTTGTAGTCATTGGTGGAGGGCATGCTGGTTGTGAGGCTGCCACTGCATCCGCTAGGCTAGGAGTTAACACGGCATTATTTACTCACAACATTGATACTATAGGCGAAATGTCTTGTAACCCTGCTATTGGGGGTCTTGGCAAAGGTCACTTGGTAAGAGAAATAGACGCTCTAGATGGTGTTATGGGAGAAGTAACTGATAAATCAGGTATACAGTTCAGGTTATTAAATAGGAGTAGAGGACCTGCAGTACGCGGGCCTCGAACACAGTCGGACAGATCTCTATATAAAAAATATATGAAAGAAAAACTTGTAAACTATTGTAATTTAAGCATTTTTTCTGATCCTGTAATTAGCTTTATTTTCAACAAAAATGTAATAAATGGTTTTTATACAAAATCAGGTAAAAAAGTTTTATCTAGTAAGATAATACTTACTACAGGGACGTTTTTAAATGGTTTGATACATATAGGTGACGAAAAAATTCCAGCCGGCCGATTTAATGAAAAACCATCTACTGGTTTGAGCGAACAATTAAAAAAATATAGTTTTACGATTGGTAGACTTAAGACAGGAACCCCTCCTAGATTAGATAGCTCTACAATCAACTATCAAAGTCTTGAGGAGCAGCATGCAGATAGTGAACCTTATTTTTTTTCTTTCCTCACTAAAAAAAATATTAATAGGCAAGTTTCCTGCCGTATGACTTACACTAATAAAAAAGTTCATGATATAATTTCTAAGAATATAAAATTAAGCGCCATGTATTCAGGAAGTATCCAAGGTGTCGGACCAAGATATTGTCCTTCAATCGAAGATAAGGTTGTTAAATTTAGTGAAAAGGAAAGGCATCAAATATTTTTGGAGCCAGAAGGTTTAAATGATAATACGATCTATCCAAATGGGATATCTACATCGCTCCCAGAGAAAGTACAGCGTGAAATACTACATAATATCAATGGTTTAGAAGACGTAAAAATTCTACGTCCTGGATATGCTATAGAGTATGACTTTGTTGATCCCAGAGAGCTTTTTTTAACCTTGGAGACAAAAAAAATTAAAAATCTTTATTTGGCGGGGCAAATAAACGGCACAACAGGCTATGAAGAGGCAGCTGCTCAAGGTTTAATTGCTGGAATTAACGCAGGTTTAGCTTTTAAAAAAATGGAGCCATTTATACTAGACAGAGCAGATGCTTATATAGGAGTAATGATAGATGATTTAGTAACCAAGGGAGTTGCTGAGCCTTACAGAATGTTTACCTCAAGGGCTGAATATAGATTAACTCTAAGAGCTGATAATGCAGATATTCGATTGACTGAAAAAGGTATAAAGATTGGTTTGATATCTGATGAGAGAAAACGTCATTTTAAGACAAAATTGAGTAATTTTTCTAAAATTTACAAAAAAATGAATAAATTAAAAATCTCACCATCAAAAATAGAAAAATTCGGTATTAAGATTGCAAAAGATGGAATTTATAGATCAGCAAATGAGGTTTTGAGCCAAAAAGACGTAAAAATGGATAAAATCAGGGAAATTTGGCCTGAAATACCAGTTTTTACAAAGGAAATTGATGAGGCTTTAGAGATAAAAGCTCACTATAAAGGTTATTTAACTAAGCAAACTGCTGATATATTAGCCTTTAAAAGAGATGAAAATCTAAAAATCCCAAAAAATATGGATTATGAGGTTTTATCAGGCTTGTCAAATGAGGTTAAATCAAAATTCAAGAAAATTAGGCCTCAAACAATGGGGCAGGCACTCAGAATAGACGGAATTACCCCTGCAGCAGTATATATTTTGTTGTCACACGTTAAAAGAAAGTCTATTAAGCATATAGCTTGATAGATTCGAAGATATTACAATATTCTGTGCTTGAACCACTAAATGTTTCACGTGAAACATTTGAAGATTTTGAAGAATATAGCTCCCTTATTCTATCTAGAAATAAAAAAATAAACCTTATTGGAAGAGGTACAGAGAAAATCTTAAGACACAGACACATAATAGATAGTGCACAAATAATTGATTTTATTGATAAAAATGAGAAAATATGTTCTGACATTGGTTCAGGCCCAGGTCTTCCTGGTATAGTACTGGCAATTATTATGAAGCATAAAAAAATTTCTATGAAATTTAATCTTTATGAAAAGAGTTTTCGTAAAACAGAATTTTTGAATGAGGTAATTAATAAATTTAATTTAAACGCTGAGGTTTTTCAGAAAAATATTTTTGAAGAAAAAAATTTGGTTACGGACACATTAGTATCAAGAGCCTTCAAGCCACTACCCACAATTCTTGATTTAGTCAGTAACAATTTTAAAAAATTAAATAGCATAATTTTATTCCTAGGCAAAAGCGGAAAAGAGTATTTGCCAAATTGTATGAGGACCTGGAACTTTGAGTACAAGGAAAAAAAGAGTTTAACAAATCCGGAGTCAAAAGTTATTAAAATTTATAATTTAAAAAAAAAATGAAATCAAAAATAATTTCAATTATCAATCAAAAGGGAGGGGTTGGCAAAACAACAACAGTAATAAATTTAGCTGCTGGGCTATCATTACAAAATAAAAAAGTACTTGTTATCGATCTTGATCCACAAGGCAATGCCACAACAGGGCTAGGCTTGTCTAATTTAGAAAATTCTGAAAGCAGTATTTATAGTGTTTTAAATGGAGAAAAAAAAATTATTGATGTTATTAAAAAAACTAATTTCGAAAATCTAGAAATTATTACTTCAAATGTTGATCTTTCTGGGTTAGAGGTAGAAACAGCGGGCGATAACAGAAGAGCCTTTATTTTAAAAGATCAATTAACCGCTTATTTAAACGATTCTAGGGCAGAGTACTCCCACATTCTGATTGACTGCCCACCATCACTGAGTTTGCTTACAATCATGGCACTAGTTGCTTCAAACTCACTAATCGTTCCATTACAGACTGAGTTTTTTGCTTTAGAGGGTGTAACTCAGCTCATTAAAACTATAGAAAGAATAAAGTCTAACTTGAATCCTGCGCTTGTAATTCGTGGTATCTTGTTAACTATGTACGATAAGAGAAATAAGCTTTCCTCACAAGTAGAAAAAGAGGCAAGAGATTATTTTAAGGAGCAAGTATACGAAACCATAGTTCCAAGAAATGTAAGATTGTCTGAAGCACCATCGCACGGTATCCCAGTATTAATATACGATAAAACATGTCCAGGTAGTAAATCGTATTTTAGTTTTACCGAGGAGTTTTTAAATCAAGAAAACAAATTTGAGAGTGCAGCATAATGAATCCATTTAAATCAAAAAAGGGTTTAGGCAGAGGATTATCATCTTTAATTGGAGATTCAAAAATTAACTCCACAAACAACAAACTTCTTATTAGTGACGTTGTTCGTAGTAAATTACAACCAAGAAAAAATTTTGATAAACAATACTTGGAAGATCTTACAAACTCTATAAAAGAGAGAGGTGTTGTTCAGCCAATTATAGTTAGAAAATCAAAAGATATTAGTGGCAAGTATGAAATTATAGCTGGCGAAAGAAGATGGTTAGCATCTCAAAATGCTGGCTTGAATGAAATACCATCAATAATAATCGAGGCTGACGATCTTAAATCTCTGGAATTTGCGATAGTTGAAAATGTACAACGTCATGACCTTAATCCTATTGAAGAAGCAAATGGGTATAAAAAATTAATGGATGATTTTGGTTATGACCAGGATAAAGTTGCTAAATTTATAGGGAAAAGTCGTGCTCATATAGCCAATTGTTTGAGACTTTTATCATTACCAGATAACGTTATTCAGCTGGTAGAGACAAACAAGCTTTCCCAAGGACATGCTAAGATACTTGTTGGTTTGGAAAATTGTTTTGTTATTGCAAAAAAAATAATAGATAAAAAATTATCAGTTCGTCAGTCCGAAAATCTTGTAAGACTTTTTAAGAACAAATCTAACAGAAAAATTTCTTTAAAGTCCGCAAATATAAAAGATTTAGAAAATATTTTAAAAGATAAATTAGGTATCAGAGTTTTGATAAATAATAAAAAAAATAATCGTGGCTCCATTAGTTTTGAGTACAAAGATTTAGATCAATTAAATAGGATAATTGAGATAATAAAGTCTAACTATTAGTTTTTGTCTGAGAAATAATGAAATCATAAAGAATATTCATAGCATTTGAATTATGTTTTTTTATGGAAAGTTCTATTTCTCCCAATTTAAACATGAGTTTTCTAATCTTATCTAAATCCCACTCCTTCATTTGTGATCTTACTAATTCCTTATCTTTCCAGAAAATAGGCGGTTTATAATTTGAGATAATATTATCAATATTTGGATTTTTGGTTTGATTTTCTTTTAAAACTACTAGTCGTTTTACCTTAAATAACATTGTTCTAATTATTGCTATGCAGTCTTCGTAAGAATAATTATTTTCATTAAGGATATTAGTAGTTTTCTTCAAATTTTTATTTAAACAATGATCACTTAATTCAGAATAAGTAAAGTTGTCTGCAAGATTTGTTAATTTAACTATTTCTTCAGCTGTAACTTTATTCTTTATTTTAATTAAACTTTCAATTTTTAATAGTTCGTTTTTAAGATTTTTTCTATCCCCTCTACATCTCTCGGCTATTATATTTATATTTTCTTGAGAAATAGGAATTTTATGCTTTTTGAAAAAATTATTAGCTAGAGTTGTAAGTGCCAAAGTATCATCAGCATAAAAAGGTATACAAACCAAATTTTTCGATTTTTCAAATTTACTTCTCATTTTTGATTTTTTATCTAGGACACCAGCGTTAATAACAATTTTTATATCTTCGTAATTTTTATCTAATAAATTTTCAATTATTGAAAAAAACTTGTCCGTGGCTCTATTGATAATTAATACCTTTTTATTTTCAAATAAAGATACATTATTTAATTCTGAGAAAATTATATCTGGATTATTAATTATTTCCTCTGAATCGTATTTAAGAACATTTTCACGAAAGTTGTTGATTATGATATCTGTTATTTCTTTTTTTAAACCTTCGTTTTCACCGTACAGTAAAAAAAAACTTTGCTTATTTGGATATAAGTTTTTTACCTGGAAGGTTTTGATAATCATTATTTTTTAACAGTATAACCAATATTTCCTTTTAAAGAAGCATTTGATTTGTTTACTGAAATGCTTTGTAAATAGATTAATAGGTCCTCAATTATTTTTTCTGTTAAATTTTCTTTTAACGAGTCCTCATATTTTTTAAGATTAAATTTATTTTCGTTATTATTATAGTTAATTGCCTCAGAAAAAACTTTGCTTTGCTCGATACCACTCTCACTAATTAAATTAATCTTAACATAAATACTTAAATTAAAAACATTCGGGTTTCCTTGTTTATCTTTAGAGGCAGTTTTTTTTTCAAATTTTGAGTCTATCTCTAAATTTAAATTATCAGCATTTGTATTACTACTCAAATGTCCTAGCCTATTCTTAATTTGTCTTCCTATATTTTGATCATTTAAAATTTTAATTTGTGTCACGTTAAAATTTAAATTTTTATTTGAATAAATAGTCTGGTATCCGCACTGAGATAAAAATATTAAGATTGTAAAAAAAAATATTTTGTTTTTTATCATTTTGTTAAAATATTAATTAATCTATTCTTTACGAAAAAAACTTTATTAATTTCTTTTTCCTCGAAAATTTTTCCCATTTTAGCGTCTTTTTTAATTTGATCCATCAAAGTTTTTTCATCGATGTCTTTAGTTGCAGATAGTATTGCTTTTTTTTTACCATTAATTTGAATTACAAATTCAATATTCTCAACTTCTAGCAACTTTTTATCAATATCGGGCCATGATTGGAAAACTTCACAATCTAGGCTTTCTAGACACTCAAAAATAATATGTGGCAATATAGGAGAAAATACTGTTAAAATTTTTTTATAGTTTTCTTTTAGATTATTTTTTATATAGAGATCTGTCCGACTGTGTTCGAGGCC
>NZ_CVSH01000026.1 GCF_001179965.1 Candidatus Pelagibacter communis
CTGCTTTAGAGCAAATAATAAAAAGGGGCGGCCAGTTAGGAGTTAAAGAAGTAAAAATTGGTAATGATGCTTTTTTAAACCTTTCTGATAACTTTGATATTGAGTATTTCCCTTTTCTTATATTCTCATAGGTTTCAATTGAAGGTACGGCAGTTACTAGGTTAATTGGAATATTTTCAAAGTTTGCTCTTGCAATTGCCATATCACGAGCATTATAAATTACTCCTTCGTCTTGTTTGTACGATTGGTCATGTTCCTCATCAACGATAATGAGTCCTAAATTTTTAAAAGGTAAAAAAAGCGATGATCTAGCTCCAATAGCTACTTTTATCTTATTATTAATAATACCACTCCATATTTTTTTTTTATTTTTTTTTGATATGCCTGAATGCCATATTGCTGGTTGAAAACCAAAAAATTCAATGAATTTTTTTTCAAACTGGTTTGTTAATCCAATCTCGGGAAGAAGAATTAGTGCTTGTTTTTTTTTTTCTATAACTTTTCTTATTGTCTCAAAATAAACTAATGTTTTACCTGACCCAGTAACACCTTGTAAAACATGTACTCTAAAATTATTAATATTTTTATTTATTTCCTTTAAATTTTTTTCTTGCTCATTTGTAAGTTTAAAGTCTAATTTGTTTTCGAAACTATTAAAATTTTCATATTCTTTTTCTGGCAATTTTTCAATAGCCTGTCCACTCATTAAAACTAATTTTAAAGCCATCCCTTTAGGGATTAAGTTATATTGAGAAAACCAATCTAAAAACTTGATTGTCTCTATTTTAAGACTTGGTATATTTACTTTTCTTATAACACTTTTAATTTTAAATGTTTTTTGACTTTTTTTTTCAAACTCATCCCAAACAACTCCAATAATATTTTTTTTACCAAAAGGAACCTCAACAAAATCTCCTATTTTTAATTTAATATTTGTTTTGTATGTAAAAGGATGATTAAAAATATTTGGTAATAGAATCGGAATTTCCATAAAGATATAATATGAAAATTTTTTAAGAGTGTATTGCTCTTTTATCCACAGATAAGGCTGCCTCTTTTACAGCTTCTGAAAAAGTAGGGTGCGCATGACAAGTTCTAGCAATATCTTCAGAACTTGCGCCGAATT
This sequence comes from Candidatus Pelagibacter communis, assembly GCF_001179965.1. Classification (GTDB taxonomy): domain Bacteria; phylum Pseudomonadota; class Alphaproteobacteria; order Pelagibacterales; family Pelagibacteraceae; genus Pelagibacter. The sequence continues at coordinate 1,127 of NZ_CVSH01000026.1, forward strand.
CCATTGCAACTGCCATCTCCGCAATTAATTCTCCCGCATGTGGACCTATTAAATGTACTCCGAGCACCTTATCAGTTTTTTCATCTGCAAGTATTTTTACAAATCCTTCGGCCTCGTTAATCGCTTTTGCTCTAGAGTTTGCCATAAAAGAAAATTTACCAACTTTATATTTAATTTTTTTTTCATTTAGCTTTTCCTCTGTTTCTCCTACTGTCGCTACCTCTGGTGTTGTATAAATTACTCCTGGTATAACATCATAATTTACATGCCCAGCTTGTCCTGCAATTAGCTCAGCAACTGCAATACCTTCTTCTTCCGCCTTATGTGCAAGCATTGGTCCATCAATAACATCGCCAATAGCATAAATATTTTTAATACTTGTCTCAAAGTTTTTATTTACCTGAACTCTCATTTTGCTATCTAATTTTACTCCAACATTATCTAAATTTAAATTTTTTGTATTTGGTTTTCTACCTACAGAAACCAAAACTACATCTGTTTCCATTTGAGTTTTTTTTCCATCTTTGCCTTGAATTGTAACGGTAGCAGAGTCACTATTTTTTTTAATATTCTCAACTTTAGTCTCCATATGGAAATTTATTCCTTGTTTCTTTAAAATTTTCATAAATTCCTTTGAAATTTCTTTATCCATTCCTGGTGTAATATGATCTAAAAATTCAACAACGTGAACCTCTGAACCAAGTCTTGACCAAACCGAACCCATCTCTAATCCAATATAACCTCCACCCACAATAAGCATTTTTTTTGGAACACTTTTTAAAGATAATGCTCCAGTAGAAGAAACTATAATTTTTTCATCAAATTTTGCACCTGGTAATTCCGATGCTTCTGATCCAGTGGAAATTATAATTTTATCAGTATCTAATAATATTTCTTTATTATTTAAATCTATTATTTTAACTTGATTATTTTTAGTAAGACTACCTGTCCCTTTAAAATATGAGACTTTATTTTTTTTGAATAAAAACTCTACTCCTTTTGTCAAAACATCAACTGCCTTATCTTTATTTTTCATCATTTTTTCTAAATTTAACTTTATTTGACCAACCTCTATACCTAATTGATCAAATGATTTAGCTTTATGGAAATTTTCAGATAGGTTTAAAAGACTTTTAGAAGGAATACATCCTACATTTAGGCATGTACCTCCCAACGTACCTCTTGACTCAACACATGCAGTTTTGAATCCTAGTTGGGCAAGCCTTATTGCACAAACATAACCACCCGGTCCACCACCGATCACAACTGCTTGAAATTTCTCAGACATTTAAATTTCTAAAAATAACCTTCTTGGATCCTCTAGGTTTTCTTTGATTGTTTTTAAGAAGGAAACAGAGTCTTTGCCATCAATTATTCTATGATCATAGGATAATGCTAAATACATAAGTGGCCTAATTTTAATTTCGCCATCAACAACAAAGGGTCTATCAACAATATTATGCATACCTAAAACTGCTGACTGAGGTAAATTTAAAATTGGAGTTGATAACATAGATCCATAAACTCCACCATTACTAATTGTAAAAGTTCCACCCTGAAGATCCTCTATATTTAATTTCCCCTCTCTTGCTTTTTCAGACATAGATTTAATATTTTTTTCAATGTCTGCAAATGATAGCTCATCGGCATTTTTTAACACTGGAACAACTAATCCTTTATCTGTACCAACAGCAAAACTTATATTGTAATAATTTTTATAAATTATTTCATCACCTGAAATTTCCGCGTTTACTATTGGGAAAGCTTTTAATGCTAAAATACATGACTTGATGAAAAAAGACATAAAACCTAATTTAACTCCATATCTTTTTTGAAAATCATCTTGATTTTCTTTTCTCATTTCAATAATTCCGGACATATCAACCTCATTAAAAGTTGTTAAGAGTGCTGCATTATCTTGAGCTTGTTTCAATCTTTTTGCGATTGTTTGTCTCAATCTTGTCATTTTGATTTTTTCTTCTTCTCCAAATTTAATTTTTCTCTCTGATGGAGAAGGTTTTATAGACATTAAATCAATTAGATCTCCTTTTAATATTCTTCCGTCTCTTCCTGTTCCTTTTACTTTGTCCAAGTCTATCTTTTTTTCAGCAACAATTTTTCTTACAGATGGAGAAAGGTTATTCTCTCTTTTTTTTATATTTTTTGAGACTTTCTTTTCTACCTCATTGGTAAGAACCAAAGGCTCTTCCTCATTTTCCTCAGAAATAATATTTTCGTTAACAACAGTCTCTTCGACTTTTTTTTGTTCGTAAACTTTTATTTCTTTCTTTTCAGGCTCAAGTTCAACAACATTATTTTTTTTCTGTTCTTTTGGCTGCTCATGTTTTTCAACAGGTTTTTTTTCAGTAGCTTCTCCATTATTTTGGATCGAACCTAAAATAGCTCCTACTTCAACAGTATCTCCATCTTTAAATTTTATATCTCCTACAGTACCACTTATAGGCGATGGAACCTCTAAATTTACTTTATCTGTCTCAAGTTCTACAACTGGTTCATCTGCTTCAACCGTATCACCAACATTCTTAAGCCACTTAGCAACAGTTGCCTCTGTTATACTCTCTCCAAGTGCGGGTACAATAATTTGCTCACTCATATTTAGTTTAATACTTTTTCTATAATTTCTTTTTGTTGTTTTAGATGTCTTTTTGCATACCCGGTTGCTGGAGATGCAGCAACATCTCTTCCAATGTAAGAAATTGTGTTATTATTAGCCTTAATGTTATCTAAAGTCCATTGTATATAATCTCTCACTGAGAACCAAGCTCCCATATTTTTTGGTTCTTCTTGACACCAAATAAATCTTGCGTTTTTTGCATACGGTTTTAATGCTTTTGCTAAAGATTTTGCTGGAAATGGATATAATTGCTCAATTCTAAAGATAATTATTTTGTCATTTTTAGCTTTTTCTCTAGCTTCTAATAAATCAAAGTATATTTTTCCAGAACAAATTATTACTTTTTCTATACTTCCACTCTTCTTAAGACTAATAAAGCCATTTTTATTATTCAATGCATGATCCTCTAAAATTCTATGAAAAGAGTTTTTTTTACTAAAATCATCTAAATTAGAAACACAATTTTTGTGTCTCAAAAGAGATTTAGGTGTCATTATTACTAAAGGTTTTCTAAAATCTCTATGTATTTGTCTTCTTAATGCATGAAAATAGTTAGCCGGTGTTGTACAATTCAATACTTGCAAATTTTCTTGTCCACATAACTGTAAAAATCTTTCTAGCCTAGCAGATGAGTGTTCTGGGCCTTGACCTTCATATCCATGAGGTAATAAAAGAACTAAGCCTGATGCTCTTGACCATTTTCTTTCACCTGATGCTATAAATTGGTCAATAACAACCTGTGCTCCATTAGCAAAATCACCAAATTGTGCTTCCCATAATGTTAATGTTTCAGGTTCAACTAAACTGTAACCATATTCAAAACCAAGAACAGCCAATTCAGATAAAAAACTGTCTACAATTTCAAATTTTTTTTGTTTATCGGAAATATTATTTAATGGAATATATCTAGAATTATTCTCTTGATTTCTTAAAACAGAATGTCTTTGACTAAAAGTTCCTCTACCTGAGTCTTGTCCAACTAGTCTCACCGGGAAGCCTTCATCCAAAAGACTACCAAATGCGAGAGCTTCGGCACTGGCCCAGTCAATATTTTTCTTTTCTAAAACGCTTTTATGTCTATTTAAAAGAATTTTTTTGATAGTTTTGTGAATATTTTGATTTTCCTTGGTGTGATTAATTTTTTCTGAAATTTTTATTAATTTATTTATATCAACGCCTGTTTGACCTCTTCTATCTTTTCCTTTTTTAGGTTGATATCTTGACCAAGTCCCTTCAAACCAATTAAGCTTTGGTTTATAATCTTTTGCGGTTTTAAACTGTTCATCGAGTAAGTTTTTGAAGTCATTTATATTTTTTTCGAAATATTCTTTGGAGATAGTGCTTTCATCTACTAATTTTTTTCCATAAATCGATAAAGTTGTTGGATGACTTCTAATCTTTTTGTACATAAGAGGTTGAGTAAAAGATGGTTCGTCACCCTCATTATGTCCAAATCTTCTGTAACATATCAAATCTATGACAACATCTTTTTTAAACTTTTGTCTAAATTCTATTGCGATTTTCGCACAATGTACGACCGCTTCTGGATCATCACCATTACAATGTAGGATCGGTGCCTCAACAATTTTACCAAGATCTGATGGGTAAGGACTTGATCTAGCAAACCTCGGACTAGTAGTAAATCCAATTTGGTTATTTAGTATAATATGAATAGTACCTCCAGTATTATGCCCTTTAAGTCCAGACATTGCAAAACATTCGGCAACAACTCCTTGGCCAGCAAATGCCGCATCTCCATGAATTAAAATTGGTATTACCTTTTCTCTTGTTGTGTCTTCATGAAAAAATTGTTTTGCTCGAGTTTGACCTAGCACAACTGGATTTACTGCCTCTAGATGTGAAGGATTATCAGTTAAACTAACATGCACAGAGTTTCCATCAAATTCTCTATCGGATGATGCACCCAAATGATATTTTACATCTCCAGCTGAGTCCTCTGCTTTTGCATAATTCTCTTCTCCTGCAAATTCGTTAAAAATTCTCTTATAAGATTTTTGTAATACATTTGCTAAAACATTTAACCGTCCTCTGTGTGGCATACCAATTTTTACTTCTTTAACTCCTAACTGGCCGCCCCTTTTTATTATTTGCTCTAAAGCAGGTATTAGCGCTTCTCCACCATCTAAACCGAATCTTTTTGTTCCAACATACTTTCTTGCCAAAAATTTTTCAAAACCCTCAGCTTGAACAATTTTATTTAAAATAGCTTTTTTCCCATTTTCTGTAAAATTTAGTTGGTTCTCTCTTTTTTCCATTCTGTCTCTAAACCAAACTTTTTCAATAGGATCAGTAATATGCATATATTCAGCCCCAATTGTAGAACAATATATTTTTCTTAATTTAGATAATATTTCATTAACAGATGAGTAGCCCGTATCTAAGTATGAACCTAAAAATATTTTTTTATCATAATCCTCTTTTTTAAAACCATGATCCTCTGGATGAAGTTCATATAAATATTTTCTTTCCATTAGATTTAATGGATCAAGATTTGCTATTAAATGGCCTCTAATTCTATATGCACGAATTAGAGCAATTGCTTTAATGGACTCACTTTTTGCTGTCTCTAAATCTTCATTATTTGTTACCTTGGTTGTAGATTTTGTGCTTTCATATTTAATTCTTTTTTTATGAGGTTGCCATGTAGGACCTTCAAGTTCTTTGACAACAGATTTAATATCATCATTAAGAGTGTCAAAATAGTCTTTCCAACTCAAAGGTAGATTTGGATCTTTTTCGATATATCTTATGTACATATTCTCAATAAATGCACTATTTGACTTCGTTAAAAATGATGTATTTTTTTGTTCTAAATTTTTTGATGAGCTCATTAATTCCTGATTATAATATCACTATTGATTATTTTAAAGTGACAATTTTTCTAAAAGCGTCTTTCCAATCTCACCTGGCGATTTTGCAACAGTTATTCCTGCTTTCTCCATAGTTTTTATTTTGTCAGCTGCTCCACCTTTGCCTCCTGAGATTATTGCTCCAGCATGACCCATTCTTCTTCCTGGTGGCGCTGTAATACCAGCAATAAATCCCACTATGGGTTTTTTAATTTTATGTTGTGTAATAAATGCTGCAGCTTCTTCCTCTGCTGTTCCTCCAATTTCTCCTATCATTAAAATAGACTCTGTTTCAGGATCATTTAAAAATAAGTCTAAGCAGTCTATAAAATTAGTACCATTTATTGGATCACCCCCGATACCAATACATGTAGATTGACCTAATCCGTTTGAGGTTGTTTGAGCAACTGCTTCATAAGTTAATGTGCCTGATCTTGAAACAATTCCAACAGATCCTTTTTTATGAATATTACCAGGCATAATACCTATTTTGCATTCATCAGGTGTAATTATTCCTGGGCAGTTAGGGCCTATCAGTCTTGATTTCGATTTGGATAAATATTTTTTTACTTTAAGCATATCTAAGACTGGAATTCCCTCAGTGATACAAACTATTAGCTCTATATCTGACTCTATTGCCTCAATAATTGCATTAGCACAAAATTTTGCGGGAACATAAATCATGCTTGCATTCGCATTTGTTGACTTTTTTGCCTCAGCCACAGTGTTAAATACTGGTTTATCTAAATGAGTTTGTCCGCCTTTATTTGGAGTTACACCCCCAACAAGATTAGTTCCATATTTAATTGCTTGTTCAGAATGAAAGGTTCCATGTGAACCTGTAAATCCTTGGCAAATCAGCCGTGTATTTTTATTAACTAAAACTGACATTCTATTTTATTTCATTAACAATTTTTTCAGCTGCACTATTTAAATCTGTTGCAGAAATTATTTTTAACCCAGACTTATCAAGAATATCTTTTCCTTTTTCAAAATTTGTACCAGCTAATCTAACAACTAGTGGAACATTAATTTTTACTTCTTTTGCTGCATCAACTACTCCTTGAGCAAGAACATCGCATTTCATAATTCCTCCAAATATATTTATTAGAATCCCTTTCACATTTTTATCAGAAATTATGATTTTGAGAGCTTCTGATACTTTCTCTTTTGAAGCTCCTCCACCAACATCTAAAAAGTTTGCTGGTTCTTCTCCATAAAGTTTAATAATATCCATTGTAGCCATTGCAAGTCCTGCACCGTTTACCATACAACCAATACTTCCATCTAATTTTATATAAGACAAATCATATTTACTTGCCTCTATTTCTGTAGGATCTTCCTCATTTAAATCTCTGAGTGCAGAAATTTCTGGGTGTCTAAATAATGCGTTATCATCGAAATTAATTTTTGCGTCTAAGCAAATAATTTTTCCCTGCTTTGTCAAAATTAGTGGATTTATTTCAACCATACTAGCGTCTAAATCTATAAAAAGTTTATATATTGATTTCACAATATTCATAGCTTCTAAACTTTGATCTGGTTTAAGATCAAAAATTTCTATTACTTTTTCGCAGTCCAAATCTGAAATACTTTTATTAAAATCGACTTTAATAGTATTAATTTTGTTAGGATTTTTTTTTGCTACTTCTTCAATATCCATCCCACCTTGGTCACTGGAGATGAAGGCTATTTTTGAACTACCTCGGTCTACAAGACAAGATAAATAAAATTCTTTATCAATATCTGATGGTTCCTCTACATAAAGTCTTTTTACTATTTTTCCAGATGGTCCTGTTTGATGTGTGATTAATTTTTTTCCTAATAAATTATTTGACTCTTTCTCCAATTCACTAATGTCATTTAATATTTTTACTCCACCAGCTTTGCCTCTTCCTCCAGCATGAATTTGGGCTTTTAAAACAAGTTTTTGGCTATTTAAGCTTTTCGCTTTTTCTAAAATATCTTTTACGGTTAAAGCAAATACTCCGTTAGGTACATTTGCACCATATTTTTTAAGTAATTCTTTTGCCTGGTGTTCGTGAATATTCATTATTTAGCTAAGTCAGGGTCAATTTTTGATGCAGCTTCCCAAAGTTTTTTTACTGCATTCACAGAATTGATAAATTCTGACTTTTCTTTTTCATCTAAATTAATAACTTCGATTTTTTCAACTCCTTTTTTTCCAACTATAATTGGAACTCCGGCATAAATATTTTTTATACCATATTCACCATTTAAAAAGGCAGCACATGGTAACATTTTTTTTTCATCCTTTAAAAATGCCTGTGCCATCTCCACACCAGATGCTGCTGGCGCATAAAAAGCTGATCCTTTTTCTAAAAATTTTACTATCTCGGCACCTCCGTCTCTTGTTCTTTGATTAATGGCTTCAAGTTTTTCCATTGAAATTTTTCCACTTTTAACCAAATCTAATAAAGGTTTTCCAGAAACTTTGGTAAATCTAGGCAGGGGAACCATAGTATCACCATGACCACCCATTACCATAGCATCTATTTCTTTTACGGGAATATTTAACTCAAGTGATAGAAATAATTTAAATCTTGAACTATCAAGAATACCTGCCATCCCAACAACCTTATTAGTTGGCAGTCCTGAAAACTTTTGAAAAGCCATTACCATAACGTCTAAAGGATTTGTTATACAAATAACAAATGCATCTGGTGCATTTTGTTTTACACCTTCTGCGACTTGTTTCATTATTTTTAAGTTTATACCAAGCAGGTCATCTCTGCTCATTCCAGGTTTCCTTGGAACTCCTGCAGTAATAATTATTACATCTGAATTTTTTATATCTTTATAATTATCGGTCCCTGAAAATTTTACATTAAATCCATCCACAGATGATGATTGTGCAATATCTAGTGCTTTACCCTTTGCTATACCGCTCGCAACATCAAATAAAACTACTTCATCTGATAATTCTTTGGTTCCAATCAAGTGAGCTAATGTTCCCCCAATTTGTCCAGCTCCTATTAAAGATATCTTGCTCATACTAATTATTTCATAGTTGGCATCACAAACTCTGGGTTTGATCTTATCCCAGATGGCCACCTTGATGTAATTGTTTTTAGTTTGGTATAAAACTTTATACCTTCCATTCCGTGCATCGCGCTATCTCCGAACAGAGATCTTTTCCATCCTCCAAAACTATGAAAAGCCATTGGCACAGGAATTGGAACATTTATTCCAACCATTCCAACTTGAATTTTACTTGCAAATGTCCGTCCTGCGTCACCATCCCTGGTATATATACTAACTCCATTTCCATATTCGTGGTCGTTAATTAATTTTGTTGCTTCCTCAAAAGACTTGACTCTTACCACAGATAGAACTGGTCCAAATATTTCCTCTTTATATACTCTCATATCTCTCTTAACATGATCAAATAAACATCCACCTATATAAAAACCATTTTCGTAACCTTGTAGCTTTAAATCTCTACCATCAACAACTAATTTGGCTCCTTCTTTTACTCCTAAATCTACATAACCTTTAACTTTATTTAAATGTTCTTTAGTAACTAAAGGGCCCATCTCAGACGCTTTATCCATACCAGGTCCGACTTTTAAATTTTCTACTTTTTTTGAGAGCCTTGAAACTAGTTCATCACCTATATCTCCAACAGCTACTGCAACTGATTGGGCCATACATCTTTCTCCAGCAGATCCGTAAGCTGCTCCCATTAATCCATTAACAGCACCATCTAAATCACAATCTGGCATGACTACTAAATGATTCTTGGCACCACCTAATGCCTGAACTCTTTTTTCATTTTTTGCAGAATTTTCATAAATATACTTAGCAATAGGAGTGGAGCCTACAAAACTTACTGCCTTAACATCTTTATTGTTTAAAATTGCATCTACAGCCTCTTTATCTCCATTAATGACATTAAAAACACCATCTGGCAAACCTGCTTCTTTTAAAAGTTCTGCTAATTTTATCGAACAAGAAGGATCTTTTTCAGAAGGTTTAAGTACAAATGTATTTCCACAAGCTATTGCGATTGGAAACATCCACATAGGCACCATAGCAGGGAAATTAAATGGTGTAATTCCAGCAACTACTCCAAGAGGTTGGCGCATTGACCAGCTATCAACATTGGTCCCTACATTCTCCGAAAACTCTCCTTTTAATAAATGAGGAATTCCACAAGCAAACTCGACAACTTCTAATCCTCGTGTAAGTGATCCTTTGGCGTCTTCATAAACTTTTCCATGTTCGGCAACTATCATTTTTGTTAACTCATCAGAATTTTTTTCAATTAATTCTTTAAATTTAAACATTACTCTGGCTCTTTGTAGTGGGGGTCTTATTGACCAATCATTAAAAGCTTTTTTTGCAATTTCCACTGCGTTATTTAAATCGGACGATGAGGCCAACATTACTTCTGCCTGTTGCTCGCCAGTAGCTGGATTAAATACCTTACCTTTTTTTTTTGATGAGCCAGGAACAATTTTCCCATCTACAAAATGTTCAATTATTTTCATGAATATGATCTTTTAAATTAAAAATTATTAATAGTCTAATGTTTTAAATATTTGATGTAGCTAACATCTTTTTAATTTCTGCTATCGCTTTTGCTGGGTTTAAGCCTTTTGGACATGCATTGGTACAATTCATAATAGTATGACATCTATACAATTTTAATTCATCTGCTACTTTTTTTAATCTTTCCTTCCTATCTTCATCCCTACTATCTATAATCCATCTGTAAGCTTGTAACAAAACAGCAGGACCTAAATACTTATCACCATTCCACCAGTAACTCGGGCAAGAAGTTGAACAGCATGCACACATAATGCATTCGTATAGACCATCTAATTTTGATCTGTCCTCTCGAGATTGTAAATTTTCTTTCTCAGGTTTTTTTGATGTTTTTAACCAAGGTTGTACCGACTCATATTGTTTATATAATGTGCTCAAGTCACCTATTAAGTCTTTTAAAACTTTCAAGTGTGGAAGTGGATAAATATTAATGTCTCCTTTTATTTCTGCATGTGATTTTGTACATGCTAAACCATTTTTACCATCCATGTTCATTGCGCAAGATCCACATACTCCATGAGCACATGATCTTCGGTAAGCAAGACTAGGATCTATCTCATTTTTTATTTTATTTAAAATATCTAAAACTTTTGATGGACAATTATCCATATCTATTTCATAGGTATCAATTCTGGGTTTTTCATCTGTAGATGGATCCCACCTATAAACATTTACTTTTCTTAAATTTTTGGAGCCGGTTTTATCTTTATAATATTTACCTTTTTGAATCTTTGAGTTTTCAGGTAGATTAATTTGAACCATTAATACACTCTTTCTTGTGGTGGGAAATATTGAACCTCATTTGTCAATGTAGATTTATGAACCGGTCTGTAATCAATCTTTGTCTCTTTTCCATCACACCAAGACAGAGTGTGTTGCATAAAGTTCTTATCATCTCTTTTTGGGAAATCTTCTCTAGCATGAGCTCCTCTGCTCTCTTTCCTATGATAGGCGGAGTCCATGGTCGTGATTGCTTGTCTAATTAAATTATCAAATTCTAAAGTTTCAACTAAATCTGTGTTAAATATCAATGATTTATCTTTTACTGAAATTGCATCCATTCCGTCAAAAGGTTTTCTTATTTCTTGAACTCCTTCTTTTAAAGTTTTTTCTGTTCTAAAAACCGCACATTTTGACTGCATAGTTTTTTGCATAGCTATTCTTAGATCTGCAGTATTATGATCTCCATTACCGTTTCTTAATTTATCAAATCGATCGAGACATTTATCTGTTTCAGACTTTGAAATTTCTTCATGCGGCATGCCAGGTTTAATAAGTTCTGCAGCTCGTTTTGCAGCCGCTCGACCAAAAACAACTAAATCTATCAAAGAGTTAGAGCCTAATCTATTTGCACCATGAACTGAAACGCATGCTGCTTCTCCGATTGCCATTAATCCTGGTACAGTCTTTTCAGAGCCGTTCAATGTTAAAACTTCAGCTTTGTAATTTGTAGGTATACCTCCCATATTGTAGTGTACAGTAGGAACAACTGGTATTGGCTCCTTAGTTACATCTACGTTTGCAAACAATCTTGAAGATTCTGATATGCCGGGTAGTCTTTCCTCAATTACCTTTGGATCTAAGTGATTAAGATGTAAATGAACATGATCTTTTTCTTTTCCAACTCCTCGTCCTTCATTTATTTCTACTGCAATTGATCTGCTTACAACGTCTCTTGATGCTAGATCTTTTGCTTTTGGAGCGTATCTTTCCATGAATCTCTCTCCTTTAGAATTTAAAAGATATCCTCCCTCACCTCTAACACCTTCCGATATCAAAGTACCATGTCCATAAATTCCAGTTGGGTGGAATTGCACAAATTCCATATCCTGTAATGGTAGTCCCGCTCTTAGCACCATTGCATTTCCATCTCCAGTACAAGTGTGTGCAGACGTTGCAGAATAATAAACTTTTCCATATCCGCCCGTTGCTATTATGGTAATATGAGATCTAAACCTGTGAATAGTTCCATCATTTAAATTCCACGCAATCAAACCCTTGCAAGCTCCATCTTTCATGAGTAAATCTAGAGCAAAGTATTCAATAAAAAATTCAGTATTATGCTTTAAAGCTTGTCCATACAAAGTATGAAGAATAGCATGACCAGTTCTGTCAGCTGCAGCACAAGTTCTTTGGACCGTCTCATTTCCATAGTTTTTTGTCATTCCGCCAAATGGTCTTTGATAAATCTTTCCATCTTCGGTTCTACTGAAAGGCACCCCATATTTTTCTAACTCAAGAACTGCTCTTGGTGCTTCCTTGCATAAATATTCTATTGAGTCCTGGTCTCCTAACCAATCGGATCCTTTAACAGTGTCGTACATGTGCCAACGCCAGTCATCTTCTCCCATATTTCCTAGCGCTGCAGATATTCCACCTTGAGCAGCAGATGTATGACTACGAGTAGGGAATACTTTTGAAATACAAGCTGTTTTCAAACCAGCTTCACTCAGACCCACGGCTGCTCTTAAACCAGAGCCACCTGCCCCCAAAACGACAACATCATATTCATGATCTATTATTTTATATGAGCTCATAATCCAAATTTTAGTAATACTGTTATTGTAATTAAAGGAAATATTATAGCAAAGAAATATAATAATTTGTTTGCGACACTTTTTATTTTTTCATTATGGATATAATCCTCAAAAATCTCACTTATTGTAAGAGCTGTATGAAAAAAAGCCATTATTAGTAATAAAGAGAGTATGAATTTTACTATTTGGTCGCTAAAAAAACTGATTACCTGATTATAGTTCTGATCATATACAGACACAAAGTTGATAACAAACCATATCATTAAAGGTATTAAAATAATTGTGCTTACTTTTAAAAATATCCATTTTTTCGTGGCATTGATCATTAGATTATTCCTCTGCCAATAAAGTAAATTAGAACTGTACTTATAAATGATCCAAAAATTACACAAAGACCTGTGATATTCGAAATTTTTAAATCAAATCCATAACCTAAATCCCAAAATAAATGTCTTATTTCACTTAAAATTTGAAAAGAAAATGACCAAATAATACTAATTACAAAAAACTTTCCAAAAATTGAATTAAAAAAATCTGCAAATAAATTGTAATGTTGTCCAAATAAAAAGACAAAAGATATCCAAATACATAGAAAAATAAAAAATAGATAGTTAATTACACCAGATATTCTATGCGAAATCGATACCAAAGATGAAACATGCCAATTATAAATTTGTATGTGTGGAGATAGAGGGTTATTATTTTTCATTGTAATTTATTATAGTAGGTTTCTGCAATTTCAACAGCATTTAGTGCAGCACCTCTCAATAGATTGTCCGAAACAATCCAAAGGTTTATAGAATTTTTATTTGAGTTATCTTGTCTTATTCTCGAAATAAATGTTTCATTTTTACCTGCGCTATCAATAGGTGTCGCATACATATTATTTAAAGGATCATCAATTATTTTACACCCTGGGGCTTTTGCTAAAACTTTTCTTACCTCTGAGAGTGAGACAGTTTTATTAAATTCAATATTTAAAGACTCGGAATGTGAGACCATCACTGGAATTCTTACACATGTTGCTGTTAATTCTATTTTGTGATCTAATATTTTTTTAGTTTCATTTATCATTTTAATCTCTTCTTTCGTGTAACCATCATCTAGAAAATCATCTATATGTGGTATGGCATTGAAAGCAATTTGTTTTGTAAAATTTTTTGATGAAACTTTTTTTTCTGCTAAGATATCTCTTGTTTGTTCAATTAACTCATCCATCGATGCTTTTCCTGCTCCAGATACGGATTGATAAGTAGAAACTACCACTCTTTTGATATCAAATAGATCATGTAAAGGTTTAAGTACAATTACCATTTGAGCTGTTGAACAGTTAGGATTAGCTATAATATTTTTTTTTAAATTAGATAAATGATGTTTGTTTACCTGCGGAACAATTAATGGCACATCTGGATCCATTCTAAAATAACTTGAATTATCTACAACGACAGAACATTTGGCAGCTTTAACGGCATAGGCTTCTGAAATTTTTTTACCCGCTGAAAAAAAAGTAATATCAACTTTGGAAAAGTCAAAATCTTCTAAACTTTGAACTTTTATTTTTTTTCCATTAAACAATAACTCTGTGCCCGCGCTTTTTTTCGAAGCTAATAAACATAAATCCTCTACTAAAAGTTTTTTCTGTTCTAAAACCTCGATTATCTTACGTCCAACATTTCCAGTGGCACCAACAATAGCAATTTTCATGACTTATTTAATACTTTATATTAGATGAAGGGTAAATCACAAACTGTTCCGTTCACAGATTTACCGTTAATATTTATTTTAATTTTAGTTCCTGTATTCCAATTAGGTTTTTTTAACATTGCAATTCCAATAACTTTATTAAAGTGAGGTGAATAAACTCCTGATCTTAATTCGCCTATATGATTTTCATTATTATCAAAAATTTTTATTGTCTCAGTAATACTGATGTTATCAGACTCAATTTTCACACCCATCAGTTTTTTTTTTAAACCATTTTTATTATATTGAATTAATTTATCTTTTCCTAAAAAATTAATGTCACTATTAACATTTACATATTTATCTAGGCCACATTCGTAAGGGTTGTCTTCGTTATCTATATCGTTACCGTAAGAAAGCAGTCCACTCTCTATTCTCTCAATTAAATTTGGACAGCCAGGTTTTACATTAAATTCTTTACCCTCATCAAAAAGTTTATCATATAGCTGTAAACCTGACTTGGTATGTTCAACATAAATTTCATATCCACCTTGTTTAGACCAACCTGATCTTGCTATTAAATGTTTATCTCCTGCAAATTCAAAATAGTCAAAGCCGAAGAATTTCATTTCAGCAATCTTTTTTCCAAAAATTTTCTCCATCAATTTAAATGATTTTGGTCCTTGGACAGCTAAAATATTTACATTTGGTTCAATTATTTTTACATTAAGTTTGTTACCAATTGCTAAACCTTTAGCAAATAAAATCACATCCGAGTCAGCAATTGATATCCACCATTTATCCTCTTTTAATTTTAAAATCACTGGATCGTTAATCATTCCACCATTATCATCTATAATCGGACAATAATAACATCTGCCAATTTTAGACTTAGATAAGTCTCTACAAGTCATAAGCTGAACTAATTTGTAGGCGTCTGGTCCACTTATTTCTACTTGTCTTTCAGCAGCAACATCCCAAATTTGCACATGCTCTTTTAAATGATGGTATGAGTCTTCAAGTGATCCAAACGCAGCTGGTAAAAGCATATGGTTATAAATAGTGTAAGCCGTGACACCTTGAGACTCAATTCTTGATGAATAAGGAGTGCTTCTTAATCTTCTTGATTTAGCAATATTAAATTTTTTCATTTTTTTAGTTTTAAAATAAATTCTTTTACAATTTTTCTCATTTCAAAAGCTTTTTCAAAAATTATCATGTGACCACAGTCAGTGATCACTTTAGTTTCTGAATTTTTAATTAATTCAGACATTTTATTACCAACTTTAAGGGGAACCATTTTATCGAGATCTCCAAATATACATAAAGTCGGACAATTAATTTTTTCTAAAGACTCTTTTCCAGACTTGTAGTTATTACAAGCCTTTAAGTCTACTGATAAAATTTCTATAATTTCTCTAGATGAGTTAATTATCTTTTTTACAGGGTTTCCACCAATAAATGCCTTGGATCCCTCATAACCCCATTTCATCATTAGTAATATCGCCTTATCATCTCCAGCCTCTGCAAGATCTATCAAATCTTGATTTACAGGCATTTTATATGATCCAGCAACTAATACTAATCCATCAATAAATTCTGGATATTTAGATGCAAAATCTATTCCAACTAAACAACCCTGCGAATGACCAACGATGATAATCTTTTGAATTTTGAGTGTTTCCATGAAACTTTTTACCCAAGACGACATATCCTCAATAGATTTAAGTGATGGGCCTTCAGAGCTTCCATGTCCTGGTAAATCAATTGATAAAACATTATATCCTTGGGATGCATAAAACTGTTCATGAAGAGACCAAACAATATGAGTTAACCCACTTCCATGCATCAACATAATAGATGGCTTATCTTTATCAAAATCAAAGCCACCTGTAGAAATAAATACGTTTTTGCCGTTAACGTCTAGGTTCAGTTTAGCTCCTTGGCTAATTTCCTTAATTCAAATTTTTGGATTTTTCCTGTTGAAGTTTTAGGCAATTCACAAAATTCAATTTTTTTTGGTACTTTAAAGCCTGCTAATGTTTCTTTACAATAAGATATTAATTCTTTCTCGGTCACTTCTTTATCTTTTACTTTTTCTATAAAAGCACATGGTACTTCTCCCCATTTTTCGTCTGGTTTCGCAACAACAGCAGCAATTGAAACACTCGGATGTTTTGCTAAAGTATTTTCTATTTCAATTGATGAAATATTCTCTCCGCCAGAAATTATAATATCTTTTGATCTATCTTTTATCTTAATATAACCATCTGGATTTGTTACAGCTAGATCTCCAGAGTGAAACCATCCATGCGACATAGCCTTATCAGTAGCTTCTTTGTCCTTAAAATATCCCTTCATAACAATATTTCCTCTTATCATGATTTCACCTATTGTCTTTCCATCTTTGGGCACTGGTTTCATTGTTTCAGGATCCATTACCATTGTGTCTTCAGTATTAGGGTATCTTACACCTTGTCTTGCTTTAATTTCATTTTTTTTATCTTCATCATAAGAATTCCACTCATCATTCCATGCGCACTGTAAAATATGTCCGTATGTCTCTGTAAGTCCATAAACATGCATTACCTCGAACCCAAGAGCCTCCATTTTTTTAAAGATAATACTCGGTGGTGGTGCCCCTGCGGTTAAAACGTAAACTTTATGATTTAATTTTTTTCTTTCACTTTCAGATGCACCTGTGATCATATTCAAAACAATTGGCGCTCCTCCGAAGTGAGTAATCTTATGCTTTTCAATTAATTCAAAGATTTTTTTTATATCTATTGCTCTTAAGCAAATTGTTTTCCCATTTAGCATTGGAACAGTCCAAGGATACCCCCAACCATTGCAATGAAACATTGGGACTATTGTTAAAAAATTTAATCTATTTGGCATGTTCCATGCAACTGCACTACCAGTTGACATTAAATAAGAACCTCTGTGATGATATACAACGCCCTTAGGATTACCTGTTGTGCCAGATGTATAGCTTAATGATATAGCTTGCCACTCATCTTTAGGTCTTCTCCAAACGTAATTATCATCACCAGTTTTTAAAAATTCTTCATACTCTTTTTCTCCAATTTTTTTTAAAAGTGATTGATCTGCATAATCATCTTGAACATCAATTATTATTGGCTTTATTTTAGTTTGTGTAAGCGCTTTCTCTATTACAGAGTGTAATTGTCGATCGACGATAAGTACTTTTGCCTCACTGTGATCAATTATATATGCCACAGTTTTAGCATCTAATCTTGTATTAATTGTATTTAATATTGCACCCGTCATTGGGACAGAATAATGGGCCTCAAAAATTTCAGGTGTATTGAATGCCATAACTGAAACTGTATCTCCCTCACCAATTCCAATTTTTTCAAGAGCACTTGCAAATTTAATGCACCTTTTATAAATTTCTTTCCAGGTAAATTTTTTATCCTCATAGATAAGAGCCTCATAGTTAGGGTATATATCTTTTGCTCTTTCTAGGAAACTAAGTGGTGTTAATGGCACAAAGTTAGCTTTGTTTTTATCTAAGTTTTGCTCGTATTTATTCATTAATTAAATTTGTGACTCATTATATAATCACTTCCACTAACGGCAGTTATATAATGACTTTCGATCCTTGGTAAAACTCTTTCAAAATAATACTTGGCAGTATTAATTTTGTCCTCATAAAATTGTTTGTTTGTTTCATAGTTTTTATAACTAACCTCTAAAACCTTTATCCAAGAATGAGCAACAGCAACATAACCTAACACTTTTAGGTAATCATTGCATGCAGCACTAACATCGTTCTTGGATTTTTGCATTTTATCTTTAATCCAATCAGTAAATTTAATTAAAGTTTTCAAACTGTTTTCTAATTTTTCGTTAAAATTTTTTAATTCTTGATTATTGCTAGATAAGTCTTTTTTTAAACTCTCAATATATTTATTTATAATATCACTTTCTTTATTTACTAATTTTCTAAAAACTAAATCTATAGCCTGAACTGAGTTAGTACCCTCATATATTGGAGTAATTCTGTTGTCTCTGTAAAGCTGTTCTATTCCTTGGTCTTTTGTATATCCATAACCTCCGAATATTTGCATAGCATCACTTGTTATTTCCATACCTAAATCTGTAAACATCGATTTAACTACGGGTGTCATTAATGATACTAGCTCCGATGCTTCCCTTCTTATTTTTTCGTCAGAATGATAAAGGCTTACCTCTGTTTGTTGTGATAACCAAAAACATAATGCTCTTTCACCTTCAATTATAGATTTCATATTTAGCAATGATTTTCTGATATCTGCATGTTCAATTATTAAATCTGCTCCTCCATTTTGATTTTTTCCATTGTGTGCTTTACCTTGTTTACGTTCTTTTGCATAGTTTACTGAATTTTGATAAGCAATTTCTGAAATGCCTAAACCTTGAATTCCTACAACAATCCTTTCAAGATTCATCATTGTAAACATAGAATTTAAACCTTTATTTTTTGGTCCAATCATATACCCAACTGCATCATCAAAGTTTAAAACACAAGTTGCTGAGCCTTTTATTCCCATTTTACTCTCAATAGATCCAGTTGATACACCGTTTCGTGGACCAATTGATCCATCATCCTTAACAATAAATTTTGGAACCAAAAATAAGCTTATTCCCTTAGTTCCACTTGGGGAGTCAGATGCTCTGGCAATAACTAAGTGGATAATATTTTCAGTTAAATCATGATCTCCTGAAGTAATAAATATTTTTTGCCCGCTTAACTTAAAACTTCCATCTTTTTGTTCTACAGCTTTTGTTTTGAGCAAACCTAGGTCTGTTCCACATACAGGTTCTGTAAGACACATTGTGCCACTCCATTTACCCTCAACCATTTTTGGTAAATACCTATTTTTAATTTCATCAGTAGCATGATGGTTAATACAATTGTACGCACCGATACTTAACTCTGAGTAAAGCTTGAAAGATAAACATGCTGAAGATAACATTTCATCAAAAAAGGCACTTACAGTTTTTGGCATTCCTTGACCACCAAATTTTGGATCACATGATAAAGAAGTCCATCCATCCTCTATATACTTCTTATATGCTTCTTTATAACCTGGGGGAGTTCTAACAATGCCATTTTCTAATACAGTTGGGTTTTCATCTCCAGACTTTGCTAGTGGTAGTATGATGTTTTGATTTATTTTAGCTGCCTCTTCTAAAATATTTTTTACCAAATCTGGCGTGACATCCTTATACTTTTCTATCTCATTATAATTTTTATTATTTCTTAAGTTCTCATAAAGAAACATCATATCTTCAACGGGAGCTGTATAAATTGTCATAATTTTTATAAAATAATTGAAATTAACTAATTTTGCAAACAAGCAATAATCGCATCTCCAACATCTTTTGTTGATACTTCCTTATTACCTTTTGAACATATATCCTTGGTTCTAAGCCCATCATCAAGGATTTTTTGTACTGCAGCGTCTAGCTCCTTTGACTCTTTGTCCAAATTTAAAGAATATTTTAACGCCATTGAAAAACTTAGTATTGTTGCAATTGGATTAGCGATACCTTTTCCAGCAATATCAGGTGCTGAGCCGTGTACTGGCTCGTACATTGATCTCATGTTTCCATTTTTGTCTTTGGCTCCTAAAGATGCTGAAGGTAGTAACCCTAATGAACCTGTTAACATCGCAGCTTCATCTGACAATATATCTCCAAATAAATTATCTGTTACAATGACATCAAATTGTTTTGGATTTCTTAAGAGTTGCATAGCGCAGTTGTCTGCTAACATATGTTCTAATTCTACTTCTTTAAATTCTTTATCATGAATAGCTTGAACTTCCTCTCTCCAAAGCTGACCAGCTTCCATAACATTTGATTTTTCACATGATGTAACTTTATTATTTCTTTTTTTTGCAAGATCGAAGGCTACTCTAGAAACTCTTTCAATTTCGCTTGTTGTATAAGTGTGAGTATTAATACCTTTTCTTTCACCGTTATCTATTGGCTTGATTCCTCTAGGCTCACCAAAATATATTCCCCCGGTAAGTTCTCTGACTATCATTATATCAAGTCCTGAAACTATTTCAGGTTTTAAACTTGAGGCTTCAACTAACTGCTTGAAACAAATTGCTGGTCTTAAATTTGCAAAAAGTTTAAGTTCTTTCCTTAATTTTAATAATGCTCTTTCTGGTTTTTTGGAAAAATCCAAATTATCCCACTTTGGACCTCCAACAGCTCCTAAAATTACAGCTTCACTTTCTAAAGCTTTATAAAAAACTTCATCAGTAATAGGTGTTCCATGTTTATCATATGCAGCACCACCCACTAAGTCTTCGTCAATTTCAAAATCTAAAGATCTATTTTTATTTAACCAATTAATTATTTTTTTTACTTCGGCGATTACTTCTGGACCAATACCATCACCTGGTAAAAGTAAAATTTTTCTTTTCTTAACCTTAATCATTAAAGATCCATGGTTTTGAAGACTCTAATTTTTTTTCAAATTCATTTATATTTGAGGATTTCTCTAGAGATAAAGCAATGTCATCAAGTCCTTCCAATAAGCATTTTTTTTTGAAAGGCTCAATTTTAAAACTGATCTCATTGTTTCCATAGATAATTTTTTCATCATTTAAATTTATTTCTATTTCTTCTTGTCTTTTTGAGTACTCTGATAATTCTTTTATTTTTTCCTCACTTAAAATTATTGGTAATATGCCATTTTTAAAACAATTATTATAAAAGATATCGGCATAACTTGAACTTATCACGCATGTAATTCCAAAGTCTAAAAGAGCCCATGGTGCATGTTCTCTTGATGAACCACAACCAAAATTATTCCCCGCAATTAATATTTTTGAAACATCAAATGGTTTCTTATTTAAAATAAAATCTTTAATAATATTTCCATCGTTATCATATCTCATTTCATGAAAAAGGTTTTTTCCCAATCCTGTTCTTTTTATTGTTTTTAGGAATTGTTTTGGGATGATCATATCAGTATCGATATTGACGATTGGCAAATATGCAGGAATACTTTTGAGGGATACAAATTTTTTCATTAGTTTTGATATTTTCTTACGTCATCAAGATTTCCAGCAATTGCAGCAGCTGCTGCCATACCTGGGCTTACTAGATGTGTACGACCACCTCTTCCTTGTCTTCCCTCAAAGTTTCTATTTGAAGTAGATGCGCATCTCTCTTGTGGTTTTAATTTATCAGCATTCATTGCTAAGCACATTGAGCAACCAGGCTCTCTCCACTCAAATCCAGACTCAATGAATATTTTATCTAAACCTTCCTGTTCTGCTTGTTCTTTTACTAGTCCAGATCCTGGAACAACCATGCCATGCACATGTGCAGCCTTTTTTTTATTTTTTAAAATTTGAGCAGCCTCTCGTAAATCTTCTATTCTTCCGTTGGTACAACTTCCAATAAAAACTTTATCAATTTTTATATCCTGAACTTTAACATCTGGTTTTAGACCCATATATTTTAAAGATCTATTAATTGAATTTTTTTTATCTTCATTTTTCTCATTATCAGGGTTCGGTATTTTTCCATTTATTGTTACAACATCTTCTGGAGAAGTTCCCCAAGTTACCATAGGAGCAATATCCTCTCCATTTAAATTGATCTCTTTATCAAATTTAGCATCATTATCAGTTTTAAGTGAGTTCCAATACTCTAAAGCTTTATTCCAATTTTCATTTTTTGGGGACATTGGTCTTCCTTTTAAGTAATTAAAAATTTTTTCATCAGGTTGAATAAGACCAGCTCTAGCACCACCCTCGATTGACATATTACAAATCGTCATTCTCTGTTCCACAGACAGGTCTGAAATCACCGAACCAGCATACTCTAATACACATCCAGTACCTCCAGCTGTTCCTATTTTTCCAATTATTTGCAAAATAACATCCTTTGAAGTCACTCCCAGTGACAGTTTCCCATTAACGTTTATTCTAAAATTTTTTGCCTTTTTTTGTACCAAGGTTTGAGTTGCTAAAACGTGTTCTACTTCTGAAGTACCTATTCCAAATGCTAGGGCGCCAAATGCACCATGAGTAGCAGTGTGGCTATCTCCACAAACAATTACTGTACCTGGTTGCGTGAAACCTTGCTCGGGCCCTACTATATGAACAATACCTTGTCTTTTATCGTCCATTCCAAAAAGTTTGATACCAAATTCTTTACAATTTTTTTCTAATGTTTCTACCTGAATTTTAGAATCAACATCATCAATTCCTTTAGATCTATCGGTTGTAGGAATATTGTGATCAACTACAGCAAGTGTTAACTTTGGTTGTCTCACTTTTCTTTTTGAATTTCTAAGCCCCTCAAATGCCTGTGGGCTTGTCACCTCATGTATTAAATGTCTATCCACAAATAATAAAGATGTACCATCATCTTGCTGATGAACTAAATGTTCATTCCAAATTTTGTCGTATAAAGTTCTAGGCATTTTAAAAAAGACTATTTTTTATCTTTAAGAGTCTCTTTTTCATTTTTTTTTTCAGAGGTATCTTTTTTTTCAACAGACTCTTTCTCTACTTTCGTTTCCTCTGTTATATTACTTTCTTCAGTTTTAGTTACATTTTGTGCTGTTGGTTGTTCTGTTTTAACATCTACATCAATGCCAATTTTTTTCTTAATTTTTTCTGCAATTCTTGCTGATTTTCCTGTTCTGTCTCTAAGATAATAAAGTTTTGCCCTTCTTACCTTTCCAGATCTAATTACCTTGATTGAGTCTACAATTGGACTATAGAGTGCAAATGTTCTTTCCACACCTTCGCCAAATGAAATTTTCCTTACTGTAAAAGATGAGTTTAAATCTCTATTCTTTTTAGCAATACAAACTCCTTCAAAATATTGAATTCTATCTCTTTTGCCCTCTGTAATTCTAACACCAATTTTCACAATATCGCCTGGAAAAAAATTTGGTAATTTTTTTTCTGCAGCTATTTTTTTGACATTAGCTTGATTAATTTCTTCAATAGTTTTCATTTGTAAGTTTATCAAATTAGTTTTTTTTGTTATATTTTTGCCATAAATCTGGCCTTCGGTCGCGAGTTATAGCCTCTGATTGAGATAAACGCCAGTCTTTAATTTTCGCATGATCACCTGATAAAAGCACATTTGGCACACTTTTTTCCTCCCAGATTTGAGGTTTTGTGTACTGTGGATACTCCAATAAACCATTTTCAAAGCTTTCTTCGCTAGTAGATTTTTCATTTCCAAGTACTCCGGGTATTAATCTTAATATAGCATCCAAAAAAACATAAGTTGCTGTTTCACCTCCAGAAAGGACAAAATCTCCTAAACTTATCTCGTCTATTTTTCTGTTTTCTAATACTCTCTGGTCAATACCTTCGAAATGACCGCAAATTATGTTAACTTTATTTTCTAAAGAAAGTTCTTTTGCAATTTTTTGATTAAAAACTTTTCCTTTTGGAGATAAGTAAACAATTTTCTCATCTCGATTAATGTTTTTATCTAACGACTTTGCGAGTACGTCAGGCTTGATTAACATTCCTGAGCCTCCTCCGTAAGGAGTATCATCAACTGTCTTATGTTTATCAATTGCATAATCTCTAATATTTACAGTTCTCAAATCCCAAATTTTTTTTTCAATAGCTTTCCCATAAAGTCCATTTTTAAAAGGTCCAGGAAAGTACTCAGGATATAATGTAAATACTTGAGCTATAAACATTTTTATTTTTTCTCCTCTGCTTTAGGAGCTTCTTTTGGAGCATCTGCTTTTTTCTCCTCTGCTTTAGGAGCTTCTTTTGGAGCATCTGCTTTTTGTCCTTCTTTTGGTGACTCCTCTTTTGCCTCTTTTTTTCTTTCTTTTTTTGGTACAGCCTTCATTGGATTATTACCTTTTGCTGGCATAGGAATTAGCTCATGTTCACCAAGTAATCTAGCAACTCTAGTGGTTGGTTGTGCGCCTTGGCTTAACCAATATTTTATTCTATCCGTTTGAAGTCCAATTCTTTCTTTTTTTTCTTTTGGAAGCAAAGGATTAAAAAAACCTAATTTTTCAATAAACCTTCCATCTCTTGGAAATTTACTATCAGCAACAACTATTTTGTAAACTGGTCTTTTTTTTGTCCCTCCCATCGATAATCTAAGTTTTAACATTATTCTCCTTTTTTTTATTTTAGTTGATTAAAAAGTTCAGGCGGAATACCTTTATCTGCCATTCCTTTCATATTTCCTTTTGACATCTTTCTCATCATTTCAGACATCATTTTAAATTGCTTGAGCAATTTATTGATAGTGGCTATGTCTGTACCAGAGCCATTAGCAATTCTTTTTTTTCTTGATCCATCAATTATTTTTGGATTTTGTCTCTCTTTTTTAGTCATCGATAAAATAACAGCTTCATTTTGAGTTATAACTTTTTCATCTATTCCAGATTGATCCATTTGTGATTTTATTTTTGAAACCCCAGGAAGAAAGGACATTATGCCCTCTATGCCACCCATTTTTTTCATCTGCTTTAATTGTGATAAATAATCATCTAAAGAAAACTGGCCCTTCTTTAAATTTTCTTCTGTTTTTTTTAATTTCTCTTCATCAAGATCTTCAGCAGCTTTTTCAACAAGGCTAACTATATCCCCCATTCCTAAAATTCTGTTTGCAATTCTTTCGGGATAGAAAACTTCAAGATTTTCAATTTTTTCACCAACACCTAAAAATTTTATTGGAACATTTGCTACATATTTCATGCTTAATGCAGCTCCGCCTCTTCCATCTCCATCAGATCTTGTAAGAACAATTCCTGACAAATTAACTGTATTTTTAAATTCTTTAGCCACATTTGCTGCAACCTGACCAGTAAGCGAATCTGCAACCAAAATTGTCTCTACGGGATTTATAATTTCTTCAATTTGCTTAATTTCACTCATCATTTGTAAATCGATTTGGGTCCTACCCGCAGTATCGAATAATATTACCTCTGATCCATTAAGACTTGCGGCACTCAAAGCTCTTCTACATATATCAGCTGGTTGTTGTCCCTCAATAATTGGTAAGGTGTTAATATTATGCTGTTCTCCTAAAAGTTTAAGTTGTTCTTGAGCTGCGGGCCTATAAATATCTAAGCTCACAATCATTACTTTCTTTTTTTTATTTTTTTCAATAAACTTTGCAAGTTTTGCTGTTGTTGTGGTCTTTCCAGATCCTTGTAAACCTACCATCATCATAGATACTGGAGGTACAGCATTAAAATTTAAATCAGTATTTTCGCTTCCTAATAAATTTATTAATTCATCATTTACAATTTTCACCACCATTTGTCCTGGCGATGTAGATCTAATGATTTCTTGTCCTAATGCCTTAGGTTTAATTTTATTTACAAAATCTTTAGCAACCTCTAATGAGACATCTGCCTCTAAGAGTGCCAATCTGATATTTCTTAACCCTTCATCAACCTGCTTCTCATCTAGAGATGCTGACTTTTTTAAGGAGGAAAATATTTCCTCGAATTTATTAGTTAAATTTTCAAACATAATTTCATCCAGCAGTTATCGCACCAGTGGGCGAACCCTCGCTGACTGGTGTCGATCTCTTTGTTGCCAAAGACACCGCAAATTGCTGTTTTTGCGGAAACTTCGACAAACTATAATAGAGGTTCAAAAAGTCAATAAATAAGTTAAGTATTAAATATATGGAATTTAGAGCTTTTAAAATGGATGGTTTGGGTAACGATTTTATAATTATAGATAATAGAGAAAAAATTATAAATCTTACAAAAGACCAAATTATAAAAATTTGCGATAGAAATTTTATTGGTTGCGATCAGTTAATATTTATTAAAAAAAAACCAAAACTCTGATGGTTATCTTGAATTTTTTAATTCTGATGGTGGAAAAGCAGGTGCATGTGGTAATGGGACAAGGTGTGTCGCTGATTTTATAGCTAAAGAAAAAAATAAAAAAATTGTTAATTTAACTACTTCCTCTGGAAATTTGAAATCTGAGATAATTGGAGAAAATATTGTTTCAACTGAAATGGGACAACCAAAAACAAAATGGAGCGAAATTCCATTATCAAAAGAATTAAATACAATAAATTTAAATATTAAAATTTTTGATAAATTTAAAAAAGAATTCCAAGG
Source organism: Candidatus Pelagibacter communis (assembly GCF_001179965.1). Taxonomy (GTDB): domain Bacteria; phylum Pseudomonadota; class Alphaproteobacteria; order Pelagibacterales; family Pelagibacteraceae; genus Pelagibacter. The sequence continues at coordinate 27,545 of NZ_CVSH01000026.1, forward strand.
CGGTACAGCAGTAAATATCGGAAACCCACATGTAGTTTTTTTCGTACCAAGCATTGATAACTTCGATATAAAAAAAATAGGTCCTGAAATTGAAAATCATAATTTATTTCCGGAAAAAACAAATGTTACTTTAGCAAAAGTAATTAGTAAAAATTTAATAAAAGTGAATGTATGGGAAAGAGGGGCGGGAAATACAAAAGCTTGTGGAACTGCAGCTTGTGCAACTGCAGTAGCGGGTAAGTTGAATGACTTAACAGATCAAAAAGTAGATATTGAATTTGCTACTGGTAAATTGGTTGTCAAAATTGATGAAAAAAATTCAATTCATATGAAGGGTCCAGTTTCAAAAATAAATACTATTAATGTCAAATTGTAATGAGCATATTTGAAAAATTTAAAATAGGCTTTAAAAAAAGTGCGCAGAATATTTCCTCGGGTTTTCGAGAAATTCTTATAAAGAAAGAAATTGATGATAACTCACTTAATAAAATAGAGGAATTTTTAATAAGTTCTGATGTAGGAATTGATGCAGCTTCTGAAATAAGAAATATTTTAGCTCAAGAAAAAATTGACCCAAGTTCGGACTTAATTGGAGAAATAAATAAAGTTCTTAAAAGGTATATTGTCTCTACTATGGGTAATTTTGAGAAAAAAGATTTTTTCAAAAATAATAATAATTTAAATGTTATATTAGTGGCTGGTGTCAACGGCTCTGGAAAAACAACAACGATTGGTAAAATCGCTAAAATTTTTAAAGAAAATAATAATAAAGTAGTCTTGTCTGCGTCTGATACATTTAGAGCTGCAGCAATTGAACAATTAGAAAATTGGGCAAATAAAATCGGCGTCGATTTGGTAAAATCAAATCAAGGGTCGGATCCTGCATCTGTTGCATATAAAGCAATGAGTTTTGCTAAAGAAAATAATTTTAACCAATTAATTATTGATACAGCTGGAAGGTTGCAAAATAAAAAAAACTTGATGGAGGAGTATAAAAAAATTGCAAACGTTGTAAAAAAAATCGACGATAATGCTCCAAATGAAGTTATTTTAGTTTTAGATGCTACTTCAGGACAAAATATACTGAGTCAAGTTGACGAGTTTAACAAAATTATTCCCATCACCGGACTTGTTATGACAAAATTAGATGGAACAGCAAAGGGTGGAATTCTCTTAGCTTTATCTAAAAAATATAAAATTCCAATAATAGGACTTGGTTTAGGTGAAAAAGAGGATGATCTTCAAATATTTGATGTTGAAAAATTTGCTGAAGCTTTTACTCAAATAAATTAGTTTATTAAATTTTTTGATATCAAAGGTTTAAATAAATTACACTCATGCTTTTTATCAAGAGCAGCATATCCACAATTCTTAGCATACGAAGAAATTATAAAACCTAATTTACCACTCCTATCGTTGGATCTTAGTTCTTTTTTTTGAATATCAAATGTAAGATTTTTTGAGATGTTTTTATTTGCACTAACCATCACTAATGTATTATTATCCTCTAAAAGATAATACGCAAAATCCTCTGGAAATACTGGATAATCATAATCCATTAAAAATAATTTAGCTTTATTTGGAAACCACTCATAAGAAATAAGAGGTAGATCCTTTTTTAATTTATGGTCATATAGATAAAGATCTTGTGGATAATCAGTTACATAATTTAAATCCTCTCCTCTTGCAAGTATGGCATTTTCTCTTGTTTTAAAATATAGAGTGAATTTTTTGTCATAAGACACCATTTTACCTATATGAAAGTATTTATCTGATTGATCCGAAGAAGCATTGCTACAAATTAAAAGTAAAAGTGTAATTATAAAAATATTTCTCATAAACAAAATTTAATTGTAAACTTTGAAGAGTATTTGTTTAAAATGTGTCTATTTTAGACTTTTAATAAATTTTTGAATTTCGCTGATTAAATTTTGATCGAAATTCATCATATGATCATCATTTTTTATAAAATATTTTGATTTTTGAGTGTTTGATTTTTCAAAGATTTTAACACCCATGCTAAAAGGAACTATAGTATCCTCCTCACCGTGCATCACTAATAGGGGGGAATTTATTTTTTGAATCTTATTAATAGAGTCGAATTTATCTTTAAGAATAATTTTTACTGGAAAAATTGGATAATATTTTTGTGCAAGTCTTGTCATTGAAGTAAATGGGGATTCTAATATTATCCCTGCGAACTTATGTTTACTCGCTAAATCAACAGCAACTGCTGTACCAAGAGACTCTCCATATAAAATTATATCTTTATCTTTAACACCATTGTTATTCAGCCAAATTTTAGCGGATTTTGCGTCTTCATATAAGCCACTCTCAGTTGGTTTTCCCTCATTTCCACTGAAACCTCTATAAGCAATTATTAAGTAATTTATTTCAAGTTTTGAAAGTTCGTTTAGTTTATAAATTCTATTATCGAGTTTTCCAGCATTTCCATGAAAAAAAAGAATAGTTTTATAATCTGAGTTTTTTTCAAAATACCAAGAAACAAGTTTATTTTCTGATTGAATAAATTTTTTTTCTATATTGTGGTTTAGGGATGTTTCATCTAAGTAATTATTTTCACTTGGATGATAAAGTAATTTTCTTTGATAAAAAAACAAAAAAATTATTACAAAGATATATAAAAATAATAATATTAAAAAAGAATTAAGAGCGATGCTTCCTAGCTTCATTAAAAAAATTATTTTTTATCGAAAAAGGCTTCATATAGCATCATGAATATGGCAACTCCCATTAGTAAGTAGACTGGCAAAACATCCCAAAAGGTTATCATCATTGATCTTGTTAATGTTGTAGCAAGACCAACTAGAAAAAAAACTGCAAAAGACAAACCTATTAATGTAGTTATTTTATTCATTAAACTCCTTACTTTTTTGTTCAAGCCATCTCGCGGTACTTAAAAATCTGAGATCGTCATATTTATCTCCAACAAGCTGGACACCTAAGGGTAGATTATTTTCTCCTTGAAGTAAAGGCAGAGAAATTGCTGGTGTATGCATATAAGACCAGACTCTATTAAAATCTGCACTTCCAGTGTCTTTTAGTCCTTTATCTGCTACCCCAGTGCTACACGGGCTTAATACTCCGTGGTAATCCTCGAATACCTCTTTATAAGACTCATAACTTCTTTTCATAAAATCAACTGCATCTAAATATTCTTTTGCTGAATATTTCATTCCTCTTGCGATTGCTGATTGCATTTGTTTTGATAGCTTATTTTTAGACTTTTTGTAGTAAACTTGAAAGTTATTAGCTAAGTCGGTTTCATGAATAACTCTGTGATATTTATCTATATCCTTAAAATATGATGGCGTATCGAATACTTCAATATTTTTTTTAAAAGTTTTAATAAAGTATTCAAAAGACTCTCTTGATTTTTTATCAATCTTTTTCCAGCTATCGGTTTTATAAAAAATAAATTTTGGCTCAAATAATGGTGCTTTCAAACATTCTTCCAACATAAACTCTGATGAATAATGTATAGTCGCTTCATCGTACTGATCTTTTTTAATTAACACCTTTGCAAGTAAAGCTACATCCTCGACGGTTTTTCCGAAAACACCTATATGATCTAGATTATATGATGTTCTGAGAACACCATTTCTTGATATTAATCCATAACTTGGTTTGTAACCAACTACACCACAATAAGAAGCAGGTCTTATAACGGATCCGCCAGTTTGAGATCCAATAGATAATGGAGCCATATGAGTTGCAATTACAGCAGCTGATCCACTCGAGGATCCACCAGGTGTTCTTGTATAATCATGAGGATTTCTTGTTGCTGGAGGCCCAAGATAGGCAAGTTCTGATGTTGCTGTCTTACCCATTATTATTGCACCTTCAGATTTTAATAAGTCAACTATTTCAGCATTTTGCGATTGAGTTCTACCTTTTCTTAAAACAGTGCCACATTCTGTTGGCATATCATAAGTGCCAATTATATCTTTTAAAGCTACAGGAACTCCATGAAGTAACCCCATCGGTTTACCTGACTTTCTATAAGTATCTGCTTCTTGGGCTTTTTCTAATAATAGTTTTTTATCAAAGAATGCCCAAGCTTTAACATCTTTTTCAAATTTGTTTACTTGAGAAATATAGTGCTCACACAACTCTAAAGAAGTCATCTCGGATTTTCTAATCTTTTCTGCTAATTTAGATATTGGTAGTGAAAAGACATTCGTCATTTAAAAATTACTCTGCAAATAATGTATCAGGTAACCACAATGCTATTCCGGGAAATATATACATTAAAACCATAGCAAGAATTACAATTCCAAGGAAAGGCATGATTCCTCTAAAAATTTCCATTAACTGAACATTTCTGCTTTGAACACCCTTTAAGTAGTAAGCTGACATCGCCATGGGGGGAGTTAAGAAAGATGTTTGTAAATTTAGCGCAATTAACATTGCAAAGAAATAAGGATTAACTCCAAAAAACTCTACAAGTGGTAAAAAAATTGGCACAAAAATAATTAATATTTCTGTCCATTCAAGTGGCCATCCTAAAAGGAAAATAATAATTTGTGTGATTACTAAAAATTGCCATGGTTTAATATCCATTGATTTAAAAAAATGTTCAAATACCTCATGTCCTCCAAGATAAGAAAATACTGAGGCAAAAGTCCATGACCCTACAAATAACCACATAATCATAGCGCTAGTTTTTGCAGTCAAAAAAACAGACTCTTTAAAATTTTTCCATTTAAGAGATTTATAAAAATAAGAAAGCACTAATGCTCCAAATGCACCAACGGCTGCTGCTTCAGCAGGTGTAGCTAATCCAGCTAATATAGTTCCTAAAACTAGGATTATTAATGAAAATAATGGAACAAATGAGACTAATACTTCTTTTAAAATTTCAGATCTTGGAGGAATTTCTTCAGCTGCAGGTTTTGGAGCTAAAGAAGGATTAAAGTATGCTCTTATTATAACATAAAGAATATATAACCCTGCCAACATCAATCCTGGAAATATTGCTGCAGCAAAAAGTCTGAGTGGAGACAACTGAGCGATTACTGCATAAACAATTAACATGATACTTGGCGGAATAAGAATTCCTAAACATCCACCTGAGCAAATTACTCCCGAAGCAAATTTTTTGTCATATCCAGCTCTAATCATTGCGGGCCAAGCAAGAAGTCCCATAAGTGTAACGACAGCACCAATTATTCCTGTAGCTGTCGAGAATAATGCACAAGTTACTAATGCAGCTACCGCCATCGACGCTGGAAGTCTGTGCGACGCTAGTCTTATTGCAAAAAATAGTTTTGCTACAATACCTGCTCTCTCTACTAAATATCCCATAAATAAAAATAAGGGGACTGCTGTTAAAACGGTATTATCCATAATTGTATACGTGTTAGAAACAAGCAAAGAAAATATCCGATTATCAAACAAGTGATCCATTCTAGTTGGATCAAAATAAGCGTAATAACCAAAACCAACACCCATTGCTAGCAATGTGAACGCAATCGGAAATCCTAACAAAACTGCAAAGAGAAATAAACTCATCATTAAAATTGCAATCTCTGGATTAGTTAATTCAAATAACATCTGCTTGATCGTCCTTTTGCGAAGTTCTCATTAAAACTTTTTCTGTTTCCTCAGCATCTGCAGATGCTCTTTGAGGCCAATGCCCAGTTCTAATACAAATAATTGCTCTGCATACCTCACTGACACCTTGTATGGTTAATAATATTCCAGACAATGGTATTAATGATTTTGCCATATAGATTTGTATTTGTGCTGGACTGTTCCAACTCGTTTCTTTAATTTTCCAGGCTAAAGCTGCATATTCATATCCGTAAAAAGCTAAAGCTAAAATTCCAGGAAAGAAAAATATAAAATAGAGAATTAAATCGATCCAACCTTGTACTCTTGTTGGAAATAATCTGTAAATTACGTCACCTCTTACATGAGCTTCTGTCGATAAGGTGTATGCTCCTGCCATCATAAAAATAGCTCCATACATTTGTAAACTAAAATCGAAATTCCATAATGTTGGGCTATTGAATGCATATGCCATGATAACTTCATAGCAAGTTCCTCCCATAAGAATGACTATACACCAAGAAAAAGCTTTACCCATTGAAGCACTAAGTGTGTCGGCAAATTTTATGAAAGATTTCATTATCGTACTTTATGTTAAGTTATATTAACAAAGCAAACAAAAAAAAGGGGACCAAATGGTCCCCTTTTTAAATATTTAAGTTAATAATTATATCTTAACTTTACCAATAGGTCCGAACTCATTTTCATAAGCTAATTTGTAATTAGGCTGGTTCATCAGCAAGTACTTCATTACTCTTTTAGCGTATGCTTTTTGAGAATCTACGATTTTCTTAAAGAAAGGATCTTTCTTATTGAAATCACCGATTACTTTATCCCAACCTTTTAATTGTTGAGCTAAAATCTCATCAGACGTTTGGTAAACATTAACTTTATGTTCATTCATTAATTTAGATAAATCAGCTGAATATCTAACTAATGCTTTGAAATAGTTATCTGTGTTTGCAGCATAAGCAGCATTTTTTAATATTGCTTGGTTAGCTGGTGACAGACCGTTAAATGTTTTGTTGTTGATAGGTATTTCAAACATCTCTTGAGATTGGTGGAAACTTCCTAAGTGATAATGCTTAGAAACGTCTTGCATACCAAACTGAGAGTCTGAAGTTGGGTTGTTAAACTCAGCAGCTTCAATCAAACCAGTTTTCATAGCTGGTTGAATTTCACCACCTGGTAACTGTCTAACGACCATTCCCATTGCAGTAAGAACGTTAGTTGCAAGACCAACTGTTCTATACTTCATACCTTTAACATCAGATACTTTTGTTACATTTTTCTTAAACCATCCAAACGGTTGTGCTGGCATAGGCATGTGAAAAACACCTGTATAGTCGAAACCTACTTTTTTAATAGTCTCTTCATAAAGTGCTCTTCCTCCACCATACTCCATCCATCCCATTACTTCTTGAGATGACATTCCGTACGAAGGTCCAGTTCCGAATAGTGAAGCGGCCGGATTCTTACCATACCAGTAAGCCGTTACCCAGTGACCCATATCTACAGCTCCTGAACTTACAGCTTGTCCAATTTCACTAGTCTTAACAACTGCTCCAACAGGTTGAAGATCAATTTTTAATGATCCACCTGACATGTCGCTAACCATTTTGCAATAGTCTCCTGCCATTTCAAAAAATATGTTAGCACCACTTGGCCATGCAGCTTGCATTTTTAGAGTCTGTGCAGCACCTAAATTTACATACGGCATTGCAACAGCTGCTGCACCCGCTGCGGCTGCAGTTTTAAAGAACTTACGTCTTGAAGGAATTTTTCCCTTCAATGATTTTTTTTCTTTAACCATTGTTTTCTCCTCTTAGTTAATTAACTTAAAATAATTAAAGCATATTAGGAGTTGTGAGTCCCTTGTTAAATGGTCCTCAAATAAGTTTTTTTCAACTTGAAGTGGTAATTACTTTAAAATACTTCTAATTTACTTTATTTTTACAATTACCCGTTTTGAAATATTCCTCAATATTATCTATCGCTAAATTAGCCATTGCTGTTCTTGTTTCTTTTGTGGCACTCCCTAAGTGGGGAAGTATAAAAGCACTTTTATGCTTGAGATAACCTGGATTTAAATTTGGTTCACCTTTATAGACATCTAAACCGACTGCATAAACTTTTCTTCTATTCAAAGCATCTATTAACGCTTCATCGTCAACAATATCTCCCCTTGCAACGTTTGTAACAACTGCACCCTTTGGCAAAAATTCCAAAGTTTCTTTATTTATAAGATTTATGGTTTCTTTTGATGCAGGGCAACAAACGGATAAAACATCAGATACGGACAATAAACTTTTTAAATTATCATGATATGTTGCTCCTTGAGCCTTGTCTTCACTTAGTTTTGACCGATTGTGATAATGAATAATCATGCCCAATGATTTTGCAACTTTAGCAATTTTTTGTCCAATTCTACCCATGCCAAGTATTCCTAATCTTGTTCCTGTCAATTGTTTACCTATCAAATAATCCGCCGACCATTTCCAGTCTGATGCTCTTGCACCATCTATGCCTTCTGAAGCACGTCTACATGCACCCAAAATTAGTAGTATACCTATTTCAGCAGTTGCATCAGTAAGAACTTCAGGTGTATTTGTCACTGCAATATTCTTTTTTTTGGCAGCTTCTAAATCGATGTTTCCAAAACCCACAGCAAAATTAGATAAAATTTTTACTGTGTCTGGTAATTTTTTAATTGTTTCTTCATCCAATTTATCTGTTAATGCTGAAAGAATACCATCGCATCCTTGGCTTAATTCAATTAATTTGCTTTGAGAGTAAAGTTCATCATTGTTGTTAAGTCTAACATCATATAGCTCTTTTAATCTATCTTCATTTGATTGCAGTAATTTTCTTGTAACTAAAATTTTTTTCATATTTTTTCTTTTAATTTAAGTCAAAAATTTTTCCTGGATTCATTATATTATTAGGATCCATTGTTCTTTTAATTGATTTCATAACTGGAAGGTTATCTGGATGTTCTTTTAATAGATAGCTTTTTTTATGTAAACCTATGCCATGCTCACCTGTAATTGTACCCTCAAGCTCAAGTGATTTATCAATTAAAATATCATTAAAATATTTTATTTTCTTGTATGCATCTTGTTCTTTTGGGTTGTAAGGCATCATAATATGAAAATTTCCATCCCCTAAATGACCAACCATTGGAGCCCTTAAACCTAGTTTTCTTACCTCTTTTTCAGCAAAATTTACACACTCTGTGATTTTTGAAATTGGGACACAAACATCTGTGGTGTACACTCTTCCATCATTTATCAAAGCTTTCACAGAGTACCAAGCATCCCATCTGGCTCTCCACATTTTCTTTCTTTTTTCAATTGTGTCAGCCCATTTAAATTTACTTCCATTATTATTTTTTGAAATTTCCTCAACTACCCCAATTGCCTCTTTATTTGATGTTTCTGAGCCGTGAAATTCAAAAAATAAGGTTGGCAACGCGCTTACATCTTCAAGTTTAGAGTAGTTTATACTTATTTCCATTTGATCTTTATTAAGCATTTCAACTCTAGCAATAGGAATTCCATATTGTATTGTCTCCTGAGCAGTTTTAACTGCATCTTCAAGTGTTGGAAAATGACAAACTGCACTCATGATGCTTTCGGGTATAGGTGATAATCTCAATTGGACTTCGGTTATTATTCCAAGTGTACCTTCAGATCCAATAAATAAATTTGTTAAATTATATCCAGCAGAAGTTTTTTTGGCTCTTCCGCCAGTATTAATTATATCGCCATTTGGTAATACAACAGTTAATCCCGTTATTACTGATTTCATTGTTCCGTATTTAACTGCCATTGTTCCAGATGCTGATGTAGATGCCATACCTCCTAAAGATGCATTTGCTCCTGGATCAATCGGAAAAAAAACACCGTCCTCTCTTAAATATTCATTAAGCTCTTCTCTAGTGACGTTTGCTTGCACACGGCAATCAAAGTCAGATGCATTAACGCTTAAAACCTTATTCATTTTTTCTAGAGAAATTGTAATTCCATCTTTATTCCCAACCACATGTCCTTCTAATGATGTTCCTGTTCCAAAGGGAACTACAGGTGTATGATGCTTATTACACAGTTTTAAAATTTTAGAAACTTCCTCATTATTCTCAGGAAAAACTACTGCTTGTGAAAGAACTGGATCGAAAGTATCTTCACCTCTCGCAAAGTTTAATCTGGTTGACTCTGATAAAGAAATTCTATCTTTCAAAAGCAAAGTTAAATCTTTTTTAAGTGATGTATTTTCCATTTACTAAAGGTAGTATACCAAGCAATTGGTTAAATTAAAACTTAGCCAAGCATTTTTTTAATGTTATCTAGAGCTTGCGAAATATTATCTCTAGATGCTGCAAAACTAAATCTTACGTAATCATTGCAACTTTTACCAAAAGCAGTCCCTGGAACAATTGCAACACCTGCTTCGTGCATGGCTTTCTTACAAAATTCTGCTCCATTCATTCCAGTTCCAATCACTTTTGGAAATGCATAAAAGGCGCCACCTGGCAAACTACACTCAACACCAGGCAAACTATTTAGTCCTTCATGAATTAGTTTTCTTCTTGCTGTAAATTTTTCCATCATTTCATGGATTGAGTCATCAGGGCCATCTAGAGCGGCTATGCCAGCAAATTGAGCTGCTGCATTTACACATGAAACACTATTAATTAATAATTTGTTTACATGTTCAACTAAATGTTCTGGCCAAAAACTCCAACCCAATCTCCATCCTGTCATTGAATAAGCTTTACTCCAGCCCTCAAGAACTATTAATCTATCTCTTAACTCTGGGTAATTAAAAAAGGATGGCATTTCTTTGCCATCAAAAATTTGCCTACTATAAATCTCATCACTTAGTATTGTTACATGAGGATATTTTTTCAAACCCTCTGCGATTTTATCTATCTCTGATCTCTCAACAAAGCTTCCAGTTGGATTATTTGGGTTTATTAAAATTAATAATCTTGTTTTGTCTGTTATTAAAGAAAGAATTTTATCTGCGCTAAATTTTAAATCTTTATCTTCAGTCAAATCGTATGGTACTGAGGTTGATCCTGTATAGTTTATCATTGACTCATATATAGGAAATGCTGGAGTAGGATGAATTATTTCTGCACCTGGCTCACCAAAGCATTGAATTGCATAGCTCATGGTAGGTTTTCCACCTGGCATTATTAAAACTCTCTCGAAACTTATGTCGACGTTGTATCTCTTTTTAACCCATCTTGCTACTGCTTGCCTACACTCTGGTATACCGTTTGACATCACGTAACCATGATGACCATCGTCTAAAGCTTTTTTAGCTGCATCAACCACATGTTTTGGTGTTTTGAAATCTGGCTGACCTAAACCTAAGTGAATCATTGGTTTTCCTTGAGCCTCTAGTTTTTTAGCTTCTGCAAGAACACTAAATGCAGTTTCTGTTCCGAGTCTATCTAAGCTTTTTGCAAGTTTCATTTTATCTCCAATTTTTATTTTCTATAAATTATCTTCGAGCTATTTAATTCTCCTAAATTTTTACAGCCCATTAGCACCATGTTTCTATGTATCTCATCATGCATGTTTTGTAATAAATGTTCAACGCCTTGTTGACCGCCTGCGGCCAAAGAGAACAGAAACATTTTTCCGAAACTACACGCTTTTGCGCCCGCTGCCAAGGCTTTTAATACATGCGTTCCTCTCCTAATTCCACCGTCTAGAATTATTTCAAGTTTATCTCCCACAGCATCTGAAATTGCTTTTATCTGATCAAAAGGTGATCTCGAACCATCTAATTGCCTGCCGCCATGATTTGATACCATTATAGCGGTACATCCAATATCAATTGCTCTTTTAGCATCATCTACTGACATAACACCTTTTAACGCAAAAGGTTTTCCCCATTTTTTTACACAATATTCTGCATCCTTCCAATTCATGGCTGGATCATATTGTTCGTTAATATATTCGATTACAGACTTTGAAATGTTAGTACCTTTATCTGTTTTTTTTGAAACGTTTGCTAATTCAAATTTTTTTCCAGTTAAATAATTAAAAACCCAAGCTGGACGCATAGCAAAACTTAATAGACTATTCATTGTAAGTCTGGGTGGAGTTGTAAATCCGGTTCTATGGTCCTTTTCCCTATTACCTGCAACAAGAGTATCAACGGTCAAACACATTCCATCAAAATTTGACCTTTTGCATCTATCAATTAAATCATCTGTAATAGATTTATCCTTGTGAACATACAATTGAAAAAGTTTTGGCCCACTTGAAATATTTGATATTTCCTCAATCGTATTATTTGCCATTGATGACATGCTATAAAAAGTTCCAAAATTTGCTGCAGCTTTAGCAGAAGCTTTATCACCTTCGGGATGATACAATCTCTGCATAGCACTTGGTGATAAAAAGATTGGCATATCAATTTTCCTTCCAAATATGCTGGTTGATAGATCAGGCTTTCCAACACTTGCAAGAATATTTGGCACAAGATCACAATCATCGAAAGATAAAGTATTTCTTTTTAGTGTTTTTTCATCATCTGATCCGCCGTCAATATAATGGAAAATTGGTGATGGAAGTTTTTTTTTTTGCTAATTTTCTAAAATCATTAAAATTGTAACAATCAGTAATTTTCATTATTTAAAACTATTAAAACTTCTTTAAGAAATTAAACATATAGCTATTGGCACCAGGATTCTTATCTCCAAAATTTGCATTTGATATATGATTATATGATAGACCAAATTCAGAGTCTTTAGCTAGATCAAGTGAGAGCTGCAGCTCGCTTTTAAATTCAATCATGTGACCCAAATCTTTTCCATCGCCTTTGCCGTAAAGACCTGGAGTAAAGCTTGGTGTAAAGTTAAGTTTTCCTAAATTATAATCAGCTTGAACACCTGTATATAAATATGTAGCATTATCACCAGTCATCATAAAGCCTGTTATTGGGGACAAAGTTCCTATAAAACTATCTCTGTATAAATCTTCATTTTGATGTTGAATTCCAAAAGCAACAGATTTTCTATAGTTGTCACTAAAATCAAACATGCCAGTGTAAAAATTATATTTATGGGGATCTATTTTCTTTTTTATTGCTTCATCACTTTTAGAAGTCGAAAAGGAAAGAGCAAATATAGTTAATACAATTAAAAAATTTTTTAAATTCATATTAAATTTATAATATATTTATATCGTATTGTTACTTCTTGAAAACACCTAATTTTCTTATAATTATGGCACCTCCTACAACAAAAAGTATAATAGGTAAGCCCCATAATAAATAAGTTCCTTTGTTTATTTCTGGATTATACAAAACCCATTCTCCATAATTTTTCTTCATAAATTGGTAAATATCTTTTTCGGACATTCCATTTGATAAGTTTTTTCTTACTACTATTTTCATACTCTCAGCAAAATCGGACTGAGAGTCATAGATAGATTGACCTTGACATATTAGACAACGAAGATTTTTAAAAATTTTATTCTCTAATTCAGTAGGTTTATCTACCGCTAGTAAATAATTATTACTTAAAATGATAAAGAAAGTTATAAAAAAAATTAGTTTTTTCATTTTATTAATTCTAATATTTCATTAAATTTTTCATTATCTATGGGTCCAATAATTTTTTTAATTATTTTCTTTTCTTTATTTACAATAAAAGTTTCGGGAACACCGTATGCACCTAACTCAATTGATGTAATACCATTTTTATCTGATAAAATTTTTGAGTAAGGATTACCAAGCTCATTTAAAAAAGATTGAGCATTACTAATATTATCTTTGTAGTTAATGCCTAACAAATTCAAATTTTTATTATTAAGTGCCATTAGAAATGAATGCTCAGCTCTACATGGAACACACCAAGATGCCCATATATTAATAATATAATAACTATTTTTTTTTAAAAGATTATCAGAGATAACCTTTTCTCCTGAAAAAAAATCATTGCCTACAAAATTCGGTAGCTCAATTTGTTTATCAAGTTTTGGTGTATATATATTAGGTTTCTGCAAACCTACATAAAATACTGCAAAACAAAAGGAAAATAAAACAAAACTGATAGTAACAAATATTTTATTTTTCATTCCTTAAAAAATTAATACACCCGCCAATCATTATAAGAATTGTAGAAATCCATATCCAAACCATTAATGGTTTTTCTTGGTAGCGGACATTGAAATATGTTTTATCTTTAACAGGATTTATAACTAAAAATCTATCTTTAAAAATACTTGTTTTAATAAAAGCTTCACTAGTGATGACCTCTGGTTGATTATATATCCTTACTTCAGGCATAAACTTAGTATCAATTTTTTTTTTATGTCTAATAATAAAAACTCCAACAATTTTTTCAAAATTTGGACCTGAGCTTGTCTCTATTTTTTTAAAAATAATTTGATTATTTTCAAAACTTAATCCCTCACCAACCTTCAGATTTGCTATGATTTCTTTTGAAAAAATTGCATTTAAAATAATACTTAATATAAGAAGACTAAATCCAAAGTGTGAGACAGTTTGTGAAAAATTTTTATAACCTTTTTTTAAAAAATCTTTTACAGTCGTAAAAAATAAGTAAAAATTAGCTGCAAGTAATAATAAAGTAAGAAGCTTTACTTTGCCTATTATTTTCAAAATAAAGAAACTTAAAAATAAGTTTATAATAAAAAATGTAAGCAAAATTATTTTTTTTCAATTTTTTTACTACTTAACCATCCTAAATTGGGGCCAAGTGACATAAAAATTAAAAAGGGAATTAAAAAGGGAATAATAAGCTTATTAAAAAATGGCGGTCCTACTGAAATTCTTTGGTTTGATATTACTTCTAGAAAAATTGGATAAATTGTACCTATTAAAATTACTGACAAAAAATACATCAAAAACCAATTATTTATTAAAATATGACTTTCTTTTGTGATTAACCCAAAACTTTTATTGGAGAAATTTAATTTATCCTCATAAAAAAAATAAAGTACTAAAGATAAGAATATTATAAAAAATAAAAAAATTAAAATATATAAACCTCTTTCGGGATCATTTGCAAAAGTGTGAACTGAATTTAGAATTCCAGATCTTACCAAAAAAGTTCCACAAACGCTCAAAGTAAAAGTAGATATACATAAAATTATTGACCAGGATCCTAAAGATGATCTTTTCTCTAAAACTAATATACAATGCAGAAGAGCAGTTAAACTTATCCATGGCATTAAAGATATATTTTCGACCGGGTCCCAAAACCAAAAGCCACCCCAACCCAGTTCATAGTAAGCCCAAATGGAACCTAATAAAATACCTCCAGTTAGAAAGATCCATGAGCAAAGTATCCACTTTTTAATGTGAGATGCCCAATTGCTGTTAACATTGCCCATTACTAAAGAGGATAGACCTGAAGAAAAAATAATGGATGTAGAAACGTAACCCAAATAAAGAATTGGTGGATGAATGGCTAATAATGGATCCTGTAGAATAGGATTTAGTCCTAGTCCCTCTTTTGGAGAAGGAAATATTTCATTAAATGGATTTGATGTAAAAATTAAAAAAGCTATAAAACCAAAGATTATGATTTGTTGAAATATAACAGTTAGTAGCCTTTCCTTAGTTGATCTACTATATGATCTAGAGAAATATAAAAAGTTAATAAAGGTTAATATTAATAACCAAAGCAATAAACTTCCCTCATGGTTTCCCCATAGACCACTTACTTTATAAAAAAATGGTTTTGTTGTATGCGAATTATAATAGACAGTAATATTACTAAATTCTGAATTTATAAAAAGAATAAGTAAACAAATAAAACTTACAAGAATAAAAAAAAATTGAAAAAAAATTAATTTTTTTAGATCTATTTTTATTAACTCATTAAGATTTTTTAATCTAAAAATTGTTCTAAAAAAAATTGCAAAAGATAGGAAAAGCGAGATAATTACAGAATAATTTCCAATAAAATTAAAAATCAATTTATTTATCCCCCTTTTTGTTGCTTAATTCTGGAGGCATATAGTTTTCATCATGCTTAGCTAAAATTTTTACTGCTTTAAAATAATTTTTATCTCTCAAAAATCCTTCCGCAACTACTCCTTTATTTTCTTGAAACAAATTTGGTACAAGACCTGAGTAAGTTACATTAATCTCATTTTTAAAATCGGTAATTACAAATATGATCTTATCATTATTTACGTTAATAGAATTCTTTTTAACCATGCCACCAATCCTGATTTTATCTTTTTTTAATTCACTAAGAGCTTTTATCTCTGTGGGCGACAAAAAATAAACAACATTTTCTTTTAATGATACCAAAACTAAATAAATTGTTAATCCAAGAGATAAAATTAGAACTATTAAGAATGTAAGTCTTAACTTAACTTTTTTACCATACATTTGTTAAAGTTAAATTTTTGAAAAAATACTTGCTGATAATATTTCTTTGTTAATTTTTTGTTTATTAGCTACAGAAACTTTATCCAGTTTAAGTTTACCAAATTTTTCAGCAAATTTTTGTTTCTCTTTTTTTAGCTGATATCTAACAATCAAGTATAGTCCTAAAAAACTTACCATTGTAAAAACGAATGCAGAAAAAACATAAACACCATATCCATTCATGCTTAAAAAATTTATCATAGTCTATCTAAACCTTTATTTTTTATCTTTATCAGTTCTGTATTATATTTCATTAAAAAAATCAGCAAAGAAAACAGGGCAAATGCCGCAGTCATTATTATCAAAGGCACCAACATCGACTCATGAATTTTTGAATCAGATAATATTTTTATGGAGGAAGGTTGGTGAAGTGTACTCCACCAATCAACAGAGAATTTTATAATTGGTATGTTAAAAGCTCCAATAATAGTTATTAAAGACGTAATTTTTACAACACTATCTTTATTCTCAAAAATTCTCCAAGCTAATAGGTACATCAAATAAAATAGGCACAAAATTAGCATAGTTGTAATTCTAGCATCCCAAGCCCACCAAGTTCCCCACGTAGGTTTGCCCCAAATCGATCCTGTTACTAAAGCAATTAAAGTAAAAATAAATCCCGATGGCGCCAGACTTTTAGTAATTATTACTAAATTTTTATTTTTAAAAATAAAAACTAAAATAGATAAAAAAGCCATGGAAGAAAAAATTCCTAAAGATATCCACGCAGATGGAACGTGTACATACATTATTCTAACCGAGTGTCCTTGCAAATAATCCTCAGGAGAAATAATTAAAGCTTCAATTAATCCTAACGATAAAACTGCTAAGAAAAATACTAAAATTAAATTATGGTACTTGTTAATAAATGAAAAAATTTTGCTTTGATTAAAAAAATTCATCCTAAATTATATACAAATTATTAAGAGATTGAATGAGCTAAAAGGTCAATACTGACCAAGAATGAGAGGGAGATAATTTATAAGGGAAACAATTTCATTCTCGGTCAGTAAAAATTAAATAACAAACCTATATGACAAAGTTTTGAGCTAATTGTGTTTAAATAATGTATTTGGTTAATTTGAAGGCTTAAAATAGCTAGATCCCTTTTTGCCTGAGAAAATTTCGTTAATTAAAGGATGTTTAATTGGCTCTTCTGAGTCGTCGACTAATAGATTTTGCTCTGAGACGTAGGCTTCATAAGTAACATCATCATTCTCAGCAAGAAGATGATAAAAGGGTTGGTCTTTTCTTGGTCTCACATTCTTAGGAATAGATTGGTACCATTCCTCGGAATTACTGAATTTAAAATCAACATCATATATTACACCTCTAAAATCAAAGTGTTTATGTTTAACGATGTCACCAATTGAAAACTTTGCTTTTTGAATGCTCATTAGAGTTATTATATGTGTATTTAAATTTAAAAATCAATAAAAAAATATTAAAGTTTTTTGAAATCTGTTAATATCTTTTTGTGAATAAATCATTTTTCAAATTTGTCACAGACTTTGGTCCACTTTTAATATTTTTCTCTTTTTATTACAAAAATGATAAAAGTTTAGAAATAGCAATACCTCCTTTCATAATTGCCACACTAATCGCTTTAATTTTTGTTTGGATAAAAGAGAAAAAAATTCCAATGGTTCCTCTTATAGGAGGAATTTTGATAACTTTTTTTGGCGGTTTGACAATTTATTTTAAAAATCCAATTTTTATTTATATTAAGCCTACAATAATCAATATATTATTTGGACTAGCTTTAATGTTTGGGAAGTTTTTTACTAAAGAACCATTGTTAAAGAAAATGCTGGATGGTGCAATTAAAATTACAGATGAAGGTTGGAGGATATTAAACCAGAGGTGGGTATATTTCTTTTTTGCTCTTGCGATAATGAATGAAATAGTTTGGAGGACTCAAACAGAGGAATTTTGGGTAAATTTTAAAGTTTGGGGGATGTTACCTATAACATTTATATTCACTGCTTTTCAATTTAATGTAATTAATAAGTACAAACTTGATGAATAAAATCCTCAAACTTGTAGTAGATAACACCACGAATGAAAAAGATAAAAAACATTTTTTTGAAAAGAATGAGTTAAAAATAATACTAGACCTATATGCAAAAATGGTTTCTCAAGGTTCTTGGAAAGATTATGGTCTATCTATATCAAGTAAACAAGTTGGATTTAGTGTTTTTAAAAATTCTGCAGAAAATGCAATGTATAAAATTTGCAAAAATTTTAAACCTTCAAATAAAAATTTGAAATATTTAATAACAGATTCAAAAGGTAAGATTTATAAAAACTCTAATAGTTTAGAGGTATTATTAAAAAGTACAAATTGGAAAAAATTATAGAGATCGAGTTATCTTCTTTGTCCGAAAAGTCTTAGAAGCATTATGAACAAGTTGATAAAATCTAAATAAAGGGTAAGTGCACCCATTACTGCTTTTTTACCGATAACTTCACCTGAATCTGATGCCGCGTACATATTTTTGATTTTTTGAGTATCGTATGCAGTTAAACCAACAAAGATTAATACTCCTAATATAGAGATAACAAAATACATCATCGCAGATTTTAAAAATATATTTACAAGTGATGCAATAATTATTCCAATTAGACCCATCATTAGAAAAGATCCAAATTTTGTTAAATCTCTTTTAGTAGTGTATCCATAAATACTCATAGCACCAAAAGTAGCTGATGTGATGAAAAAAACTCTAGCAACACTTACACCAGTATAAACTAGAAGGATCCAAGACAATGACAATCCCATTAAAGCCGCAAAAATCCAAAATACTGTTTGTGCCTTAGCAGCACTCATTTTGTTTATTCCAAAGCTCATATAAAACACCACCCCTAGCGGAGCTAACATCACTATCCATTTTAAACCTGAAAAGAAAAGTGCATTACCTAATGAGGTAAAACCTACGATGGCACCTTGAGAGTCTGTTACTACAGACATCTTAAATGATAATAACGCAATAATTCCAGTTAGAAGGACACCAGTTGCCATATAGTTATAGATCTTTAGCATGTAAGATCTTAGACCTTCGTCCCATACTACGGTTTTTTTGGCAGCTGTTGCCTGAAAGATATTTTGTCTATTAAAATCCATATAATATATATAATAATATTTTTTTATATTTTCAAGTAATCAAAAAAAGCAAAATTTTAATGAATTATAAGAAATTGGGTAACACAGACTTAAAAGTGAGTACAATTTGTCTCGGTACCATGACCTGGGGTGAACAAAACACAGAGCAAGAAGGTTTTGAACAAATGGATTTTGCTTTAGATCAAGGTGTAAATTTTTGGGATACAGCAGAAATTTACTCAATTCCACCAAAAGCAGAAACTTTCGGTCACACAGAAATTATAATTGGTAACTGGTTTAAAAAAACAAAAAAAAAGAGAAAAAGTCATCCTTGCAACAAAAGTTGCGGGTCCAATGAGATCATATGTAAGAGGTGGTGGCAATCAATTTGGAATTAAAAATATGACAGAGGCAATTGACGGAAGTTTAAAAAGATTACAAACAGATTATATAGATTTATATCAATTGCATTGGCCTGAAAGAAATACCAATATGTTTGGAAGACTGGGTTATGAACATAATGACAACGGTGAATGGAATAAATTTGAAGATGTTTTAGAAAACTTACAAAAATTCATTCAAGCAGGTAAGATTAGATACGTAGGATTATCAAATGAAACGCCGTGGGGAGCTTCTAAATTTTTACAAATTTCTAAAGAAAAAAAATTACCAAGGATGATGTCAGTTCAAAATCCATATAATTTACTTAACAGAACTTATGAGATAGGTTTAGCGGAAATATCTGTGAGAGAACAAATGGGCCTCTTAGCTTATTCACCTCTTGCAATTGGTTTCTTGACTGGGAAATATAGAAATCAAGAAAGACCAGAAAAATCAAGACTTGCGGTAGATGGAGATTTTTGGACGAGATATAATAAGCCAAATACTGAAAAAGCTGTTGATGCTTATTATGAAATAGCTAAAAAATTTGACTTAGATATGGCCCAGATGTCTTTAAAATTCTGTGAAATTCAACCCTTCGTTACTAGTGTAATAATTGGCGCTACAAGAATGGATCAGTTGAAAACAGATATAGAAAGTGTAAATGTAAATTTAACAAAAGAAATTTTAAAAGAAATTAATGAAGTGCAAAGTATATATCCAAATCCATGTCCATAGTTAAAAAAATATTATTACTATCTGTGTTAATGACATTAAGTCTTGCTGCATCAGCTGAGGAAATAAAAAAAATAGGTAAATTTAAAGATTGGGAAGCTATGGTTTTAGTAAGAGATAGTGGCATTACTTGTTTTGCTCAATCAAAACCGGTTCTTCAAGCTCCAAAAACAAACAAAAGGGATGCAAGACTATTTGTTAGTTTTAGACCCAATGAAAAAATTAAAGATGAGATAAGTATTACTTCAGGTTATGAGTTTAATAAAAAAAATTCTATTACTGCTAAGTCTGGAAAGTACAAATATAATTTTGATATTTCGCAACAAGGCTTTGCCTGGATTGCAGATGCTAAAATTGAAAAAAAAATGATTAAAACTATGAAAAGAGGATCAAGAATTATGATATCAGGACATAATTCATCTGGTTCACAAACTATTGACCATTATTCACTTCTAGGTTTCACAAAAGCTTATAACGAGGCAAAGAAAAGCTGTAGTTAGAATAATGAGTAAAAAAAAAATTGTTCTCGCTTATTCAGGCGGTTTAGACACTTCCATAATACTTAAATGGCTCCAAGAAAACTATAATGCTGAAGTAATTGCTTATACCGCAGATATTGGCCAAGAACTCAATAAAAAGAAAATAATTAAAAATGCAAAAAAACTAGGTGTAAAAAAAATAGTCATCAATAACCTTAAAAATATTTTTGTAAAAGATTACGTATTTCCAATGATTAGAGGTCACGCCATTTATGAAGGTGTTTATCTATTAGGTACATCAATTGCTAGACCTTTAATTGCAAAAGACCAAATTCAAGTTGCAAAAAAAAATAAAGCTTTTGCTGTTTCCCATGGATCAACAGGCAAAGGAAATGATCAAGTAAGATTTGAATTGGGTTATCATTATTTTGGTCCAAAAATAAAAGTTATTGCTCCTTGGAGAATTTGGAAATTAAAATCAAGAACAGACTTAATAAATTATGCAAGAAAGAATAATATTTCAATTCCAAAAGACAAAAAAGGGGCGCCACCCTTTTCAGTTGATGATAATTTATTTCATACATCGACTGAGGGTAAAGTTTTAGAAAATCCAAAAAATTCAGCTCCAGAGTTTATTTTTCAAAGGACAATTTCACCTGAGAAAGCACCTAATAAACCTACTTATTTATCAATTGGATTTAAAAATGGCGATCCAACAAGTGTAAATGGAAAGAAATTAACTCCAGAGAAAATTTTAGAAAAATTAAATCAGTTAGGTGGAAAAAATGGAATTGGGAGAGTTGATTTAGTTGAAAATAGATTCATTGGAATAAAATCTAGAGGAGTTTATGAAACACCCGGAGGGACATTGCTTTTAATTGCTCATAGAGCAATAGAGTCTGTAACACTAGATAGAGATACTATGCATAAAAAAGACTCCATTATGCCAAGATATGCTGAATTAATTTACAATGGTTATTGGTTTTCTAAAGAAAGATTAAAATTACAAAAAATTGTGGATCAAAAAAGAAAGAAGGTTAATGGAACTGTAAAACTTAAGCTATATAAAGGAAATGTTACAATTCAATCAAGAATGACAAAAAGTAGTGCTTACTCAATGAAGAAAGTCTCTTTTGAAGAAAATAAATCTTTTAATAAAGCTAATGTTGAAAGGTTTATTAATTTCCACAAAAAAAAATTAAAATAACAAATATGAAGTTTGAAGCCTCGAGAGCGAAAGCTATAAATAAATTAAATAATTTTGTTGAAAATAATCTTTCTGATTATTCGAAGCTAAGAAACTTTGATTTTGGCCCTGATAAACGAAATAATGTTTCTTGCTTATCACCTTATATAACCCATGGTGTAATTAACGAAGTTGAAATAATAAAAAAATCACTGGATAAGTATTCTTTTTCAAAAAACGAAAAGTTCATACAGGAAGTACTCTGGAGAACATATTGGAAAGGTTGGCTAGAATTAAGACCAAATGTTTGGGACGACTATTTAATTGATCTTAAAAATATTCGAGAAAAATATAAAAACGACACAAATTATCAAAATGCAATAAATGGTAAAACTAATATTGATTGCTTTAATGAATGGGTAAGTGAATTGAAAGAAAATAACTACTTACATAATCATACAAGAATGTGGTTTGCCAGTATTTGGATTTTTACACTTGATTTGCCTTGGCAACTTGGTGCAGAATTTTTTATGCATCATCTATATGATGGAGATGCAGCATCAAATACTCTCGGATGGAGATGGGTTGCAGGAGTTCAAACACAAGGAAAGCATTATCTTGCGAGCGAATGGAATATAAAAAAATTTACCAAAGATAGATTTAAAAATATTAAGTTAAATGAGAACGCTCCTCCAAAAATTTCAGACAAAACTTACTCAATAATAAAACAGAATTTTATTAATTCTGAAAATATTGAAGAAAATAGTTTGTTAATTTTTGATAACAATCTTTCTTTTGAATTCACTGACTTTAAAAATAAAAAGTTCAAAAAAATTTATTTAATATCTAATAGAGATAGATCAATCAAACTTAGTGAAAAAGTAATGAAATTTAAATCACTTTTAATCAATGATCAGGAACATAGATTAAAAGAGCAATCAATTGATTGCGAAGTTATTGATATAAATGAAATTAAAAACATCGATGAAAAAATTATTGGATTATATCCAAATGTTGGTGAAAACTTAGATTATCTAAATACAAATAACTTAAATTTGAATTTTCTATACAGAAAACTTGACCAGTATTCTTGGCAATATTGTAATAAAGGATTTTTTAATTTTAAAAATTACATTCCTAAAATTATTGCAACTTTTAGCTAACTTTTAGATATTTATTTTTTTGATGAACATTTTTTAGAACAATATTTTACTTTTTCCCAATTTAGCTTCCATTTTTTTCTCCATTTAAATGGCCTTTCACAAATTGGACATAACTTAGTTGGTAGGTTTTGTTTTTTCATTGAGTTGGTGTTTGTTTTTTAAAAATAAAAAATAAGCTACAAATTCATAAGCGTAATTAAATAAAAAAAATAAAGGTTTAAAACTTAAGATTTTGGCTAAAAAATTATATTTTGGAATTTTTGACCAAATAATAATAAAAGCTTTTGCTCCACCTATTACCTTTCCATCATCGATGACATGAAGTCTTCTTAATAATTCTTCTTGAGATTTAGATGTTATTTTTAGAGCCTCATCATTATTCGTGATATCAATCCACTCAAGATTACTGTCAGCAATTTTTTTGTAGTGGTTTATCTCTAATCTACAAACATTGCATGAATTGTTAAAAAAAACTTTAATTGCCATATGTATTCTTATTTATAAATTTTTCAGCCTCTGACAATATTAATTTTTTTCTCTCAGGTTTCATCTTATCAAAAATTCTTACCATCATTGAAAGTCTTGGATTTTTTAAAAAGAAATTTCTATTTCTATTAATAAATCTCCAGTACAAACCATCCATGGTATTGCACCATTCACCTTTTTTAAAATCCATCATTTTCATAAAGTAACTTGATCCACAAATATAAGGCTTAGTAGCAAAAATTCCTCCATCACTGAATAAACCCATTCCATAAACATTTGGCACCATTACCCAATCAGATGAGTCCACAAACATTTCCATGAACCATTTGTAAACAATTTTAGGTTTCAATTCACACAAGTTCATAATATTTGAAAGTATCATAAGTCTTTCAATATGATGTGACCATCCGTGATTTAATGCATTTTTAATTGCATGATCTAGTGGCGGTAAACCTGTTGTTCCCTCATACCACGAGTCTTTCATTTTTCTATTTTGCTTAAAAAAATTTCTTGTTTCCATTTCATTACTATACTGTTGATAAACTCCTCGCATAAACTCTCTCCAACCAATAACCTGTCTTACATAACCTTCTAGAGAATTTAGTCGGATTTTATTCTTTTTATGAAATTCTAAAGTTTTAGAAATTATAAATTCTGGTGTTATAAGACCTAAATTAATATACGGACTTAAAGCGCTATGAAATAAAATGTTGTTTCCTTGATCAACTGCATCTTCATAATCTCCAAATAAATTTGACTTCTCTTTAAGAAAGAAGTTAAGAAGTTTAACTACATCATCATATTCTGTTGCAAACCAAAAATTTTGTATACTTCCTGGATGATCTTTAAAAATTTTTTCAATAATAGGTTTTAAATTTTTTGTATGCTTTGTTTCAGCGATTGTTGGAAATTTTGGAACTTTCGTATTTTTAGGAAGTTTCTTTCTATTATCTTCATCAAAACTCCATTTTCCGCCTTCTGGTGTTCCGTCTTTCTTCATTAATATATCAAGCTTTTGTCTAGTACCTTTATAAAAAGTGGCCATGAACGGTCTTTTATTTTTTGAAAGATAATTATTAAATTCCTCTCTAGTGTTTAGAAACATTGGCGATTTAATTTGATGCCAAATCAAATCGTTTTTTTTAACAAAGTTTTGTACTTTTTTTTCAAAAAACTTATCTTCAATTTCAAAACTAGTAATCTCTTTGATTTTTTTTGGATTTAATAATTTTTTTTATTTTTTCTAAATAATCTTTTTTAAAATCACCTGAGTCAATTTTCGTATACTCAATTTTAAACTTATTTTTTTTTAGATTATCTGCGTGAGATCTCATTGCAGATAAAAAAAGTAGAATTTTTAACTTATGATGCTTTTCATAAGTGCACAATTCATAGTCTTCGGACATAAAAAATAGGTGATCATTTTTGAAGCGGTCTAAATATTTTGGTGGAAATAACTGGTTTCCAAGTATAAAAAATAACTTCATAATATAACTATAACGTAATTATTATTTATGTCAGGAAAGTTTTTGATATTTGGTGCCACAGGTTCAATTGGATCCAGTTTAGCAAAACAGTTAAAAAATGCTGGTATTTCAAATGTTCATTTAATTGCTAGAAATGAAAATGAGGTTAAAAATATTTCAACAAATCTTGGATTTAATTATTCAGTTGCAGATGTTCTAAAAGATGGATTTGTAGAAAAAATCAAAAAAGATATTGATGAAGTTTGCGGGATTGCTTATTGCGTAGGCTCCATAGATTTAAAACCACTTCGAATGGCAACAGAGCAAGATTTTAATAAGTGTATGAAGTTAAATCTTTATTCTGCAGTTGACGCAATTAAAGGTTTTCAAGAAAGTTTAAAAAAAAATAAAGGATCGGTTGTTTTGTTCTCTACAGTTGCTGCTCAAAGAGGTTTCACAAATCATTCTATAATAGCATCAGCTAAAGCTGCTGTAGAAGGTTTAACAGTTTCACTCGCAGCTGAATTTGCCCCAAACATTCGAGTTAACTGTGTAGCACCAAGCTTAACTAACTCAAAAATTGCTCAGCCTATGCTAAAAAATAAAGCTCTTGCAGAAGGTATAGCTAAAGCACATCCATTAAAAAGATTAGGTGAGGGAAAAGATTCAGCAGCATTGGCAAAATTTTTGCTTACTGAAGATAGCTCTTGGGTTACAGGGCAAATTATTGCTGTTGATGGTGGTAGATCAAAGCTATCTTGAAGTATTTATTTTTGTGATCTTTTAAAACACTCAATAGTATTTTTAAGCAAACAAGCAATTGTCATTGGTCCAACGCCACCAGGTACAGGTGTTAAAGCTTTTGCAACTTTTGATACCTCATCAAAAGCCACATCTCCTACAATACCTTTTTCTGTTTTATTGATCCCAACATCTATAACAATTGCATCTTTTTTAACCCAATCGCCTTTTACTAATTCTGGTATACCAACAGCTGCAACAATAATATCTCCTTTTAAACACTCACCTTTAAGGTCCGAAGTTTTTGAATGAGTTATAGTAACAGTGCAGTTTTCTTTTAATAATAATTGTGTCATGGGCTTGCCATTTAAATTCGATCTGCCAACTACAACAGCTTTTTTTCCTGAAAGATTTGGTTCAATTTTTTTTATTAATAAATAACATCCAAGTGGCGTACATGGAACTGAACTATCATATCCAGAAGATAAGTTTCCAACATTCATTGGATGAAAACCATCAACATCTTTTTCTGGAGTTATTGTTTCAATTACTTTTTGTTTATCAATATGTTTTGGCAAAGGTAGTTGAACTAAAATACCAGAAACTGTATCATCTTTATTTAGCTCTTGGATTTTATTTAAAACAGTTTTTTCCTCTACATTGTCAGGGTATTTTATTACATCAGACTTTAAACCAACTTCATTTGCGGATTTCTCCTTATTTCTTACATAGATCTGACTTGGCGTTAGATCGCCAATTAATATTACTGTTAGACCAGGAACTTTATTAAATTTTTTTTTTAATTCAGAAACTTCTTTTTTTAGATCTTCTCTTAATTCTGAAGCTATTTTTTTTCCGTCTATTAAAATCATGAGCTAATTAAATATAATTGGTGCTATATAAAGCTTCATACACATTTCTATGAACCATATCAATAAAAGAAGTATAATAGGTGAAATATCAAGCGCTCCAAGATTCGGTAAAAATCTTCTTATTTTTTTTAAAATTGGCTCCGTTAAACGGTAAGTAAAATCTAATATTGCATATACAAATCTATTTGATGTGTTTAAAACATTAAAAGCGACTAACCAACTAATTACTACATTTGCAATTACTACATAAGAATAGAGCTTTAGAACTTGAAGTACTAGGTAAAAAATAGCAATCATTTTTTTTCAACATAGATAGATTGACTAGGAAATGCAAAGGAAGCACCATTTTTTTCGACAATTTGTTTTATTTCAATTGCAAGTCTCTCTTTAACCTCCAACCAGTTCTCCCAACTATCTGAATTAGTAAAGCACCTTACATACATATCTATTGAACTATCTGAAAACTTGTCTACTCGAACAGCGTATCCAATTTTAGAGTTAAAATCTTCATGTGACTTTATATATTCCTCTATTTTATCTCTTATTATCTTTAGCTGATCAACTGTAGTATCGTACTGCAATGTAATAACCCAACTTATAATCCAATTTGTAGTTTGGCTAACATTAATAACCGCATTCTCTGCAAATTGAAAATTTGGAATTATTGCTAATGATTTATCAAATTTTCTTATCGTTGTAGATCTGAAACCAATTCTTTCAACTATACCTTCTATAATTCCCTCTACTAAAATCCAATCACCCATTTTAAATCTTTTTTCTACTAAAACTAAAATTCCTGATATTAAATTTTTTAAACAAGTCTTGTGCACCTAGTGCAACGGCTACTCCAAATAATCCTAATCCAGCAATAATTGGCCCAATCTTTATACCCCATAGCTCAAGGACTGCTGCGGCACCCAAAATAAATATTAAAATTTTTAAAGACTTTATTATCCATCCAATTAATTCACGGGTAAGTATTTTTCCTAAACCGCTTAATATATAAGAAATCGGCTCAATTATTTGATGTATAATCCAAAATATTAAAATCGTGATAAGTGTTCTATTTATATTATCAACAAAAGCTCTGCTATCTTCATCAAAAGACATGTAATAGCTAGCAATAAAAAAACCTAAAACTATTGGTAAAAATCTTGCAGGACCAACCATTGAATTTACAAATGTATCATCAAGTTTATTTGTGGTTCTTTTTGATATTACTTCTAATTTTTTAATAATTAATTTACTTATTAGTCCTCTGAAAATTAAAAATATTAGGAAAATACCTAGTCCAATTAAAATTTCGAAAATATCTATTCCCAAAATTCCTTTATCCCAAACCGATAAAAATAATTCTTTAAAATTTTTAAATAGTTCCATAATTAAATTTTATATAATAAATACTCCTCTTCACCTGGATTGAATAAAAATATTTTTTTCCATTTTATATCGTTCAAAACTGAAGAAGTTTTTTCACTAATACACATCAAATTAGTGTTCATCCAATGATTTTGCAAGTTGTAGTTTTTAATTAAGTTCTTAAAGCTAATTGCGCTATTTTGTGAGTATATATAAACAATATCCGGAACGTTATTTTTTAAATCATCTATTAAAATTTCATTAAATTTTTCGATTGGGTCAGAAGAATAATTAATTACTCTTTTCACGTTCAATCCCTCTGAAATCAAAAATTTATCTAATTCAAAAGTTATTGTTTCACCACTTATATAAAGTAACTTACCTTCCGAACTTTTAAAGTTTTGGAGAATTATTTCTTTTAAATTATTAACATTACCTTCAGCCGAAAATATATTTTGAAAACCCTTTTCTTTAGCCAAAAGTTCAGTGGCATTTCCAACACAAAAACATTTTATATTTTTATCCAAAAGTTTAATATCTAAAAACTTAATAGCATTTGAACTTGTAAATATTATCCCTTTAAAAGAAGAAAAATCTATTTTTGAATATTCTTTTTTCTTTATTGATATGACTGGAATACTGGAGACAATATGACCTAAGGATTTAAATTTTAAAATTAAATCTTTAGAGTCATCTATCGGTCGAGTGAATAAAACATGCATATTATTTTTTGTGTGACTCTTTTGATTTTTTTTTCAATATTTTTCCAACTTCTTCTCCGAGTTGGTCTGCATACTTTAGTTCTTTTGAGGACTTTACATAAAATCTTTTTGATCCATCTAAAGAAAAAAGTTCGGCTTCTACATATATTTTTCCATTCTCTACTTTTGCATATGCGCCTATAGCCGTATCACAGTCTCCTTCTAAAATTTTTAAAATATTTCTCTCAGTATTTACACATTTTTTAGTTTCATCGTGGTTAAGATTTTCTAGAATACTTCTTATCTCCAAGTCATCCTCGCGACATTGAACTGCAATTACTCCCTGTCCAACGCTTGGTATCATATCTGAAGTAGAAAATATTTGAGAAACATTTTTTTCTAAACCTAAAAATTTTAATCCGATGAACGATAAAATAATTCCATCATATAAACCATCCTTAAGTTTTTTAATTCTAGTATCTACGTTTCCTCTTATTAGTTTAAAATTAAAATTATTAATTTTTCTCTTAACTTGAAATTCCCTTCTTAAAGAAGAGGTCCCTATTATTGCTCCTTTTTTTTGTTTTTCCAAAATTTTATTGTTTTTTGTAATTAAAACTTCCCTAGGATCATTACGTTTTAAAAAACATTCAGTAGATAACCCTTTGGTCTCTAAAGATGGCATGTCTTTTAAGGCATGAACTGCTAAATCAATATTATTTTCTATCAATTGTTCCTCAATTTTTTTTGAAAATAAACCTTTTCCTCCCATATCAGAAAGTCTTACATCTTGTATTTTGTCACCATCTGTTTTAATTTTTTGAACTAATACATCTTCAAAATTATATTTGTTTTGTAATTCAAGTAATTTTTTTTTTACGATATCCGCATATATTACTGCTAATTTACTTCCCCTTGTTCCGATAATAATTTTTTTTCTACTCATTTAATATTTTATACTGAAATTTTATAACTGAATTGTATTATCATTAAAAAAAAATAATGAAAAAAAAAACATTAATTCTTGGTATTGAAACCAGTTGTGACGAAACTGCAGCAGCTGTAATTGAGGAAAATACAGGTACAATACCCAATATTTTATCAAATGTAGTTTCGAGCCAAATAGAAGTTCATAAAGAATTTGGTGGAGTGGTTCCAGAGTTAGCAGCAAGGTCACATATAGAAAAGATAGACTTAATTGTTCATAAAGCTATTAGGGATAGCGGTAAAGATTTATCTGAAATGGATTGTATAGCTGTAACTGCCGGTCCAGGATTGATTGTATGCTTATCCGTTGGTCTAAATTTTGCAAAATCTTTAGCATTGAGCTTGAATAAACCTTTCGTGGCTATAAATCATTTAGAAGGTCATGCTTTAAGTCCAAAATTAGTTACTGATTTAAAGTTTCCTTATTTGCTTCTTCTAATATCTGGGGGACATACTCAATTTTTAAGTGTTAAAAAATACGGCAAGTACAAAAGATTAGGAACTACAATTGATGACGCTCTAGGAGAAGCATTTGATAAAACTGCCAAAATGATTGGAATAGAATTTCCAGGTGGCCCTTATTTAGAAAAGCTTGCTAAGAAGGGGAATCCAGAAAGATTTAAATTACCAAAACCAATATTAAAAAAAGGTGGATGTAATATGTCATTTGCTGGTTTGAAAACTGCAGTGCTTAAAATATCTAAATTGGTGAAAAATGATGAGGATAGAAATGATTTAGCAGCCTCGTTTCAGAAAACAATTCAAGATATATTGTATGCAAAATCCAAAATCGCATTTAAAGAGTTCAGAGATATAAGTAAAACAAATCAAAATACTTTTGTAGTAGCTGGAGGTGTGGCTGCAAACAAAAGTATAAGAAAAACGTTAATTGACGTAAGTTTGGAAGAAAAATTTAATCCAATTTTTCCACCTTTAGAATTATGTGGAGATAATGCAGCCATGATTGCGATGGCAGGATTAGAAAAATTAAAATTAAAAAAATTTGATAATCTAAATCATCCTGCAAAACCAAGATGGCCATTAGATAATAAAGCTGCTTTTTTAAAAGGCGCTGGAGTGAAACTTTAAATATTATATTTCGAAATTTTTTAAAGGCTGATTATTTTTATAAGAGTTTTGGACCTCTAAACATTTTAACTTTGCTTCATTAAAATTTCTTTTTAGAAAAGATTAATTATGTTTGCAATTTTTATATCCATTTTAATATGTTATAATTTTTTTTAATATAAATAAATCTTACGTAAAATTATATGAATTATTGGCTACTTAAATCTGAACCCGATGTCTGGTCCATAGATAAACAAAAAAAAACATCAAATGGGATATCTATTTGGGATGGTGTAAGAAATTATCAGGCTGCAAAAAATCTAAAAACTATGAAGATCGGTGATCTTTGTTTTTTTTACCACTCCAACATTGGGAAAGAAATTGTAGGGGTTGTTGAGGTTGTAAAAGAGGCTTTTATTGATCCTACAGATAAATCAAAAAAGTTTGTTGCGGTCAAAGTGGGCTTTAAAAAATATCTTGATAACCCAGTAAGTCTTGAAATGATTAAAAAAAATAAAGATCTTAAAAATTTAGCGATTATTAAACAGAGCAGGTTATCGGTTATGCCAATTGATACTAAAAGCTGGAAAATTATAAATAAGATGAGTAAGATACTTAATAAAAATAAAAAAAATGGCTAAAAGACCAAAAAGAAGAAATAAAAGAAAAACTCCTAAAAAGAAAAAAAAGGTAAAAAGTAAAAGTAAAAGAAAAAAAAGTTTAAAAAAAAACAAAAGAGTCGTTAAAAAAGTAATTAGTACAAACGCAAGTCAAGAAACAATATTTAAAACAAAATCTGACTGGGTTAAAAAAGCTTTAGTAAATAAAAAACAATACGAAAAAAAGTATAATCAATCAATTAAACAAAATGACGAATTTTGGAAAAAAGAAGGTAAGAGAATTACTTGGATAAAACCTTACACTAAAATTAAAGATATTAAGTATAGTAAATCAGATGTTCATATAAAGTGGTTTTATGACGGCACACTTAACGCATCAGCTAACTGTGTAGATAGACATCTAAAGAAAAATAAAGACAAAACTGCAATTATATGGGTAGGTGATGATCCAAAAGTTCAAAAAAAAATATCATATAAACAACTTCATAACGAAGTTTCCAAAACAGCTAATGCTCTAAAAAACTTGGGTATTAAAAAAGGTGATAGAGTTACAATTTATTTAACAATGATACCCGAGCTTGCCTACACTATGCTGGCTTGTGCAAGAATTGGTGCTATACATTCTATTATTTTTGGTGGGTTCTCACCAGATAGCATATCTGGCAGAATCAACGACTGTAAATCAGATTACGTTATAACTGCGGATGAAGGACTTAGAGGTGGAAAAATAATCCCTTTGAAATCAATTACTGACGAAGCTCTACTTAACTGCCCAAATGTTAAAAAATGTATAGTTGTTAAACGAACTGGAAATAGAGTTAATTGGGATGAAAGCCGGGATGTTTGGTACCACGAGATAACTAAAAAAGCATCCTCAACATGCGAACCAGAGGAAATGAACGCTGAAGACCCTCTTTTCATTTTATATACATCGGGATCTACTGGTAAGCCAAAAGGAGTTTTACATACAACTGGAGGCTACATGGTTTATGCATCCATGACTCATCAATACATATTTAATTATAAGCCTAAAGATATTTATTGGTGTACAGCAGATATTGGCTGGATAACAGGTCATAGCTACATAATTTATGGTCCACTTGCAAATGGTGCAACTACAATTATGTTTGAGGGAATTCCTACTTATCCAGATACATCAAGGTGGTGGCAAATAGTTGATAAGTACAAAGTAAACATTTTTTATACTGCACCAACAGCTATTAGAGCTTTAATGAGAGAGGGTGAAGGGCCGGTTAAAAAAACTTCAAGGAAAACTCTTAAATTATTAGGAACTGTAGGAGAACCAATAAATCCAGAAGCCTGGCAATGGTACTTTAAAACAGTTGGGGATTCGAGATGTCCTATTGTGGATACTTGGTGGCAAACTGAAACTGGTGGAATTTTGATAAGTCCTCAAACTGGTGCAATTGACCTAAAGCCTGGTTCTGCAACTAAGCCATTTTATGGAATAAAACCTGCTATTGTAGATCAAGATGGAAAAGTTTTAAAAGGAGAAGCAAAAGGAAGACTTTGTATTTCTCAATCATGGCCTGGTCAAATGCGAACGGTTTATGGAGATCATAATAGATTTATAGAAACATACTTTTCACAGTTTGATGGAAAATATTTTACGGGGGATGGTTGTAGACGAGATAAAGATGGATATTATTGGATTACTGGTAGAGTTGATGATGTAATAATTGTATCAGGTCATAATCTAGGAACTGCTGAAATAGAAAGCGCTTTTGTTGCTCATCCAAAAGTAGCTGAGGCTGCAGTTGTCGGGTATCCACATGACATAAAAGGTAATGGTCTTTACTGTTATGTAACTCTTAATGTGGGTGAAAGCCCTAGTGGTGATTTAGAGAGAGATTTAAAACTTTGGGTGAGAAAACAAATTGGCCCAATCGCTACCCCAGATTTAATTCATTTTTCACCTGGTTTACCTAAAACAAGATCAGGAAAAATAATGAGAAGAATTTTAAGAAAGATTGCAGCAAATGAACATGAACAACTTGGGGATACAACAACATTAGCAGATCCAAGTGTTGTTGAGAGCCTAGTAAACGATAGAAAAAATATTTAAATATTTATAAGTCTTGTAAATTCGTCTTTAATATTATCCCACTTTAAAATCATTGAATTAAGAACAATTTTTCTATCTAAAGTTTTTAATTCATCAGCTATTGGTGCCCAGTGATATAAAGCTAATGCGCTTTCGTTAAAAGGTAAACTGTTGTGATATTTTTTCCAATCAACTTTTTGAAACCTGTCCTCAAAGGATTTTTTAGCACTATTGAAAACATCATCTGGCATTCCATTAATTTTTTCTTTATCTAAAATTGAAAAAAAAATATCTTTTGATTTAATTATGTCATCATAATTAAAAAAAAACATTTAGATAAGAGAAACTAAAAAAAGTTAAATCTTGAAGCGCTACTGAATAAATATTCCATTTAGCTTTGTTTATCGATGACAATAGTTTCTCATTATCAAAGTGAAGTACATATTTAGTTCCCATTCTTGTTTTAAGATAGCTATAAAGTGTAACTTGAGAAACCCAGGCTGATTTTTTTTGAATAAAAGTTTCTAAATCAGACAAATTTTTAATTTTTTTTTTAGGTAGGATAGATTTGAATAAAGCTAAAAAATAAACCTTGAAATCCTCTATAGATATGTCCTTTAAATTAAACTTATACTTTAAAACCATTTATATACCTGTGGTTGTATTGTATGACAAAAAACCCCTATTTTCGATCATATTAAGTCTTTCAATCTACTTCATTTTGAGTAAAGTTTCATCTTTTAACCTATAGGGAGGCAAAAAAATGTCAAAACAACAACAACACTGGGAAAAAACCAGGGGATTGCTTTTTGTAACATTAGCAATTTGGTTTGTTTTCTCAATTGGCATCTTTTTCTTCGGAGCCGAAATGCAAGAATCTAACATTAGACCATTTGGATATCCTTTAACGTACTGGTTTACATGTCAAGGTTCTCTTGGAATTTTCGTAATACTAATTTTTTGGTTTGCGGGAAGACAAGAAAAGATTGATGAAGAGTTCGGCTATTCTGAAAAGGAGGATGACTAATGTTTAAAGGTAAATTTATAGACAACTTGCCTAAGATTTATGGAACATACACAGGAGGTTTCCTTGTATTCATAATCTTAATGGCAATAGCTGAACAAGCTGGAATGTCTGCAAAATTAATAGGAATATTTTTTGTGGCATTTACAGTTTTAATTTATGCACTAATTGGTTATCTATCTAGAACACTTCAAGTTGACGCGTATTATGTAGCTGGAAGACAGGTTCCAACAGTATTTAACGGTATGGCAACTGCTGCTGACTGGATGTCAGGAGCATCGTTTGTTGCAATGGCTGGTGGTATCTACTTCAAAGGTTATGGTTACATGGCGCTTTTAGTTGGATGGACTGGTGGATACGTTCTTGTAGCATCACTGCTTGCACCTTACTTGAGAAAGTTTGGTTGCTATACTGTGCCAGATTTCATTGGTACAAGATACGGTGGTAACGCGGCAAGACTATGTGCTGTATTAGTACTAACAGTTGCTTCATTCACTTACGTGACTGCACAGATCAATGCAACAGGAACTATTGCATCAGTTGCATTAGATATTCCTTTTGGGATTGCAGTTTATGTTGGTCTAGCGAGTATTTTAATGTGCTCTATGCTAGGTGGAATGAGAGCAGTTACTTGGACACAAGTTGCACAATACATTGTATTGATTATTGCATACTTGTTACCTGTATTCTGGATCAGTAACAAATTAGGTGCTGGTGTATTTCCGCACTTTATGTTAGCAGATGAAGTTGCTAGAATTGCTGAACTTGAGTCTCAGTTTGGTCTAGGAACTGTTAAAAACTCTGCAGCTGATTTAGCTACAGTACCAAAAGGTTTAGCTGGAATAACTAAAGCTCACTCGGATGTAAACACAACACCTTGGAAATTTATTTCATTGGCGGTTTGTATGATGGCTGGAACAGCTTCATTACCTCACGTTATGATGAGATACTTTACTACTCCAAGTGTTAAATCAGCTAGAAGATCAGTAGGTTGGTCATTATTCTTTATCTTCCTATTATATTCTTCAGCGCCGATGTTAGCTACATTATCTAAGCTTTCATTAATGGATCCAAACTTAGCAACTGGAATTATTGGTAAATCAATTGCTGATGTTCAAGCATTAGACTGGTACCAAAACTGGAACCAAGCAAACTTAATGTTTGTCAGCGACTTTAACGGAAATGGAACTCTTGAGTTAAACGAGTTTTTCATGGGTGGTAAAGCCGTTGTATTAGCAACACCAGAAATAGCTGGATTACCTTATGTAATTTCAGGACTAGTTGCTGCAGGTGGTATGGCTGCTGCCATGTCTACTGCTGATGGATTAGTTTTAGCAATTGCGAACGCTTTATCTCATGACTTATACTATAAGATCATTGACCCTAAAGCTGAAACAGCAAAAAGATTAATTGTTGCAAGAGTATTACTTGTATTAATTGGTTTTGCTGGAGCAACAATTGCGGCTCTTGAAATTCAAGGTATCTTAGGTTCGGTTATCTGGGCTTTTGACTTTGCAATGTCAGGGTTATTCTTCCCACTTGTACTTGGTGTATGGTGGAAGAGAGCTAATGCACAGGGTGCAGTTGCTGGAATGCTTCTTGGTCTAGCTTCAGGAACAGCGTACTTAATTTGGGTACGAACTGGTGGAGCAGGATTCTGGGGTGTTACGCAATTAACATTCGGTATTGTTGGATCATTAGTAAGTTTAGTTTCTATGGTTGTGGTAAGTTTAATGACTAAAGCACCAGATGCAGCTACACAGAGAATGGTTGACGAAGTACGTGTACCAAGCGGTAAAACTGTACTTGGCAAACAACACTAATTAAATCTATTTTTAAAGGGGCGAATTATTCGCCCCTTTAACTTCAAATCAAGAACACTATGTCTGCTAACTTTCATCCTTTAGTATATCTAATTGACTATGTAATGGGAGTAATTATGTGGACACTCATTGGTAGAGTTGCAATGAATATATTTCAAAGGGAAGACTCAAACTTTTTTTTTATGAAGGTTTTTGTAAAATTGACAGATCCCCTAATAAATCTGTTTAGGTTTATTACTCCATCTTTCATTGTAAGACCCCTCGTTCCACTATATGTCGCATGGTTTTTTTACATGTTTAGATTTTACCTTTTTCCATATCTGCTAGGTTATTCTGTAATGGGTATGCTATCTTTTCCATTGGAAAGCGAAATCGCAATCCAAATTTATCAAATTTTTGGTAAAAATTAATTCAAATTAAAAAATTTTATTGATACTACTAGTTAAAGTTATCAATGCAAAAAATTAAAATTTCACCTTCAATATTATCTGCTGATTTTAGTCAGCTTAGTTTAGAAATTAAAAAACTTGAAGATGCAGGGGCTGACATGATTCATGTAGATGTGATGGATGGACACTTTGTGCCAAATTTAACAATTGGACCCCCAGTGATAAAATCTTTGAGAAAACATACTAATCTAATATTTGATGTTCATCTAATGATTTCGCCGGTTCATAAATATATTGAGAGTTTTTCTAATGCAGGCGCTGATATAATTACATTTCACCCCGAGGCAACTGAAAGTATGCATGAAACAATTGGTCTGGTTAAAGAACTAAAAAAAAAAGTTGGAGTCTCTTTAAATCCGCAAACTCCAATTGATTTAGTTAAAGACTTCCTGGATAAAATAGATCTTGTTTTAGTTATGAGTGTACATCCGGGTTTTGGTGGCCAAAAATTTATGCCAGAAGTTCTAAGTAAGATTGAAGATCTATCAAAACTTAAAAAAGAAAAAAAGCTAGCGTTCGATATAGAAGTTGATGGTGGTATAGATTTTGATAACTCTAAATTAGTCAAAAAAGCTGGAGCAAATATTCTTGTATCTGGAACAACCATATTTAAAAATAACAACGGTGATATAAAAAAAAATATTGATGCTTTGAGAACTGGGTAATATGCTTTTAAAAAATTCATTAATTTACATTAATCAATTTTTTTTTTTCATTTTCACCGAATTAAGAAAAATTTACTTAAAGTCTAATATTTATAACAATAAGATATCTAAAATTGACTCTAATCATTTAGATTACAAGCCTAGTCCAAGTCTTTTAGATGGAATTATAAAGTATTCTAAAAAAAGAAAAAATATTAGTGATTTTTCACTTAATAATGTGTGGTCAGATAATAAAGTTTCAAAAAAAGATTTTAAAAAATTACACAGTTTTTTCTGGTTGTTCACACTTGATCTTAATTCGTCAAAGAAAGATGTACAAAACATTTTACTTAAATGGTTTAAAAAGTATCATAACTATAATGCTGATAGCTGGGAAATCGATTTATTATCCAAAAGAATAATATCCTGGATTTCAAATACAAAAATAACATATGAGAGTAGTGATGAAATTTATAAAAATGAATTTGATTATTTAATAAAAAAACAAGTTAATCATCTTATTAATGAGATCGATCGATCAGAAAAAATTGATGACAAAATAATTGGCTGCGCTGCAGTAATATTAGCAGGTGTATCATTTAATGATAAAACAAAATTTCTTAATTATGGTTTAAGTCTTTTAAATCGAATTATAAGGAATACATTCGATAGGTATGGTTTCCCAAAATCAAGAAATTTGCGGCAACTCACTCTGTTTTTAAAATATTTTATTTTGATTAGAGAATGGCTGAAAGAATCGCAAAACGATATTCCAGAATATCTAGATGAAATTATTTATCATTTAGGTCAGGCTTATAATTTAATCAATAAGGACTCTGCAGCAACATTCTTATTTAATGGTAGTCAAATTTCAAATAATGTGAATTTTGATAATTATTTAAAAAGATTGGGTTATAATTTCAAGAGCGAAAGTTTTGAAGTAGGTGGCTATGCCTTTTTAAATAACAAAAAACTTTCTCTAGCAATAGATTTGGGTGCTACTCCTGAAAAGAAATTTTCAGAGAATTATCAAGCTGGCACTTTGTCTTTTGAAATATCTTATAATGGAGAAAGAATTGTTTCAAATTCGGGCTATTTTCAAAACTTTAAACACCAATTAAATCTAATTTCAAAAAGTACAGCATGTCATAGCACTCTAATTTTAAATAACTGTTCTTCTACTCAGTTCATTAAAAAATCTAGTGGAGTTTCATATGTCGATAGTACAACGAGAGTTACTAGGAAAAATATTAATGTTAAAAAAAACCATTGGATTATAAGCGCTGAGCATGATGGTTATCTTAAAAGATATGGGATTATTCACTCAAGAAAAATTGAGTGTCTTTTAGATCAAAATAAATTTGTTGGATTAGATAAAATTATAAGAAAAAAAAAGGGTAAAGAAATGAACTTTGAGATAAGGTTTCACTTAGATCCCCAAGCAAGAGTAATGAAAACGCAAGATAAAAAAACGATTTTTATTGAGTGTAATAATGAAGCCTGGAAATTTAAATCAGCAGAGCATAGTATTAATTACGAAACTGGTCTATTTTTTGGAAAAAAAAATAAGTTCTTGGAAAATCAAAATATACTTATTTCTGGTATAGTAAAAAATGAAACACAAGAAATGAAATGGGAAATTGAAAGACTTGCATGAAAAAAATTAAGAGAGCACTTATATCTGTTTATGATAAAAAAAAATTAAAAAACCTATTAAAAATCTTAAAAAAAAATCATGTGCAAATTTTGAGTTCAGGTGGAACGTACAAAGAAATTAAGAAATTAGGTTTTGAAACTATTGAGATCTCAAATTATACAAAAAGTCCAGAGGTTCTTGATGGTAGAGTAAAGACATTAAATCCCAAAATCCATGCTGGAATTTTAATGAAAAGAAATAATACCAAACATAAAAAAGAGTCCGTTAAAAATAACTTTCGGGAAATTGATTTAGTTGTGGTGAATTTTTACCCATTTAAGAAGGCTTTAGAGAGAACTAATAATCATAACGAAATTCTCGAAAATATAGATATTGGAGGACCTGCATTAGTAAGAGCTGCAGCAAAAAATTATAGAGATGTAGCTATAGTATCTGATCCTTCGCAGTATGATGAAGTAATTCATCATTTACAGAAAAATAATTGCTCTACAAGTTTAAAATTGAGAGAAAAACTTTCCTCCGAGGCATTTAATGCAACAGCTTCTTACGACAGTAATATTGCTAATTATTTTAATAATGTTACAGAAAATAGTTTTCCGAAGAAAAAAACATTCGCTTTTAAATTACATGAGAAACTTAGATATGGAGAAAACCCTCACCAAGAAGCCTCGGTTTATATTGATGGAGACTATAAATTAAAACAATTAAACGGTAAAAAATTAAGCTATAATAATTATAGCGATATATTTGCTGCTTTAAGAATATCAAAGACTTTGCCGAAAAATAGAGGAACAGTAATTGTCAAGCATGCTAATCCATGCGGTGTATCAATTGAAACAAATAAAGCGGAAAGTTTTAAACTTGCACTTAAATCCGATCCAATAAGTGCATTTGGGGGCATTGTTTCTTGTAATTTTAAAATTAAAAAAAAGGTAGCAGAAGAAATTAACAAAATGTTCTTTGAAGTAATTATAGCAGATGGATTTGATAAAGAAACACTAAGAATTTTTAAACGAAAAAAAAATCTAAGACTAATTGATTCGAGTAATCTTAAAAATAAAAATTTACAAAATTTTAAAAACGATTTTAACATGTTGCTCCTTCAAAGCTCTGATGATATTAAATTTTCAACTAAAAATTTTAAGGTAGTTTCAAAATTAAAACCAACTAGAAAAGTATTAAATAATTTAATTTTTGCTTTCAATATCTGTAGATTTGTAAAATCAAATGCAATAGTTTTAACTCATAGAGGCACAACAGTAGGAATAGGCTCTGGTCAACCCAGTAGATTAGATAGTTGTAAAATAGCAATTGATAAATTAAAAAAATTTAATTCTGATATAGGTGGAGAAATTTTAGCTGCTTCAGATGCCTTTTTTCCTTTCGTTGATGGTATAGAAACTTTAGTACAATCTGGTGTCACCGCTGTAATTCAACCATCCGGCTCTGTTAGAGATAAAGAGATAATAAAATACGCTAATGAAACTAGAACTATTCTAGTCTTTTCAAAATCACGTCACTTTAATCACTAGCAAATTTTGTCGACCTTAGCAGCTAGTATAAAATCACTTTCTGCCAATCCTTGTATAGCATGAGTAAATATTTTAATTTTTGCATACCCCCATCCAAAAGCTATATCAGGATGGTGACCCTCTTTTTCTGAAATTTCTCCGACTTTATTTATAAAAGATTGGCTTTCTAAAAAATTTTCAAATTTAAATTCTTTAAATAAATAAAAATTTTTTTTTTCGTCTTCTTTAACATCCCAACCGTCAATTTTTTTTAAATATTTATGAATCTCACTCTTATCAAATGCTGGTATTCCTCCCTCGCAAGGTATACATTTTTTGTTAGCTAAATCATCCATAAATTTCCTTAATTTGGAGCGGGCAATGGGACTTGAACCCACGACCTTCTCGTTGGCAACGAGACGCTCTACCACTGAGCTACGCCCGCTTTTATTGAATTATTATAATGAGCGATCTTTTTAATTGCAACAACTTATGGAAAATTAATATTATTTAAATGCTACCTAATTATCATTTACTAATATTATTTGATTAATATAATTTAAAGTATTATGAAAAATAAAATTAATCTGCCCTCTGAAGTACCAGTCTTTCCACTATCAAACTTTATTATTTTTCCTGAGACCACAGTCCCTTTAAATATATTTGAACCAAGGTACATACAAATGATTGATGACTCAATGAAATCACACAGATTGATTGGAATGGTTCAGCCAAAAAAAACCGGAGATTTGAAAAAACCAGATTTATATACTGTAGGATGTCTTGGAAAAATAACAAGTTTTAATGAGACAGAGGATGGTAGATATCTAATTGTATTAAATGGTTTGAGCCGTTTTCAAATATTAAATGAAATATCAACGGATAAACTTTATAGAATTTGTGAGGTAAATTATAAAAAATATTCTTCGGACTCCGATGATATTAAAGAAAAAGTTAATTTTTCAAATTTGGAGTCAATTTTAAAGGATCTAAAAAGTATTTTTGACAAAAAGGGTTATGCAATTAATTGGTCTGAACTCAAAAAGCAAGATATGTATAATACTGTAAATACATTAT
This sequence comes from Candidatus Pelagibacter communis, assembly GCF_001179965.1. Taxonomy (GTDB): domain Bacteria; phylum Pseudomonadota; class Alphaproteobacteria; order Pelagibacterales; family Pelagibacteraceae; genus Pelagibacter. The sequence continues at coordinate 69,144 of NZ_CVSH01000026.1, forward strand.
CAATGGCCTCCCCAATTTCTTTAGAAGAAAAACAAACTTTGCTCGAAAGTTTAAGTATAAATGATAGAAAGTCAAAATTAGAAAATATATTAAAGACGTATTTACTAGATGAGTTTGGCAATAACACTTTGCAGTAACTAAATATTTCTTAATCCATTATCAGCAAAATTAATAAAAAAATCTTTTAACTTTTTATTTTTGTTAATTAATGCTGGAACAGAACTTGAAAATTTATTGTTAAAGTTTGTATCAAATTTAAAAAAGCTCTCAATTAGGTTTATTCCATTAGAGTAAAGCAAATTGTAAGGTCTTGTTTTATTTTGAAAACTACTGAGTAAATTTTTATTGAATGGAAGACCAAGATTTTTAGACTTAACTAATTCATTTACTAGTATTTTTAAATCTCTTAAAGTCATATTAAATCCCTGGCCTGCTAATGGATGGATTTTATGGAGTGCATCACCAAATAATAATATATTGTTATGAAAATAATATCTTGCTGCTTCGAATTTTAATTCTGCTATTTCAAACTTAGAAAAATTTTTAATATCATAATATTTATTATAATTTTTTATTAAATTTTTTATATTTTCATCTAAAAGTCTATTATTTCTTTTTCGAATCGAAAAAACTACTGAGGTCATGGTTTTAGATAGAGGTAAAAAAGCTAATGGTCCGTAATTTGTAAATATTTGTCTTGCTTTATTATTTTGAATAGATTTATGTTTTATGATTGAGGTATATGCAATGCTTTTGTAATCTTTAGTGAACTTTTGATTAAAAAAACTATTATTGTAAAAATTATTTCTTTCACAATTAATAATTAATTGATTTTTACAACTATTAAGCATTTTTTCATAAAACCTTTTATTTTTAATTTTAGTGAATTTGATTTTATTTAAACTTCTTTTTAAAATTTTAATTAGTTCGTGATTTCGTATTAAATAAAAAAGCACTTTTTTATTCTCAAAATTTAAGACTTCTTTTAAGGGATCATTTTCCGTTAAAATTCCAATTTCGTTTACTGGATTTACAAGTTTTTTAGGTATTGTAAGAATATCTGCCTTTAGAAAAGCCATATTTTTATTTGTAATTGCTATAGTTCTATTAGATTTAAGATTTTGAGTTTTGGCCTTATAAAATATTTCAAAGTTTATATTTTTGTTTGCTAAAGCTTTAGCAAGAATTAAGCCTGTGAGACTATTTCCAATTATACTTATTTTCATAAAAAAATAATTTTAACAACAAATATTAAATGATACAAAGTGATAAATTGGATTCTATATTATTTTATGAATATTAAGCCATTAATACAAAATATATCAAATTTTTTGTTTGATAGACTTGTTCAATTAATAGGTATTGTTTTAACATTTTTAAGTATATTTATTCTTCTGGCACTTTTTACTTACTCTGCTGAGGATCCAAATTTTGTATTTTCAAACAATAATGAAATAAATAATATATTTGGGTTTCAAGGAAGTGTTGTTTCTGACTTTCTTTTACAAACCATGGGACTAGTATCATTTTTATTCTCAATCACTTTATTTATTACAGGGATAAATGTTGTAATAAAAAAAAGATTAGTAATTATTCTAGAAAATTTTTTTTATACAATCTTATATATTATTTTTGGAACAGTTTTTTTTGGCATTTTTTACCTCAATTCATTTTGGCTTCCTGTTAACGGTAATGGTGGTTTTGTCGGAAATATCCTAACTCAAACTTTTTTAGAAAATCTAATCTTAACAAATCAAGAAATATCTTATTATATTTTAATTTTGGTAACAAGTTTACTATTTTTAAAGAGTATTAATTTTAGTCCCATGGGTTTAATTAATTTTATAAAAAAAATAAAAACTAGAAATGTAAGCAATAAAATAACTGAAAATCAATTTGAAAACTCAGAAGTTATAAATTCAAAACAACTAAAAATGGATGAACAAGTTCAAGAAAATTTCTCTTTTGATCAAAAGATCAAGATAAATAAAGATATCAAAATTAAATATAAAACTCCTAAAATTGAGTTTTTGAACACCGCATCCAAAGATGAAAGATCAAAGAAAAATAGTGATCCAAATTATAATTCAGAATCATTAGAAAAAATTCTTTTAGATTTTGGTGTCGAAGGAAAAATAAAAAAAGTAAGTAATGGACCAGTTGTAACATTAAATGAATTTGAACCAGCAGCCGGCGTAAAAGTTTCAAAAGTGATTAATCTTTCAGAGGACATAGCTAGAAATACTAGCTCAGAGTCTGCAAGAATATCTACAATTCCAGGTCAAAACACCATAGGTATTGAACTTCCAAATACTTTTAGAGAAAATGTATACCTAAGCGAAATAATTTCGTCTTCCAATTTTAAAAATAAAGATATTAAATTACCAATTGCTTTAGGCAAAAGTATATCGGGTATTCCAATTACTGGTGATCTATCGTCAATGCCTCATTTATTAATTGCAGGAACAACTGGTTCAGGAAAATCTGTTTGCATTAATACAATTATTCTGTCTCTTTTGTATAAACACTCACCTGATAAATGTAAGTTTATTCTAATAGATCCCAAAATGTTAGAGCTTTCTACTTACGAAGGTATACCACATTTGCTTTGTCCCGTAATAACTGAGGCAAAAAAAGCTGCCTCTGTACTTGGCTGGGTAGTTAAAGAGATGGAAAGTAGATACAAGCTTATGACAAGAGAAGGAGTTAAAAATATTGATGGATATAATTCTAAACATACTCATTCAATGCCTTATATAGTTGTAATAGTTGATGAAATGTCTGATTTAATGTTAGTTGCTGGAAAAGAGATAGAAAATTATATTCAAAAGTTATCTCAAATGGCAAGAGCTGCTGGCATTCATATTATTATGGCAACCCAAAGACCAAGTGTTGATGTAATAACTGGAACTATCAAAGCTAACTTTCCAACAAGAATATCTTTTCAGGTTACATCAAAAATTGATAGTAGAACAATCTTAGGTGAGCAAGGGGCTGAACAACTATTAGGAAAAGGGGATATGCTTTATATGTCTTCAGCTAATCGAATAGTAAGGATACATGCCCCATATGTTTCTGAGAATGAAATTGATAAAGTTAATAATTACATAAGGTCTCAGGCAGAACCTGATTATGTCGATGAGATACTTAGCTTTGCTGATGAACGAGATGAAGGAGCGTCATTATCAAATGATAATAAGGATGAATTATATGAGACAGCTGTTGGTATAATTAAGTCTGAAGGAAAAGCTTCAACCTCTTTTTTACAACGAAAATTACAAATTGGTTATAATAGAGCTGCGAGAATAATTGATATGATGGAAGATGATGGAATAGTGAGCAAAGCAAATCATGTGGGAAAAAGGGATGTTTTAAAGTCATGAAACAATTAAGCGTAGTTTTTTTTGGTATTTTTTTTTTTTGTGTAAATCTATACGCGTCTGAAATTGAAAATATAATAAATCACTTTAAAAAAATTGAAAATATTTCTTTCTCATTTAAACAAAATATTAATGAAAAAATAGAGAAAGGTAATTGTGTCGTTGAATATCCAAAAAAAATTTATTGTTTATATGATAATTTTAATAAAAAACTTTTGGTATCCAATGGAAAAGACCTTGTTATTAAAAACCAACAAATAGATCAGTATTATATTTATCCAATTGAAAAAACCGCTCTAAATCTAATATTGGACAAAGATTTTCTTATTTCAAAAATTGAGAAAGCAAATATGGACTTGGTTGATAACAAACTTTATAGATTTAGATTTGAGGAAAATGAACATACAATTAATATTTTTTTCGACAGAAAAACTTTAAATCTTATTGGTTGGCAAAATATTGATATATATCAAAATTTAGTCATTACATATCTTTTTGATATAAAAATAAATTCTCAACTTGAGAAAGATCAGTTCAAATTACCTTCGATTAATTAGATAGCCTGCCTCTTAAGGATTTCATTTTTAAAAACTTGCATTCCTCTTGACTTATAATTTAATATTGCATTTGGGTGGTCCAGAGAGCATGTATGGACCCAAACTCTTTTAACATCAGACTGAAAACCAAGCTTGATAGCTTCTGATAATAAGTATCCTCCATACCCTTTGGAGAAAAATTCCTCCAGAATTCCAAAATATGCTATTTCACAATCAAAAGCTTCGTTATTATATATCAACTCAAAATAACCAATCAAATTATTATTTTCTTTCAATACGTAAGTTTTTAAATTTTTATTTGCTGTGTATTTTTGCCAAGTTGTGTCGCTCCACACTAATCTGTCGACCCATTGATATTTTTTACCAATTTGTTTGTAGAAAAATTTATTCAATTCAAAATTTTCAGATTTTAATAAATCTATTTTTAAATTATCAATTGGCTTTTGCTTATCTTTAAGTTTATCAATTGACGTAATTTCTAAATAGTATCTGTCGATTTTTTCTATCACTCAACCATTCTCCCAACTTTTTCACCCCCAAAAATATGAAAATGTAAATGAGGTACTTCTTGACCTCCGTGTTCATTAATGTTTGCTAAAGTTCTATATCCTTTGCCTTTATTTATCGACACACCTAATTTTTCAGCAACATTTGAGATGCCTTTTAAAAGTCCAACGATTTCATCTTTTGATGCTTTATTAGTAAAATCATCCAAATCTATGTATTTTCCTTTTGGTATTACAAGAGCATGAATTTTTTTTTGAGGATTTATGTCATGAAAAGATAAAATAAATTCATCCTCGTAAATTTTTTTGCAAGGAATTTCCCCTCTTAAAATTTTTGCAAAAATGTTATTTTCATCATAACGCATTAAGCACCTCTATTTCCTCTATTATTCTAATAATTTTTCCTTCTTTAACTACGGCCTCTAATTTAGCACATTCATAATATGCATTTGAATTCTCCTCAGCTATTACTTTCATTTCGAAACATTTTTCCTTATTTTCTACAAGCAGGTGCTCAATTAAATCTAAATCATCAGGATCGCCAAGATACATCATTAATCCAATAACTTTATCTTGTTTTTCAAAACCCATTTTTTCTATCTGGGTAACTTCTTTATCTATTCCAATTTCAAAATTTTTGATCGCTACAAATCCCTTGTAAATAATAAAACCTAATATTAATAAAAAAACAAATTTTATTTTACTCATTTATAATCAGCTTTTACCTAATACTTTCTTTACAGTGTCACCCATTACAGATGGATTTTTTGAAATAGTTACACCACATTCTTTAAGAAGTTCAACTTTTTCAACTGCACTTTCGCCGTATGCTGAAACGATTGCACCAGCATGCCCCATCACTCTACCTTTAGGAGCAGTCAATCCAGCAATATAAGCAATAACAGGTTTTTTCATATTTTCTTTTGCAAAATGGCCTGCTGCTACTTCTTGTGGACCTCCAATTTCTCCTATCATTAAAATTGCATCAGTCTCATTATCTGTCTCAAATTTCTCAATAATGTCTCTGAAAGAGCTACCATTAATTGGATCACCTCCAATTCCTACACTTGTAGAAACTCCTATGTTTAAATTTTTTAATTGCTGGGCCGCTTCATAACCTAAAGTCCCTGACCTGCTTATGATACCAATTCTTCCCTCTTTATAAATATGACCAGGCATTATTCCTAACATACACTTACCTGGACTAATTATACCCGCACAATTTGGGCCTACAAGTGTCATCTTACCACTTTTTGTATATCTTCTCATATACCTTTTAATTTTAATCATATCATGTGAAGGTATTCCATCAACAATTGCAACACAGGTTTTAATTCCTGCGTCTGCTGCTTCCATTGCGCTGTCTGCTGCAAATGCAGGAGGTACAAATAGTATTGATGCGGTTGCGCCTGTTTCCTTAACTGCTTCTTTGACGGTATTAAATACTGGACGATCTAAATGTTTGGTCCCGCCTTTACCAGGTGTCACCCCGCCGACAACATTTGATCCATATTTCATCATTTCATCAGCATGAAAGGTTCCCATTTTACCAGTGAAACCTTGGATGATTATTTTTGTACTTTTATCAATTATAACAGCCATAAATTATTTTCCTAAAGCTTTAACTGCTTTATTTGCAGCATCTTCTAAAGTGTTCGCCTCTATATATTTAATTTTACTTTTTTTTAGTATTTCATTTCCCTTTTCTACATTTGTTCCAGCTAATCTTATTACTAAGGGAACCTTTACCTCAATTTTTTGTAAAGCCTGGACAATTCCTTCTGCCACCCAATCGCACCTATTAATACCTGCAAAAATATTTACTAAAATTACTCTTACTTTCTCGTCCATTGTTATTAATCTAAATGCCTTTACAATTTTTTCAGGAGTTGCTCCTCCACCAACATCTAAAAAATTAGCTGGAGATCCGCCAGCTAGCTTAATCATGTCCATCGAAGCCATTGCGAGACCTGCACCATTGATGATGTTTCCGATATTCCCGTCCAAACTTACATAGTTCAAGCCTCTGTCCGATGCGTAAACTTCTTTTGTTTCCTCTTGAGTTTTATCTCTTAATTCAGAAACCTGGCTACGCCTGAACATTGCGTTGTTATCGAAACTCATTTTACAGTCCAATGCTAGTATTTGTTTTTGTTTTGAAATTACTAACGGGTTTACTTCAACCATAGTTGCATCAAGTTCACTAAAAGCTTTATAGCATCCAACTATTGTATCCGATACACGTGGAATTAAAGCTGGCTCAATGCCAAGACCAAAAGCAAGTTCTCTAGCTTGAAAATTTTGTATTCCAACAGCAACTTCTATTTTAGATCTTATTATAGTTTCTGGTTTTTCCTTTGAAATTTCCTCCACACTCATACCTCCCTCTGTTGAAGCAACAATCATGATACTTTCTGAACTTCTATCAAAAACTAAACCTAAGTATAATTCTTTTTCAATATCAGTTGCTTCTTCTATATAAATTCTATTTACTATTTTTCCCTCAGGTCCTGTTTGATTAGTAACTAATTTTTTTCCAAGTAATTTATCTGTTGCTTGTGCTACTTCTAATGGTGAGTTACATACAATTATACCACCTGCTTTTCCTCTTGCACCTGAATGTATTTGAGCTTTAGCAACCCATTTAGATCCACCGATTTCTCTAGCTTTGTTTTCTGCATTCTCAGGACTGTAGACAATACCTCCTCTTGGAATCGTTACTCCAAAACTTGATAAGATTTTTTTTGCTTGATATTCGTGAATGTCCATAGCTTACTTATTATGTATTAATTTGTCTATGTTGACAATATTTTCAGCCATTCGAGCTGAGGCTGCATCAATCATTCTGCCGTCAAGTTGGGCTGCACCTTTTCCCTCTTTTGCAGCTTTATCAAGTTCCTCTATTATTCTTTTTGCTTTGGCAACCTCTGACTCTGGTGGTGTAAATACTTTGTTTGCAAGTTCGATCTGGGATGGATGAATAGCCCATTTACCTTCGATACCAATTGCTGCTCCTCTTTTTGCAGACTCTATATAGGCATCCGGGTCATTAAAATCACCAAATGGTCCATCTATTGCTCTTAATCCGTAAGCCCTACAAGTGACTACTAACTCTGATAAACCGTGATGCCATTGATCTCCTGGATAGTCAGGATTTAATCCTCCAATAACGACCGTTCTAGCTCTTAGGCTAGCTGCATAATCAGCTACACCAAAATGTAAAGCTTCTAATCTAGGGCTTGATTGAGCTATCTCTTTTATGTTTGCCATACCCAATGCTGTTTCAATTAAGCATTCAATTCCAATTTTATTTTGTATTTTTTTATTAGTTTCAATTTGTGTTAATAAACAATCCACCATATAGACATCGCTTGCAGTTCCTGCCTTTGGTACTAATATTGTATCAACATTGTTTCCAGCTTGTTCAACTATTTCAACTAAATCACTGTACATATAATGAGTATCCAAACTATTAATTCTTACCGAAATAGTTTTGCCTTTTTCTCTCCAATTCATTTCGTTTAACGCTTTAATGGTATTCATTCTTGCTGTTACTTTGTCATTTGGAGATACTGCATCCTCCAAATCTAGAAAAACAACATCAGCTTCAGAATTTAATGCTTTCTCAAACATTTTTGGAGATGAGCCTGGAACTGCTAATTCACTTCTATGAAGTCTTGCCCTTGCTGGTTTATAAAATTTATGGCTCATAAGGATTTTTTAATCTGTAAAGGCTAGCACTAATTTAGACTTTTTAAGACTCTTTATTTTCGTCTTTTATCTAATTCTAACATTATATCCTCAATTCGAACGCCATTTCCTTCGAGATAGACTAATAAATGGTAAAGGACATCTGCTGCTTCGTGAACTGTATTAGAATTATTTTCAACTGCATCTATTAATTCAGCTATTTCCTCTTTTACTTTTTCAACACTTAAATTTTTATCTCTTAATAATTTTGAAGTATAAGATTTTTCATCTGGTGATGTTTTTTTTTGTCTTATTGTTGATATTAAGTTTTCTAAAGTTTTAAGCATACTAAATTCTAACTGGAATTCCCTTTGAATCCAAATATTCCTTTGCCTGTTTTACTGAATATTTACCGTAATGAAAGATTGAAGCTGCTAGTACAGCACTCACATTACCTAATTTAATACCATCTACAAAATGATCTAAAGTTCCAACTCCACCAGAAGCAATTACAGGAATATTTACAGCAGATGTAATCTTGGACATTAGATCAATATCATATCCAACCTGAGTACCATCTCTATCCATTGATGTTACGAGTAATTCACCCGCACCACTTGTTTCCATTTCTTTTGCAAATTTTAGTGCATCAATACCAGTTTTATTTCTTCCACCATGAGTATAAATCTCCCATACATCTCCATTTTTTTTTGCATCTATTGCAACAACGATACATTGAGAACCAAATTTTTTTGAACTTTTAACAACAATCTGCTTATCATTTACCGCAGCTGTATTTATTGAAACTTTATCAGCACCACAGTTAAGTAGTTTACTTATATCTTCGACAGTTCTTACTCCTCCACCTACTGTCAACGGAACAAAACATTTCTTTGAGGTTTTTTCTACAACGTCATAAATGGTATCTCTATTTTCATTTGATGCTGTTATATCTAAAAAACAAATTTCATCAGCACCACCATCGCTATAAATTTTTGCTTGCTCAACAGGATCTCCTGCATCCTTTAAATTAACAAAGTTTATGCCTTTTACAACACGGCCATTCTTCACATCTAAACAAGGAATAATTCTATTTTTAAGCATCTTCTTTTATAAGTTCATCTAATTTAATATCGCCATCATAAATTGCTTTCCCAACTATTATACCTTCAATATTTTTTAAACCCTTTGCTTTTTTAATATCATCTATTGATGAAACCCCACCAGATATAATCACAGGACAATTGGATTTAGCAGCAACTTTTGATGTTTCGTCAAAATTTGGACTTTGCTTCATTCCATCTTTGTTTATATCAGTATAAATAAGTCTGCTAACCCCATAATCATTTACCTCATTCAAAAAATCTAAAGCTAATTGATTAGAATTTTCCTTCCATCCAGATACTGATAAATATCCATCTTTAGTATCTAAACCTAATGCTATTTTATTTGGAAATTTTTCACACGCTTCTTTGAGAAAATTTTTATCTTTAATAGCGGCGCTTCCTAAAATTACTTTCTCAGCACCAACATTAATATATTCTTCAATACTATTAAGATTTCTAATACCACCACCGATCTCAACTTTTAGATCATAGTTACTAACAATATTTTGAATAATATCAATATTTACCGTTTCTCCCTGCAAAGCTCCATCTAAATCAACAACATGTAAATTTTTAAAACCATAATTTTTATATTTTTTGGCTTGCTCAATTGGAGACATTTCATATTCCGTTTTATTTTTAAAATCTCCTTTGATAAGTCTTACGCACTTCCCATCTTTAATATCTATTGCTGGAAATATTTTCATTTATAAATTTATAAAATTATTAATTATTTTTAATCCAGTTTTATCACTTTTTTCTGGGTGAAATTGTGTTCCAAATAAATTTTCTTTCTCAACTGAGCAGACGACTTTTGTTGAATAATTCGTAGTAGCTGAAATAACTGTTTTATCAGTGGGTACAAATTCGTAACTATGAACAAAGTACATGTGTGAATTATTTTCTACTTGTTTAAAGATTTTACTATCCTTTAAAATGTTTATTTGATTCCAGCCTATGTGGGGAAGTTTATATTTACCATTCTGGTTATCTATTTTTGATACTTTACCTGAAATCCATCCTAGGCCTTTTGTTTCAGTTTCTTCGTAACCGACATCTGCAAACATTTGTAACCCTACACATATTCCTAAAAGTGGTTTTTTATTTACTGTTACAAATTCATTTAAAGCATCATTTAAACCGCTGATTTTGTTTAATGCATCTACACAACTTTTAAATGAACCTTGTCCTGGTAGAACAATTTTATCAGATGCTTTGATTTTTTCTAAATCTGAAGTTATTTCTATTTTTGCTTTATTTTGCGCAACCTCTTTAAATGAGTTTACTACAGAGCTAATATTGCCTGAGCTATAATCGACGATTGTGACTTTCATTAATTCTTTTTTTATAAAGAACCTTTTGTAGAGGGCACTGTATTTTTATTTTTTGGATCTAATTCAAGCGCTGCTCTTAGTGATCTAGCAAGTCCTTTATAACAAGATTCGATAATATGGTGACTATTATCACCATAAATATTTTCAACGTGAAGAGTAATTCCAGCAGATTGTGCAAAAGCTTGGAACCATTCCTTAAACAATTCAGTATCCATTTCTCCCAATTTTTCTACTTTTAATTTTACATTCCATATTAAATATGGCCTATTAGATACATCTAGAGCTACTCTAGTTAATGTTTCATCCATAGGTAAAAGTGCATGTGCATATCTTTTTATTCCAACAAAATTTTTTGATGCTTTTTTCAAACATTCACCAATAGCAATTCCGGTATCTTCGGTCGTGTGATGTAAATCAATATGAGTATCGCCTTTAGCTTTAACTTTTAGATCGATTGAAGAATGTTTAGATAATTGCTCTAACATATGATCTAAAAAACCGATTCCTGTGTCAATTTTGTATTGACCTTTTCCATCAATATTCAGTTCAACCTTGATTGATGTTTCTTTTGTTTTTCTTGTAATATCAGCTTTTCTCTTCATTATTTTAATACGTATATATTCATTATTTGCTTATATCAATAAAAGTAATCAATAGCTTGAATTATAGAAATTAATGTCCATCTAACATGTATGACAACAATTGTATTAGTCAGAAAAAACAAAGACGTTGTAGTTGCTAGCGATGGGCAGGTTAGTATGGGAAATACTGTCATCAAAAGTACTGCCAATAAAGTTAGAAAAATTGAGAAAAGAAATGTGATCGCAGGATTTGCAGGATCAACAGCGGATGCATTAACTTTATTTGAAAGATTGGAGTCTAAATTAGAAAAGCATGCAGGAAATTTAACAAGAGCTGCTGTAGAACTTGCAAAAGATTGGAGAACAGACAAGTATTTAAGAAGACTTGAGGCGTTAATGGCAATTGGAGATAAAGAAAAAAGTTTTATAATATCTGGAACTGGAGACGTTCTAGAGCCAGAGGGTGATGTAATTGGGATTGGATCTGGAGGAAACTATGCATTAGCTTCAGCTAAAGTATTAATGGATACCGATTTATCAGCTGAAGAAATTGCAAAAAAAGCTATTAAAGTTGCATCCGAAATTTGTGTTTTTACAAACAATAATATTACAGTGGAAAAAATATAATGGAAAAATCAAACGTAACACCACTAGTTCCTAAAGGCGAAAAAAAAGATAATGAGACTTATATTAGCTCTCTTTCACCAAGAGAAATAGTATCGGAATTAGATAGATTTGTTATTGGGCAAAATAAGGCTAAGCGTGCTGTTGCCATTGCACTTAGAAATAGATGGAGAAGACAAGCTCTTAAAGGCGATATGAAAGATGAAGTGCTGCCTAAAAATATTCTTATGATTGGACCAACTGGTGTTGGAAAAACCGAAATTTCAAGACGATTATCTAAGCTTGCTGAGGCTCCTTTCGTAAAAGTTGAGGCTACAAGGTTTACAGAAGTTGGGTATGTAGGAAGAGATGTTGAGCAAATCGTAAGGGATTTATTAGAAATTGCCATTGCTATGGAAAAAGTTAAAAAAAGAAAAGAAGTCTATGCTCAAGCACAAAAACAAGCGGAAGAAAAAGTTTTAGATGCAATTGTAGGAAATAAAGCAAGTGTTGCAACTAGAGAAAGTTTTAGGAAAAGACTAAGAAATGGTGATTTGGATGATAATGAAATAGAGATTGCTGTAAACGAAAGTAATTCATCTATGCCGTCATTTGAAATCCCAGGAATGCCTGGAGCTAATGTTGGTATGATAAATATTGGAGAGATGCTTGGTAAAGGAATGGGTAAGCAGCAAAAGAAAAAGAAAATGACGGTAAAAGAGTCTCATGAAATATTAATAAACGAGGAATCAGACAAGCTTATAGAACAAGATAAAATTATAAAATCTGCAAAAAATTCAACAGAAAATAACGGAATTGTTTTTTTAGACGAAATAGATAAAATTTCTGCAAGAACTGATCGTGTAGGTGGTGACGTTTCTAGAGAAGGTGTTCAAAGAGACTTATTACCTTTAATAGAAGGTACAACTGTAAGTACAAAATATGGACCAATTAAAACTGATCACATATTATTTATTGCATCAGGAGCATTCCAATTGGCAAAGCCATCTGATCTGCTTCCAGAGCTACAAGGTAGGCTGCCAATTAGAGTTGAGCTTGAAGCTTTAACTAGTGATGACTTTAAAAAAATTTTAAGAGAGCCAGACAATAGTTTAATTAAGCAATATAAAGCTTTATTAAAAACTGAAAATGTTGATTTAGAGTTCTCTGATGATGGTATAGATGCAATAGCAAATATAGCAACTGAGGTGAATTCTACGGTTGAAAACATAGGTGCTAGAAGGCTTCATACTATTATTGAGAGAGTTTTAGACGAAATAAGTTTTACTGCTACTGATCGATCTGGAGAAAAAGTAGTGGTTGACTCAAAATACATCAAGGAAAATTTGGGAGAATTAGTTAAAGATACTGATCTTTCAAAGTTTATTTTATAATCAATTTTTTTTTAACAATATATTAAAACTCCCACTACTTGCTTCGTTTACTGTTTCTTGATCAATTTTTAAGATTTTATCCATCAAATCAGAATTATTTGTGATGTAATCTGGAACAGCATATTTTAAAATAGATAAATCTTTTGATTGATACGGATCTTTTTGATTGCTTGATCTATTCCCTTTGCCAGTAATTATATTAATATTTCTAATTCCCTTCTCAAAACAGTTTAATATTACTTCTCTTACTTTGTTATTTGCTTGGTCTAAAGTATAACCGTGAAGGTCAATGGACATTTTAGATTGGGTGTTATTATGGATATTAGAAGTTCTATCTTTGTCTTCCAATTTGTTTTTAGTATTTATGAAATTATTCCAATCTTTTTTATCTTTATCGCTTATATTGCTCAATCAACTCTCAGTTCCAATTAGAAGCCAATTTGGATTATTTGAAGAAATTTCTTTCGAAAATATCCATGTGTCATAAACTTTTTTAACTTTTTTTGGATCACCAGATATTATTTTATCATCTTTATCTTTTATACATGAAATAATTTCACTTGCAAAATCAACGGTGACTTCTAGGAAGCCTTTATTATTTTCATGTTTTTTAATTTCAGCTGAGTTAATTCCTATAAAAGTTGTCTCAGAAATTTGCCCGTTGGTCTTCATGTCTTTAATAGCATTCTCAAATTGATCGTAAACTTTTTTACTTAATATTTGTTTTACACCACTAAGATTACCTGACGAAAAACTCACTACTATATTTTCATAAGCAATCTTTGCCCCTTTAATAAAGTTATTTTTAGCCTCGTCGTCAAATTCCATATTCTTTGGATTTTTTTGAAGTGGTTCTTTTGAAAAATCATGTGGAAAACTTGATGCCATTTCATCTTCGTAGCCAGATTTTTTTCCTAAAATTCCTCTCAACCTTAAAAATATAAATCCAGCAATCATTGCTAAAAGTATGATATCAATGTATTCAAAACTATAACTCATATTTAAATAATATTTACTATGTTGCTTAATTTCAACCAGCAAATTAGACTAAAGACAAATGAACGCTATATTATTATCAATTATCCTAATTCCTATTGTTGAGATCTACCTTTTTATTGAGATAGGAGGTAAAATTGGTGCTTTCAATACTATATCCCTAATTTTCATCACTGCATTTGTAGGGGTTCTTTATGCAAGATACGAAGGTTTTAACACGCTCAGATCAGCAATGTCACAAATGGTTAAAAACGAACTACCAATTTATGAAATTATATCAGGCGCTGCTTTAGCATTTGCTGCATTGCTACTAATAATACCAGGCTTTGCAACAGACTTGGTAGGATTCTTAATAATATTTCCACCTACTCGTTATTTATTATTTAAGAAATTTAAAAATAAAAATTCTGGTAAAAAATATGATAAGGAAGATTTGATTGAAGGCGAGTCCGAAGATATAGATGAGAATAAATAAATGAGTGAAAAATATAAAATACTATCAAACTTTGTTAAAGATATGTCCAGCGAAACACCAGACGTGGAAAGTTATTTATCAACCAAAAATAATATAAATAAATATGAACTGGATATAGATATAAGCTCTAAGCCACTTAAGAATAAACTTATAGAGGTTGATACAAGTCTAAAATTTCAAAATAAAACACAAGCAGACAAAAAATCTTATTTTGAAATTGTTTATGCATCAATTGTAAAAATTGAAGAAAGTGTAAAAGAAAAAAAAGATCTTCAGAAAATTATCTTATGTGATATTCAAAATGATATTTATCCAAAACTCGAAAAGATACTTTTAAATTTATTAAGTGACTCTGGATTTTCAAACGTAAAGTTTGATAAAAAAGTTGATTTCAATAAATTATTTAACGATAAATTTAACTAAAAAAATTTTTTTTTAAATGCGTTTTTAAGAACAACTTATGATTTTCAATATCCTGCTTTGAAGGTTTAATAACCTTTTTACAATATGGTAAGTCTTTGTTATCACCTAAACTTATTACTTTATCAGTGTTTTCAAAATTCAGTAAAGGTTCTTTTTGGTCAAAAAGATTTACATAAACTTTTGAAAGTAATTCACAATCAATTAAAGCTGTATGTTTTACCCTTCTTGAATTATCAATTTTATACCTTTTGCACAGGGCATCCAAGCTTATCTGTGAACCTGGAAATTTATTTTTTGAAATTTCAAGAGTATCTATAACGTTTTCAAAATTTATTTTATTTCTATTCGCCATCATTAATTCGTTATTGATATGTGAAATGTCAAATTTTGCATTGTGAATTACTAATTTTTTACCATCAATAAACTTTAAAAATTCATCAACAACTTCTGAAAATTTTTTTTGTTTCGATAAAAATTCATCAGAGTATCCATGAACTTTAAATGCCTGTTCTGAAACTTTTCGTTCTGGATTTAGATAACAATGAAAGGTTTTTTTTGTGGGTATAAAATTTTCAATTTCTAAACATCCTATCTCAACAATTCTATGCCCATCTCTGATATCTAATCCTGTTGTCTCTGTATCGAGTATTATTTCTTTATTGGTCATTTATTCTTAAAATTTTAAATTTTAAATTATTAACAGCTTTTTTTAATACCTGTGAATTAAAATTATTTGCTATTTTATAATCGGATTTTTTTTTCTTTAAATTGCTTTTCAGTTGTATTTTTTTGAATTTTTTAAGTAATTTTTTATTATAATTTGATCTTTCTCTTAATCTTTTATTAATAAGTTTTTGCTTTGCATCAACGTAAATTATTATATCTCCTTTTTTATTTAGTCTATTTTCTAGATATAAAGGTATATCTAATACAATCGCTCTTTTTTTTTTGTTCTTTTTAATAAATAAATTCATTTTTTTTCTGACAATGGGGTGAATAATTTTTGTTATTATTTTTAAATTTTTGTTATTTGCCAATATGCAACTTAAGATCTCTTTTTTATCAATTGGAAATGATTTTATAAATTTTGGAATTTTTTTATGAAGTCTCTTAAAAAAAAATTTATTTTTTTTATATATTAAAGAAACCTCTTTATCTGCATTAAATACTGGCAAACCAAATGATTTGGCTACAAATGACTTTCCTGATCCTATATTGCCGACTACTGCTATTCTAATCATTTTTCAACTATTCCAATAACTTCGTCGTCGATTACTGGAAATATTTTATGCCAAACAGAGAATGCTTGGTGAGCTTGATATATAAACATCATTTTCCCATTTTCCGCAAGATTCCCCAATTTCCTTGCATCTAATAAAAAATTAGTTTCTTTAGGATTATAAATAACATCATAAAAAAATTTATTTTCTCCAAACTTTTTTAAATCCATGTCTAGTTTTTCTCCTTTTTTTAAACCTATGCTAGTCGCATTTATAATCATGTCTACATCAATAGTTTTATTCCAATCAATTAAATTTATTTCTGGAAATTTTTTTTTTAAATTTATTGCATTATTTTCACTCCTGTTTTTAACGAATATTTTTTCAATATTCATTTTTTTTAAAGCAACAATTATTGATGGAACCACGCCTCCTGCTCCAATTATTAATGCTTTTTTCTTATTTGCATTATATTTGCAATGTCTAATGGATAATTCGAAACCAGCTATATCGGTATTATGTCCTATCAATCGTCCATCAGCACAATATATTGTATTTATAGAATTTGTTTCTTTAGCTTCTGAACTTAAACTGTCTACATGTTGAACAAAATCTTTTTTGTATGGAACTGTAATATTAATTCCACTTAAATTACCATTTTTAAGTAATTTTATGATTTCTGGAATTTCTTCCTTCTTAATAAGTTTTTTTTCATAAATTGCATTTATATTATTTTTGCTTAACCAGTGGTTATGTATGTCTGGTGATAAAGAATGCTCTATGGGATCTCCTACAACTAGATATTTTTTCATTTTAAATTACTAAGATATTCTTTGATTTTTTTAATTGGTAAACCCATTATAGTGTCCATATCACCTTTTATACTATTAAATAAATTTTTACCCTCACCCTCTATTTGATAAACATTGTATGCATATAATTTTTCATCCTCGATTTTTGATAAATATAGTTTTAATTCATCTTCTGTCATCGTTTTCATTTTCAGCTCAGCCTTGTCCGTGTAATGCCATATCATTGAACCATTTTTTGAAATACAAACCGAGCTAATTAAAAAATGAGTTTTTCCATTGAGTTTTCTTAGAATTTCTAAAGCCTCAGATCTATTTTTTGGTTTGGATATAATCTCATTTTCTAAATCTATTACACTATCAGCACCAATCACTATTTTATCATGATTATTTTGACTAACCTTATTTGCTTTAATTTCTGCAAGATTTTTTGATACATCCTTTGGTGATGCTCCGTCCTTTAACATTGAAATCTTAATTTCATCTTCATCTACATTAGACGGTTTAGCGCTGCAAATAACATTATTTTTATTAAGTATATCTAATCTTACCTTACTTTTAGATGCTAAAATAATATCAAACATTTTTTTTACTTATTTCATATATTTTTATTACGGATGCCGCTGTTTCTTCAACTGATTTTCTACTAACATCAATTGTTGGCCACTTATATTTCTGAAAAGTCATTTTTGCTGACTCAACCTCTTTAGATATTTTTTCGAGATTTATATAGTTTGTACTAGTGCTATCTTTCAAAGAGTTTAGTCTATTTCTCCTTATCTCAACCAATCTATCCGCATCAGCAGTTAGTCCAATTATACAAAATTTATTCTTTTTATCTTTAAGGCTATCTGGTATTGAATTTTCATTAACTAAGGGAATGTTTGATACTTTAAATCCTTTATTAGCTAAATATATTGATGTGGGAGTTTTGCTGGTTCTGCTCACACCTAACAAAATTATATCCGACTTACTCAGATCGTCAGACAAGTTGCCATCATCATGGTTCATGGTAAATTGAATTGCTTCAATTCTTTTATAGTATTCATCTGTCAAAGCATGTTGGCCACTAGGTTTAAACGATGCTTCTTGATTCAGTAGTTTTGAAAAACTTATAATTAAATCTCCTAATACTCCAAAACATGGAATATTCTTTTTCTTCGCTTCTTCATTAAGAAATTTTGATAAATCATTATCTACAATTGTATAAAGTATAATAGCTTTATCTATATCATCCAATGTTTCTAATATCTTTAAAACCTGGTTTTCTGTTCTTGTAAAAGAATAATGATTAGTCTCATAGGAAAAATTTTTAAATTGCGCTTTTAAGGCAAGGAAAATTCTATCTAAAGTTTCCCCGGTTGAGTCGGAAATCAAGTATATTTGATATGGATTACTCATGTATAAATATGTTTATAAATAACTAATAATAAACTTATTTGTTATAAATTTGAATATTATTGTTATTTAAGTGAAAAAAACCCTTTTAATTAACAAATTTAAACATGTTAAGAATTATTATAACTTATTGTGCATAAATATTAAAATTAAAATAAATTTATGTTCTATTAATAAAAATCTAAAAAAATGGTTGTGGATAGTTTTTGTAAAAAAGGTTAATTAAATTTAATTAACATTATTAACAGTACAATAAACTAATACTAAACTTATATACTTATATTTTATGAGTCTAATTAAGAAATGCATTATTAATAAAGATGTTTCTTATAAACCTGTATGGTTAATGAGACAAGCGGGTAGATATCTGCCAGAATTTAGAGCTATAAGAAAAAAAAATCAAAATTTTATTAGTTTATGTTTAAATACAAAATTAGTACCTGAAATAACTTTACAGCCAATTAAAAGATTTGATTTAGATGCAGCTATAATTTTTTCTGATATATTAATGATACCATATGGTTTTGGACAAAATGTTATTTTTAACAAAGGACTTGGGCCCGAACTTGGTATATTTGATAAAAGTAATTTTTCTAATATCAACGAAAAAGATTTTAAAAAAAAACTTGATCCTATTTATAATTCAATAAAGATTACATCAAAAAATGAAATACTAAAAAATAAAGATCTTATTGGTTTTGTAGGTGCTCCGTGGACCTTACTTGTTTATATTATTAACAGAGCTTCACCAAAAAAAAATATAAATAAAAACTTTTTTAATGATCAATCTTTAATTGATAAATTATTAAGGTTTCTGGTTAAATATATAAAGATACATATCTTAAATCAGATAAAAAGTGGTGCAACTATAATACAAGTTTTTGACAGTTGGGCTGGACTATTAGAAGAGGAGGATTTAGGAAAATATATATATGCTCCTACAAAAGAAATTATTGATTTTATAAGAACATTAAATGTCCCATCGATTTGTTTTCCAAGAAATATAAAAAACTATAAAAAATTTGTTACTACCGTTAAACCCGACGTAATAAGTATTGACTACAATGTTAATCCTGAGAAAATATTAGAAGAAATAGATATACCTGTGCAAGGTGGTCTAAACCCCGAAAAACTGTTAGAAGATAAAGCTACTTTAAAACAAGAAGTGAAAAAATATTTGAAAGTTTTTAAAAATCATCCTTATATATTTAATTTAGGACACGGTGTCCTGCCAGAAACAAACCCTAATATGGTAGAATATTTAATAAAGTTTATTAAAGACAATTAATGTTGTAATTTTTATAATGGAATCAAATCACCCAGAGGTAAAGTTTGGAAAAACAGGAGTGCTTCTTGTAAACCTGGGCACACCAGATTCAACGAATTGGCTTGATATTAGAAAATACTTAAAAGAATTTTTATCAGATAGAAGAGTTATAGAAGTTAATCCAATAATATGGCAGATTATCCTTAACTTATTTATACTGACTTTTAGACCATCCAAAACAGCCAAGGCTTATAAAGAAATATGGATGAATGATATTAATATGTCACCTTTAAAATATTACACAGAAATGCAAATGAAGAAACTTCGTGATAAAATGAATACGGATAGTGTCATAGTTGATTATGCTATGAGGTATGGAAATCCAAGCATCAACAGCAAGATAAAAAATTTACAAGGGGAAGGGTGCGAAAATTTAGTTATATTACCCTTGTACCCACAGTATGCAGCAGCAACAACAGCTACCGTGTGTGATGAAGTCTATAGATCCCTTATGAAAATGAGATGGCAACCAAGTCTTCAAATTATACCCCATTATGAGTCTGATCCACTGTATATCGAAGCATTAGTTAATAGTATAAATAAAAAAATTTCCGAAATTAACTGGAAACCAGATTTAATAGTTGCATCATATCATGGAATACCAAAAAAATATTTTGATAAAGGAGATCCGTACCAATGTTATTGCCAAAAAACATCACGTTTGATCTCTGAAAAATTTACGAAAATTCCAATTACAACAACTTTTCAATCACGCTTTGGTCCACAGGAATGGTTAAAGCCCTATACAGATAAAACATTTGAAAAGTTACCCATGGAAGGAAAAAAAAATATTTTAGTAATCTGTCCAGGTTTTTCATCAGATTGTGTTGAGACTTTAGAAGAAATTTTAATTCAGGGTAAAGAAAGCTTTTTGGAAGCGGGAGGAGAAAACTTTGATCTCATACCATGTTTAAATGATAATAATGACCATATAAATTTATTTAAAAATCTCGTTTCTAAATACATAAAAAATTAATGAATATTTATCTAACCTATAAAGCGCTGCATCTTATAGCCGTAATTTCATGGATGGCCGGATTGCTTTATTTGCCAAGAATTTTTGTTTATCACACTGAAAACCAAAGTGATAAAAATATTTCTAGGGTTTTTAAAACCATGGAAAGAAAACTTTATTTTTACATTATGACGCCAGCAATGATTATTTCTTGGATATTTGGGTTGCTTTTAATTGGTAGTATTGGATTTGAGCAACTATCTACTTACTGGCTGAAAGCTAAGCTTTTGCTTGTAACCTTTTTGACAATATATCATTTCTATCTTGGCGGATTTCTTAAAAAATTTGAACTGGACATGAATACTAGATCCTCCAAGTTTTTCAGGTTTTTTAATGAGGTACCAACAATATTGCTAATTTTGATTATATTCATTGTAATATTTAAGCCCCTCTAGACTTGAAAAATAATAGAAAGTATATATATTAACTTAATCTTAAACTTTAATCCCACATTATGAATATCCAAGAACTTAAAAAAAAATCATCTGAACACCTTATTACGCAGGCTGAGGAGCTTGGTATAGAAAACGCCAGCACACTAAGAAAACAAGAAATTTTATTCGCAATCTTAAAGAAATTAGCCGAAAAAGGCGAAG
>NZ_CVSH01000027.1 GCF_001179965.1 Candidatus Pelagibacter communis
TGGAAGGGACCATACAAACTTCACAAGATCTTTCAATTGAAAAAACGGGTACAGTCAAAGCTGATGTAAAAGCTGCTAATGTAACTGTCAGCGGCGCTTTAGTAGGCAATATTGATTCAAAAGGTGTTGTTTCGATAGCAAAAACTGGACGTATGGTGGGAGATATTAAAGCAAGCCGAATTATTATTCAGTCTGGTGCACAATACAAGGGGTCGGTCATAACTAAGGCAAGTTCTGCAGGAAAAAAATCTCAACAAATTTCCCGTAAACCGGCTTCCGGATCAAAAACAAAACCCTGATTATTATGCAGGGTACAATTACCCTTCCACCTTGCAATCTTATATTCTTTCGTAATCCTTTAAAAAATATATTTTTTCCCCAACTATTTAAGAGCACCTAGTTTGATAAAACCATGATAAGTCTTATTCTATCCGAAAACCATATTCATTATGCCCAATGGGATACTATTGCCGGTGTTCAAACAATGGATCTTGTTGGATCGATTCCATTAAAGACACCCC
>NZ_CVSH01000028.1 GCF_001179965.1 Candidatus Pelagibacter communis
TGTTGATAATCTAGATCTTGCAACTCTCTCATTCCCAACTGATATGTAAAATTTAAGAGGGTCTACGATTTGAAATCTGGCAAAAGCATCGACAATTAATCTTTTTTGATCTGAAGCAATTACTTCTTCAGGCGGAGCATCTAAATTCAAAATTCTTTTATCTAAAAAAACAACATTCTGAATAAATGGTAACTTAAAGTTTAGTCCAGGTTTTAAAATTATTTTCTTTGGGTCACCAAATTGAAGAACAATAGCTTGATTAACTTCTTTAACAATAAATATAGAGAAAAATGCTACAACTGCTATCACTCCTATAACTGGTAATAAAATTTTTTTCATATTAGTTTGTTGCCTTTTTTAATTCAGGAAGTGGAAGGTATGGAACAACTCCAGATCCTGCTTCCTTATCAATAATAACCTTATCAATATCTGCCAAAACTTTTTCCATAGTTTCCAAATACATTCTTTCTTGAGTTACTTTTTTTGCATTTTTGTATTCATTAAAGATTGCCAAAAATCTACTTGCTTCACCTTCTGCTTTAGCGACCACTTCTTTTTTATAGGCCTCAGCAGCTTGTAAGATCTTTTGAGCTTCACCTCTAGCTCTTGGAATTACATCGTTTGCATAAGCTTCAGCTTCATTTTTAGATCTTTCCATATCAGCCCTTGCAGCTTGAACATCTCTAAATGCATCTATTACTTGATCAGGTGGATCGGCCTTTTGAGTTTGAACCTGTGTAATTTCAATTCCTGAAC
Organism: Candidatus Pelagibacter communis; assembly: GCF_001179965.1. Lineage (GTDB taxonomy): Bacteria > Pseudomonadota > Alphaproteobacteria > Pelagibacterales > Pelagibacteraceae > Pelagibacter. Next base: position 757 of record NZ_CVSH01000028.1, read on the forward strand.
TGTATTCATCTAATATATTTTGTATAATTTCTTGCGTATCTATTTCAATTTTTGATCTTCCCTCTGTTAAAATTGGTTGAATATCGCTTCTTGCAATAACTTCCCTCATGGCTGTTTCTGCTGCAGCTTTTACAGTTCCTTCTGGATCTTGAATTTTAAATAAAAAATTTCCCGCATCTTTAATTACCCAAAAAACTGAAAAGTCTATGTTTACAATATTTTCATCTCCAGTTAACATTAAGCTTTCCTCTGGAACGTCAGCAACACCACTTGAACTGAAACCGCTATCTCTTTCAGATCTAAAACCTATATCGATTCTATTAACTTTAGTAACTTT
>NZ_CVSH01000029.1 GCF_001179965.1 Candidatus Pelagibacter communis
AGAGGTAGAGGTGGAGCAGGTTTTCCAACAGGACTAAAATGGTCTTTTGCTCCAAAAGAAGTTGGTTCAAGACCGCATTATTTAGTAATCAATGCAGATGAATCTGAGCCAGGTACTTGCAAAGATAGAGACATATTAAGATTTGAACCCCATAAACTGATAGAAGGGTGTTTAATTGCTGCTTATACAGTAAATGCACATGTTTGTTATATTTATATCAGAGGAGAATATTATAACGAGGGACAAAAACTCCAGAAAGCAATCGATGAAGCATATTCACAAAAGTTGATTGGAAAGAATGCTTCAAATACAGGTTGGGATTTTGATATTTATATACATTATGGAGCAGGAGCATATATATGTGGTGAGGAAACTGCTCTGCTTGAAAGTTTAGAAGGTAAAAAAGGTCAACCAAGACTTAAACCTCCTTTCCCAGCACTCATTGGACTTTACGGATGCCCAACAATTATAAATAATGTAGAGACGATCGCTGTAGTTCCAACAATATTAAAAAGAGGTGCAAAATGGTTTTCAAGTTTAGGTAAACCAAAAAATACTGGTACTAAAATTTTCTGTATTTCTGG
>NZ_CVSH01000030.1 GCF_001179965.1 Candidatus Pelagibacter communis
ACAACGCTATTTGATGATACAATAAAAAATAATATACTTTATGCTAATTCTAACGCTACTGATGATGAGCTAAAGGAGGTTGCTGAAAAATCTTTTGCTTACAATTTTATAAAAGATTTACCTGATAAATTTGAGACCGTGATAGGTGAAAATGGATTAAGACTTTCTGGAGGAGAAAAACAAAGATTATCAATTGCTAGAGCAATGCTAAAGAAAGCACCAATAATATTATTGGACGAGGCAACTTCATCATTAGATGCAGAAACAGAAAGTAAGATTCAGGAGGCGATGAGTCTTTTAACAAAAGATAAAACAACGATTGTAATAGCACATCGACTCTCCACAATATTAAATTCTCATAAAATTTTTGTTATTGATAAGGGTGAAGTATCAGCTCAAGGTTCTCATGAGGAGTTAATGAATAATTCCAAAATTTATAAAAATTTCTATGAAAAACAAGTCAGAAGAGATTAATGATATTATTCATTTATAGAATATTAATAAATACAGTACTTTTATTTTCACCAATTATAATTTTAGTCAGATTATTAAAGAGAAAAGAAGATGTAAAAAGATTTGGAGAAAAATTAGGTTTTTTTT
>NZ_CVSH01000031.1 GCF_001179965.1 Candidatus Pelagibacter communis
AATTAATCGATGTTTTAAGATATTTATGATTTTCAAATGTAGGTATTATTATTGAAAACTGCATTTCTAAATTATAATTACTTAATACAAAATAATGAGTATTGATACAATAAATTATGATACAGCCCTAATTGGATGTGGTTATTGGGGCACAAATATAGCTAAAGTTCTCTCAAAAATAAAAAAAAATAAAATCATAATTTATGATGAAAAGCATTCAAATTCGGTAATTTTAAAAAAAAGGTACCTAAATAAATTCATTATTACTAAGAAATTAAAAACAATTCTTAATGACAAAAAAATACACAATGTTATTTTGGCAACTCCTCCTAATAAAAATTATAATCTTTTAAAATTATGCATTAGAAGTAATAAAAATATATTTATTGAAAAACCAGGCTTAAAAAGTTACGAAGATTTAAAAAAAATTAAAAAACTAAATCATAAAAAAATATTAATGTTTGGGTACATCTACCTATTTAATAATAATATTAAATTTATTAAAAAATATATTTCTTCAAATAAAAATGGAAAAATTTTATATATGAAATTTCAAAGACAAAATTTAGGTCCAATACGTAGTGATGTAAATGCTGCTTATGATCTCTCTTCACATGATTTAAGTATTTTTTTATATATTTTCAATAAATTACCGAAATTAA
>NZ_CVSH01000032.1 GCF_001179965.1 Candidatus Pelagibacter communis
TAGCCATTACACTTTTAATTAACCCAATACTTATGCAGTGGCATTTAACAATATTAACTGAGAGTATTTTTTTATCCTTTTTAATTGTATTAACAAGTCTTTCAATTAATCCTAGAAATAATTCTCATTTTTTTGTCATCGGTTTATTAATTGGTATTTTGTACACCCAGAGAACAATTGCATTGTTATACCCATTAGTTTTTATTTTTTTTATATTTTTATTTAAAGAAAATTATTTAAAAAGATTTTCTAAATTTTTATCATTAGCTTTAGGTTTTTCGTTAATTTTAATTTTAATAGGACTTCACAACCTTAAAAGGGCTGACATATTTTACTTTACGCCTATTCAATCAAAGACGGATTTGCAGACTTATTTAGAACCAAGTATTCTTAGTAAATCACAAAATTTAAATAAAAAAGAGATAAATTTATTTTTTGAGGAAAGGTCACAAAATATTTTAAAAAATAATAATTTTAATCTAAGCATTGAGCGTGATAGAATAAATTTTTTAAATAAAATAAGAAATAAATCAATAGAAAACATTTTTAAAAATAAAATTGTAACAATTAAAATTCTGTCAAAAAATTATTTTCATTCAGTTCTTCTTAACCCTGTTCAGGTATATTACGCATCTAAGTACCAAAAATGGATTGATTATAAAAATAGTGATGACCATTCTTTCTGGCTTAAATTAAGAATAATAATAACGCTTATTTTTTTTTTCATTACTG
>NZ_CVSH01000033.1 GCF_001179965.1 Candidatus Pelagibacter communis
TTAAATAGCGTAAATATAAATAAAAAAACTATAAATAATAACAACCCAAGTGCTGTCCATATATTTCGTTTTTTTAATTTTTTATCAGGTATCATTAAATTAATTTATCAATCAAAAATAATACGAAAATTAGAAATAAATATATTATTGAATAACTGAAAATATGTTTTGCTATATTTGTATCAAATTTATTTTTTTTAAAACTGTAAAGATTAAAACAAATATAGTTGTAGTATAAGGTCAGTGCTAAAGATGGGATTAAAAATGTCAATCCAGCAAACCCAATATAATATGGTATTAAAATAGTTGGTATCATTAGCAAAGAGTAAATTAAAATATTTTTTTTTGTATTTTGAATTCCGTCTGTTATTGGTAGCATTGGAATTTTTGCTCTTTTATAATCATTCGCTTTGTAAAGGCTAAGTGCCCAAAAATGTGACGGCGTCCAAATAAATATAATTAGAAATAATGTTAGTGGTTCCATAGATAAAGAGTTAGTTGCAATAGTCCATCCTATAACAGGAGGTAATGCTCCTGAAGCTCCTCCAATAACAATGTTTTGTGAAGTCTTTCTTTTCAGCCAAATGGTATAAACAATAACGTAAAAGAAAATAGTAAAAAATAATAAGAACGCTGATAAAAAATTACTAAAATAATAAAGGCTAACGACAGATATAATTGACAATAGAAGGCCAAAAATTAATGCTTGGTCTTTATTTACTTTTCCTCTTGGAATAGGTCTCAAACAAGTTCTAGACATTAGCTTGTCCAAATCAGCCTCATACCACATGTTAAGTGTTCCTGCTGCCCCAGCTCCCATTGCAACAAATAAAATTCCTATCATCGCGTCTTTTACTGAAAGTACTATTGGTGAAGATAATAAGCCAACTGCGCAAGTAAAAATAACTAATGACATTACTCTTGGTTTCATTAGCTTTATAAGCTCGTTAAAAACTTTTATGTCTGAAAGACTTTGTTTTTTGGCTCTTATATTAGTTGTAGACATCTTTAAATTATATATGCGTAAAAAAATCTAGCTACTAGATTTTTCTGCACCTTCGTAATCCTCAAATTTTGGTAGTTCTTCGAAAGTATGAAAATTTGGAGGTGATGGAACTGTCCACTCAAGAGTTGTAGCGCCTTCCCCCCAAGGATTCTGAGCAGCTTTCTTCTTTTTTGCGAAAGCGTAAATCAAATTAATTAAAAATACTCCTAGTCCGACAATTGAAATGTAGGACCCTACAGATGATATATAATTCCAATCTGCAAAAGCATCTGGGTAATCCGCATATCTTCTAGGCATACCCGCTAATCCTAAAAAGTGTTGTGGAAAGAAAATTAGGTTTACACCTATAAAAGTAAGCCAGAAATGCAACTGTCCTAACCACTCTGAGTATTCATAGCCTGACATTTTTCCAAACCAATAGTAGAAACCTGCAAATATTGCAAAAACTGCTCCAAGAGAAAGAACGTAATGAAAGTGTGCTACCACATAGTATGTATCATGAAGTGCTGTATCAACGCCAGCATTTGCAAGCACAACACCCGTTACACCACCTACGGTAAATAAAAAGATAAAACCTAATGCCCAAACCATTGGGGTTTTAAAAGAAATAGACCCACCCCACATTGTTGCTATCCACGAAAAAATTTTAATGCCAGTCGGCACTGCTATAATCATTGTAGCCGCTAAGAAGTACGCTTTTGTATCTGTATTTAATCCAACAGTATACATATGATGTGCCCACACAACAAAGCCTACAATTCCTATTGCAACCATTGCATAAGCCATTCCTAAATATCCAAAAACTGGTTTTCTTGAGAAAGTAGAAACAATATGGCTAATCATTCCAAAACCAGGAAGAATTAAAATGTAAACTTCAGGGTGCCCAAAAAACCAAAACAAATGTTGAAATAACATTGGATCACCACCGGATTGTGCCTCAAAAAAAGCTGTGCCGAAATTTCTATCAGTCAATAACATTGTAATTGCTCCTGCTAGAACAGGTAAAGATAATAACAATAAAAAAGCTGTTACTAATATTGACCAAGCAAACAATGGCATTTTATGAAGTGTCATACCTGGAGTTCTCATATTTAAAATAGTTGTTATAAAATTTACTGCGCCTAAAATTGATGAAGCTCCTGCTATGTGAAGGCTTAAAATTGCCAAATCCATTGCTGGTCCTGGTTGTCCAGTTTTAGATGATAAAGGAGGGTAAATTGTCCATCC
>NZ_CVSH01000034.1 GCF_001179965.1 Candidatus Pelagibacter communis
TTTATTTTTTAATATTGCATTAATAAAATTGATCATTAAAGGAGTTTTCTTTTTATTTATTTTTTTTAATACAAATGGTGCAATTTCTCTGACTAATTGTTCACCTTCTACAGTATCATTTGGCATAAATTTTTTCTTTGCGGTCTTAAAAGTATAACCCTTACCTAGATAACTTCCCATTTTACTATTTCTACCTCCTGCAGCACTTACATAAAGATCACCTACACCAGCAAGACCTAGAGTTGTACTTTCTTTTCCTCCAAAATATTTTGTAAGATATTTCATCTCAAGTAATGACCGATGGAATAAACTGGAAGATGTATTTAAGCTTTGTCCAGATCCAATTATCATAGAATATATATTTTTAATTGCTGAACATACCTCAATTCCAATTATATCTTCCGAATATTCAATTAAATAATATTTAGTTGATATTTGTTTTCCAATCCATTTAGCTACTTTGATATTTTTATTTGCGATAATTACACTTGTTTGATTTTTTCTAGCAAGCTCCTTTGCAAGACATGGTCCTTTCAAAACAGAAATATTCATTTTTCCAGAATTTCTATTAAGTTGCTCAGAGATTGTAAGAACTCTTTTATTTTTTTTTTCATATTTAAGACCTTTGGTAAGAACTAAAATCGGAGTTTTTATTTTTAATTTTTTTAATTCCTGTCCAATAAAATCTATTCCTGAAAGACTTAAAGCAATTACAATTAAATCAAAATTTTCTTTAAGTAAATTTACCGAGAATTGCCTATATTTTAGTTTTTTTGGAAGATTTATTTTTAAACTTGGGTGAAATTTATCTCTTGAAGAAAGTTTTTTAATAAATAATTTACTATGTGGTTCTGTGATTGTTACATTGTTATTGTTGTCTAGACATGGGATTGAAAAGGCTGAACCCATTGCGCCACCACCGATTATTAAAATTTTTTTCATAACAATTTAAACATTAAAAACTTATAAAATTTTATGACAAATACAACACATACGAGAAAAATTTGATAATGAATTATTCACGTAATAAGTAACTATTTTATTTTAAATTTGAGTATTTTGTTAGTAAAATAAGTTTATATTTTTAAAAAGTTATCTAATGACTAAAGTTGCAATTATTGGAGCTGGACCTTGTGGTCTGTCAATGCTGAGAGCTTTTGAATCAGCTGAAAAGAATGGAGAAAAAATACCAGAAATTGTTTGTTTTGAAAAACAAGAAGACTGGGGTGGTTTATGGAATTATAGCTGGAGAACTGGATCAGATCAATATGGAGATCCTGTTCACAACAGTATGTATAGGTATCTTTGGTCTAATGGTCCAAAAGAATGTTTGGAATTTGCAGATTATTCATTTGATGAACATTTTGGTAAACCAATACCTTCTTTTCCTCCAAGAGAAGTTTTGTATGATTATATTGTTGCAAGAGTAAGTAAAGGTAATCTAAGAAAAAAAATTAAATTTAATACAAGAGTTATTAATACAATTTATAAAAACGATAAATTTGAGCTAAGCTACCAAGATAAAGTTAACAATAAGATTTTAAAAGATAACTTTGATTATGTTGTAGTTTCAACAGGACATTTTTCTGTACCTTTTATTCCTGAGTATAAAGGAATGAGTTCTTTTCCTGGAAGAATTATGCACTCTCATGATTTTAGAGATGCGGAAGAGTTTAGAGGTAAAAATATAGTTGTTCTTGGGAGCAGTTATTCAGCAGAGGATATTGCGCTTCAATGTAATAAGTATGGAGCTAAAAGTGTAACTATCGGATATAGACATAATCCTATGGGATTTAAATGGCCCAAAGGAATGAAAGAAGTCCATTATCTAGATAGACTTGAAGGTAAGAAAGCATTTTTTAAAGATGGTACTGAACAAGAGACAGATGTTGTGATTTTATGTACTGGTTATTTGCATCATTTTCCTTTCTTAGATGAAAGTTTACAACTTAAAACTAGAAATAGGCTTTATCCACCAAAATTATACAAGGGTGTTGTATGGCAAGATAATCATAAGCTTATGTATTTAGGAATGCAGGATCAGTTTCATACATTTAACATGTTCGATTGCCAAGCATGGTACGCAAGAGATGTAATTTTGAATAAAATTAAAATCCCTAGTGATAATGAAATTGAAAAAGATATTAACAAATGGGTAACGATGGAAGAAAAATTAGAGAATCCTGATCAAATGATTGACTTTCAAACAGAATATACCAAAGAACTTTATAAAATGTCTAACTATCCAAAAATTGATTTTGAATTAATAAGAAAGCATTTTAAAGAGTGGGAACATCATAAAGTTGAGGACATATCTACTTACAGAAATAAATCTTTTGCATCTCCTGTTACAGGATCTGTTGCTCCGATTCACCACACTCCGTGGGCAACTGCAATGGATGACTCATCAAAAACTTTTTTGGATAAGTAAAATATTAATCTATTCCTAAGTGTTTTTTTCTTTTTTGAACATAAGCTCTGATTAAGTTATCAAATATCAAAGCAATAAAAGCTACACATATACCAAGTGTTAATCCAATGCCTGCACCCTTTTTATCTGATAATGCTTTTAGAATATATTGACCTAGATCCTCTGTACCAATGAATGCTCCAATGATAACCATAAATAATGCAAATACTATTGTTTGGTTTATTCCAAGCATCATATGTGGAAATGCTAAAGGAAATTCTATTTTTGTTAGTCTTTGAAATTTATTCACGCCTGACATAGTTGCAGCATCATGTAAACCTGCCGGAACACTTCTAAGTCCTTCAATAGTGTATCTTGTTGCTGGTATCGTTGCATAAACTATAACTGCAATTAATACTGACGTGTCAGTTATACCAAACAACATCATTACAGGAATTAAATACACAAAAGAGGGAAATGTTTGAAATATATCGCAAACACCTAGCATAAAATTAGCTGAATGTTTGTTTTGAAAACATAAAGTTCCAACTGTAAATCCTATTGTGCAAGATACTATCACTCCAAAAGTTGCCATATATGTTGTTACCAAAGCTCTGTCCCACCAAGGGCTAAGCGCAATAAATAGTGTTAATCCACAAACAACTAAAGCAGAACGAATTCCACCAATTAAATACCCTGCTCCAACAACCAAAACAATTGTAGCAATTGCAGGCATCCTTAAATACAATGCTCTCATTGGTTGAAGCACTTCTTGAATTAACCAAGTATTAAATGCTTTGATATACACAAAGAAAGTTTCAAAAATCCAATCAACACCTTTATTCCAAAAATCGGCAGTTGATATTCCTTTATTGTGTGGAATTTCAAATAAGTAATTGAATGTGTCTTTAAATAAAAAGGTTCCAATGTAAGCTAGTATTAATCCAATCACTACTGTAGCTGCAAAAAATAGTAAATTTTTATTTCTTTCAAAAAATGTTAGGTTACCAAAATAATCCTCTTGCTTATTTGCCCAGGCTAAAGACATCTTGTCTAATAATATTGCAATCAAACTAATGCACAAGCCTGCTTCAAGTGCTAATCCAATGTTCAACTGATTTAATGCTAATAATAAATTAAATCCTAAACCTTTAGCACCAATAAAAGCTGAAATAACTGCCATTGAAAAACAAACCATTATAACTTGGTTAACTCCAATTAAGATGTCTCTTCTTGCAGTTGGAATTAATACTTTAAACATAAGTTGAAAATTGTTACATCCACTCATTCTGCCTGCTTCAATAACTTCTGGTGGAACAGCTCGTAAGCCTAATATAGTTAATAATATCATTGGTGGTACAGCAACAACCATAGTTATAATTACTGCAGCATGATCACCAACTCCAAAAAGAACTAGCGCAGGAACCAATACTGCGTATTGTGGCATTGTCTGCATTACTAATAATATTGGATATAAAGCCTTTTCAACACGTTTACTTTTAAATGCCGCTATTCCTAAACCCAAACCAAAAATAAATGATAATGGAGCTGCAACTAGTATGAATGAAAGAGTTTGCATAGACGGTTTCCATTGACCAAATATAGAAATGTAAACCATTGTTAAACCTGCAAACAAAGCTAATCCTTTACCGCTAAGTTTGTAAGAAAGTAGTGCTGCACCAGCTGCAACAATTGTCCATGGCAACCCAGGTAGTTCGGCCCAAGGATTCTTGTCTATCCAATCCCAACTAGTAAAAGCTACTATAGTTTCAAGACCTCCTAATAAGACCTCTCTTATTAACTGTATTAGAAAAGTCATAAACGCAGTTATATTTCTACTTATCTGTAAGACCAAAGGACGACTTTTATATTCTTGAGTATCTTCATTCCAAACTTCAATTGGCATCCACTCATTCATTAAGAAAAATAATGAGTCATTTATCCAAATAGGTAACCATCCAAGCAATGGCGGTAGTCTCCAAAAAACATCAAAAGCATAGTATCTTACTTCTTTTCCTAAAAATACATAGCTACTCTGATTAGGATCTTTTACGAATTCTGCTTGACCTCGAATAAATTTATATGTTTCGGGAACTTCAATTGCAAAACATAATGCAAAAAATACAACTAATAAAAATAACCATTGAAATGTTTTTGGATATTTCTTAAAAAATTCCATAATTAAATATTATTTTTTCTCCCTCCAAAAACTGTATTGATTATTTTAGCTGGGTCTATAGAACCAATAATGTTGTTATCATTATCTATCACAGCTACTGATTTTTCTTGAGTAAGAATTTTTTCAGCTACATTCTCTATAATTTCATCTTTTGAAACTTTTAAATCACCAAGATTATCTTTAGTTTTATCCATTATATCTTCAATTAATAAAACTTTCTCTCTAGGTACTTCCTCAGTAAACTTCCTTACATATTCAGTGGCTGGATTTAAAACAATATTAGCAGGTGTATCCAGCTGTTCAATTATACCATCCTTCATAATTGCAATACGATCAGCAAGTTTTAAAGCCTCATCAAAATCATGAGTGATAAACATAATTGTTTTTTGTAATTTTTCCTGAAGTCTTAAAAATTCATCTTGCATTTCTTTTCTAATTAATGGATCTAAAGCAGAAAAAGGCTCATCTAAAAACCATATGTCTGGTTCAACTGCTAATGATCTCGCTATTCCTACTCTTTGTTGTTGTCCTCCGGATAGCTCTCTTGGAAAATAATTTTCTCTTCCATCGAGGCCAACTAACTTAACCATGTCCATTGCTTTACTGATACTATCCTTAGTTTTGACACCTTTAATTTGAAGTGGAAAAGCTATATTTTCAACTACGGTTTTATGTGGAAGCAAAGCAAAACTTTGAAAAACCATTCCCATTTTATTTCTTCTAAGATCAATGAGATCTTTGTTGTTTAATTGTAATAAATCTTGGCCTTCTATAAAAATTTTTCCACCTGTTGCATCAGTTAATCGAGAAATACATCGTAATAAAGTTGATTTTCCCGAGCCAGACAAACCCATCACAACCAACATCTCTCCTTTTGCAACTTCAAATGAAGCATTATTAACTCCTACAATACATCCGTTTTCTTGAAAGGTTTTTGCATCAACATTGCCATTTGAATCTTTGAGCATTTTTTCAGCATTAGCTCCAAAAATTTTATAAACATTTTCGCATTTGATTACTGGTCCAGACATAAATCTTTATTAAGTTATATGAAATTAAGATAAAATTAAATCCATAATATTAGTGTTTTTCCTCCTTAAAAATTTTTAATATAATAAACCCTGGTATCAATTCCTGTGCTTAAAAAACTTAATGCCTCACCGCTCACGCTTACAGACTCATTAACTCCAACATTATCTCCACTTACTGTGAAACCCGCATAACATTTATTTTTTTCTTCATCCCATTTAACAAAAGTTTCATCAATTTTATTACCATTAATTGTGTAAATTTCATGCGCTCTAAAATTTAAAAAATTTGCACCCATAATTGCTCTTTGAGGAATGAGTTTCGACTCCAATTGTTTGTGCAACTCCTGCATACTGATGATATTC
>NZ_CVSH01000035.1 GCF_001179965.1 Candidatus Pelagibacter communis
TACACCAAGAAATGCTATTATAAAAATTAAAGACCCAAAAGAATATATTCAAAAATTAAATTTTCATCGTGGAATAAATTCTTACAAAACTTATACAAATAATGATTAAAATATATACAGACGGTTCTTGTTTAATTAATCCAGGAAATGGTGGATGGGCGGCAATAATTATTGTTGATGGAAAAAAAACTTTCATAAAAGGAAGTAAAAAAAATACTACAAATAATCAAATGGAGTTACTTGCTCCAATTGAAGCTTTAAAAAAAATTCCAAAGGGTAGTAATGTTCAAATTTTTACAGACTCTAAATACGTAAAGTCTGGAATAACAGAGTGGATACATAATTGGAAAAAAAATGGATGGAAAACTGCAAACAAAAAAGAAGTAAGCAATAAAGCACTTTGGACAGAATTAGATCTACTAAATAATGAGTTTGAAATAAGTTGGAACTGGGTAAAAGCACATTCAACTGATGAATTGAATAATGAAGTAGATTTACTTGCTAAAGATGCTGCCAACTTATAGTTGGGGCACCTGGCAACAGAACGCCCCTTTTTAATTATAATAACCAATCTCTTTTAAATATTTCTTTGACATAACAGGAAATAAATAAGCATCAGAATCCGTTGGTAAATTTTCCCATTTAAATACTTTTTGAGGAGCAGTATAACGAAAAATTAAACCAGAAGTTTGGTAAACTCTATTAAGTAATCCAGATTTTATAAAATCATTTGTAGTTTTGGCACCAGAAATATTTTCACCCACTTTTCCAATATTCATATAATCATTTAAAGTTAATTCTTCTATTATTTCTAATACACCTTTTTTTATTTTTTCATTAGCAGGTATTGCAATACCCAAACTTATATGTGGTCCAC
>NZ_CVSH01000036.1 GCF_001179965.1 Candidatus Pelagibacter communis
TCTAATGAACAAAAACCTTTTATTATTAACTCTTAGTCAAATTTTTAGTTTTACGGCAGCACCTGGAATAAATTTTTTATGCTTTAACTTGTTATCCTCTACAATAAAATCAATTTGATTTGATATTCCAAAAAAATTAAGAGCAGTAGTCGCTTTTGCAGGCGCACCAAATCCTATTATTTTTTCGCCTTTATTTCTTAAATTGGAAATATTTTTAATTACGTTTTCTCTAATTTTATAAACTTTATCTGCAAACTTTTGATAAGTTTTGAAATCATCCATACCATAATTTAATTCCTCTTTGATCAATTGATGTACACTTTTATCAATTTTTATCTTTTGATTTTTTTTTACATAAATTCTTATGGATCCACCGTGTGTATTTACTCTTTCAGCTTTATAAATTATTGCGTTAAATTGATTAAAGAAATTTTTTAATGATATTAATGACCAATAGTTGTAATGCTCGTGATAAATATTATCAAAAGTCAAATCTTTCAGCGTATTCATTAGATATTGTACCTCAATGATAATTGTTCCTTTTGGACTTAATAAACTAAGCATACATTCTGCCATTTCTTTTAAATTGTCAGAATGTGCAAAAACATTTGACGCTAAAATTAAATCCGCATTTTTTTTGATTTTTTTCAGGTTTTTTTTGGTTAAAAAACCATGAAAAGTTTTAATTTTATTTTTATTTGCCAGTTTGGCTAAATTTTTTGCTGGCTCTATACCTAATATATTTTTAAAACTTAAATCCTTAAAAGGTTTGAGGGCCACTCCATCGTTGCTTCCAACATCTATAATATATGATTTTTTTGAATTAAGTTTAAATTCTTTAACATATTTTTTCGCAGCATTTACAAAATGATCTCTAAATACTTTTGAAGTTGACGAGGTATATAAATAATTTGAAAACATTTTTTTTGCATCAACTGCGACTGACAATTGGCAATTATGACAACTTTCACAATAGTTCATTTCTAAAGGATATAATTCAGTTTTTTCATTTTTGTTCTTTAACAAATTATTTGCTAAAGGTTGATACCCTAAAGAAACTACTCTTTTAAGTTTTGTACTCCCACAAGATCTACAATTAAATTTATAACAACTCATTAATAGATCTCTTTCTTTCTCATCAACAAAAACATGTTTAATAGTATGAGTCACTCCATAATTTTCATGTTCCCTTTCGCCTCTTACTAAGTTTAAAAATGTCGTATCTTTTGTAAAAACCATTGTATGAGCAACATTAGGTTTTATTGTTGATATTTGTCCTTCATTAACAACTTGTGTAATTTTTGGAGAATTTGGATTTAATAAATCCTGAAAAATTTCAATTATTTGTCCCTTGGTGAATAAACATTTTTGTTCTTGTTGTGGATGATAATGATTAGCTCTTATTGTTCCTTTTTTTGAATCTATTAAACCAATCATATTAATTGGTTCTGTTAATTCAAAATTACTAATCTTGCCTCGAGTATCTACATATTCATTTTCACCATTTCTTACGAATTCTAAATCTTTAACAAGATCTTGTTTTGACCATTTTTCGATCATTTCTTTAATACTTTCATCCAAAGCATATAAAAATTTAAATCCTGTATTCATTAATTTTTTATTTGATAAAGAAAAACCAAGGTTAGGAACTTCATCATTTGTTTCCTTAAGCAATATTTTTGGATTATATTTTTTGCATATTTTAGCAACATCTTTTACGGTGACTTTATCTTTTGTTAGATTAAAAAGTTCTTTACTAATATCGTCTCTTTCCTCCATAAATTTAAAACATCTAGCAACATCAATTAAAGGCACAAGACTTTTGATTTGTCTTCCTCCGGCAAAAAGTTTTAATGTTCCATTTTGAGATGAGATTTTTGAGAAAAGATTAGTCATAATATCTATTCTCGCAGTATCTGTTGAATAACCATAAACAGAACCTAATCTTAATATAATATAATTTTTTCCGGATGACTTGAGTTGTTTTTCGTTAAAATCTTTTGATTTACCGTAAGCTAATTCAGGACAGGTCTGTTTGTTTTCTTGAATATCCTCTTGAACATCTTTCATTCCCTCATAAACTACGTGTGTTGAAGGCATAATTATTTTACAATTATCACTTATTGAATCTATAATATTTTGAGTGCCCTCTTTTGCTACTCTTGCTATTACCTTTTCATTTTCTTCAGAGGCTTCGCTCTTGACTCTTGGGACAGCGGTTATCCCTGCTAAATGATGTATTACATCTGCATCTTTACAATATTTTTTTATAAGATCTTTATCTAGAATATCCCCATGCACAAAATTCATATTCCAATTTCTCAGTTGATTTACTCTCTCAGAAATAAATCTATTATCAATAACAGTGATTTGATCATTCCAGCTATATCCAGAATAAATTTTACACAACTCAGTTCCAATGTAACCAATACCACCTGTAATGACTATTTTTTTTCCCATTTTTATCTAAGTAAATTGTATTTTAATATACATCTTATTGCACTAAGACCATCTTTCCAGGTAATTTTCTTTCCATCCACATATTTTCTACCGAAATATGATATTCCAACTTCGTAAATCCTTAATGATCTTTTTGCAATTTTAGCTGTTATCTCTGGTTCAAATCCAAATCTATTTTCCTCAAGATTAATGTTTTTTACTACATCAGTTTTAAAAGCCTTATACCCAACCTCCATATCTGTGAGATTTAAGTTTGTGAAAATATTTGATAGTAAAGTTAAAAACTTATTGCCTACTGTATGCCAAAAGTATAAAACTCTTTTTTTATCAGATCCTATAAATCTTGATCCAAATACTACATCCGCTACTCCTAAAATAAATGGCTCTAAAAGAGTTTCATAATTTTTAGGATCATACTCCAAATCAGCATCTTGGATAAGTACAACATCCCCCTCTGAAGCATCAATTCCTTTTTTAATTGAAAAACCTTTTCCTGAATTTCTATCGTTATCAATTAATATATTATAGAAATCCTTATTATCATCTAATATTTTTTTTGTACCATCGGTTGATCCATCATTAATTACTATTACCTGATATTCTATGTTAGAAATTTTTGTCTCTTTAATTCTATTTAAAACCTTTAGAATAGTTTTTTCCTCGTTAAATACAGGAATTAAAATCGAAATTTTCATAGTTATGAAGTCAAATTAGATCTTAATAACTTAAAATCAACCTAAAACCTCTTAGTCAAAAACCCATATTTTTGTCTATTTGTGTATAATAATTGTAGTTAGATCAATATTTATTATATGAAAATTAAATAAATTTTTATTGAAAAACTCACATATTCATAATTAAATTATATTTTTATAAAACGTTAACAAATAGAGGAAAACTATGAAAAAATTAATGATAGCTGTATGTATGTTTTTTACTAGCATAGTATCAAACGTATACGCAGATGGGCACGGCAATATTAAAATGGGTATAATTTTAGGTTTTACTGGACCTATTGAGTCACTTACTCCTGCTATGGCTGCATCTGCTGAATTAGCATTCAATGAAGCATCTGACTCTGGTTCTTTATTAGGTGGAAAGAAAATTAAAGTTGAAAGAGCTGACTCTACTTGTGTAGACTCTGCTGCTGCAACTTCTGCTGCAGAAGGATTGGTTTCAAATGGTGTTGTAGCAATTATGGGTGCAGACTGTTCTGGTGTTACTGGAGCAATTGCATCTAATGTTGCAGTTCCAAATGGAGTAGTTATGATTTCTCCATCTGCGACATCTCCAGGGCTCACAACAATAGAAGATAAAGGGTATTTTTTTAGAACTGCTCCATCTGACGCAAGAGGTGGACAGATTTTAGCAGATATTACTAAAGATAGAGGTGTGAAAAGTGTTGCTATAACTTATACAAATAATGACTACGGAAAAGGTTTGGCAGATGTTTATAAAGCCGCTGTAGAGGCTCATGGTATTAAAGTTACAACAAGCGCAGCTCACGAAGATGGAAAAGCGGATTATGCAGCTGAAGTAGCAACTTTAGCTTCTGCTGGTGGTGATGCTGTTGCTGTAATCGGTTACTTAGACCAAGGTGGTAAAGGTATTATTCAAGGATCTCTAGACTCTGGAGCTTTTGATACTTTTATTTTATCTGATGGTATGATTGGTGATTCTTTAAC
>NZ_CVSH01000037.1 GCF_001179965.1 Candidatus Pelagibacter communis
AATACAGGTAAATCATACTCATCTAATGATATTTTTTTTGTTACTAAAAACTTTTTTTTAAAAAAAGGTATAAACAATAATACAGACAAAAGAATCGTGTATGATAAAATATTAATTAGTTCTGTCATTTTTTAACCATGTAAAAACATCTGTCCCTATAATTATCTAAAATTTTAAAATCATTGTTTTTTAATTTTGTATTTTTTGTTTTATTCAAGATAATTAATTTATCATCATCAATTTTTTTTATAATTTTTACTAAAAATCCAATATTGTTGTGGTGACCTTTTAAAATTTTTAATCTTGGGTGGGGTGTTTAAGTTAAACTTGTTTTTAATATAAAATATGTACCCTGTTCCAAAAAGCTCGCAAAAATCATAAACTTTTTGTTGTCTACTATTATGATTTTTTGAATTTATATCATACAGATTTTTAAAAAAATTAGTATTTTTACAAATTAGCAAAATGAGAATTACAATTAAAAATGTTGATATTTTTTTTTGTATTTTTGACATAAATTTCAAAATTTTTTTTAAATTAAACTAAGAAATTGGACAAGTTTGGTTTAAAGTATTTTGGTCCTTTTAGTACCTTTCCTTTATCACTATAAATTGGTTTACCGTCTAAACCCAGTTTACTCATGTTTGATTTTTGAACCTCATCAAAACATTTGTCTAAATTAATTCCAAAAGCATGTCCGGCTCCATAGGTTACATAAAGCAAATCTGTAAGCGCATCTGCAACCTCCAATAAATTTTTTTCGCTTATAGCCTGCTTTAGCTCTTCTAATTCTTCTTCAATGAGGCTAACTCTTAAACTATTAATTTTTTCTGAGCTTAATGAAGATCTTGACTTAACCTCCTGACCAAAAGTTTTCATAAATTTTCCCACTTTTTCAAAGTTTGTCATAATGCTCCTATTTGATTATTGATAAACATAATGTATAAGAAATAGTACTTTAAGCCAAAAGTAATATTATGAAATTCAGAAAAGAATTTGACAGTATTGGGCAAATAAATGTACCTGTTGATAAGTATTGGGGTGCTTCAACTCAGCGATCAAAAAAATACTTTGATATCGGTGAATTTTTAGTAAGACCGATTCTGATAAAATCTATTTCAATAATTAAAAAAGCAGCTGCAATTGTTCATAATAGAGAAAAGCAAATATCTTCGACCATTTCTAGAGCAATTATAAAGGCTTCTGATGAAGTAATTTCTGGAAAACTTGATGATCACTTCCCACTTAAAGTTTGGCAAACTGGGTCAGGCACACAGACAAATATGAATGTTAATGAAGTTATTGCTAATAGAGCAATTGAAATTTTAGGTGGAAAGAAAGGTTCTAAAAATCCTATTCATCCTAATGACCACGTTAATAAATCACAATCGACTAATGACGTTTTTCCTACTGCAATGCATATAGCTATAGCAATTGAGACTAAAAATAAACTTTTACCATCACTTGAATTATTAAATTTAGAACTTAAAAAAAAAGTCAAAAAATTCAAGAGTATAGTTAAAGTTGGAAGAACGCATCTACAAGATGCTACTCCTTTATCTTTGGGTCAAGAGTTTTCAGGATACCAATCACAATTAGAAAATTGTATATCTCGAATTAAAAATGCTTTAGGTGAAATTTTTTATCTAGCTCAAGGTGGAACAGCTGTTGGCACAGGAATTAATACTAAAAAAGGTTTCGATAAAAAAATTATTAATGAAATAAAAAAAATAACTAAACTTCCTTTCAAACCGACAAAAAATAAATTTGCGGCACTGGCTGCTCATGATGAAATAGTCAATTTCTCAGGAACATTAAATACAACTGCTGTTTGCTTAATGAAAATTGCTAATGATATTAGATTTTTAGGTTCAGGTCCTAGAGCAGGATATGGTGAGTTGATTTTACCTTCAAATGAGCCAGGCTCTTCAATCATGCCAGGCAAAGTCAATCCAACTCAATCAGAAGCAGTTACAATGGTTTGTGTAAAAGTTATTGGAAATCATAATGGTATAACAATGGCTGGCTCACATGGCCACTTTGAATTAAATGTTTTTAAGCCATTAATTGCGCACAATATATTACAATCAATCGATTTGTTATCCGACAGCTCTAAAAATTTTGGATTATATTGCATAAAAGATATAGAGGCTGACAAAATTACAATTAAAAAATATCTCGATAATTCTTTAATGCTAGTTACAGCCTTAGCACCAAAAATAGGTTATGATAATGCTGCTAAGATAGCAAAAAAAGCTCTTAAAAATAAAACTACTCTAAAAATAGAGGCTCTTAAATCAGGATTAATAGATGAGAAAGAATACGATAAAATTGTCGATCCAAAAAAAATGATCTATCCCAATTCATAGTAAGTATAAAAAATTTCTTTCAAAAAATTTTTAAAACTTATTGAATTTAAATATTCAAATCTTTTGTCTGCATAATTATCTACTAAATCATCAATTTTTTCTGAATTAACTATTTTATTTTTTAAATTATAAAAATTTATTTTATTTACTTTAAAGTTTGTATTGACAGTATCAAATTCAAAAATAAATTCTAATTTTTTAAAATTTTTTCGTTTATTTTTTGGTATTAAAAATTTTTTATAAAAATTATCTAAATTTTTT
>NZ_CVSH01000038.1 GCF_001179965.1 Candidatus Pelagibacter communis
ATCGCAAGATTTTATAAACATGAAAGTTGTGGGCAGTGTACTCCATGCAGAGAGGGGTCTGGCTGGATGTGGAGAATGCTTGAGAGAATGGCAAAAGGTGAAGCCTCAAGAGAGGAAGTTGACATGCTTATGGACGTCACAAAACAAATTGAAGGACATACAATTTGTGCTTTTGGAGAGGGTTCATCATGGCCTGTTCAAGGATTATTAAGACATTTCAAAAAAGAAATAGTAAAAAGAAATAATTTTAATCCACTTGTAAATAAAGATAATAAAATTCCGTACCTTGTAGATCAACATTTATTAGAGAATGACAATGCTGAAATTAAAAGTTAATGACAAAGATATCGAGATAGAGGAAGGTTTAACCGTCTTACAGGCATGTGAACAAGCTGGTGTTGAAATACCAAGATTCTGTTATCATGAAAAACTATCAATAGCAGGTAATTGTCGGATGTGTTTAGTAGAGATGGAAAAATCACCTAAACCGATTGCTTCTTGTGCGATGCCCGCCGCAGAGGGAATGAATATTAGAACAAATACACCTCAAGTGGAAAAAGCAAGAAAAGGTGTAATGGAGTTTTTGTTAGCAAATCATCCATTAGACTGTCCAGTGTGTGATCAGGGCGGGGAGTGTGATCTACAAGATCAGTCAATGTATTATGGAATTGACAAGTCAAGATTTAAAGAAAATAAAAGATTTGTACCAGAGAAATATATGGGTCCTCTTATTAAGACACAAATGACTAGGTGTATTCATTGCACAAGATGTGTAAGGTTTGCTACAGAAGTTGCTGGTATTCCTGAACTTGGAGCAATAGGAAGAGGTGAAGATATGCAAATTACCACTTATCTTGAAAAAGCGATGGAATCTGAATTATCTGGAAATGTAATTGATCTTTGTCCAGTTGGAGCACTAACATCTAAACCTTACGTATTTGAAGCTAGACCTTGGGAGTTAAAAAAAACTGAAACAATAGATGTGATGGATGCAGTAGGATCGAACATCAGAGTAGACACTTATGGATGGGAAGTAAAAAGGGTTTTACCTAGAATAAATGAAGAAATAAATGAAGAATGGATTTCTGACAAAACACGTTATGCATGCGATGGTTTAAAAAGTCAAAGATTAGATCACCCTTTAAAAAAAATTAATAACGAATTTAAAAAAATTTCTTGGAAAGAAGCTTATGAAACTATCGCAGAAAAAATTAAAATTACTTCATCTGATAAAATAGCAGGATTTATTGGAGATCTAACCAATATGGAAACAATGTTTGTGACAAAAGAGTTTTTTGAAAAAACAATTAAATCAAAAAACTTAGAAGCAAGAGATGATAATACTTATATTAATACTGAAGATAGGACTAATTATTTATTTAATAGTAAAATTAATGGCATTGAAGAAGCAGATTTTATTCTATTGATTGGAGTTAATCCAAGACTTGAAGCAACAATGTTAAACGCAAGAATTAGAAAAAATTATGTAGCAAACAAAACAGAAATTTTTTCAATTGGTGATGTAGGAGATCAAACATATCCATATAAAAAACTTTCAGCAGAAACAAAAATTATTAAAGAAATATATGAAAATAAATCAGAAATAAGTAAGAAAATTTTAGACTCTAAAAAACCCTTGGTAATAATTGGAAACTCAGCTTTAAATTTAAAATCTGGAAAATTTATATTTGAAAATATTAAAAAATTTTTGGTTGATAATAAAAAAATCAGAGATGAATGGAATCCACTTAATATACTTCCAGTTAATGCATCATCTGTAGGTAGTTACGATCTAAATTTGGTTAACAATGAAGAAAATCTAACATTAAAAAAATTACAAGAAAATGATTTTGAAATAGTATTTTTGATAGGTCAAGATAACCTTAAATTTAAAAAAAAAGCTGAATTTATAGTTTACATTGGAAGTCATGGGGATAATGGTGCTGAAATTGCAGATGTAATTCTTCCAGGTGCTACTTATACAGAACAAGACGGATTTTTTACAAATTTAGAGGGGAAATTACAGAAAGCCTATAGAGCATCATTTCCGCCAGGGGAAGCAAAAGAGGATTATAAAATTTTAAATGAATTGTCTGAACTTTTGAAGAGAAAAAAACTATTTCAAAACAAGGACGATCTTATTGATAATCTTCTTAACTATTTAGATTTAAATCAAAAGAAAATACAATCAAAAATTTTTTCTCCTGTAGATTATATAGATGAAAAAATAATAATTAATCCAATAGATTACTATTATTCAAATGTTATAGCTAGAGCGTCAAAAACAATGTCAGAGTGTAGAAGTATTAAAACTGATCTAAAAAAAACAGGCACAGAAGGATAGATGCAACATTATTTTATAATTTTAGCCTCTGAGATTTACAAAATTTTATTTTTATTGATTCCAGTTCTAGTTACCGTAGCAATGATTGTTTGGCTAGACAGAAGAGTGTGGGCATTTGTTCAAAAAAGAAGAGGTCCTAATGTAGTTGGTCCGTTTGGACTACTACAATCACTAGCAGATGCTCTTAAATATATATTTAAGGAAATAATAATACCTGCAAGCTCAAATAAAGTAATCTTCATATTAGCACCAATTGTTACAATGACGTTGGCACTTATAGCTTGGGCAGTAATACCTTTTAGTGATGAATTTGTTTTAGCCGATATTAATGTCGGAATATTATATATCTTTGCTGTTTCCTCACTTGGTGTTTATGGAATAATTATGGGAGGTTGGGCCTCAAATTCAAAGTATCCTTTTTTAGGCTCAATAAGATCAGCAGCCCAGATGGTATCTTATGAGGTATCGATTGGTGTTATAATAATTAATGTATTGTTATGTGTTGGGTCCCTAAATTTAAGCGACATTGTTTTAGCTCAAGAAAAAATTTGGTTTGTCATACCTTTATTTCCAATGTTTGTGATTTTTTTTATATCAGCACTTGCAGAAACAAATAGACCACCATTTGATTTACCTGAGGCTGAGGCGGAACTTGTAGCAGGTTATCAAACAGAATACTCCGGAATGATGTATGCAATGTTTTGGTTAGGGGAATATGCAAATATACTTTTAATGTGTGCATTAGGTTCTATATTATTTTTGGGTGGATGGTTATCTCCAATAAATATGTACCCATTTGATATAGTGCCCAGTCCTTTATGGTTAATTCTCAAAATTCTCTTTTTATTTATATTATTTGCACTAGTTAAAGCCATCGTACCAAGATATAGATATGATCAATTAATGAAGCTAGGTTGGAAAATATTCCTTCCATTTTCTTTAATTTGGGTGGTTTTAACTGCAGGGTATTTAATGTATTTTGATTTATTACCGATGGTTTAATTATGAAATTACGAAGAATATTTAAAACAGTATTTATGGTAGACTTCATCACTGGTCTATCAATGGCTATTAAAGAACTATTTAAAGAGAAAAAAACAATTAATTATCCTTTTGAAAAAGGAAAGATCAGCCCAAGGTTCCGGGGGGAGCATGCCTTAAGAAGATATCCTAATGGTGAGGAAAGATGTATTGCTTGCAAATTATGCGAAGCAGTTTGTCCAGCTCAAGCCATAACTATCGAGTCAAACGAAAGAGCTGACGGCAGTAGAAAAACAACAAGGTATGATATTGACATGTTAAAATGTATTTATTGTGGTTTATGTGAAGAGTCGTGCCCTGTGGATGCAATTGTTCAAGGACCAAATTTTGAATTTGCTACAGAAACAAGAGAGGAATTATATTATAATAAGGAAAAATTGTTAGAAAACGGAGATCGTTGGGAGAGTGTATTAGCGGCAAACATTAAAGCTGATAATCCCTATAGATAATGATAGCTCACGCAATTTTTTTTTATATATTTTCTTTTATAGCCGTTATCTCAGCAGTAATGGTAACTGTTTCAAAAAATACAGTTCACTCAGTTTTTTTTTTAATTTTAGATTTTATTAGCATTTCATGTTTATTTATTATGATCGGTGCAGAGTTTTTGGGAATGATTATGCTAATTGTATATGTTGGCGCTGTTGCAGTACTATTTTTATTTGTTGTTATGATGTTAAATGTAGCACATCAAAAAAATACATTTTTTAAATCAACTCATGGATCAAGACACATACCTATTGGACTACTAGTAAGTCTAATTATTTTTTTTGAATTAGTAATAGTAGTTGGTGGCTGGAAATATAAACCTGATTTAATAAATAGTATTTCTTTAGAAATAAGCGAGGTCTCAAACACTCACTCAATAGGATATGTTCTATATACAGATTATATACATTTATTTCAGCTCTCTGGCATGATTCTTTTAGTTGCTATGATTGGAGCAATTATTTTAACTTATAGAAAAAGAGAAGGGTTAAAAAGGCAAAGTTATTTTAGTCAAATTTCAAGAGAAAAAGGTGATGGCGTAGATTTAGTAGATGTTGAGAAAAATAAAGGAGTAAAAATTGATGTTTGAAATTGGTCTTGGTCATTATTTAACACTCGGGGCAGTTATATTTACCATTGGAGTAGTTGGAATTTTTTTAAATAGAAAAAATATTATTGTGATTTTAATGAGTATTGAACTAATTTTGTTATCAGTAAATATAAATCTAGTTTCATTCTCAATTTTTATTAATGATTTGAGTGGTCAGATATTTACATTATTTATCCTAACCGTTGCAGCAGCAGAAGCAGCAATAGGTCTTGCAATAATAGTTGTATATTACAGAAATGCTGGAAGTATACGTGTAGAGGAAATAGACAAATTAAAAGGTTAAAATGGAATACCTAATATTATTTTTACCATTGATAGGTGCAATCATATCTGGTTTTTTTGGAAATAAAATTGGAGATAGATCTTCAGAAATACTAACAAGCTTATTTACAACAACAGCGGCGATTTTATCTATAATTATTTTTTATAATGTTATCTTTGAGGGGTATGAAAATAATATAGTATTATTTAAATGGATTTACTCTGGTACTCTAAATGTAAACTGGTCCATAAAAATTGATGCTTTGTCATCAGTAATGTTGGTGGTTGTTACGTTTGTATCATCATTAGTTCATATTTATTCCGTTGGTTACATGTCTCATGACCCAAATAAACCAAGGTTTATGTGTTATTTATCCTTATTTACATTTTCAATGCTAGCCCTTGTTACTGCTGACAATTTTTTACAATTATTTTTTGGTTGGGAAGGAGTAGGTTTATGTTCTTATTTACTGATTGGATTTTGGTTTAAAAAAGAAACTGCGAATAATGCAGCAATAAAAGCTTTTTTAGTAAATAGAGTAGGTGATTTTGGTCTAGCTTTAGGTGTTTTCTTAATCTTTTATTATTTTGGAACTGTAAACTTTGATGTTGTATTTGAACAAATTCCACAAATTGACAAAAAGAGTATTAATTTTTTAGGAGTAAATTTTAATGCAGTAGATTTAATATGTTTGTTACTTTTCATTGGAGCAATGGGTAAATCTGCCCAAATTTTTTTACATACTTGGTTACCCGATGCCATGGAGGGGCCGACACCCGTATCTGCACTTATACATGCAGCTACAATGGTAACAGCTGGTGTATTTTTAGTTGTTAGATGTTCACCAATTTATGAATATTCAGAATTAATTTTGGCATTCATAACTATAATCGGTATGACAACTGCAATTTTTGCTGCAAGCATTGCTTTAGTTCAAGATGATATTAAAAAAATAATTGCCTATTCGACCTGTAGTCAATTAGGTTATATGTTCTTTGCTGCTGGTGTTGGTGCATATAATGTTGCTATGTTTCACCTGTTTACACATGCTTTTTTTAAAGCTTTATTATTTCTAGGATCAGGTTCAGTTATTCATTCTTTTAAAGACGAACAAAATATAAACTTAATGGGAGGAGTCTGGAAAAAGCTACCTGCAACATATTCTTTAATGATCGTTGGTACATTAGCATTAACAGGATTTCCTTTTTTATCTGGATTTTATTCAAAAGATGCAATTATTGAGTTTGCTTATCTAAGTGGGAGTAATGTTGGATATTATGCAGCATCAATTGGAATATTCACAGCTTTATTAACATCTATTTACTCTTGGCGATTGATATTTAAAACATTTCACGGAACTTATGAAAATAAAGATATAAAAATAGATGAGATGCATGAGTCGCCTTTAGTGATGATTGTGCCTTTATTTATTTTAGCTTTAGGTGCAATTGGTTCAGGTTACTTATTCAAAGAGCTTTTTATAGGCTATAATAGTTCGGCTAATTTTTGGGGAAACTCTATATTTTTTTTAGAGCCCTTAAGTCAAAATCATCCACCCAAATGGTTCATTTTGCTTACACCAATATTAGTTGTTTTAACAATTCCGTTTTCATATATTTTATTTGTTAAAAATAAAGATTTTCTTATAAATTTTGTTTCAACGAACCGACCACTTTATCAATTTCTAAAAAATAAATGGTACTTTGATGAGCTATACGATTTTTTATTTGTAAGATTTTTTAAATTTATCGGAAAATTCTTTTGGAAAAAAATTGATGGAGCTGTAATAGATAAATTTGGACCTGATGGTATTTCAAATATAATAAAATTTTTATCAAATAAAGCTGTCAAATTTCAAACCGGTTATGTATATCAATATGCTTTTGTTATGCTAATAGGTTTTTCAATTTTATTAACAATTTTAATTGTAAAATAATGAATATACCGATTTTATCGTCTTTAATATTTCTACCTACAATTGGAGCAATATTTATCTTTTTTTCTAGATCTAAAAATGAAAAATATAATAGTAGCAAATATGTTGCATTATTTATAACTATAGCAAATTTTTTTCTATCTATATATCTATGGTTAATTTTTGATCAATCAACATCAGATTTTCAATTTGTAGAAACTAGAGAATGGATCCCTGGTTTTATAAATTACAAAGTAGGTGTTGATGGTATTTCTATTTTATTTATTATTTTAACTACATTTATAACACCTATATGCGTTGTATCAGTCAATAAAACCATTAAGTCACGTCTAAAAGATTTTTTAATATCGATTTTACTTCTTGAAACTTTAATGATTGGAGTTTTTTGTTCTCTTGACTTAGTAATTTTTTATTTATTCTTTGAAGGTGGCTTAATACCAATGTTTCTCATAATAGGTATTTGGGGTGGTGAGAGAAGAGTGTATTCTGCTTTTAAGTTTTTTTTGTTTACACTTTTAGGATCTGTTTTGATGTTAGTCGCAATAATATCTATTTATTGGCTAACAGGCACAACAGATGTTGTGAAACTTTATGAAATTGGTATTGATGCAAAATACCAAAATTTATTATGGCTTGCTTTTTTTAGTTCATTTGCCGTTAAAACTCCTATGTGGCCTGTGCACACATGGTTACCCGATGCCCATGTTGAAGCACCAACAGCTGGGTCCGTTATATTAGCTGCAATTCTACTTAAAATGGCAGGCTATGGATTTTTAAGATTTTCAATTGGACTATTTCCAATTGGCTCAGAATATTTTGTACCATTAGTATATATCTTAAGTTTGATAGCTATAATTTATACATCATTGGTAGCTCTAATGCAGGAAGATATGAAAAAATTGATAGCTTATTCTTCAGTAGCACATATGGGTTTTGTCACATTAGGCATATTCACTCTTACTCAACAAGGTTTAGAAGGAAGTATTTTTCAAATGATAAGTCATGGATTAGTGTCAGCAGCTTTATTTCTTTGTGTAGGTGTAGTTTATGAAAGAATGCATACAAGATTGATAAAAGATTATGGTGGCTTAGTGTCAATAATGCCAAAATACGCAATTGTTTTTATGATATTTGCTTTAGGATCGTTAAGCCTTCCTGGTACAAGTGGCTTTATTGGTGAATTTTTAATCCTTATGGGAGCTTTTAAAAAAAACTTTTTAGTAGCAACAGTTGCAAGTGTTGGTGTAATTTTAGGCGCTGCATATATACTTTGGTTATATAAAAGAGTTATATTTGGAAAAATAAAAAATCAGGAAGTTACAAAAATGCTAGATTTAAATAAACATGAGATATTAATTCTTTGGAGTTTAGCAGTACCAATTATTTTTTTTGGTTTTTATCCTGAACCTTTAATTAATACCATGGAGGTCTCAATTAATAATTTAATTGATATGTATAATTCAAATTTATCAAATAATATTGTAATGAGTAAATGAATATTGATTTAAATCTCATATTTCCAGAAATATTCTTATCACTCTCAATAATGTCTTTATTAATGATTGGAGTTTTTAAAAAAAATAGTTCTAATCTTATATTTAATTTATCAATATTAACTTTATTTATTCTTGCAGCTTTAATTTTAAATTTATCCTCAGTCAATAAAATTTTAATTTTCAATAATAGTTATGTGATAGATGATGTTGCCAATTTTATGAAAATATTGACAGCTATATCTGCAATTTTTGTTTTATCTATTTCGACAGATTTTTTGAAGAGTTTAAAAATTTACCAAATTGAATATCCAATTTTAATTCTCTGCTCGATACTTGGTATGATGGTTATGATAAGCTCAAATGATTTGATTGTTTTTTATATTGGCCTGGAACTTCAGTCTCTTGCTCTATATGTTCTTGCTGCTTTTAATAGAGATAATGTTTTATCTTCTGAGTCGGGGTTAAAATATTTTGTATTAAGCGCGTTATCCTCTGGCTTATTACTTTATGGCTGCTCATTAATATATGGTTTTACAGGTTCAACAAATTTTAATGAAATAGCGAACAACACAAACCAAGTTCCTTATGGTTTAACGTTTGGAATTGTTTTTATATTGGTTGGTTTAGCATTTAAAATTTCAGCCGTGCCATTTCATATGTGGGCACCTGACGTCTATCAAGGTTCACCAACATCAGTAACATTATTTTTTGCCTTAGTGCCAAAAATAGCAGCCACATGTGTATTTATAAGATTTTTATATGTACCCTTTGTTAATATGATTGAACAATGGCAAATGATAATAATATTTATTTCAATAGCCTCAATGATTTTTGGAGCCATAGCTGCAATTGGCCAAAAAAATTTGAAAAGACTTATAGCTTACAGTTCTATAGGGCATATGGGCTATTCACTTGCAGGGATTGCCACAGGAAGTAGCGAAGGTGCACAAAGTACAATAATTTATATAACAATTTATGTAATCATGAATCTAGCACTGTTTTGCTGTTTATTTATGTTAAAAAGAAATAATGAATATTTCGAAAATATTGAAGATCTATCTGGTCTTTCTAAAAATCATCCAATTTTATCTCTATCTTTATTAATCATATTATTTTCATTAGCTGGAATTCCACCATTAGCAGGTTTTTTTGCAAAATTTTATATTTTTATGGCAGTTATAGAGCAATCAATGTTTTTTTTAGCAATAATCGGCTTACTATCAACAGTTGTCGCGGCTTTTTATTATTTGAGAATAATTAAAATTATATATTTTGATCCAAGCAAAGAAAAGTATGACTCCAATCATAGTTTAGGATTAAGAATATCATTGATTGTGTCTACTATTTTTTTAGTTTTTTACTTCACATATCCAAATAGCCTTTTAGGAATAATCTCAAAAATTAATATCATTTAATGGTAATTAAGAAATATTATTTTAAAAAAATTAAAAGTACTAACGATCAAGCAATTAAAATGATTAAAAGAGGCTATAATAAAGGCATTATAATTACTGAAGAACAGACTGATGGCAGAGGACAGCATGGGAATAAATGGATTTCATTAAAGGGAAATTTGTTTATGACAATTTTTTTTGAAATCAACAAAAAAAGAAAAATTTCTGAATTTACCAAATTGAACTTAAAAATAATAAAAAGAGTAATACAAAAATATATAAAAAAAAAATTAACAATTAAGTACCCAAATGACATACTTGTTAATGAAAAAAAAATTTGTGGAATACTTCAAGAGGTTATTTTTTTTAAACTTAAAAAACTGATGATAGTTGGAATTGGAATAAATATAAAAAAATCTCCAAAAATCAATAAATATAAAACAACATTTTTAAATCAGCATACTATAAAAAAAATAGATAAAATGTCTGTAATAAAAAATCTACAAAAAATATTTGAAAAAAATATAAGGTTTTATAAATGTATTTAATTGGCGATATTGGAAATACTGAAACCAAAATCTTTTTGTTTGATCAAAATTTTAAAATTAAAAAAAAATGGAATCTTCCATCAATTAAGATAAGTAAAAGATATCTCTATTTAAATATGCGATTTTTGATAAGTAAAAGATCGAAAGTCAAAAAAATTATATTTAGCAGTGTTGTTCCAAAATCATTTTTTTTAATTAAAGAATTTTTAAATAAAGAGATTAAAAAAGTAAGAGTTATCGAATTAAAACAGATTAATTTAAAAAATCTAATAAAATTAAGGGTAAACAGAAAACAAGTTGGATCTGATAGACTAGCAAATGCTATTGGTATTATGGAAAAAAATAAAAATTATATAGTAATAGATTTTGGAACTGCTACCACTTTTGATGTCATAACTAATAATATTTATTTAGGAGGAATTATAGCCCCAGGTGTTAATCTTTCTTTAGAAAATTTAATAAACAAAGCTTCTTTGATCCCTAGAATAAAGTTAAATAAAACCTCTAATATCATTGGGAAAAATACGTCTGATGCTGTTAAATCAGGTTTTTTTTGGGGATACTCAGGTCTAATTGACAATATAATTAAATTGATTAAAAAAAACACACAAAAACAATTTAGAGTAATTCTTACAGGTGGTTTATCACATCTTTTTAAAAATTCTTTAAAAGGCAAACCATTAATTAAAAAAGATTTGACTATAAATGGTTTAAAAAAAGTAATTTTAAAATTAAAAATATGAAAGAAGAGCTATTATTTTGTCCATTAGGAGGATCTGGGGAAATTGGTATGAATATGAACCTTTTTGCTTACGGAAAACCAGATAATCGAAAATGGATAATTGTTGATATTGGAGTTACATTTGCTGATGATAGTGTCCCAGGTATAGATTTAATTTATCCTGATCCAGGTTTTATTGTAGATAAAAAGGATGATTTGTTAGGAATTGTCTTAACACATGCACATGAAGATCATATTGGTGCAATCGCACATATTTGGCCAAAGCTAAAATGTAATATATATGCAACCCCATTTACAAGTGTTTTAATTTCAGAAAAATTTAAAGAAAAAAAAATAGATATAAGTCCATTTTTAAAAATAAAAGAGCTTAATAGTACATTAGAGTTAAATCCATTTAAAATAGAGTTTATAACACTAACGCACTCAATTTTAGAACCAAATGGTTTAAGAATTGAAACTCCCGCAGGTAACATCTTACACACAGGAGATTGGAAGGTAGATCCTAATCCGTTGATTGGAGGAGATATAAATTCAAAAAGGTTAAAAGAAATTGGTGATGATGGAGTTTTAGCAATGATTTGCGACTCAACAAATGTTTTTAGCGTTGGAAAGTCAGGATCAGAAATGGATGTTAGAAAAAGCATTCTTAACATTATGCAAAGATTAAAAAAAAGAATAATAGTAACATCATTTGCTTCAAATGTAGCTCGTATGGAGACAATATTCTTTTGTGCTGAAAAAACGGGTAGGCAAATTTCATTAGTCGGAAGATCCATGCATAGAATTTATAAAGCTGCAAGAAAGTGTGGATATTTAGAAAATACCATTGAACCCATAGACTCCAGAGATGCAAAAAATATATCTAGAGACAAAATTGTTTATTTGTGCACAGGAAGTCAAGGAGAGCCAATGGGAGCCATGACAAGAATATCAAATTATACTCATCCAGATGTATTTATTGAAAAAGGAGATACAGTAATATTTTCATCAAAAATTATACCCGGAAATGAAAAAAAGCTTTATAAATTACATAATCAGCTAGTGAAAGAAGGCATTGAGGTAATCTCAGAAGATAATGAATTTGTTCATGTATCAGGTCATCCTAATAGAGAAGATTTAAAAGAAATGTATAGTTGGGTAAAACCAAAATGTGTAATCCCAGTTCATGGAGAACATCGTCATATGATAGAACATATTAATTTTGCTAAAGAAATGCAGGTTGCTTATCCGGTACAAGTAGAGAATGGAGATATAGTCAAACTTTCTCCGGGTACAGCTCCAGAAGTTTACGATAAGGCGCCAAGTGGAAAACTTTTTTTAGATGGAAAAATGAGTGTAGAGGAAGATTCGCAATCAATTAAAGAGAGAAAAAATTTATCTATTAACGGTTTTTTAGAGGTAACAATTCTCATTACACCAAAGGGAAATATTCATCAAAAGCCAATTCTTTCATATAAAGGTCTACCACTTAATGAAGATAGTGGATTTACATATGGTTTAGAGGAAGAAATTGAAAAAGTTACTAAAACTTTTTCCTTAAATAATACCAAACAAGAGGCAAATTTAATAGATACACTCAAAAGTATTTGTAAAAAATACTCAAGAGATAAAACAGGAAAAAAACCTTTAACAAATATTAATTTAGTGAGAATATAATTGAGTTTAACAGGTTCCCTAATAATATATGTATTAATATGGTGGATAGTATTTTTTGCTTTACTACCAATAGATGTAAATAGAGAAAAAAAACAAAATATCATAGGAATTGACGCTGGAGCTCCAGAAAACCCCAAAATAATAAAAAAGTTTGTTTATTCTACTTTAATTACCTCTATAATTTTTATAATTATATTTTTGTTAGTAAAATATGAATATTTAAATATAAGAAACCTAATAAGCTAATGTATTTTTCAAAATCACTGATACCAATTTTAAAAAATAATCCAACAGAGGCTAAAATTAAATCGCATCAACTAATGTTACGTATTGGTATGATTAAGCAATCAGCTTCAGGAATATATTCTTGGCTACCATTAGGATTTAAAGTGATGAAAAAAATTGAGCAAATTGTAAGAGAAGAACAGGATAATATTGGTGTACAAGAAATGCTAATGCCAACAATACAATCAAGTGAAATTTGGAAAGAAAGTGGAAGGTATGAGGATTACGGCGAAGAAATGTTAAGAATTACAGATAGACAAAATAGAGAAATGTTATATGGGCCAACAAACGAAGAACTCATTACAGATATTTTTAGAAACTCAATAAAGTCGTATAAATCTTTGCCTCAACTTTTGTACCATATACAATGGAAATTTAGAGATGAATTAAGGCCACGATTTGGAATTATGAGATGTAGAGAATTTTATATGAAAGATGCATACTCATTTGATATAAGTGACGAGGAAGCATTATTTTCGTATAATAAATTTTTTTTGTCTTATTTAAGAACCTTCAAAAGATTAGAATTATCAGCTATACCAATGGCTGCCGATACTGGACCAATAGGTGGAAATCTTTCCCACGAATTTATTATCCTTGCCGAAACAGGTGAAAGTAAAATTTATACAGACAAAAGAATCTTTGATGTTCAAAGTGATAATACAAAAATAAATAAAAAATCACTATCTGAATTAAGAGAAAAATTTGAAAAGTTTTATGCTGTTACAGATGAAAAATATAACAAAAAAGAATTTGATGACAAGGTTCCAGAAGAACATAGGTTAAATACCAAAGGAATCGAAGTTGGTCATATATTTTATTTTGGTGACAAGTATTCAAAACCTATGAATGCATCTGTTGACTTACAAGGCAAGAAAGAATTTGTTAAAATGGGGTCATATGGTGTAGGTGTATCAAGATTGGTTGGCGCAATTATAGAAGCTAAATTTGACGACAAAAATGAAATTATGAAATGGCCAATTTCTGTTGCGCCATATGAGTGTGCAATCTTACCTTTAATTAATAAAAATGATAAAAGTAATTTGGAAAAAGCAATTAATCTTTCAAATGAATTAAGCAAAAATAATATTGAATTCATTATAGATGATACAGATGATAATTTTTCATCTAAAATAAAAAAATTCAATTTAATTGGAATTCCATTTCAAATTATGATTGGAAATAAAAATGATGGCACAAACTTTGAATTTAGAGAAGTTGGTCAAGAGCCTAAAAGCTTACCAATTGATAAAATAATAGAACAAATTAAAATTAATAAGAAGTAAATTGATATCACAACTCGAAAGACAGATTGTTTTTAGATATTTAAAAACCAAAAAAAAAGACGGTTTTTTAAATATAATATCTATTTTTTCATTTATTGGTATATCCTTGGGTGTAGCAGTATTAATTATTGTAATGTCTGTTATGAATGGGTTTAGGGCAGAACTTGTTGATAAAATAGTTGGATTTAACTCACATATAATTATTCAAAGTAATGATATAGAAAATGATTTAAAACTTACAAATTCAAATAATATTAAAAATATTTCATCAAGTACTTTGGAATCGTCTATGGGTGAGGTTGTTTTAATTAATAAAAATTTTACAAAAGGTCTCTCCTTAAGGGGCTATAAAGTAAACGATTTTAAAAAGTTAGAGATTTTTAAGAATATTGATTTTAGTAAAAATAATAAAATTTTTGATAAAAATAATATATCAATTGGTAAAGAACTCAGTTTTGATTTGGGACTTAATGTTGGAGACAATGTTCTTTTGATGTCACCAATTGGTGAGGATACAATTATAGGTAATTTACCAAAGCAAGAAGTTTATAAAATTTCATATATATTTGAGAGTGGCTTACTTGAATTTGATCAAAATGTTGCTTTTGTAAATATTAACTCCTTAGCAAATTTACTTAATCAGGATACAACAAATCGTAATATAGAAGTTTATCTTAAATCACCTCTAGAAATTGAAAATGCAAAAATAGAATTTCAAAAAGTATTTACTAAAAACTTTATTTATACTTGGGCAGACCTAAATAGGTCACTTTTTTCAGCTCTCAAAGTTGAAAGAAATGTCATGTTTATTATACTTTCTTTAATAATAATTGTTGCGGCATTTAATATAATATCCGGTCTTACAATTTTAGTAAAAAATAAAACTAAGGATATCGCTATATTAAAATCTATCGGTGTTTTAAATAAATCAATATATAAAATTTTTTTTTTAATTGGTTTTTATATTGGTTTAACCGCTACAATATTCGGAGTTATAATCGGAGTATTATTTTCAATATACATAGAGAATATAAGAACTTTTCTAAGCCAGATATTTAATATTTCTCTATTTCCAGAGGAAATTTATTTTTTAAGTAAAATGCCCTCCGAAATAAATATTCAATCCATAATATTAATTTCCTTTTGCTCGATTTTAGCAACTACTATTGTATCAATATTTCCTGCAAAGAAAGCTTCAAAACTAGATCCAATCAAGGCATTAAAGTATGAGTAGTTTTATAAGATTAAAAAAAATAAACAAAATTTTTGATTTAAGAAATAAAGTTAGAGCACTTAAAAATATAAATCTTGAATTTAATCTTGGAAGAATTTATTCAATCGTTGGACCATCAGGATCAGGTAAATCAACTTTATTAAATATGTTATCTTTAATCGATAGCCCAACCTCAGGACATATAAAAATTAATAATCAAAATATTATTATAGGAAATAACAATGAAAATGATAATTTAAGAGCGAGCTTAATTGGAATAATTTACCAAAATTATAATCTTCTAAACGATTTTACTGCCATTGAAAATGTTACACTAGCAGGACTCGCTTTAAACAAAAATAGAAGACAGGTACTTTTAGACGCAAAAAAAATTATGAGCAATTTAGGACTATCAAAAAGATTTGATCATTTTCCATCAGAACTTTCTGGTGGAGAGAATCAAAGAGTTGCTATTGCAAGAGCATTGATAAATAAACCAAAAATAATATTAGCAGATGAACCAACCGGAAATTTAGATATTGCATCGGCTAAAAATGTTTTCAAAGTATTAATTAATTTAAAAAAATCAAATAGAATAATTATATTTGCAACCCATAATAGAGAATTTGCAAACATGTCTGATTGTAAAATAGAAATGATTGATGGTAATATAAAATCAATCAATGGACAATTATAAAAATTTCAATCACATAAAAATTCATACCCAATATTCAATTTGTGAAGGAGCATTAAAAATAAATGAATTAGCTGAATTTTGTAAAAAAAATAAAATTAAGGGTGCAGGTCTTTCAGACACATCAAATTTGTGTGGAGCGCTAGAATTTTCAGAAAACTTGTCCAAATCAGGTACCCAACCAATCATTGGAACCCAAATAAATTTTAAATTTAAAGATATTATAGGTTTATTGCCTCTTATAGCAACTTCAGAGAAAGGTTATCAAAATATTATAGAATTTTCATCCAATTCATATTTGAAAAATAATGATAAAGACGAACCTCATTGTAATTTCAATGATGTTCTATCTACTGTTAATGATATTATAATCTTATCTGGTACTATAAATGGTTTAATTGGAAAATTGTTCGTTAAGGGTAGAATTGAAGAAATTGAGGAAATTTACTCAAACTTAAAAAAAAAATTCAAAAATAATTTTTATATAGAAATTCAAAGACATGGTGATGAAAATGAGAAAACTTTTGAACAATTTAATTTAAATCTTTCAAAAAAATTAGATATACCGATTATTGCTACAAATGAGGTTTTTTACATAAGCAAGGATATGCATGATGCTCATGATGCTTTAATTTGTATAGGAAATAAAACTTATCTGAACGAAAAAAATAGAGTTAAATATTCCAACAATCATTATTTAAAATCAGATAATGAAATGGAAAAAATTTTTTCTGACCTTCCCGAAGCTTTAGAAAATAATTATAACTTAATATACAAATGTAATTTTAAGCCAAGTTTTTCAAAGCCGGTATTACCAAATATAAGTTCCGATAAAGGTGGAAATGCAGATGAAAATCTTATCGAGGATTCAAATTTGGGATTAAAAGAAAAATTTTTAAAAATATTTAAAATTGATGAAAATAATCTTTTTCAAAATCAAGAATTTAAAAAATATAAACAAAGACTTGATCATGAAATTAAAATTATCATAGAAATGAAATACTCTAGTTATTTTCTTATCGTTGCAGATTACATTAAATGGGCTAAAAATAATGAAATTCCAGTTGGTCCGGGCAGAGGGTCTGGTGCTGGTTCTTTAGTTGCATGGTGTCTTTCTATAACTGATGTTGATCCAATAAAATTTAATTTGATATTTGAGAGATTTTTAAACCCTGATAGAATATCCATGCCTGATTTTGATATAGACTTTTGTGAAGAAAAAAGAGATTTAGTTTTTAAGTACTTAAACTCAAAATATAAAGATAGCGTTGCACATATTGTTACTTTTGGAAAATTAAAAGCAAGAATGGTAATAAGAGACGTTGGCAGAGTTTTAGGTCTTTCTTATGGTTTTGTAGATAGTATATCTAAAATGATACCATTTGATCCCTCACGACCCCAAACCTTAACGGAGTGCATTAACAATGAACCAAGACTAATTAAACTTATTAAAGAAGACACAAGAGTTAAAAAGTTGATCGATCTATCTTTGAAGCTAGAGGGTTTGAATAGAAACTTTGCTACTCATGCAGCAGGTGTTGTAATAGCAGATAAAAAACTTACTAACACTGTTCCTTTATACAAAGATATGTCTACCAATTTACTTTTACCATCTACACAATTTGATATGTATTCAGCAGAAAATTCTGGTCTAATTAAATTTGATTTTTTAGGTCTTAAAACATTAACAGTAATCAATAGAACTCAAAAATTAATAAATAAAAAATTAAAAGATTTTACAATTGAGAATATTGACTTCGAGGATCAAAAAGTTTTTGAAATGTTATCAACAGGCAATACCGTTGGATTATTTCAGCTTGAAAGTGCAGGGATGAGGGAGGCTTTAATAAAAATGAAACCTAACCATTTAGAGGATATCATCGCTCTTGTTGCACTATATAGACCTGGACCAATGAGTAATATTCCAACCTACAATGATTGTAAACATGGCAAACAACAGCCCGATTATCTGCATCCACTATTGGAAGAAATATTAAAACCCACTTACGGTGTAATAATATACCAAGAGCAAGTTATGCAAATAGCACAAAAGCTTTCAGGGTTTACTGCTGGTGAGGCAGATATATTAAGAAGAGCCATGGGAAAAAAAAAGAGAGCTGAATTAGAAAAACAAAAAATGAGATTTATTGATGGAGCTGTTAAAAATGGTATTAAAAAAGATGTTGCTGCGGGTATTTTTCTAAAAATAGAACCTTTCGCCGAATATGGTTTTAATAAAAGTCATGCCGCAGCTTATGCAATAATTGCTTATCAGACAGCTTTTTTAAAATGTTATTATCCAAATGAATTTTTCTCTGCATCAATGACAATGGACATTTCAAGTCAATCAAAATTAGGAGAGTTTTATGAAGAGTTGAATAGGTTGGATATAAATGTTGTAAGACCAAATATTAATAAATGTTACGCAGATTTTAGATCTGATAATGAGAATTTTTATTATGCATTAGGAGCTATAAAAAATGTAGGTTTTGAGGCAATCTCTAGTATAGTCGAGGAAAGAAAAAAAAATGGTAAATTTAAATCAATAAACAATTTTATTGAAAGAATTAATCCTAAAAATCTTAATAAACTTCAATTGGAAGGGTTAGTAAAAGCAGGAGCTTTTGATAATCTTGTAGATAACAGACAGTCTTTATATGACTCGATACCGAGTTTAATCCTAAAGTCAAAAAATATTTTTGAAAATAAATCGGTAAATCAATCTAATTTATTCGAAGAAGAAGGAATTATTGAGGAAGATTTATTAAAAAAAATTGAAGACTGGAAATTCGAGGATAGATTATCTAAAGAATTTGAAGCTGTAGGATTTTTTATATCTGATCACCCATTAAATCAATTTAGAGATAGTTTTGAGGACTACAATATAATTAGTTACATAGATTTTAATAATAATGAAATTAAAGAGGCTAATATTGCAGCTACTATATTGAAGATTCAAGAAAAAAAAACTCAAAAGGGGAATTCTTATGCAATAGTTAAATTAACAGATCTTGGATCAGTTTTTGAGCTTTTCCTTTTTTCTGATGTTTTAGAATCTAATAGAGATATACTAATTGAGGGTAATTCAATCATTTTAACTCTTACGAAAAACAACTTAGAAGATGATAATCGTTTTAAACGTATTAATGTAAGAAAAGTTGCATCTTTAAAAAATCTCTATGAAAAACCAATAAACAACATAGAAATTCTTATTAAAGACCAGAAATACTTAAATGATGTTCAAAAAATATTAGAAAAAAATGGCCAAACCCAAGTCATCATTAAAATATTAGATCAGGATAATAAGTTAGTATTTAATTTAAAAAATAGGAGGTTAGTTGATAGAAAAAACCTAAACCTGCTTAAAAACCAAGGTATTTCCACCAATATTTTTTAAAAAAATACTTGTTAAATTTTAAATAAGATTGTAAACAAAGCCAAATTAACACGCACACAGTTAGTGGTTGTAAAACCTCCGGTCCTTAAATGGAAATAACTGTGGAGGCATAACCGGGAAAAACTATGAAATTACCTGAACTAAGTATACAACAATTATTAGACGCTGGTGTTCATCTTGGTCATAAAACCTTGAGATGGAACCCAAAAATGAAGAGATATATCTTTGGAAAAAGAGACTCAATTCATATTATTGATTTAACACAAACTTTAGAACTTACTAAAGTTGCTTTGGAAAAAATCTTTGAAGTAATTAAAAATAATGGAAAAATACTTTTTATCTCAACAAAAAAACAGGCATCTGAAGCAATTGCAGATTTGGCAAAAGAAACGAACCAATATTATGTTAATTACAGATGGCTTGGTGGAATGCTTACAAATTGGGGCACAATATCAAATTCAATTAAAAAATTACAAAAATTAAATACAGATTTAGTTGCAGAAAATAGAGGATTTACAAAAAAAGAGCTCTTAAAGATGAGTATACAGCGTGATAAGTTACAAAGATCACTTGGTGGTATATCTGACATGAAAAAAGTTCCAGATTTAGTATTTATTATTGATACCAATTATGAGTCATTGGCAATTAAAGAGTCTATTAAATTAAATATACCTATAATTGCTATATTAGACACAAATTCAGATCCAGACGGTATAAATTTCCCTATTCCTGGTAATGATGATGCAAGAAGATCAATTGATCTATATTGTAAACTAATAAAAGAAACAATTGAAAGTGCTAAACTTGAAGCCCCATCACCAGCCGAAGAAAAAAAATTAAAAGATCTAGAAACCCTTAAACAACCAGAAAATAAAGCGTCACTAAAACCAAAATCTAATTAAAATGAGTGACATTGAGAAGATAAAGCAATTAAGACAATCTACAGGTGCAGGTTTTAAAGATTGTAATGCCGCAATACAAGAGTCGGGCGGAGATATTGATAAAGCAATAGAAATATTGAGAGTTAAAGGCGTTTCAAAAGCATCAAAAAAAATGTCCAGAGAGGCTAAAGAAGGAGTAGTTGCTTTGAGTGGTAATGAAAAAAAGTTCTCGATAATAGAGGTAAATTGTGAAACAGACTTTGTAGCAAAAAATGAAGATTTCATAAATTTTGTAAAAGAATTAAGTGAGATAAATTTATTGAACAACTCAGATGTAGAAAAAATCAAAAAAGTTAAAATGAAAAATACAGATACGGTAGAAAATAATCTTGTATCAATTATTGCTAAAATCGGTGAAAAAATAACTATAGGTCGGGCTAAAACAATATCGAATGAAAATTCATTAAATTTTAGTTACTTGCATTCAGTGGTTAAAGATAATTTATCAAAACTTGCGGTTGTAGTTTCCTTAAACACTAAAGAAAAAAATGAAAAAATTAATATTTTTGGAAAACAGCTTGCAATGCATATTGCAGCCTCTAGTCCTATAGCACTTGAGTCTAAAGATATTCCTCAATCAATTATTGAAAAAGAACAAGAACTAGTAACTGAAGAACTAAAAAATTCTGGGAAACCTGATGAGATTGTAAAAAAAATTAGTTTAGGTAAAATAAATAAATTTAAAGAAGATAATAGTTTATTAAGCCAACCTTGGGTTATGGAACCAAAGAAAAAAGTAAAAGATATTTTAAAAGAGTTGAATATATCAGATCTAAAAATTAATGACTTCTTCAGACTTAAAATTGGAGAATAGATGTTTAAAAAAGAAATTTATAATCAAAAAATGCAAAAGACACTAGATGTCTTTAATAAAGAACTTGGTGCTTTAAGAACAGGACGTGCTAATGCAAATATGTTGGATCTTATCAAAGTTGATGTCTATGGACAAAAGATGCCTATTAATCAACTAGCTACAATAACAACACCAGAACCAAGGACAATAAATATTCAGGTTTGGGATCTAAATAATGTAAATTTAATTGACTCAGCAATAAAAAAATCTGAGCTAGGATTAAATCCTCAAATTGATGGACAGCTAATTAGACTACCTGTTCCAGATCTAAGTGAGGAGAGACGTAGCGAAATGAAAAAAATAATTAAATCAATGGGTGAAAAATGTAAGATATCAATTAGAAATATTAGAAGAGAAGCAAATGATGATTTAAAAAATTTGCTAAAAAAAAAAGATATTTCTGAAGATGAGGAGAAAAAATATGAAAAAGATATACAAGTATTAACAGATAATCATATAAAAATTATTGACGATAAAGTTATAGCTAAAGAAAAAGAAATAATGACAATATGAACCCAATAAATCATGTGGCCATTATTATGGATGGTAATGGTAGATGGGGATTAAAGTATAAAAAATCTAGAAATGCAGGTCATAAAGCAGGACTAAATACAGTCGAAAAAATAATAAGGGAGACCATAAAAAATAAAATTAAATATTTAACACTTTACGCTTTTTCCACAGAAAATTGGAAAAGACCAAAAAAAGAGATTAATTTTTTATTTAGTCTTCTTGAAAACTTTTTAGTTAATAAAATTGATGATTTACATAAAAAAAATATTAGATTAAAAATTATAGGTTTAAAAAGATTTACCAAAAAATTAAACAATCTATTAATTGAATCGGAAAAAAAAACATCAAGAAATAAAAGATTACAAATTAATTTGGCTTTAAATTATGGCTCAAAATATGAATTAATAAACGCTTTTAAGTCTCTCCAAAAAAATAATAAACAAATAAGTGAAAAAAATATATGCAAATATTTACTTACGAAAAACATACCAGATCCAGACATACTTATTAGAACAGGTAATACAAAAAGGCTGAGTAATTTCCTTTTGTGGCAGTTGGCCTATTCAGAGATATTTTTTGAAAAGAAATTATGGCCAGATTTTAATGAGAAAGACTATAATAAAATTATTAATAAATTTAAAAAAATTAAAAGAAATTACGGTAACATTTAATGTTTAATGAATTTGAAAAAAGATTATTTAGTTCAGCAATATTGATCCCGACAACATTTTTTTTTATAATACAAGGTTCCTTTTTATTTATTATTTTTTTAAGCTCAATTTTTTTATTAACAAGTTATGAATGGTTTAAAATGATCAAAAAAAATAACTTGCTTAAAATTTTAGGAATAACTTTTTTAATGTTTTCTTTTTATGCGGCATTCAAATTTAGAGAAGATAATAATTTTAAAGATTTTTTATTTATCATAATAATCTGCGTCCTCACAGATGTAGGTGGTTATATTTTTGGAAAATTATTTAAGGGACCTAAATTAACTAAAATTAGTCCAAAGAAAACATATGCAGGGGTTTTTGGTGGTTTCCTATTTTCTCTAATAGCAGGTTTGTTTGTTTACGAGTATAAGTATATTGATCTTTTTCTTTATAATGGTTTCTATTTTTTTATAATAATTTTATTCATCTCTTTAATAAGCCAAATAGGAGATTTGATAATTTCTTATTTTAAAAGAAAAGCAAAAATAAAAGATACAGGAAAAATTTTACCAGGCCATGGTGGATTGCTTGATAGAATTGATGGAATGATTTTTGTATTTCCAATATGTTATTTAATCACAATATCATGAAAAAAAAAATTGCTATTCTTGGATCTACAGGCTCTATTGGAAAATCTACCCTTTCTATCATTTCAAAAAATATAAAAGATTTTGAGATAATACTTTTATCAACAAATAAAAATATTAAAGAAATTGACAAACAATGTAAAAAATTTAAACCAAAATTTATTATAATAAACGATAGCGACAGTTACGAAAAATTTGTTAGAAATAAAAAGTATAACTTTCAAGTTTTTAATTCTTACAAAGGTATTTCAAGATTAAAAAAAAAAATTGATTATACAATTAGCGCAGTAAGTGGTTTTGATGGTCTTGAACCAACGCTTAAAATACTACCCTTTTCAAAAACAGTAGCAATAGCGAATAAGGAGTCTTTAATATGTGGATGGAATTTGATAAAAAAAGAAATAATAAAACACAAAATAAATTTTATACCCATAGACTCAGAACACTTCTCTATTTGGTCTTTATTAAAGGGGACTTCCTCAAAAATTGAAACAATTTATATAACGGCTTCAGGTGGTCCTTTTTTCAAAAAAAAAATTAAACACATGAAAAATATAAAACCACATCAAGCTATCAAACATCCAAAATGGAATATGGGGAAAAAAATTTCGATAGATTCTGCTACACTGATTAATAAAGTTTTTGAATTAATTGAAGCAAAAAATATATTCAATATTGATTTAAGAAATCTTAAAATTTTAATACACCCTGACTCTTATGTTCACGCTATTGTAAAATTTCAAAATGGTATAACAAAACTTTTAATTCATGATACAGATATGAAAATACCTATATTTAACTCAATTTATCAAAATGAAAAAAAAAAACTCAAATCAAATTCTTTAGATATCTCAAAACTAAATAATTTAAAGTTTGAAGCAGTAAAAATGAATCAGTTTCAGTCTGTTAGAATATTAAAGCTATTTAAAAATGTTAAAAATTCACTTTATGAAACCGTTCTAGTTAGTGCAAATGATGAGTTAGTGAATCTTTTTTTACAAAATAAAATAGGATTTTTAGAAATTACAAAAAAACTCATAATGATTATGAATTTAAAAGAATTTAAAAAAATGAAGCTTAGAAAGCCTAAAAACTTTGATGAAATATCCAAACTTAATAAATATGTGAGATTGAAAACATATTCTTTATGTGTAAGATCCAGTCGAAATGGTTAAATTAATATCATCAATAATCGTACTTTTTTTTTTAATATTACCTGTAAATTCTGAGGTAATTAAAGAGATTAAAGTAATTAATAATGATAGAATTTCAAAAGAAACTATTCAAATATTTTCTAGTATTAAAGTAGGTGAAAATTACGACCAAAACGATCTTAACAGAATCCTGAAAGAGATCTATGATACTAATTTCTTTTCCAACGTATCATTAGAGATAAAAGATGGTGTGTTAATAATAGATGTTGAAGAGAATAAAATAATCCAAAACATCACCGTAGAAGGGATTAAGCGTAAAGAGTTAGTTGAAGATTTAAAATCTAGAATATCCTCAAAAGATAAAAATCCGTTTGTAGAAAATAATATAAAGAACGATGTATTATTAATTAAAAAACTTTTAAAATCTTCAGGTTATTATTTTTCTGAGGTTAAAACAAAAATTATTGAAAATAATAATAATACAATTGATATTATTTTTGATCTCGATCTTGGTGAAAAAGCATTTATACAAAAAATAGAATTTATAGGTGAAAAATTTTACAAAGATAGATTACTTAGAAATATCATTGCAAGTGAGGAAAAAAGATTTTGGAAGTTTTTAACAAAAAAAAAATATATAAATGCTGAACTTATAAAACTCGATCAAAGGTTGCTGGAAAAATATTATTTAGATAGAGGTCATTATCAAATTGACATAAGAGGAAATTTTGTTGAATTTACTGAAGATAATGGATTTAAATTAACTTATAATATTAATGCTGGACCCAAATTTCTTGTTAATTCGACCAAGCTTAAACTTCCTATAGATTACGAAGAAAATGATTTTAAAAAAATTAAAAAACTTTTATCTAAACTTGAGGGTAAGACATATTCTATTAATAAATTGA
Organism: Candidatus Pelagibacter communis; assembly: GCF_001179965.1. Taxonomy (GTDB): domain Bacteria; phylum Pseudomonadota; class Alphaproteobacteria; order Pelagibacterales; family Pelagibacteraceae; genus Pelagibacter. The sequence continues at coordinate 25,063 of NZ_CVSH01000038.1, forward strand.
ACAAAATTGCCAGAGAAGTAGAATATTTAACCCTCACAAATGATTATGAATTTATAGATGCTTCCTTTAAAGAGACGATTGTAGACACAAATAAAATTGATCTTGAATTTGTAATAAAAGAATTTGAAAAAGAATATTTATCTAAAGTGAACGTATTTGGTAACAATATAACAGAGGAAAAGGTAATAAGAGATAACTTAGAAGTAGATGAAGGTGATCCTTTTAATAAAATTTTGCTCGCCAAGTCTATTAACAATCTTAAAGCTTTAAATATATTTGGTAAAGTTGAATACGATTTAGTTCCCACAGATAATAATAAGAAAATATTAAATATTACAATTGAGGAAAAACCAACTGGTGAAATAAGTGCAGCAGCAGGTACAGGTACTTCCGGAGGTACATTTGGTTTTGGAATTAAAGAAAATAACTTTTTAGGTAAAAATATATCTTTAGACTCTAATTTAAGAGTAGATGAGGAAACCGTTAGAGGAAAATTTTCAGTTGTAAACCCTAATTGGAACTATTCAGACAGAGCGTTAATTGCCTCAATTGAGAGTAGTGTTACGGATAGAATGGGAGATTATGGATATGAAACCTCGCAAACCGGATTTTCATTTGGATCTAATTGGGAACAATATGATGATCTTTTTTTTAGTCCTAAAATTTCCTTGTTTCATGAAAAATTAGATACAAATCAAACAGCATCTGATAAATTAAAAAAGCAAGAAGGAGAATACACTGATGCAGATTTTGCTTATGGTTTAGTTTTAGATAAGAGAGATAGAAGATATCAAACAACCGATGGTTACTTAAGTAGATTTAACCAAAGAATTCCATTTATTTCAGAGGATTATTCATTATTTAATAGTTATGAATTTACAACATTTAATCAAATTAAGGAAATTGTTACAAAACTTTCCATTCAAGCACGGGCAATTAATTCTATAACAGATGAAGATGTTAGAGTTTCAAAAAGATTATACGTCGCGAGTAAAAGATTAAGAGGCTTTGAGCCAGGAAAAATAGGACCAGTAGATGGAGGAGATTTTATTGGTGGAAATTATACAACAGTATTAAATGCTGCAACAACACTGCCCGAATTTGGTGCGAATCTTGAAAATATTGATTTTCAATTATTTTTAGATGCTGCAAATGTATTTGGTGTAGATTATGATAGTTCTTTAGATAGTTCAAAATTAAGATCCTCTGTAGGTTTTGGTGTTGACTGGTTCACTGTAATAGGACCATTAAACTTTTCTATAGCCCAACCAATTACAAAAGCTGATACTGATAAAACTGAGAGTTTTAGATTTAATATTGGAACTACTTTTTAATTGATGAAAAAAACAAAATATTTATTATCATTTGTTCTAATTCTTTTTTTTTCAGTGAATATCTCTTTAGCGTTTGCAGAAAAGATTGTTTATATTGACATGGAAAAAATAATGCAGATTTCAAAAGCTGGAAAAAATGCAATTTCCAAAATTAATGATCAAAAGAAAAAAGATGTGAGTAAATTTCAAAAAATTGAGAAAGAATTAAAGTCAAGAGAACAGGACTTAATTACAAAAAAAAATGTTATCAGCGCCGAAGAATTTAATAAAAAATTAGAAACTTTGACAAAAGAAATAAATAATTACAGAATACTTCGCCAGGAGGCAATTGATTTATCTACAAAGTCACGTTTAAATGCTAGCGCTGATTTTGCTGAAAAAATAAAACCTATATTAGCGGATTATGCATCAGAAAATAACATAGATATGATTATACAAAAAAAAAATATAATAATGGGAAAAAGAGATCTTGATATTACTGATGTGATTTTAAAAATTGTTGATAAAAAAATTAATAAACTAAAAGTTAATTAAGTGTCTAATAGTCTTACAAAAGAAGATATAATAAAATTACTTCCACATAGGGAACCAATGCTTTTAATCGATGAATTAAAAAATATAAAAAAACTTCATTCAGCAACCGCAATAGTTAATGTAAAAAAAAATAGTTTTTATGTACAAGGTCATTTTCCAGATCAACCTGTAATGCCTGGAGTACTTATAGTTGAGGCATTTGGACAAGCTGCTGCTGCTTTAACAGCTCATGGCATAGACAAATCGACATATGAAAATAAATTAGTTTTTTTGATGAGTGTTGAGAAAGCCAGATTTAGAAATCCAGTTATACCTGATTGCAAACTTGAATTAAATATTGAAGCAATTAGATCCCACGGTAGAGTTTGGAAATATAAAGGGGAAGCTTTTGTAGACTCAAAAAAAATGGCTGATGCCCAATGGTCTGCTACTATTGTTGATAGAAAATAATCAGTAATATTTGTTGATTAAAAGAATATCAAATTTTTGATAGATATTCTATTATGTTAAATCCATTTTTTAAAAATACTGGACCACATAGTATAGAAAAACTATTAAATAAAATTGACATACAAAATAAAGAAAATTTTAAAAAAGATAAAATCTATGATGTTAAAGATCTCTCATCAGCTAGTAAAAGAGATTTAACATTTTTCCACTCAAAGAATTATTCTTCTCTGGCATCAAATACAAAAGCTTTTTATTGCGTTACAACTGACAGACTATCTCAATTCCTACCTAATTCATGTAAAAAAATTATTGTAAAAAATGTCCTATTAACGATGGCAAAAATTACAGAGGTATTTTATCCTAAATCTATTGTTGATGATTTTGATGAAACAGCCAAAGATATTTTAAAAACACCTTTTAATAAAAAAGTAAAACATGGCAGAAATATTTTAATTGGTAAAAATGTAATAATTGGAAAAAATTGTCTAATTGGCCACAATACAATTATTGAAAAAAATGTAATTATTGGTTCAAATTGTTCTATTGGCTCCAATGTCATTATTAGAAATACAATTATTAAAGATAATGTGAGCATTTTAGATGGATGTGTTATTGGAAAAAAAGGTTTTGGTTTTTTTCCCAACCAAAAGAGTAATATAAGATACCCTCATATTGGCATAGTCATAATAAATGATAACTGTGAAATAGGTTGTGGTTCAACAATTGACAGAGGTTCTTTATCAAATACTGTAATTGGCAAAAATACTTATTTGGACAATCAAGTACATGTTGCTCACAATAATAAAATTGGTAATAACTGTATAATTGCAGGTCAAGTTGGTTTTGCTGGTAGTTCCTCCTTAGGAAATAATGTTATGATTGGTGGACAGGCTGGTATTTCAGGACATTTAAAGATAGGAAACAATGTTCATATCGGTGGTGGTAGTGGTGTTATTAACGATATTTCTGATAATACTAAAGTTATGGGGTATCCCGCAAAAAATTTAAGGGAATTTATAAAAAACAACAGATGATAGATAAAACTGCAATAATAGATTCAAAAGCAAAATTAAGCACAAATGTTAAAGTAGGCCCTTATTGTGTAATTGGTCCAAACGTAGAAATTGGAGAGAACACTATAATTCATTCTCATGTTAATATTTCTGGAAATACCAAAATTGGTAAAAGCAATAAAATATATCCTTTTGTATCAATTAACGATCCACAAGATCTAAAATATAATGGTGAGCCAACAAATTTAGTGATTGGAGATAATAATAAAATAAGAGAATATGTAACTATTAATCCGGGGACAGTTGGTGGTGGTGGTAAAACAATTATTGGAAATAATTGTTTATTTATGATTTCCTCTCATATCGCTCACGATTGCCAGGTAGGAAATAATGTAATAATTGCTAACAATGTGCCATTAGGAGGTCATGCGATTATTGAAGATAATGTCGTTATAGGTGGTAATTCTGCAGTTCAACAATTTACAAGAATTGGAAAAATGGCAATGATCGGTGGAATGACAGGAGTACTACATGATGTAATTCCCTATGGATTGTCAACAGGAAATAGAAATTCATTGCAAGGATTGAACTTAATAGGTTTAAGAAGGGCTAAGTTCGAAAATAAGGACATTCTAGGTTTAAGCGAAGCTTATAAAAAGATTTTTGCTTCAAAGAATCTTAATGAAAATATAAGTAAATTAAACGGCTCTTTTAAAGAAAATCCATTAGTCAAAAATGTAATTGACTTTATAACAAAAGATAAAAAAAGATCTATTTGTACACCGTTTTCGTAAAATGATAGGATTAATTTTTGGTGATACAGACTTTCCAAAGGAAATTCTTAAAACTATCAAAAAAAGGAAAATAAGATATTTGATAATAGATTTATCAAAATCAAAAAAATTTAATAAAGATGACAAATCTCACTCAGTATCCATAGGCCAATTTGGTAAAATTTTAAATATTCTTAAAGAGAATAACTGTAAAAGGTTTTGTTCGCTGGAAAAGTAAATAAACCAAACTTTTCTAAACTAAAATTAGATTTTAAAGGTATTTATTATATTCCAAGAATAATCAAAGCATCTAAGCTTGGAGATGCAGCTATACTTAAAGAAATTATTAAAATATTAGCACAAAACAAAATTAAAACCGAAAATTCATTAAAATTTAATCCTGAACTATCATTAAAAAAAGGTACATATTCAAAGATAAAACCGAATAAACAAGACCAATTAGATATTATTAAAGCAATTAAAACACTAAATAATTTAAGACAATATAATTTTAGCCAAGGGGTTGTTGTTAGAAATAAAAAAATAATTTCTATAGAAGGTAAGGGTGGGACTAAAAAAATGCTTGAAAAAAGCAGAAGTAAAAAATTTAGAAATAATGGTGTTTTAGTTAAGTTTCCAAAAAAGAAACAAGATTTAAGAGTAGATCTTCCAACAATTGGGTTGAAAACGATTAAACAAAGTAAAGCTGCTGGATTGAAAGGAATTGTAATTAAAAACAAACACCATGTCTTTTTAGATAAAAGCAAATGTATTAAATTTGTTGATAAAAATAAGATGTTCATCTCTGTTAAATGAAAAAGATTTTTATATTAACTGGCGAACTTTCAGGAGATAAACTTGCCTCTAAAGTTATATCCAAACTTAAAAAAGATAATCCTAATATTAAATATTCATGTGTTGGCGGAACACACTTAAATTCATTAGGAATAAAATCTATTTTTGATCTTAAAGAAATTACCTACATTGGTTTCACAAGCGTTTTATTTAATATTTTTAAAATTAGGAACAAAATAAATAAAACTGTCGAGGAGATAATAAAATTTGATCCAGATATTTTATTTAGTGTAGATAGCCCCGATTTCACATTAAGAGTTGCTGAAAACGTTAAAAAAATAAACAGTAAGATCAAGACCGTTCATTATGTAGCTCCGCAAGTATGGGTATGGAGAGAGGGTAGAGTAAAAAAGTTTAAAAAATTTTTAGATCATATTTTATTATTATTTGATTTTGAAAAAAAATATTTTGATAAGGAAGATATTCCTAATACTTTTGTAGGTCATCCATTATTAGAAAAAGTATCAAAATACAAAATAGACCTGTCTAATATTATATCAAATGATAAAAAAATTATCTCTCTTTTTTCTGGTAGTAGATCATCCGAAGTAAATTTACTTTTGCCTATTTTAATTGATTTCATTAATATGATGAATAAAAAATTTGACAATTTCTCGTTTGTTTTTCATGCCACTGATGAGAATAAAAGTTTAATAAATGAAAAAATTAATAACTCAAATTTAGAAAATGTATCAGTTATTTCTGATGAAAAAATAAAAGATCATATACTTAATAAATCTATATTTGCGGTTTCTAAATCCGGAACTGTTTCACTTGAAATTTGTAATGCAAAAGTTCCCTCTATAATTATCTATAAAATGAATTTTTTAAACTTTTTAATTGTTAAAATGTTGGTAAAAATAAAATTTGCTAACATCATTAACATTATCAATAATAAAGAAATCATTCCCGAATTAATCCAGAAAGAGTGTAATTCTAAAGAAATTTATAATTCAGTTATCTATTTTTTAAAAAATCCAGAATTAATGAAAAAACAAATTAATGATTGTGAGGAAACTTTAGCTAAAATCAGATCAAAAACTTCATCTACTGATGAAGCTTCTTCAGTATTAACTAATTTTCTTACTAGTTAATCTTTTTCTTACTTCATCTTTTCCAAGAGAAATAATTATGTCATATATGCCAGGGCCAAATTTAGAACCTGTTAAAGCTATTCTTAAAGGCTGCCCAACACCTTTAAAATTCGTATCATTTGATTTAATCAATTCATTTACTATTGGTTCTAATGTTTCTTTGTTAAGTTTATCAACACTACCTAATTGTGCATTGAAATCAGAAATGACTTTTTTGGCCTTGTCATCAATTAACTTAATATCATCTTGATTAAAATTAACCTCATCTACCATTATATATTGACCATTATTAAATATATCTTCCAAGGTTTTAGCTTTATTTTTAAGGAAGATCAGGGACTCTTTAATCTTGTCTTTTTTATCAGATTGAATTTCACTTTTATATAATTTGCAATACTCGGTAAGTTGATCAAACAAATCATTTTCGTCAATATTCTTAATATAATGTTCATTCATTGATAAAATTCTGTTCATATCTAGTTTTGAAGGAGATTTACCAATTCCTTCTAGATTGAAAAGTTTAATACTTTCGTCTAGAGTAAATATTTCCTTGTCTTTATAAGACCATCCTAATCTCAAAAGATAATTTCTTAAAGCATCTGGCATGATACCAATTTTAGAATAATCATCTAATGTTGAGGCCTTATCTCTTTTTGAGAGTTTCTTTCCTTCAATTGTATGAATTAAAGGTATATGTGCAAATGAAGGCATCTCCCATTTCATTGCTTGATAAATTTGTATTTGTTTAAAGGTATTTATTTTATGGTCATCACCTCTAATTATATGTGTCACATTCATATGATGGTCATCTACAGATGCAGATAAGTTATATGTTGGAGTCCCATCATTTCTTAAAATGATAAAATCTTCTATAGTATTGTTATCAATCTCAACATCGCCTTGAACTAAATCTTTTAATAAAGACGTACCATCTATCTTACTTTTAAATCTTATAACTGGTTGAATATTCTTTGGAGCATTTGCTTCACTCTTATCTCTCCATTTTCTATCATAGATATAAGGGATTTTTTTTTGCTTAGCTCTTTTTTTTTGCTCCTCTATTTCTTCGCTTGAACAATAACATTTATACGCTTGACCATTCTTAAGTAATTCATTTGCAATTTTTACGTGGTCCTTAATTTTATTTGATTGTATATATTCTTTTTCATCATAGTTGATGCCAATCCATTTGAGCGATTTTATTATTTGGTTTTTATACTCTTCTTTTGATCTTTCTTTATCTGTATCCTCAACTCTTAAATAGAATTTACCATTTTGATTTTTGGAATATAACCAATTAAATAGCGCAGTTCTAACCCCACCTATATGCAAAGGCCCAGTAGGAGAGGGAGCAAATCTAGTTGCTACTTTTTTCATTATAATTGTTTATTATATTTAATTAGAAACTTCTATATAAAGATACTAGAACACCTTGAACTTTTACTCTATCAGGTCCGAAAATTTTAGTTTCGTAATTTTTATTAGCACTTTCAAGCGCTACAGTTTTACCTTTTTTTCGAATTCTTTTTAACATTGCCTCATGATCATCAATAAGAGCAACAACTATTTTTCCATTATCAGCTGTATCGGTCTTTTTAATAACAACCGTATCTCCATCATTAATACCTGCTTCAATCATAGAGTCACCTTGAACTTTTAATCCAAAATATTCACCTTTTTTTTCAATATTTTCAGGAAGTGGAATTCTAGAAACCTCATTTTGTATCGCTTCTACAGGAGTTCCAGCAGCAATTTTACCTAATACAGGTATTTCTACTCCATCAATTTCCTGCTCACTGTCTAAGCCACCTTTTATTACACTTGGTGAGAAGCTATTATAAATATCATTAGCAGAAGCTGTTTCAGGTAATTTTATTACTTCTAAAGCTCTTGCTTTATGGGCCAGTCTTTTGATAAATCCTCTTTCCTCTAAAGCACTAATTAGTCTATGAATTCCAGATTTGGATTTAAGATTAAGTGAAGCTTTCATTTCTTCATAAGAAGGAGATACACCAGAGCTTCTCAACTTCTTGTTGATAAATAAAAGCAAGTTTTTTTGTTTTTTCGTTAGCATAAGAACAAATATCGTACAGAATCTGTTCTACAAAAGTTCTCTATAATTAACAATAGTAAAAAAAGTAACAAAAATGGGGATTAATTGACTAAAGAACTGAAAAAATAGAATTATTATTTAAATTTTTTAAAAGTGATTCACCGATTAAAAAAGTTTTGATAGAGGTCTTTTTCGACAAATCCAAAAGCTCATCTTTTGTTTTAATTCCACTTTCAGAAATTAGTGGGCCTGGGTGACCTTTGAGAACATTATGAATATCAAAAGTTGTATTTATGTCAGTTTTTAAAGTTTTTAGATTTCTATTATTGATTCCTATTAAAGCATTTTTAAATTTTAGAGCCTCTTTAGCTTCATCGACAGTATGAACCTCAACTATAACTGACATATTTAATTTAGATGCCTCTTCATACAATTCATTTGCAAGGTTTTCACTTACTCCAGCTAATATAATTAATATTGCATCTGCACCAAAACTTTTGGATAATGGCACTTGAAATTTATCCACAAAAAAATCCTTACAAAGAATTGGTAGGTTTATTTTTTCTTTGATTTTTTTTATGTGAGTCAGGTTTCCTAAAAAAAAATCTTCTTCAGTTAAAACTGATAAACATGTAGCTTTATTTTCATTATATATATTGGCTATTTTAACAGGATCATAGTCTTTTATAAGTATACCAGCTGAGGGGCTGGCTTTTTTGATTTCAGCAATAATAGAAATTTTATTGTTTTTAATATTATTTTCAATTTTTTCTTTAAAATTAATAAAAGTTTTATTTGATGATATTAATTCCTTCAACGATTCTAAAGAAATAGTTTCTTTTAAACTTTCTATTTTTTCTTTTTTTTTTTTAATTATTTTTTCAAGAACGTTATCAGGCATTTTGAATTTTTTCTAAATGTTTAATAACTTTTTTTGATAAAATATGTTCTCGTGAATGATTATATGCATCAGCAAAACTTTGATAGGTCTCATTTACAATTGCACCCGCAGCAGCATTTAAACATACAGCTTTAGAAAAATCATTATCCTCTCCTTTAAATATATTAATCATTTTATCTGCATTAAATTTAGCATCATCACCAATAAGATTTTCAAACTTATGTGCATTTATACCTAGTTCTTTTGGATCAATAATAATTTCAGAAATTTCACTGTTTTTAAGTTGAATTACATTTGTTTTAGCATATGGTGAAATTTCATCTAAACCATCTTCACTATTAACAATCCATGCAAATTTAATATCTAAATTATTTAAAGCATTTGCAAATATCTTTAAAAGTTTTTTATCAAAAACACCAACAACCTGCCTTTTCACTAGGGCAGGACTACTTAAAGGCCCAATCATATTAAATATAGTTCTTTTTCCAATTTTTTTTCTGATTGGACCAACAAATCTCATAGCACTATGATAGTTAGGCGCAAACATAAAACCAAAATTATTTTTTTTTATTTGATCTTCAATATCATTCGGTTCTAAATTTATTTTGATATTCAAAGCCTCTAACACATCACCAGATCCACATTTTGATGAGACAGCTTTATTGCCGTGTTTTGCAACTTTTATACCCATGCTTGCTAGTAACAAAGCAGAGGCAGTGGATATATTTAGCGTGTTCATACCATCTCCACCAGTTCCACATGTATCAACACAACCTTCTACAGTTACCCTTTTGGACTTATTTCTAAGCACAAAAACTCCACCGGCTATTTCGTCTGAAGACTCACCTTTCTCAGATAATGATGTTAAAAAATCAAATATTTCCTGATCATTTGCTTTTCCTTCCATTAATATCTCAAAAGCAGCTTTACTTTCATCAAAGGTCAGACTTTGTTTCTTTTTAATTTTATCGATATATTTTTTCACTAATTTTTATATTTTATAAAGTTTTTTAAAATTTTTAATCCTAATTTAGTTTTAATACTTTCAGGGTGAAATTGCACTCCATGAACGTTATATTTTTTATGCTGAATTCCCATAATTAATCCATCCGTGGTTTGAGCAGTAATTTCAAGGTCTTTTGAAAGTGTTTTTTTATCAATTATTAAACTATGATATCTTGTTGCCTCAAAATTTTTTGGTAAGTTTTTTAATATTCCTGTTTTTTTTGAAATAATTTTACTTGTTTTACCATGCATTAATTTTTTTGCTTGAACTACTTTTGAACCGAACACTTGTCCAATTATTTGATGACCTAAACAAACGCCTAAAATAGGAACTTTTTTATGAAGTGATTTAACAATATTTAGACAATTTCCAGATTGATTGGGGTTTCCTGGTCCTGGTGATATTACAATTTTATTGTATTTTTTATTTAAAATTTGCTTTGAGGTAATCTTGTCATTTCTAATTACATCAACGTTTATTTTAAAAGATGATAAATAATGAAACAAATTAAAAGTAAAACTATCGTAATTATCTATTAATACAATTTTCATTATCTTAAAGCATTAATTAGGGCTTTAGCTTTATTTACAGTTTCCTCATATTCTTTTAAAGGCACACTGTCTGCTACTATCCCAGCGCCAGCTTGAACGTAAAACTTTTTATTTTTTACCATTGCAGTCCTAAGTGCTATACAAGTATCAAATTCTCCATTAGCAGAAAAATAACCTATACCTCCAGCATAAACTTTTCGTTTTGTTTTTTCTAGCTGATCAATAATTTCCATGGCTCTTATTTTTGGTGCACCCGAAACTGTTCCAGCAGGAAATCCAGCCAATAATGATTTAAACTTAGAATATTTGTTATTATATACGCCCGTTACATTAGAAACTATATGCATAACATGTGAATATCTCTCAATAGTAAAGCTCTCTGTGACCTTTACAGTGTTAATTTTTGAAACTTTACCTGCATCATTTCTTCCTAAATCTAATAACATTAAATGTTCTGAAAGTTCCTTTTTATCATTTAGTAAATCTTTTTCATAAAATTTGTCCTGAATATAATTTTTTCCCCTTGGTCTAGTTCCAGCTATGGGCCTTACAGTTATTTTATTGTCTCTTAGTCTGACTAGAATTTCAGGGCTCGCACCGATAATTTGAAAGTCAGGAAAATTAAAAAAAAACATGAAAGGCGAAGGGTTTGTGACCCTTAATTTTTTATATATATCTATGGGATCTTTTGATAATTTGGCTTCAAATCTTTGACTTAAAACAACCTGAAAAATATCACCTATTTTTATAAAGTTTTTAGCTTTCTTCACCATATTTAGAAAACTGCTTTTTGAAGTATTCGATTTTATATTTATTATTGAGCTACTTTTTTTTATATTATTTTTCTTTTTAATATTAAAATTATTATTGTATAGACTATTTAATTCATTTTGAACTTGAGTATATTTTTTTGAAAAATTTGTTATTTTTTCGTCATTAAAAACATTAATAATATAAAATATTTTTTTTTTTAAATTATCATAAATAATCAAAGTTCTTGGTCTTATCAGTCTAACGTCTGGCAATTTTAAATCGTCTTTACAAGTATTAGGTATTTTTTCAATATATCTAATTGAATCATAAGAAAAATATCCTGAAATTAAAGATGATATTGGTGGCAAATTTGAGGGAGTTTTAAATTTAAAATCTTCTATTATTTTCTCTATTATTTTTTCAGGATTTCCTTTAATTTTAATTTTTTTTTTATCCTTTATCAAATAACTAGCATTATTATTGAACTCCCAAATTTTATCAGGGTTCCTACCAAATATTGTATATCTGCCTTTTATTCTTCCTTTTTCAACTGACTCAAATATAAAACTATTTTTTTCTACCAAAAAATCGTCAATTAATTTAATAATCTCATGATCATTTTTTACTTTTTTAATTTTATATAATACTTGATTTTTTTTAGCACTATAATCCCGCTTAAATTTTGAATAGCTTTGCATTATTTTATCTAAAATAATTTTTTACTCTTTCTAATGTTTGCTCATTTATTTTAATTTTGTACTTTTCATTTAAATAAAAATCATAAGCAGTTAGAATTTCCTTATTTATGTTGCTAGCAGATAATTTTTGATAATCGTTAATTTTATCACCTGAAAATGATGAGTTATCAATTATCTCTCTTAAAATTTTAACTAAATATATATTTTTATCTTCATCCGATGCCATAGTAAAACTTTTGATTGGCATGTTATAAATGATTTTAATTGAGTCAATTTGGAATGTTTTATTATCTCTCGATGAATTCAATAATAATTTTTTGATTTTTGATTTATCTGAATTTACAATTTTATTAAAGTCAGCATCTGTGAATTTTTTTTCATTAATTTTTTGTAGTAATTCAATATTGTGATTAATTCTTTTTTCTTGATATATTTTATCCTTAACGGTCTTAATAAAACTATCATTATTTCTATCTGGTAATTTTTTGACTATATTTTCTATCTCATAAAGCAAATAGAACTCATTCATATCAATAATATCAATTTGGCTCTTACTTGATAAATCTAATATTTTATTATCAATATTTGTTAATTCACTACTAATATTTACATTTTCTTTACTCTTTTTTTCTAGTTTATATTCTAAAACAATCTGATTTAATGAATTTCCAGTTAATATTTTATTCTCTATTTCATCAATTTTATCAAAAAATATTTGGTTGTATTCTTCAGAGCCTATTAAATCTGCAGGTGTTAATTTTACATAAGAATAATTAATAAATTCTTGCTTTAAATTATTTTCATTTTTATCAATATATTTATTTACATCATTATTTTTTATACTATCTTTTGATCCATATATTTCTTTTAGGTCAATATATTCAATCTCAATTTTTTTTGTTTCATTTTCGTAAAGTTTCTTTGTTAAAAATAATGGTGAGTAAATACCACCAGAAATAAAATTAAATAAATTATTTTGTAATTCTCTCTCTTTAAGTCTTCTTTCAAAAGTAGGAGCATCAATTTGATTTGTTAAAAGAAATTTTTCATATTTTAGTCTAGAAAAATTATTATTTTCATCAAAAAAGTTAGGATTTTTTTTTATTATATTAGCTAAATTTTTTTCAGTAATATTTATATCTAACTCATTGATTTGAATTTCCAAAATTTTTTTAGATATTAATTCTGACAATAACTCCTCAACTATTTCATTATCTAAATTTTCTCTAATTGCCTCTTGATTTATATTTAAATTATTAATGTGTTCGATAAATTCTTGAGTAGATATATTGATGTTATCAATTTTAGCTAAAGAATTCGTATTTCCACTGCTAAATACACCTCCCATGCCCCAAAAAACAAAAGGGATTATAACTATAAATAATAATATTTTTGCAAATATTGTTTTTGAAAAATTTCTAATACTGTTAAGCATAATTTTTTTAATTTATTGAACTATAAAAGACAAAGCTATAGATTATAAGTATCAATATGACAAATAAAATAAGATATTTTATAGCAAACTGGAAAATGTATGGCGATTTAGGTTCATTAAAAAGTATTAAAAACGTTATAAAATTTTCAAGGCTTAGTAAAAGTAAAAAATTTAAGATTATTTATTGTCCTCCATACACACTCTTGAGTGATTTTGTTGATACTTTAAAAAAATCCTCAATAGAAACTGGAGCTCAAAATATTCATGAGAATTATGATTTTGGAGCTCATACAGGCTTTATTAATTCAAAAATGTTAAAAAATTTAGGTGTAAAATATGTAATTATAGGACATTCAGAAAATAGAACATTAGGCGAGGACCATAAGCAAATAAATAAAAAAATCTTATCAGCAATTAAAAGTAAATTGAACGTAATATTCTGTATTGGTGAAACATCCTTTCAAAGAAAAAATAAAAAAACAAATATAATCTTAAAAAAGCAAATTATGAATGGCTTAAAAGGTATTGGTAAAAAATGTAAGATTATAGTTGCTTATGAACCAGTATGGTCAATAGGGACAGGTGTTGTACCAAATAACCTTGAACTAGAAAAAAATATTAAATTTATTAAATCAATAATAAGTAAAAAATTTAATAATTATAAAATTTTATATGGTGGATCGGTGAGTCCAAATAATATTAAAAAATTAAATATGATTGATTTATTAGATGGATATTTAATTGGTGGTGCATCCCAAAGCTCAAAAAACTTATTGATATAATAAAAAAAACCTTTAATTAGTCATCATGGAAAATATTTTGTTAATACTAAATATAATCTTAGCAATTATATTAGTAATCTTAGTTTTGTTTCAAAAATCAGAAGGTGGTGCTCTTGGTATTGGAGTTTCTCAAGATAATTTTATGTTTTCAAGAACCGCAGGGGATTTTCTAACAAAAGCTACAGGAATCGTTGCAACGTTATTTATTATATGCAGCTTAAGTTTGACCATAGTATCAAGAGGGGATTTGATATCAGAAACTTCAGTAATTGATGCTGTAGAAGAAACTGAAGATACCCCTAAAATTCCAGATAATAACAATTAATCCTTTTCATTTATTGATTTAGTCGCTATAAGATACTTCCATGGCGCGATATATATTTGTCACTGGCGGCGTGGTCTCATCACTTGGTAAAGGATTATCATCAGCTTCGCTAGCTTATTTACTTCAGTCAAGAGGTTATAAAGTAAGATTACGAAAGTTAGACCCCTATCTAAATGTAGATCCTGGCACAATGAGTCCGTTTCAACATGGGGAAGTTTTTGTAACTGATGATGGTGCAGAAACAGATCTTGATTTGGGTCATTACGAAAGATTCACAGGTATATCGGCAAAACAATCTGATAATATAACCACTGGAAGAATTTATAGTGATATTATTCAAAGAGAAAGAAAAGGTGGTTATTTAGGTAAGACTGTACAAGTAATACCACATGTCACTGATAGAATAAAAGAATTTATAAAGAAAGATGTTAGCTCTGAAGATTTTATAATCTGCGAGATAGGAGGTACAGTAGGTGACATTGAAAGCTTACCATTTTTGGAAGCAATAAGACAATTTTCAAATGACCATGGAAAAAAAAATACACTGTTCATCCACTTAACTTTAGTACCATATATGAGAGCTTCAGATGAAATTAAAACAAAACCAACGCAACATTCTGTCAAAGAACTAAGAACAATTGGTATTCAGCCTGATATAATTATTTGTAGATCAGAACAGCCTTTACCATTTGATCAAAGAAAAAAAATATCATTATTTTGTAATGTTCCTTTTGAAAATGTTATTGAGACAGTCGATGTTAAAACGATTTATGAAGCTCCCATAAGT
This sequence comes from Candidatus Pelagibacter communis, assembly GCF_001179965.1. Taxonomy (GTDB): domain Bacteria; phylum Pseudomonadota; class Alphaproteobacteria; order Pelagibacterales; family Pelagibacteraceae; genus Pelagibacter. Next base: position 40,407 of record NZ_CVSH01000038.1, read on the forward strand.
TTTAATAAAGAGAAACTTGATAAAATTGTTCTTAAATACTTTAAATTAAAATCAAAGAAAAATGTAAACCTCAATCCATGGAAAAAAATTACTAATGTTGTTTTGAAAACAAAACCTAAAGTAAATATTGGTTTAATAGGTAAATATGTAAATCTTAAGGATGCTTATAAATCACTTGATGAGGCTTTGATACATGGTGGAATAGATAATAACGTGAAGGTGAATTTAATACGAATTGAATCTGATAAATTAAAACCTAATGAAATAAAAGAAAAATTAAAAAATATATCAGGTATACTTATACCAGGTGGTTTTGGGAAAAGAGGCACTGAGGGTAAAATTGAGGCTATAAAATATGCAAGACAAAATAAAATACCATTTTTAGGTATCTGTTATGGAATGCAGATGGCCGTCATCGAATATGCAAGAAATGTATTGAAAATAAAGAAAGCTACATCTAGTGAATTTAGCAAGACAGGAGTGAATGTAATAGGATTAATACATGAATGGAATAGAGATGGTAAAATTTTCAAAGGTTCTAAAAAAGAGCTTGGTGGTACAATGCGACTTGGTCTTTATGAGGCTAAATTAAAAAAAAATTCTCTTATTCAAAAAATTTATAGATCTAATAGTATAAATGAGAGACATAGACATAGATATGAGGTAAATATTGATTATAAAGACAAATTTGAAGATAAAGGTCTAATTTTTTCTGGAATGTCACCGGATCACAAATTACCTGAGATTATAGAGCTAAAAAATCATCCTTGGTTTATTGGTGTTCAATTTCATCCAGAATTTAAATCTAGACCTTTAAACCCACATCCATTATTCTCATCATTTATCAAGGCAGTAAAAATCAAAAATGCAAAATATTAAAGTTAAATGTAATCAAATAGAAATTTCAAATTCTAATAGATTTTGTTTAATAGCAGGACCATGTCAGCTGGAAACAGAACAACATGCATTAGACATGGCAGGTAAAATACAGGAAATCACAAAAAAATTTAACTTAGGATTCATTTATAAAACATCCTTTGATAAAGCCAACAGAACCAGCCTAAAAGGAAAAAGGGGAGCTGGTTTAGAAAAATCATTGCCCGTATTTGATAAAATAAAAAAAGAAATAAACGTGCCTGTTCTCACTGATATTCATAACGAAGAACAATGTAAAATAGTTTCAAATCACATCGATGTTTTGCAAATTCCAGCTTTTTTGTGTAGGCAGACTGACTTGCTCATTGCAGCTGCAAAAACAAATAAAATTATTAATGTTAAAAAAGGACAATTTCTAGCACCTTGGGATATGGTCAATGTAACAAAAAAAATATCAGATTCAGGTAATAATAATATTTTAGTAACCGAAAGAGGAGCAAGTTTTGGATACAATACTTTGGTTTCTGATATGAGATCAATACCTATAATGGCAAAAAATGGTTACCCGGTGATATTTGATGCAACACATTCTGTTCAACAACCAGGTGGAATGGGAGAAAAAAGTGGTGGACAAAGAGAGTTTGTAGAACATCTATCCCGAGCGGCAATTGCAGTTGGTGTAGCAGGTGTTTTTATAGAAACACACCAAGATCCTGACAATGCACCATCTGATGGTCCCAATATGCTTCCACTTAACAAATTAGAAAATCTTATTTCTCAACTTTGTGAAATTGATAATTTAATTAAAAAATAATGAGTAAGATTTCAAAAATTGTTGCAAGACAGGTTTTTGATAGCAGAGGAAATCCAACAATAGAGGCAGAGATATTTTCTGGTAAAAGTAGCGCATCAGCAATTTGCCCCTCTGGCGCATCTACTGGAACATACGAAGCTTTTGAAAAAAGAGATAAGTCCAACAAAAAGTATTTAGGCAAAAGTGTTTTTAAGGCGATAGATTTAATAAATAAAAAAATTTCAAAAAAACTCAAAGGTCAAAATGTTCATAATCAAGAAAGAATTGATAGCATAATGATCAATTTAGATGGTACTAAACAAAAAATTAAAATTGGAGCAAATGCAATTCTAGCAGTATCAATGGCTAACAAAAAATTGTCAGCAAAAATTAAAAATAAACCACTTTACGAGTGTTTTTTAAAAAATAAAAATTTTAGACTTCCATATCCTTTAATGAATATTATTAATGGCGGGGCTCATTCGAATAATGGTTTAAGGATTCAAGAATTTATGATTAGACCAGATGGAGCAAAAAATTTTTCTGATGCAGTAAGAATGTGCTATTTGGTTATACAAAATCTAAAAAAAATAATTAATTCAAAAGGTTTATCTACATCTGTTGGAGACGAGGGTGGATTTGCTCCAATGATAAATAAAAACGAAAATGCTTTAACTTTAATAGTTAATGCTATAAAAAAATCTGGTTTTATCAATGGTAAGCATATTTCAATTTGTTTGGATGTTGCTGCAAATGAATTATATAAAAAAGGTAAGTATTCTATTCACTCGACAAAATTCATTTCTACTAATGAATCTATCAAAAAATATCTACAATTAATCAAAAGGTTTAAAATCAAATCTATAGAAGATCCATTTTCTGAGAATGATTGGTCTTCATGGAATAAAATGATTAAAGCATCAAAAAAAACTCAAATAGTTGGCGATGATTTATACGTAACTAATCTAGAAAGATTAAAAATGGGATTTTTAAATAATTCTTCAAATTCGATACTTGTTAAACTTAATCAAATTGGAACAGTAACTGAAACTTTAGAAGTTATAAAATTTGCAAAAATAATAGGATTTAGCACAATTATTTCTCATCGATCTGGCGATAGTGAAGACACATTTATTGCAGATCTAGCAGTTGGCACCGACTCAAATCAGATAAAGACAGGGTCTTTGTCCCGGTCAGAAAGAGTTGCTAAATATAATCAATTAATTCGAATAGAAGAAAATCTAGGAAAAAAGGCAAAAATGAATAAAATTCATTAATGCTAACAAAAATAAAAAAAAATTACTTTGAAATAATTTCTTTTTTTTTAATAATTTATTTTTTAATTAACTTGTTAGGTGGTCAGAGGGGTCTATTCTCATATTTCGAAAAAAAGGAAACTTTAAAAAAGCTTACAAATGAAGAAACTGTTAAATTATCAAAAATAAAAAGATTAGAATTAGAAAACTCCCTATTAACTGATAATATCGACAAGGATTTTGTCGATCAATTAATACGAGACAAATTAATGCTTGGTAAAAAAGGCGAGAGTACCTATATAATAGTTAACAATGACAATTAGACATCCAGAAAAAGTAAATAAACCTATAAATCCTATTAAAAAAAAACCAAATTGGATAAGGTCTAAGTTATTAAATAGTAAAGAATTTTTTATTACTAAAAGCGTTATAAATCAAAATAATCTAGTAACTGTATGCCAAGAGGCTAATTGTCCAAATATTACCGAGTGCTGGAGTAAAAGACATGCAACATTTATGATTATGGGTGACACTTGCACGAGGGCTTGTGGATTTTGTGATGTTAAAACAGGCAAGCCAGATAAACTAGATCCTTTTGAGCCCTATAAAATATCCAATGCTGTTAAAAAATTAAATCTCAAACATGTTGTGATTACATCAGTTGATAGGGATGATTTACCTGACGGAGGCTCACAACACTTTTTTGAAGTGATTAAAACAACTCAAAAAAATAATCCAAATACCTCTATAGAAGTTTTAACACCAGACTTTCTTAGAAAAGGAGAGGCCTATAAAAAGGTTCTTGAGGCAAACCCTGATGTTTTTAATCATAATATTGAAACAGTTCCTAGTCTCTATAGAAAAGTTAGACCTGGAGCAAGATATTTTGGCTCACTTGAACTTTTAAAAAATTCAAAACAAATAAACAAAAATGTTTTCACCAAATCTGGTTTAATGGTTGGCTTAGGAGAAACAAAAGATGAAATTTTACAAGTCATGGATGATTTAATTTCAGCTGATGTAGATTTTTTAACCATAGGTCAATATTTACAACCATCACCAAAACATTTTCCTTTAGTTAGATATTATCATCCAGATGAATTTAATGAGTTAGATCAACAGGCTAAAGCAAAAGGATTTTTATTGGTATCTTCTTCACCAATGACTAGATCTTCATACCACGCAGATGAGGATTTTAAAGTTTTGCAAAAAAATAGACTCAGAACAAATGCCTCAAGCCTCAGTTAAAAGAATTATTAACTGTAATAAGAAAGATTTGATCGAACTTGTTTTGGATATTGAAAAATATCCTAATTTTATTCCTTATTGTTTAGGTTCAAAAGTATATAGTAAAGAGGATAAGAGTAACGAAATATTAATCGTAGCTGATTTAACTATTGGAAAAGGTCCTTTTAAAGATACATATAAAAGTGATGTAAAGTATTATAAAGATAAAGATTTAATTTTTGTAACTAATATTGATGGTCCTCTTAAACATCTCGAAAATAAATGGAATTTTAAAGAATTTAAAGGACAAACTGAAGTTTCATTTGATGTAGATTTTGAGTTAAAAAATCGTTTTTTAAATATTATTATGACAAAATCTTTTCAATATGGATTAAATAAAATTGCAGACGCATTTGAAAAACAAGCAAATAAAATCTTAGATAATTCCTAATATTAACTCAAAAGCTTTTTTTACCGTAGCTCTTTGAAAAGATTTCCGATTTTTATTCTTAAAAACATACCTATTAATCTTAATTTTATTACCTTTTTTGATACCTATATATACTAACCCTACAGGTTTTTGCTTAGTTCCACCGTTTGGTCCTGCAACTCCAGTTACTGAAATATTAATATTAGCATTAGAAATTTTTGATAAATTGTTCACCATTGAGATACAACACTGATGACTCACTGCACCATATTTTTTAATTATATTTTTATTAACTTTTAAAATTTTAATTTTTGCTTGATTGGAGTATGTCACAATACCTAAATTGAATATTTTTGATGCACCACTAACTGAAGTAATTGAACTAGCTAAAAGTCCACCAGTACATGATTCAGCACACGAAATTTTAATTTTCTTTCTTTTTAAGGTGCGAATTAAATTATTAATATTATTCATATAGTAAAATATATTTTTATTGTCATAAAAAATATTAAAAATAACACAACATATAAACCTGCAACAATGTCATCCATAATCACTCCAAAACTATTTTTAAAATTTTTATCAAAATAACTAACAGGAAAGGGTTTAATTATATCAAAAACTCTAAATGTCATGAACATAATTAAATAAAAATAAAAGGAATCTTCGAAATTTTTTTCTGTTCCATGCGAAATTTCATAAAGATATATTGGTATAGATTGACCAATGAATTCATCAATAACAACTTCTTTTGGATCTTTATTGTTTTTTGATTTTATATAATTTGCAACAGCAATAAACGCATAAATTGTAACAATTATCAAAAAAAATAGGAAAAAGTCTTTAGGAAAATTAAATATATGGAAGTAAAGAAAAAGTATTACTGTTGTTGTAAAAGATGCAATAGTACCAGGAATTTTTTTAAACTTGCCCAATCCAAACATCGTAACGAAGTATTTATTTATTTTTTCAATCATATTTTGCTATCGAAACTATTACCTCACAAGCTATTGCTTGTTCTTTTCCAATTAAACCTAATTTTTCAACAGTTTTACCTTTTAGATTAATTAAATCTCTATTTAAATTCATTAGTCTAGATATAGACTCAACAATTCTGTTCCTATATTTTGAAACTCTCGGTTTTTGACATATTAAATTAATATCCAAATTATTTATGTAAAAATTTGCTTGATCGAGCATTTCTAAAATTGGTTTTAACAACTTTGTAGATCTTATATTTTTATATTTCTTTGTATTTGGAAAATAAGCACCTATATCTTTTTTTCTAATAGAACCTAAAATTGCATCTATAATTGAGTGTAAAATAACATCGCCATCTGAATGACCTGCAAGACCTGAATGATGTGGAATTTTGATACCTCCCAAATAAAGTTTTTTTTTTCTAACTAGTCTATGTATATCAAAACCTAAACCATAAAATATTTTTTGCTCATTTAAATCGTCAACATACGTAATTTTATTATTCTTATTTTCACCAGGAATAAATTTTACTTTATAATTTTGATTTATAAACAAAGTAGCTTCATCGTTAACTTTACTTTTATTATTTTCTGATAATTTTAAAATATTTTTTAACCTAAATGCTTGAGGTGTTTGAGTTTTTAAAATATTTTTTCTTTTTAAATTAAAATAACCTAATTTATTTTTGTATTTAATAGAGTCGGAAGAATTAATAAAAGGTACAACTGCCTGATTTTTTTTTAAGCTTTTAGAAATATTTTTTAACAAATTGATAGAAAAATTTGGTCTTGCAGCATCGTGAATAAATACGTTTTTGGCACCTAATTTTTTAGCGTACTTAATTCCTAAAAATGACGAGTCACTTCTTTCTTTTCCACCCTTTATAATTTTTACCTTATTTTTGAATTTTTTGACGTCAATCATCTTCTTATTTGTTACTAATATAATTTTTTTAAACAATTTTGATTCTATAGCTTTAATAATTGAATGTTCGTATAATGGTTTGTTTTTATAAGAAATAAATTGCTTATGTTTTGAGGATTTAAACCTTTTGCTTTGTCCAGCTGCTAGTAATATAAAACAGTTATTCATAATATATAAAGTAAACTTATTGCATAATGATTAATTTTATCAAAAAAAATATTTTTGTGATTGCTATTTTCACAGTGACTTTATTTGTTGGTTTTTTAACATTTCTAACATTTATTGATAAAAGTTTTATACAACTTAACAACCAAAATCTTCAATATTTATTATTAACCAACATATTTCTTTTAATATTCTTCTTTTTTTCTATTTATTCTGAAATTAAAAAATCAATAAAAAATGATATCGATGCTGAGGGATCCAAATCAAATAAAAAGTATATAACTTTTTTTTCATTGTTTACAATTATTCCCTCAATATTAATTTCAGTTTTTTCCCTATTTCTCTTTTCTTTTGCATTGGAGAAATATTTTGATAAAAAAATTACAACTGTTGTTGATAATTCATATGAACTTGCAAAAAATTATGTTGATGAAGTTAGAGATAAAATTCAATCTGAAGCAGTTTTAATAGCATTTGATGTGAATAAGAGTGCTAAATATCTTTCTACCAACCCAAAAGAATTCAAAAGATTTTTAGCAACACAAAAAATGATAAGAGGTGTTGATGAAATACATATTATTAATAACGAAAGAAAAATAATTTTATCAACTTTAGAAGATTTAAATAGATATAAGCCACCAGCAAATCAAGCACTTAAGCTAGTTTTGGAAGATGATCGGCCTTTAAAAATTATTAATGCTTTTGAAAATAAATCTGCTGCAATAATGAGACTTACTAATTTTGAGGATACTTTTTTATATGTTGTTAAATTTCTTGATGGTGAGATATCAAAATATTTGACTGAGTCTCAAGAAGCAATAAATTTTTATTACACAGTTGAGGAAAAGAGATCTGGAATTCAAATTTCATTTATAATAATTTACATCATAATAGTTTCACTGTTACTGTTTTTATCTGTTAGTATTGCAATTAAGTTTTCATCAAGATTTTTTAGATCAATTAATAACCTGATTACAGCATCTCAAAGTATTGGAGGTGGAAATTTTGACGTAAAAGTTCCTGAAGTTAAAACTGATAAAGATCTTGAGCAGTTAAATAAAAACTTTAACCTTATGACAGAAAGGCTAAAAAACCAACAAGACAAACTACTTCTCAATGAGAGACACGAAGCATGGGAAAATGTAGCTCGAAAATTAGCTCATGAAATCAAAAATCCTTTGACACCTATTCAATTAATAATTGATAGATTGAATTCTAAATTTACAAAATTTTTAGATAGTAAGACCGATAAAAATGAATTTGATAATAACCTTTTAACTATAAATAAACAGATTAAACAAATTGAAAATTTAGTTAATGAATTCTCAGATTTTGCCAGAATGCCAAAACCTATATTTAAAAAAACAGATCTAATTTTAATAATTAATGAAAATATCAATCTAATGAAAGAGCTTGATGAAACGTTAAAAATTAATTTTAACCCAGCAAATCAAAAAGCTAACATCATGTGTGATGCTGAGCAAATAAATAGAGTCTTTATTAATCTTCTAAAAAATTCAATTGAAAGCATTAATGAAAAAAGGTTAAAAAACCCAGATATTATTAAAAAAATTGATATAGAAATTTATGAAAAAGATGATTATATAGAAATTACAATAACAGATAATGGCGTTGGGTTTGATAATAAAAACTTAAAAGATATTTTAAAACCATATTTTACTACAAAAAAAAATGGAACTGGGCTTGGACTACCAATAGTTAATAAAATTATAAATGATCATAACGGAATATTTAATATTCAATCAAATAAAAATGGAGCAAAAATAAATTTAAATATACCCAAAAATGTCAACTGAAATTTTAATTATAGACGATAATCCTGATATAAGAAATATATTAAACGATTTAATTAAAGATGCTGGTTATAAAACAAGAGTTGCTGCTAATTATAATCAGGCACTAATTGAGATTGATAAAAAATTACCAGATGTTGCTATTATAGACGTAAAACTTGATAAGGGTGACAATGATGGAATTGAACTTTTATCACATATTAAAAAAAAGAATAAAGATATACCAGTTATAATTATCTCGGGACATGCTAATATTGAGATGGCAATAAAATCTCTTAAATCTGGCGCTTTTGAATTTATTCAAAAACCTTTTGATCAGGAGAGATTATTAAATTTTGTCAAAAGAGCTGTAGAAAATTATGATCTTAAAAAAGAAAATCAAGAATTGCAGACAAAATTATTTCACTCCTTTGACTTAGTTGGATCTAGCCAGAATATAACAAAAATTAATGAACAAATTAAAAAACTTGCTCTTACCGATAGTAGAATATTTATAAATGGTCCTACTGGATCCGGAAAAGAACTTATCGCTAGAAAAATTCATAAACAATCCAAAAGACGCAATGGTCCTTTTATAATTCTGAATGGTGCTTTATTAGATGTAAAAAAATATGAGCAGGAATTATTTGGTGAAGAAAGAAACGATGGTTCTATTTTGTATGGAGCATTAGAAAAAGCTACCGGTGGTTTATTACTTATAGATGAGGTATCGGAAATACCATTGGAAACTCAATCAAAAATTTTAAGGGTTCTTACCGACCAAAAATTTAAAAGGATCAATGGTAATCATGATATTAAGGTAGATGTTAGAATAATTTGTTCCTCGGCCAAAGATATCAAAATGGAGATTAACAACGGTAATTTTAGAGAAGATTTATTTCACAGATTAAATGTTTTTCAAATTGACATAGAGCCGTTAAACAAAAGGGTACAAGATATTCCATTATTAGTTGAGTATTTTTCAAAAAAAATATCAAATATTTATAATTTGAAAGAATTTCATATCAATCCTGATAATCATTACTTAATTGATTATTCATGGCCAGGCAATGTGCGAGAATTAAGAAATTTGATTGAGAGAATTGCTATATTGGCTCCAGATACATCAGAGAAGGTTTCAAACATTATAAAAGAGTCGCTAAAGGTTCAGTCATACGAAATAGCTAAACCTGAAAAGACTTTGTCGATACCATTAAAAGAGGCGAGGGAAAATTTTGAAAAAGAGTATTTAACAACACAGTTAAAAAAATTTGGTGGAAATGTATCAAAAATGGCTAAGTTTATTGGTATGGAAAGGTCAGCACTCCATAGAAAACTTAAAGGCCTAAATATCAAAGACCTTAATTAATGAATATAATAATTTGTGGCGCTGGAAGAGTGGGTTTTACTATTGCTAAATTATTGAGTGAGCAAAAACATTCAATAACTGTTATTGATCAATCGAGCGAGGATATAGAAAAAATCAAGGATAGTCTTGATGTAAACGCCATAGTTGGAAAAGCTACTTATCCATCAATTCTAGAAAAAGCAAATGCTTCAGATGCAGATATGATAATTGCAGTAACAAGAAATGACGAAATCAATATGTTAATATGTCAAATTGCTTATACAGTATTTAAAATAAATAAAAAAATCGCAAGAATTAGATCACAATACTATTTAGACCCCAAATTTTCGAAAATATATAGTAAAGAAAATTTGCCAATCGATGTGATCATTTCCCCAGAACTTGAAATTGCAAAATCCCTGCAAAGAAAACTAGAGGCACCAGGCGCACTAGATAATATTCCATTTGCAGAAAATAAGATAAGACTTTTAGAAATATTAATAAATACAGATTGCCCAATTCAAGGTATTAAACTCAACGAATTGACTAAAAAATTTCCCGATTTAGAGGCAAATATCTTAGGTGTCATTAGAAATAACAAGTTTGTTATTTTAAAAAAAAATGATGTTATGCAAATAAATGACAAGGCTTATGTAATAATAAACTCGTCTCAAATGGCAAAAACATTAATTGCTTTTGGTCATAACGAAAAAATTTCAAATAAAATATTAATAATCGGTGGAGGTAATATAGGATTTAATCTAGCCAAAAATATAGAAAAATCGTTTGAGTCTGCTCGAATAAAAATTATAGAAAAAGATAAAACTCGAGCTGAATTTATAGCAAATGAATTAAACAACACAATTATAATTAATGGTAATGGTTTGGATGAAGATGTTTTATCAGAAGCTAATCTTGAAGAAGTCGAAACTGTTTTAGCTCTTACAAATGACGATGAGGATAATTTAATGGTAAGTGTTCTTGTTGAGAAATTTGCTAAAGAAAAAAGAACAATGGCTTTAATAAATAAACCTAATTATACGTTATTACAATCGTCTTTAAAAATAAATGACCTTGTAGATCCAAGGATGAGTACGGTTTCAAGTATTTTAAAACATGTTCATAAAGGTACCATAGAGACAGCATACAGTATTCTAAATGGTGAATATGAAGTTATAGAAGCTGAGATTATTGAAACTTCAGAGTTAATAAATAAAGAACTTAAAAATGCAAATCTTCCAGAAGAAATTAGAATAGGAGCTATACTAAGAGGTAAAGATATTATTATACCAAGATCAAACTTTATTTTTCAAAAGGATGATACAGTAGTTTTTTTAGCAAAAAATGATCAAATACAAACAGTAGAAAACATGTTTCGTATCAGTGCAATTTAAATACTGATGTATCAATTCAATATTTATTACTTAAGATTTTTTACAACAATAATTTCTATATTATGTTTTTTTAATATTTTATATTCTTATTATTTTAATTTATATCTTAATATAGATGCATATTTTTATACTTTTTTAATCTCTTTAATACCATTACTGAGCTTTTTGATAAAATCCTCTGATGTAAAAAAAGTATCTATATATTATAAAATACAAACAGTAATTTTGGGTTATTTTACATTACCAGTTATAATTGCACTTCCATACTACCTAAGTATTTACAACATATCTTTTATAGACGCATATTTTGAGTCAATCTCAGGTTTTACTTCTACTGGATTTACAATTTTTGAAAATATAAAACATCTTGATGAAAGTATTATAATATGGAGATCATCTTCACAATGGATTGGTGGGTTATATTTTCTTTTTTCCATACTTTTGTTAATTGATATATTTGATGATAATTTAAAAAAAACTATTACAAATTTTTTATCTTTTAACTCATCTGAAATTTTTAAACAATTTTCTAAAATACTTATATTCTATATTTTACTGACTTTAATTATTTTTTTTATATATAATATTTTTGAATTTAGGTCCTTCATTTCACTAAATCTTGCATTATCAGTAATTTCTTCAGGCGGTTTTTTACCAACTAATAATCTCTCTTCAATTCTAAATAATGAACTAAAAATTAATTTATTTTCTTTAACTTTGTTAATATCTTTTTTTGGATTGTTTTTTTTGTATAATGTTTTTTTAATAAAAAATAAGGGCTTAAAATCGATACAAGAAGATCTTTACCTGTTATTTTATTTATTATTTGTTTACTCAATTTTCTTTATTTTTTCAGATAAAAATATTGACTTTAATTATCTTTTTTTAGCCATATCAAGTAGTGTTTCAAATGTAGGTATTTCTCTTGAAAAAACTCCACAAAAATTTGCATTTATATTTTTGTTATTAATAATAGTTGGAGGATCCTTTTTTTCAACTAGCTCTGGATTAAGATTTGTTAAAATATATTCTCTTATAAAATTTTCCATTAACGAGCTTATTTCTCATTCAAAACCTAAAAATATATTTCTAAATAAATTAGCTTTTAGTGATAAAAATATGAATTTAGATGACTTTTATAAATACTTTTTAACAATTATAATTTTTATAATCTCGCTTATTATTCTTTCTAGCATACTTTCAATTATGGGCCTTTCTATTGACGAGGCATTTAAATTATCAATTTTAACCCTCATGAATACAGTCAATTCTACTATGACAGGCTTGCCAAATTTTAATTTTCAAGAAATAAACCATATTTCAAAATATAGTCTTATTTTATTTATGATTATCGGCAGGGTTGAATTAATTACAATACTAATTCTTTGCAAAAAATTCTTCTTTAAAAACTAATTTAATAATATAAGTAAACATATAAAAATGCGCCCTTAGCTCAGCTGGATAGAGCAACGGTTTTCTAAACCGTGGGTCGGAGGTTCGAATCCTTCAGGGCGCGCCATATTGAGCCATATTCATCAAAAATATTATAAAATTTGAGATTTTAATCTAAGTTTTTTATTGATGAGATTTCTAGATCGTGCTTAAATATTACTTATTCAAAAGTAATTTTGAATTATTTGTTAACAAATAAACTTAAAACAAAAGGAAGAATATGTTTAAAGTAATAAAAAAATTGACTTCTTTCGTAGCAATGGTTGCAGTGCTTTTTGCATTTACAACAGAAGCTATGGCAAAGAAATCAAAAACACTTAAAAACACACAGAAGAAAGGTTTTGTTAGATGTGGTGTTTCTCAAGGTCTTCCAGGATTTTCAAATGCTGATGCATCTGGAAACTGGACTGGTATTGACGTTGATGTATGTAGAGCGGTAGCTGCTGCAGTACTAGGTGATGCAAACAAAGTTAAGTTTACACCATTAAGTGCTAAAGAAAGATTTACAGCTTTAACATCTGGTGAGATTGATATCTTATCAAGAAATACTACTTGGACACTTTCTAGAGATGCTGACATTGGTCTTACTTTCGTAGGTGTAAACTTTTACGATGGTCAAGGTTTCATGGTTAGAAAAAGCTCAGGAATAACTTCTACGAGCCAATTCAAAAACGGTATCTCAGCTTGTACAAACATTGGTACAACAACAGAGCTTAATATGAGAGACTTCTTTAATTCAAGAGGAATTTCTTACGAGCCAGTAGCTTTTGAAAAAGCTGACGAGGTTGTTGCAGCTTATGATGCAGGAAGATGTGATACTTATACAACTGATAAATCAGGTTTAGCAGCTCAAAGAACTAAGATGAAAAACCCAGATGAACACATTGTATTACCAGAAACTATTTCTAAAGAACCTTTAGGACCAGTTGTAAGACAAGGTGATTCTGTTTGGGAAGACATTGTAAGATGGTCTTTGAACACTATGATAGAAGCAGAGGAGTATGGAATTACTTCTGCAAATGCTGATTCTATGAAAACTTCTGATAACCCAGCAATTAAGAGACTTGTTGGCGCAGAAGGTGAAATGGGTGCTGCATTTGGCTTAGATAATGAGTGGAACCTAAGAATTATCAAGCAAGTTGGTAACTATGGTGAAAGCTATAAAAGAAATATAGCTGATACTGGTATTTTACCTGACAGAGGTCCAAACCAATTATGGACTAAAGGCGGAATACTTTACGTACCACCATCAAGATAATCGTTATCTTATATGATTTAAAAAGGGCTAGATTTATCTAGCCCTTTTTTTTATATTCCCCAAAATGAATAATAAAATTAAACGTATTATACCTCAATTACTCACAATCCTTTTTGTTGTCTTTGTATTTGGTTTTTTCACATTTAATGCACAAGTTAACATGGATAATCGAGGCATTGATTTTGGCTTTGGTTTTTTGAAACAAGAAGCCTCATTTGATATGCAATTTACGCTGCTTGATTATGATGGGCAGGACTCTTATCTTTGGGCTTACGTTGTTGCTTTATTAAATACTTTATTAGTTTCATTTTTAGGAATAATTTTTTGTACAATTTTGGGTGTGATCATAGGTGTTGCAAGGCTATCTAGTAATTATCTAATAAGAAACTCTGCTGCATGGTATGTAGAATTTTTTAGAAATATACCTTTATTATTACAAATCTTTTTTTGGTATTACGCTGCTTTAAGAGCATTACCTTTACCAGAAGGTGCTGAACCTTGGTTTGGTGTCACTTATATGACAATAAAAGGATACTACATTCCTGCAATGATATGGCAAAATTTAAATATATTTATGTATTGTCTAATTGCTGCAGTCGTATCAATAGTATTCATAAGAATATATGCAAAAAAACTACAAGAAAAAGAGGGAAAACAATTACCTCTTATATATATAAGTTTAGCAATTTTAATTATTTTACCTGGCTTATCTTTTTTAGTTGGAGGAGTGACTTTAAATTTTGAAATACCTGTTTTAAAACAACTTGCAACAACATCTTATATTTATGAAGGTGGTGTTAGATTGCCACCAGAACTTATCGCTTTGGTCTTAGCTCTTTCATTATACACTTCAACATTTGTTGCTGAGTGTGTAAGAGCAGGAATTCAGGGTATAAGCAAAGGTCAAAAAGAAGCAGCGGCCTCAGTAGGATTAACACCTAATCAAATATTAAAACTAATTATAATGCCTCAAGCATTAAGAATTATAATTCCGCCAACAACCAATCAGTATTTAAATTTAACTAAAAATTCATCATTAGCAGCTGCAATCGCATATCCAGACTTAGTACTAGTATTTGCTGGAACTGCATTAATGCAAACAGGTAAAGCAATTGAAATTGTTGGAATTACAATGCTTACTTATCTTTCCATTAGTCTTGCAATAGCCGCACTAATGAACTGGTATAACAAAAAAATTGAGATTAAGGAAAAATAATGAGAAGTATTAGTTTCAATCAAATTCAAAGCAAAAATCCTCTTACAAATATGTATTTAGGATCTTTTCTATTAGCGATAAGTATTTTTGATGTATTAATATATGCATTCTTTAACACAAATATTTTATCTTTCTTACCTTCAAAACTTAGTACTTTTTTACCGTTAGTTTTAGGTTTTATTGGATTAGGCATTATTAGAATGGAATATAGCGGTATAGCTATATTAGATAAATTAAATAAAAACATAAATACAAATAATTTTAATGCATTACTCACTCTTTTAATAATTTTTGCATTCATTAAAGCTACACCACCATCTTTAAGTTGGATGATATTTGATGCAAACATATCTGGTGATACTAAAGAAGCTTGTACCGGGACTGGAGCATGCTGGACATACATTAAAGTATGGTTCAAAAGATTTATGTATGGAATGTATCCCAACGACCTTCATTGGAGAATTAATAGTGCCTTTATATTAGTTATTGCTCTAGGCTTTGTCGGGTATTTTTTCAAAGAAAACATGAAAAAATACTTAGCTCTATATTACGTTATAATTTATCCAATAATCGCTTTTTTAATTATTTATTATTTGATTTCAGGAGGTTCTTTCGGTTTAGTTTGGGTTGAAACTGGGGCTTGGGGAGGCTTATCACTAACATTTATAGTTTCTTTCTTCTGCTTAATTTTTTGTTTTCCTCTTGGAATGATCTTAGCTCTTGGTAGAAGATCCAATTTGCCAGCTGTTAGATATATCTCCGTTGGTTATATCGAATTTTGGAGAGGAGTTCCTTTAATTACAGTTCTATTTATGTCCTCAGTAATGTTCCCAATGTTTTTACCAGAAGATTTCTTTATGGATAAACTTGTTAGAGTAATTATCGCAATTACTTTATTCGAGGCTGCATATTGTGCTGAAGTTATTAGAGGTGGTTTACAAGCATTGCCAAGAGGCCAGTATGATGCAGCAAAATCCTTAGGAATGGGATATTGGAAAATGCATATTTTTGTAATATTACCACAAGCTTTAAAATTAGTTATTCCAGGAATAGCGAACACCTTTTTAGCTTTGGTAAAAGATACACCATTAATTTTCGTAGTTGGTTTAGCAGAAATTGCAGGTATGCTCGCACTCGCTAAAACAAATCCAAAATGGCTTGGATTTGCAATGGAGGGTTATATATTTGCTGCTATAATTTTCTGGATTATCTGTTATGCTATGAGTAAATATAGTTACAATTTAGAAAATAAATATAAAACTGAAAGATAATATGTCTGATCCAATCATAAAAATTGAAAATATGAACAAATGGTTTGGTGATTTTCAAGTTTTAAAAAATATTGATTTATCAGTTGAGAAAAATAAAAAAATTGTTGTATGCGGTCCATCAGGGTCTGGAAAATCTACTTTGATAAGATGCATTAATAGATTAGAGGAGCATCAAGAAGGAACAATTACTGTCGATGGAACTGAACTTTCAGAAAATACAAAAAATATTGAAGCAATAAGAGCAGAAGTTGGAATGGTTTTTCAGCAATTTAATTTATTTCCACACTTATCCATATTAGATAATTGCACACTTGCGCCTATTTGGGTTAAAAAAATGCCTAAAGCTAAAGCAGAAGAACTAGCACTAGAGCATTTAAATAGAGTACAAATTAGCGATCAGGCACAAAAGTTTCCTGGACAATTATCTGGAGGCCAACAACAACGTGCTGCAATTGCTAGAGCATTATGCATGGAGCCAAAAATAATGCTATTTGATGAACCTACATCAGCTTTGGATCCAGAAATGATAAAAGAAGTCTTAGATGCAATGGTAAACCTTGCAAAAGCTGGTATGACCATGATTGTAGTTACTCATGAAATGGGATTTGCTAAAGAAGTTGCAGATGAAGTAATTTTTATGGATGAAGGAATGATTGTTGAAAAAGCTGAGACCAAAGAATTTTTTGCAAATCCAAAAAACGATAGAACCAAATTATTTTTAAGTCAGATTTTATAACCTTTCTAAATTAGAAAAACCCATAATTTATAAATTTTGATCAGGGTTTTAGGCCCAGAGTCAATAGCAAAAAGAGCTAAAAAATAATTTTTTTTATACTTGCAATAAGTTTCAGGATAGAGTTCAATTAGCCTTTTTAAGAGGGGTCTTAATGGAAGATAATTTTAATAAACACTTAGGTAATAAACTTAAGCTAAGAAGATTGGCTTTAGGATTAACACAAACAAAAGTCGCAAAAGCAATAAACGTAACATTTCAACAAATTCAAAAATATGAAAAAGGTACTAACGGAGTAAGTTCTATAAGATTACTTCAGTTATCTAACTATCTAAAGGTGCCAATCAATTATTTTTTTGAGGATTTCTCAGAATACGCAATTAATTCTGAAAGAGTTAAAGAAAGTCATTTAACTGTGAACTATAACTTTTTAGTTAAGCTATATTCTGAGCTTACACCAGATCAAAAAATAAAGTTTGGTAAAAATTTACAAGTATCACAAGTCGGAATTTCAAAGACTGGTTAATTTTTGGCTCCTCGGGCAGGACTCGAACCTGCGACCAATTGATTAACAGTCAACTGCTCTACCAACTGAGCTACCGAGGAATGTAAAAATCAAAACTTACTTTTTTTTAGGACTAAAACAACTCTTTTTTTGGAGGTAACGCCCGGAATCGAACCGGGATACAAGGATTTGCAATCCTCTGCGTAACCATTCCGCCACGTTACCGTTTAAAAGGATAATAAATCAATTTAATACAAGTTTATATAATTGATTTTTACAATTAGTCTATAAATTTCCACTTAAAATTGATTATTGTTTATTCGAATGATTAATTTATAAACAAAAAAGGGATATGAGTTCAGATAAATATAATCATAATGAAGTAGAAAATCGTATTTATTCATATTGGGTGAAAAATGAGTTGTTTAAACCCAAAAAAAATAAGAAAAAATTTTCAATCGTAATACCACCACCAAATGTAACCGGCAGTTTGCATATGGGTCATGCTTTAAATAATTCAATTCAAGATCTTTTAACTAGATATCATCGAATGAATAGTTATGAAACTTTATGGCAACCCGGAACTGATCATGCAGGAATTGCCACTCAGGCATTAGTGGAAAAAAAATTAGAGAACGAAGGAATAGCAAAAAATGATCTAGGACGAGAAAATTTCATAAAGAAAGTTTGGGAATGGAAAAATCAATATGGTGACATTATCCTTAATCAGTTAAAAAAATTGGGTTGTTCATGTGATTGGTCAAGGAATGCCTTTACTATGGATGACAATCTATCCGACAGTGTTATTCGAGTTTTTGTAGAACTACATAAAAAAAAAATCATATATAAATCCAAAAAATTAGTAAATTGGGATACCGTTTTAAAAACTGCTATTTCTGATCTAGAGGTTGATCAAAGAGAGGTAAATTCAAAATTATATTATATTAAATATCCGATTGATGGCACAAATGAATTTATAACCATAGCAACAACAAGACCCGAAACTATGCTTGGAGATACTGCGGTAGCGGTAAATCCTAAAGATAAAAGGTTCAAAAAGTATAAAAATAAGGATGTAAATTTACCTTTAGTAGGGAGAAAAATAAAAATTATTTTCGATGATTATGCTGATCCAGAACAAGGAACTGGTGCTGTTAAAATAACACCCGCACATGATTTTAATGATTATGATGTTGGTCAAAGAAATAAACTTAAGATAATAAATATTTTTACCGATGATGGAAAAATTAATGAAAATTGTCCTGGAAAATATCAGGGTCTAGATAGATTTGAAGCAAGAAAAATTATTTTAGAGGATTTAAAAAATCTTAATTTATTTGTTAAAGAAGAAAATATAAAAAATAAAGTTCCATATGGTGATAGATCTAACTCTGTAATTGAACCTTACCTCACAGAACAATGGTTTGCTGATGCAAAAAAACTTTCGATAAAAGCAAAAAAAATTGTTAAATCAAAGAAAACAAATTTTTTTCCAGGAAATTGGTCAAAGACATATTTTCAATGGATGAACAATATTGAGCCTTGGTGTATTTCAAGACAGTTATGGTGGGGACACCAAATACCAGCATGGTATGGACCTGATAAAAAAATCTTTGTTGCACTTGATGAAAAAGAAGCAAAACAAAATGCTAAAAAATTTTACAAAAAAGAAGTTGAATTAGAACGAGATCCTGATGTTTTAGATACTTGGTTTTCATCTGGTTTATGGCCATTTGCAACATTAGGTTGGAATACAAAAGATCCTTATCTTAAAAAATTTTACCCAACATCTGTTCTAGTTACTGGTTTTGACATCATCTTTTTTTGGGTTGCTAGAATGATTATGTTTGGAATGGAATTTATTAAAAAAGAACCTTTTAAAGATATTTATGTACATGCACTAGTTAGGGATGAGAAGGGTCAAAAAATGTCAAAATCAAAAGGTAATGTAATTGATCCTTTGGACTTAATAGAAAAGTACAGTGCAGATGCATTAAGATTTACTCTTTTATCAATGGCATCACCAGGAAGAGACGTAAAGTTATCTGAGGATAGAGTAAAAGGTAACAGAAACTTTCTTAACAAATTATGGAATGTAAATAATTTTTTAATTCATAATAAATGTGACATCAAAAATACTAAAAAATCACCCAAAGCAAAGATTAATATTAATAAATGGATATATTCTGAGCTTGTACAAACAAAAATTGTTGTTGAAAACAATATTAAAGACTATCGGTTTGATGAAGCAGCCCGTAATGTATATCAGTTTGTATGGCACTCTTATTGTGATTGGTATTTAGAATTAAGCAAAACCATTCTAAGTTCAAATAATAAAAAAGATATTAAGGAAACTAAAGAAATCGCTAGTTATGTGTTTAAAGAAATTTTAGTTTTACTACACCCATTCATACCTTTTATTACTGAGGAGATATGGCTTAAAAATAAGTTAGATAACTCAAATAAAGATTATTTGATGTATTCGAATTGGGTCTCTGACAAGCCTAAAAAAGAAAAATTTGCTGATGTTGAGAATATGATAGATTTTATTACTGAGATCAGATCATTTAAGAATGAACTCAGTATTAGCCCAGGTTCTTATGTTGATATTTCACTAAGTGGTATTAACAAAAAAGATAAGTCCTTTTTTACAAATAATGAAACGGTAATTAAAAGGCTGGGAAGAATAACAAATTTTATTGATAAAGATAAAAATAAGCCATCGGCATCTTTAGTAATAAAAGGTAGTGTTTTTAAACTTTATTTTGAGGAAAACGTTGATTTAAATTTAATTAAAGAAAATCTTTTAAGCAAACAGTCAAAATATCAAGCTGAAATGGATAAAATTTCCTCAAGGTTAAACAATAAAGATTTTGTAAAGCGGGCACCAAAACATATTGTTGACCAAGAAAAAAGTAATTATAATAACTTAGGAAATGATATAAAAAAAATATCAGCTACAGTAAAGAATTTATAATGCCAAAATTTAATAAAAAAAAGTTACCAAGTAGACATACATCGTTAGGTCCTGATAAAGCACCTCAAAGATCCTTCTATTATGCAATGGATCTTACAGAAAAAGATGTAGCAAAACCGTTTGTGGGTGTAGTTTCAACCTGGAATGAGGCTGCTCCTTGTAATATTGCTCTTATGAGACAAGCTCAATCGGTTAAAAAAGGAGTTCATCAAGCAGGAGGAACACCAAGAGAGTTTTGTACCATTACAGTTACAGATGGAATAGCAATGGGCCATGAAGGCATGAAGTCATCTTTAATATCAAGAGATGTTATTGCAGATTCAACTGAATTAACAGTTAGAGGACACTGTTACGATGCATTAGTTGGTGTAGCTGGTTGTGATAAATCGTTACCAGGTTTAATGATGGCAATGGTTAGATTAAATGTTCCAAGTGTTTTTATTTATGGTGGATCAATTTTACCTGGAAGATTTAATGGAAAAGATGTGACTGTAGTAGATGTTTTTGAAGGTGTTGGAAAATATACATCTGGGAAAATGTCGGCAAACGCTTTGAGAAAATTAGAATTAAAAGCATGCCCAAGTGCGGGTGCATGTGGAGGACAGTTTACAGCAAATACCATGGCATGTGTGTCTGAAGCAATTGGTTTAGCTTTACCTTATTCAGCAGGAACTCCAGCACCTTATACACAAAGAGATTCTTATGCGTTAAAAAGTGGTAAAGCAGTTATGAATTTATTACAAAAAAGAATTAGACCAAGAGATATTGTAACAAAAAAAATCATTAGAAAATGCTGCAACGATTGTTGCTGCAACAGGAGGTTCTACAAACGCTGCATTACATTTACCAGCACTTGCAAATGAAGCTGGAATAAAATTTGATTTAATGGATGTTGCGAGAATTTTTAAGAAAACACCATACCTTGCAGATTTAAAACCAGGTGGAAAATATGTTGCAAAAGATATGTGGAAAGCTGGAGGTGTTCCTATGCTTTTAAAAACTTTGTTAGATGGTGGTTACATACATGGTGATTGTATGACGGTTACAGGAAAAACAATGAGACAAAATTTGAAAAATATTAAGTTTAATAAAAATCAAAAAGTAATGAGGACCTATAATCAACCGCTATCTCCAGATGGTGGTGTTGTTGGTTTAAAAGGAAACTTAGCGCCTGATGGAGCAATTGTTAAAATAGCAGGATTAAAAAAATTACAATTCACTGGTAAAGCTAGATGTTTTGATACCGAAGAAGCAGCTTACAAAGCAGTTAAAAATAAAAAATATAAAGACGGTGATATTATTATAATTAGATATGAAGGTCCAAAAGGTGGACCTGGAATGAGAGAAATGCTTCAAACAACAGGAGCAATTTACGGACAAGGTAAAGGTGAAAAAGTTGCGTTGATTACTGATGGAAGATTTTCAGGAGCAACACGTGGTTTTTGTATAGGCCATGTTGGACCAGAAGCATCTGTAGGTGGTCCAATAGCATTACTTAAAAATGGAGATATTATTGATTTAGATGCAAAGAAGGGGACAATAAACGTTCGATTGTCTAGAAAAGAATTAGCAAAGAGACGAAAAAAATGGAAACCAAAGAAAATCAATTTTGGTAATGGAACTCTTTGGAAGTATGCACAAACAGTTGGACCAGCTTATCTTGGGGCACCTACACATCCTGGTGCAAAAGAAGAGGTTAGAACTTACGCTGATATTTAATGAAAATTAGACCAGTTATTCTATGTGGTGGAGCAGGTACGAGACTGTGGCCTAAAAAGTCAAAACATCAAGCAAAGCAGTTTATTGATTTTGGCGGTTGGACATTAATTAATAAAACATTCGATAGAATTAAAAGTAATGTTTTTGATTATCCGATCATCAGCACTAATTCAAAATATATTAAGGATGTTAAAAAGGCTTTAAAAAAAAGTAGAATTAGTAAATATAAAATAGTTTTGGAACCAGCAAAAAAGAATACTGCCCCAGCAATTTTAGCATCAGCATTAATTAAAGAAATTCCAAATAATCAACCGCTGATGTATTTTACTGCTGATCATTTAATTGAAAAACCCAATAAGCTCGTTAGTGCAATAAATAAAAATAAATCTAATTTAGATGATAAAAATGTATTTATATTTGGGATTAAACCAACTAATCCGTCAAGTGAATATGGTTACTTCTTAAGTAAAAATATAAAAAATATTAATAAAGTAACTAGATTTATTGAGAAACCAAAACAAGCTAAAGCAAAAGAGGTTATTAAGCAAAAAGGATATTGGAATTCGGGTATGTTTTTTTTGAGAAAAGACTCAATTATTAATAATTTTAAGAAATATCAGCCTAATATTTTTCGAAACTGTAGCAAAGCTGTAACAAAAGCAAAATATAAAAATAATGTGTATTATTTAAATAAACAAGCATTTAGTAAAGCAACAGCCAAGTCTTTTGATTACGCGATACTAGAGAAAACTAAAAATATCAATGCAATCAAGCTTGATATTCCATGGTCAGATCTAGGCAGCTGGAAAGAAATTTGTAAAATGTATGGCAAAAACAAAAATAAGTACTTTAAAAAGAAAAATGTATTTTACCGACCTTGGGGCAGTTATGTTAACTTGTTTAATGGTAAAGAATTTTTAATCAAAGAGCTATATGTCAAACCTAAGGGCATATTAAGTCTTCAGAAACATCATCATAGAGCAGAGCATTGGGTGGTAACACATGGAATGCCAAAAATTACATTAAATAAGAATAAATTTGTAAAAAAACCTGGTGAGACTATTTATATTCCCCTAGGAGCAATACATAGAATTGAAAACCCTTATAAAAAACCTGTTAAAATTATTGAAGCTCAAATAGGCTCAATCTTAAAAGAAACAGATATTGTTAGATATCAGGATGTATATGGGAGAGTTAAAAATTAGTCTAAAAGCGACTCTACGTATTCCCAATTAATTAATTTTTCTACAAAGTTATTTAAGTACTCGGGTCTTCTATTCTTGTAATCAATATAATAGGGGATGGAACTTGATTAAGTGGGGGAGTAATTAACTCTCCCAAAAAATTTTAAAACCAATTATTAGGAATTATTACATAATGAATAGCAAGCACTATACCTACTGATACAGTCAATCCAAAAACCATTTTAAGAAAGTCTTTACCTATTAATGGAAAGACATAACCTAATTTATAGTCTTTATTCATAGTAGCTATCGCAAGCTCTCTTCCACATAATAAACCAACAAACACCCATGTTGTTGACATTGGAAGGTCATTAAGTTCTTTAAAGTAAAATAATACTGCAGCATATATAACGTTAATTATTGTTGCTGACCGAGCGTATCTAGTACCAGTCTTTTCTAAAACTACTGTCTGAATACGTCCTCCTTGAATATAAAAGATGTAAAATAACAATATCGTGAAATAAGCCATCACAACAATTAATAGCTCAATACTTAATTGTCTTGGCAAATACACAGCAATATTAGCTACATCATGTGATAACCAGACCCACCATAACCAGCCTGATGTTACCCACACAGAATTTCTCCAAAAAGAAATCCAAAAATCACCTTTTACTTCGTCGAATTTTTCGTTAATAAACCTAGAAACTACTATCCAACAAATATAAGCTACCATTGCAGCTAATCCGTAACCCACAACACTTTTCATGAGCATTTTCTCCAAAACTACTGTCGAAGCAAATGCTGAAAGCACTAAAAAAGTTGTTGATACCGGAATACCTACTCTTGTAAGAACTAAAAGTATTGCTGGTGCAACAGCATGATACCATTGAATTTCCTGATAAGGAATTCGATTTAGTCTTCCATAAGATATATCTCCATTGTAGCTATACCAACCCCATGCTAAAGCAAGTATCATTACAAAAGATGCTGCTGAAGCTAAAACATACCATTTAAACCATTTCTGTTTAGATGCTATGAAAGTTCCTAATGTTTGAATTGAGTCGTTTCCTATTACACTATATCCAGCAAGGCCAAAGCCAATTACTGTATAAATCAAAGTCATCTCCATATTTTTCTCCCTTTATATTATTGTTTTCGGTTCCATTGATTCATGACTTAAGTACTATTTAAACTATGAAATTTTTTTTACTACAGGGAAAATTTATTTATTTGGGAATCAATTAGAGAATTTATCTTAAGTAAACTATCTATAATAGATGTCTAGAAATTTTTTAAAATACAACCGAATAAATGCCAACTAAAAATAGTGGTATTTGTAAGCCAAAATTTGTCATTATAGCTTTGTCTTTCGCTAAAAATCCAGCAACTGTCCAACCAACTACCCCTAATCCATGAAAATAGATATTTAAAGGATAAATATTTAGGTTTGTTAATAGAATACCAACCAAAACTAAAAATGTGCTTATCCATTTAAGATATTTCTTAATAAACATACGTTTCCCTTTCAGCTTTTTTTATTTAGATTTTAGATAATAACTTATCTACACTTTTTACATAATCCAAAAAACTCAAGATTGTATTTATTATATTTCATACCATCTTTGTCTTTGAAATTAGCTAGATATTTAGAGAGGCTTGAACTGCTTATCTCTGTAATTTTTTCACACATTTCACATATAGAAAAAGCCGTTGCTCTTGATACCTGACAACTTGAATTTTGACAGGCTATAAAGGCATTTCTACTTTCAATTTTATGAATTTTTCCCATTTCAACTAATTTATCCAAAGCCCTATAAACTTGTAACGGTGCTTTTATTCCTTTTTTTTGTACATTAAAAAGTATTGAATAAGCTTTTAATGGTTCGGGGGATTTATCAATTAAATCAAAAATAATTTGCTGATTTTTTGTAAGATTATTTTCTTTATGCATTCTTCTCATTTTACCGATTCTCCATTAGTTTTTCAATTTAATCGATTGTTTAATATTTAGTAACGACAATACAAATAATAATAAAGATGCAGCTATTATAGATGGGCCTGATGCAGTATTAAATTCTAATGAGGAAAACAAACCTAAGCCTACGGATAATAATCCTCCAATAATAGAATAAAAAACCATTTTTTGTGGACTAGAGGATATGTTTCTAGCCATTGCAGCTGGTATAATCAGCATACCTGTAATTAACAACAGACCTACCATTTTTATTGATATAGCAATAATGGCTGCCATTAAAATTGTAAATATAGCCTTAGCCCTATCAGGATTTAAACCCTCGGCTTCTGCTAATTCATAATTTACTGTTGATGCAAATAAAGGTTTCCAAATTAATTTTAGAATTAATAAAATTAATGCACCTCCAATCCATATTATTAAAAGATCATTAATTGTAACTGCCAATATATCTCCAAATAATAATCCCATAATATCAAATCTAATAAATGATAAAAAACCTATAACAACAAGTCCTACTGCTAAAGATGAGTGAGCTAAGAGTCCGAGTAAGGCATCACCTGGTAGATTAGTTCTTTTTTGTAGCTGTATTAAAGTTAAAGCTATTAAAGATGAAATAATAAATACCGAGAAAGCTATATTAAACTCCATCGAATAGGCTAAAGTTACTCCAAGTAAAGCAGAGTGGGCTAGAGTATCTCCAAAATAAGATAATCTTCTCCAAACAACAAAACAACCAAGAGGTCCGGTAACTATCGCAACTCCAATACCTGCTATTAAAGCTCTTATAAAAAAATCATCTAACATTTAGTTTTTCTTTATTTCACCTTCACTTGTATGAACATGATCGTGTCTATGCTCGTATCTTGATAATATTTGAGAAGCTTGTTCACCAAATAAAGCTTTATACTCATTATTTTTTGCTACATCCATTGGAGTACCTGAGCAACATACATGACCGTTTAAACAAACAACATGATCTGTAGCGCTCATTACAGTATGTAAATCATGAGAAATTAATAAAATACCACAATTTAATTCGTCAGAAATTTTCTTTATTAGTTCATATAAAGCTATCTCACCCGTGAAATCCACACCTTGAACCGGTTCATCAAGAACTAATAGTTCAGGTTTTTTTTGAAATAGCTCTTGCAAGTAGAACTCTTTGAAACTCACCACCTG
>NZ_CVSH01000039.1 GCF_001179965.1 Candidatus Pelagibacter communis
AGATGAGTTTAAAATTTTTAAGTTTCCTATCTTCTGATTGATTAAAATAGTTTCATTAAAATCAAAATTACCTTCGTTGATATTTAATACTAAATTAATCTTATCAAAAATTTTATTTTTTGAAATTTTATCAGATTTTATTGAAATTTTTCCATTAAAATTATCATTATATATAAAACCTGCCTTAATGATCTCGTTAAACCAGAAGCTATTTTTTAAAATATAATAAATGTCAAAAGTTTTTGTCTCTGAATAAGCCTCAATAAATAATGGTTTGAGATCAATTATCCCTTTATAAGATAAAGGAGTATTTCTTATCATTGACTGATTAGAACTAAAATTTATTTTATTTTTAATAATTTCATAACTGGTTTTAAACTTACTACTTAAAATATTAATCTCGTTTTGATAAAAATATTTATCTTTTTCAAAAATACTTTTATTTAACACATCTATATTTATTTTCTTTAAATTTGCTTTTAAGATTTTATGCTTTCTTATTAAATCTTTTTCCCAGTATAATTTTAATGGAATTTTAAAAATTTCTCCGTCAACTTCAATTATATTTTTTCCATTTTCTTTAGCATACTCTGCAGTAAATTTATTAATTGAATAAATAAAGACTGTATTATTATTCTTGCCATTAAAAAATAGTTTACTATTTTTAATTTGAACCTTTTGATCTGAAAATTTTTTATTTATTAATTCACCTAAAAAAGCTAAATTTTCTTTCTTAATAAAAAAATTAGCTTTTTTAATTAAGATTTTTTTTACTATAATTCGGTCTTTATTAAAAAAGTTTGATTGACTAATAAAAATTTTAAGTTCTTTTAATTCGCCTAACTCATTGTTAATTTTTGAATTCGGCTGATACAATTTAGAGTCCTTAATGGAAAAATGGGGTGTGGGTAAGATTCGGTATGTTATATCTGGGGATAAACTAATATTTAAATTAAATTCAGATAAAATCTCATCGGAAAGGACTTTTTGAACTCTTCCAGATTTATATAAACTTGGTATTGATAAATAAAGTAGATATATAAAAATTAAAGTTGAAATACTAAATATAGTAACTTTAGTATTTATGTTGAATTTAGGATTAAAATTAAAATTAAATTTTTTCATAAATTTAATTTGTTTTATAATGATTATTTAGAAAATGAGAAACTTAGAATATCTAAAAAACTTGAATTCAGCCCAAAAA
>NZ_CVSH01000040.1 GCF_001179965.1 Candidatus Pelagibacter communis
TAGTAAAAGCTGGTGAGAGTATAAAGAAAAATGATCCAGTGGTCACACTTGAAAGTGATAAATCTAGTGTAGAAGTTCCGTCAACAGTTGAAGGTAAAATATCAAATATTAATGTTAAAGTAGGAGACAAAGTTTCTAAAGGAGATTTAATTTTAGAAGTTGAGGGAAATGGAAAGGTATCACCAGATGAAATTCCAAAAAGTACAAAAAATTTAATCGAAGAGGCAGAAAAAACTATTCATAAAGAGATAAAACATGTTCAAGAAACTGAAATTCAAAAAGAGATAAAAGATACCTCCCAACCACAAATACAAAAAGAAACTATAAAAATTGCTGAGGATCGAATCTCAAACGTTGTTAAAGATGGAGATATTGATCCAATCGAAACAAAAGAATGGATAGATTCATTATCCTCCGTTTTAGAAACAGATGGAAGTAAAAGGGCTCAGTTTTTAATCAAACAACTAATTGAGCATTCATATAGACAAGGTTCAGATTTAGTACTTTCAAGGAATACACCATATGTAAACACTATATCTCCAGATAAAGAGACTAAATCTCCTGGTGATCAAAATATTGAGAGAAGGATAAGATCTTTAATTAGATGGAATGCTGCTGCAATGGTCGTAAGAGCAAATAAAAAATTTCCTGAACTTGGTGGTCATATTGGAACTTTTGCATCTGCTGCAACTTTATATGACGTTGGTATGAATCATTTTTGGAGAGCAAAGAACAATAAGTTTGGAGGAGACTTAATATATTTTCAAGGCCACAGTGCTCCTGGTATGTATGCCAGAGCATTCTTAGAAGGAAGGTTGAGTGAAAAACAATTAGATAATTTTAGGCAAGAGGT
>NZ_CVSH01000041.1 GCF_001179965.1 Candidatus Pelagibacter communis
GTTGATGAAAAAAAATAAAAAAAAAATAAGTCTTACATTATTATTCAGCACAATTTTCTTAATTGTTGCTTTAGTTGCTTTGTTAATTGATTAAAATTATCCCCATTATTCCCACCTGTTAAAAACTTAATAAATTCAACAATAAAGTGATACATTCAACCTGCCCTATTTGGTAATGTAAGATGAATTAAGGGGCAACCCTTAACTGGCCGACTGGGGAAAGGCCGAGAGGACCAAGCCCAGGGGGCAGAAAGCTCTACGGAGTAGCGCTAAAATCGTAGGGCGGAAGGCATGGCGGTAGCGCAATCAACGACGTGCCAAAACTACTGTTCTTTGCACCCTAAAAAGTGCAAGGAAACAGGGGTTTTTCTTCAATGAAAGGTACTAAATTTCAAATTAAAGTCTGGAATTACTTAAAATTAATACCTAAAGGTTCAGTAAAGACCTATAAACAGGTAGCAATAGCAATAAATAGCCCTAAATCTGCTAGAGCAGTTGCAAATGCCTGCGCAAAGAACCCATACGCACCTAAAATACCTTGTCATAGGGTAATAAGATCTGATGGTGGTCTAGGTGGATATTCAGGTTCTGGGGGCATTAAAACGAAGAAAAAGCTACTTAAAAATGAGGGTTTTTTGCCAAAAAAGCCGCTATTTTAAACACTTTTTTGTTATTAATAAAAAATCATTAATGTTTTTTAATATTTCACCCTTTAGTTGTACTATAAAACACAAAATGCTTAAATAAGACCCTCCAATGGCCTTTTAAACGCTATATTCCATATCTGCAATTCTATTG
>NZ_CVSH01000042.1 GCF_001179965.1 Candidatus Pelagibacter communis
TTCTGGCTTAAATTAAGAATAATAATAACGCTTATTTTTTTTTTCATTACTGTACTAGGCTTTTATCTCTCATTTAGAGTGCTAGATCTAAAATTGAATATATTTCTTATTCTCTCTTGTATATATTTTTTTGGAGTTGGTTGTTGGCTTGGAAATACAAGATACTTAACCCCTTCAGTTTTATTTATGAGTTTTTACTTTTCAATATTTTTAAACCAGATTTTTTTAAAATTCTGTAAAAAAATTAATTAACTATTTTATCTGTCATATCGAAAGCGATCATTAATTCGTTCCATTCCCTTTTTGAAAGTCCCGACTCATCAATGGTAATTTTTTTATTATTTATTAATTTACTTATTACACTTTTGCCTTTTGAGGAAACCTCGGTTCCTCCAACTCTATAATCCATAAATGCATCAAAAGTAATGGGAACCCATCTTTTAAGAGAGTCCAACATAACATCTGCGTACGCTCGAATTTCATATTGAGCGTGATGATCTACTCTTAACCTTAAAAAATTCATTAAATTTAATAAATCGGTTTTCCAATACCATTGGGTATATGTATTTAAAGTTAAATTCATTCTTGCTAGTTCTCTAGCTAGTCCAGTTTTATTTTCATCAATTTTTGTGCCATCGTATTTTT
>NZ_CVSH01000043.1 GCF_001179965.1 Candidatus Pelagibacter communis
TAACCAAAGTTTCTACCAATTATACCAACATTAATTTTTTTCATTTTTTTTTGTTTAATATGGATGTCTGAATAATAAAAAATAACCATTTAATATATGGGGGTAAAAACTTTAATAATCTAAATCTGCTCTCACCAATTTTTCTCTCAATCCATACACTTGGTATTTCAATCATTTTAAATCCCATTCTATGGGCTTTTGCGGTTAGTTCTAAGCTAAGAGTAAATCCTTTACTAGACTCAAATTTATTTACTTTATTTAAAAATTTTCTAGAGAAAAGTCTAAAAGAATTTGTTGAGTCTTTAATTGGTAAAGTTGTTAAATATTGAAAAAATAAAGACGCTAATCTTGTTAGAATTTCTTTAACAATAGGATTTCCTTCCATCTTACCACCGGCAATAAATCTACTTGGACAAACTAAATCATAACCATCATTAAATTTTTGAATACATTGATCAATTAAATTATGATTTTCGTGATCATCAGCCATATATACTATTACTGAATTTCCATTTGTCCTTTTAATTCCTGTTATTAGTGCTCCGTTAAAACCAGTAGCTTCATTTTTAATAAATTTTATCTTAGGGTTATTTGGAAATTTTTTTTTGATAATGTCTAAGGTCGGATCTTCATCATAATCATAGCAGATATTTAAATTATAATCACATTTAACATTATTTAATAATAATGCTAAGGTTCTATTAATCTCCTCATCTTCATTAAAAACAGGTATTAAAATATCTAGGCTGTCAGTCATATAAAAATTAAAATTATGAAATTTTAAGATTTGGCAAAGGTACAATAAATTTACCTTTATAACCATTACTAACTAATGTTTTTATTAGTCTATTTTTTAGATGCCAAGCTAGAATAATAATAAAATCAATTTTTTTATCAATTAAGTGCTGTTCATTTAAAATGGGAATATTTGTTCCTGGTATTAGTTTTTTTAATTTAAAAGAGTCTTTGATTTCGCCTACAAAATTTATCTCATTCTTTGAAAAGTTTGAAGTATTTAATAATATGCATCCTCTTGGCGAAGCACCAATGGCGCAAACAATATTTTTATTTTTT
>NZ_CVSH01000044.1 GCF_001179965.1 Candidatus Pelagibacter communis
TTTGAAATTCTTTATAAGAAAGGAAAAACCTAGAGACCTATCTAGATCCTGCATCATGGGTTTTAAAAAGGCTAATTTTACAAATATTCTTGTGATGGATGGAGATTTGCAACATAGACCAGTTGATATTAATAAACTTTATAAAAAAATGGTTAATGAGGATTGCGATATAGTTGTTGGGAGTAGGGAGCTTACTAAAAAAAAAAATGAAGGATTGAAAGTTCACAGATTAATAAGCTCTATAATTTTAATCTTTATTGTTAATATTTTTTTAGGTTTCAAAACAAATGATCCAATGAGTGGATTTTTTATATTTAAAAAAAAAATTTTTTTTGAAAATGAAAAAAAATTGACAGCTAAAGGATACAAAATTTTATTTGATTTAATTTATGCTCAAAAAAAACCTATTAAAATTAGAGATATTTTTATTAAATTTAATAGTAGGGAAGAAGGATTCAGTAAAATGGATTATAAAGTAATATATTTGCTACTTAAAGATATAGTTAAAAAATTTTTATTTTAATAATAAATAAATAATTTA
>NZ_CVSH01000045.1 GCF_001179965.1 Candidatus Pelagibacter communis
ATACCAAAAATTCAAGGCTGTTTAGATGCTATAAATAATGGGGTTACTGGTGTGGGTATTATTAATGGAACAAAGCAACATTCATGTTTGTTAGAAATATTTTCGGATCAAGGTTCTGGGACCTTAATAAGAAAATGAATTTAAAAGATAAAAAATACCTTTTACTAGATCTTGATGGTGTATGTTATGGAAAACATAATAACTATTCTTTAGAAAAAGTTTTTGGTCAGGTTTCAAAAAGAATGACAAAATTTATATCTGAAAGACTTAATATAAATATGGATGATGCAAAGGAATTACAAACCAATTATTTTTACAAATATAATACCAGTTTAAATGGTCTAATGATACACCATGATATACCCCCTGAGGAATTTTTATCTTATGTTCACTCCATTGATTTAAGTTTTATGAAAGAAGATAAAATTATGAGAAGTGAGTTAGAGCGATTAGATATGGAAAAGTTTATTTTTACCAACGGTAGTGCAGAGCATGCAAAAAATATATTAACACATCTCGGGGTATATGATTTATTTGGAAGAGACAAAATTTTTGATATTCAGGATGCGGGATATGTTCCAAAGCCTGAAGCAAAAACTTTCGATTTAATGGTAAAAAAATTTGGCATTAATCCAAATGAAACTATCTACATTGAAGATATAGCTAAAAATCTGAGTATTGGTCATGAAAGAGGATGTGTAACTGTTTGGTTGATTAATGACGAGCATTTTGGAAAGATGGACTCTGATAAAGATTATATTTCCCACAAAATTGAAAATCTGTCTTTATTTCTTAAAGAAATAAGGTTATTAAAAAGTAAATAAATTGTTATGACATTAGAAAAAATTATTAATGACGCTTGGGAGAAAAAAGACCAAATAAACCAAAACTCAGATCAATCGATTAAAGATGCTATAAATCAAGTTATAAAGGATTTAGATAGCGGTAAAGCTAGAGTTGCTGAAAAAATTAATGGAGAATGGAAAACTCATCAACATCTTAAAAAAGCTATCATGCTAAGTTTTAGAATATATCCAATGGAAAACCTAAATGGCCCTTACAGTAGCTGGTATGACAAATCACATTTATTGAAAGGTAAAACAGCAGGTTGGTCAAAAGAGGACCATGAAAAAGCTGGCTTTAGAATGGTTCCTAATTCTCCAGTTAGGAAAGGATCGTTTGTTGGTAAAAATGCTGTGTTAATGCCATGTTAT
>NZ_CVSH01000046.1 GCF_001179965.1 Candidatus Pelagibacter communis
CACAAGATTGATGAACAGATTGTTGATACAGACTCAGAAAAGCAAAGCAGCGAGACAATTATTCAAAAAGGGGGAGGAGAATTTAGTGATAAGGATTATAAGGTTTTTACAAAAGAATTTGATGAAATTTCAAAAGCTGAAAATTTAGAAAGTTTAGAGGAAATAACAAAGTTAAGAAAAAACTTAGATCAACAATTAATAACTTTTCAAGATCTGATAACAAAGCTAGCAAATAAACTTCAAAGACAGCTATTAGCTAGTCAAAAAAGAGCTTGGGAATTTGATTTGGAAGAAGGATTATTGGA
This sequence comes from Candidatus Pelagibacter communis, assembly GCF_001179965.1. GTDB lineage: Bacteria > Pseudomonadota > Alphaproteobacteria > Pelagibacterales > Pelagibacteraceae > Pelagibacter. Next base: position 306 of record NZ_CVSH01000046.1, read on the forward strand.
TACTTCAAAATTAACAAGGGTTATTATGGATCCTTATAGTTCTTTATCATTTAAAAAAGAAAAAGACTATGAATTTAAAGATACAGTCGTTACTTTATTAATTGATAACTCCGGATCTATGCGAGGACGTCCAATAACAATCGCTGCAATTTGTGCTGATATTTTGTCGAGAACACTCGAGAGATGTGCGGTTAAGGTAGAAATTTTAGGCTTCACAACAAAAAATTGGAAAGGTGGTCAATCAAGGGAAGATTGGAATAAAAGAAGTAAACCAAAAAACCCTGGCCGTCTTAATGATCTACGTCACATAATTTATAAAAGTGCAGATACTCAATGGAGAATATCTAAAAATAATTTAGGACTTATGCTGAAGGAAGGATTATTAAAAGAAAATATTGATGGTGAGGCAATTAATTGGGCTTTTAGCAGACTACAAAAGCGAAAAGAAGAAAGAAAAATCTTGATGGTTATTTCAGATGGTGCGCCAGTTGATGACAGTACTTTAAGTGTTAATTTTGGTGATTATTTAGAAAAACATTTAAAAAAGACTGTAAAATTTATTGAAAATAAAAGCAATATAGAAATTCTAGCTATTGGGATAGGTCACGATGTCTCCAGATACTATTCCAAAGCTATTAAAATTACTGATGTTCAAGAACTTGGAGATGTCATGATAAATCAATTAAGTGATTTATTTAGCGAAAGAAAAAAACTCAATTAAAATTTAAAGATTTAAGATTTTTATTTTTCCATAAAATTGTGATCTCAGCTCCCGATCTTGTTCTTGAATTTTTACAAGTTACAGTAGCAAAATTTTTTTCTAGTAATGTTTTACCAATAAAAATTCCTAAACCTAATCCAGTTTTATTGCTCGGCTTGGAATCTTTTAAATAAGGCTCACCCAATTTATAGATTATATCTTTAGAAAAACCTTTACCATCATCTTCTATTTTAATAATAGTTTCGTCATTATCACTTTTAAGATTTATAAATATTTTTTTTTTTGCAAATTTATTTGCATTTCCTACAAAATTTCTGAGACCATAAACAATCTCAATTATTTTAGGCATTACAATCGGATTATTATTCTGATCAGTGATTAAAATAAATTCCTTTTTGCTAATTTCTTGAAAAGATCTTATAATTTGGATCAAATAATCTTTTAAAGAAATATTTTGATCTAAAAACTCATCATCTGTAACAGGATTCATGCTAAGTTTTTGTAATATTTTTATACATCTATCTACTTGACTGGATAGTAAACTTATATCTTTATTATTTTTATATTCTTTTTCTAAGTCTGCCAATACGATTTTAATTGTTGAGAGCGGAGTACCAAGTGAGTGTGCTGCTGCTGCTGCTTGTCCTCCAAGAGAAACAAGCTCGTGTTCTTTTGCCATTATAGCTTCCATTTTATTTAATGCATTCTCTCTAATTTTTCTTTCAGCCCCAAAAGATATTGAAAAAAAGCTTAAAAAAATAAGTGCAATTATTAATGATATTGGAATAGCATAATAATAGTAATCGCTAATATGAAAATGTTGATTCAATGGTGCTGGTAAATCTTTGTTAAAAAAAGTTAGAAAGATAATACATAAAATTGTTATCAAAACTAAGAAAATACTGGATTTTTTTCCTAAGTATATAGATGAAAATATGCTTGGAATTATAATAAAAATAAAAAAAGGATTTACTATTCCACCGGTTAAATAAAGTAAAAAACCTAGTTGGAAAATATCCAAACATAAAAAAATAAAAGAGGATCTGTCAGAAACTTGATTTTTTTTGTAATAATAAATTAAAACTAGGTTACTTATTGCCCCAAGATAAATTATAAAATTTGATAGTATGTGATTAAATTCAAAACCAAGTCCATATTTAACAAAATTTATTGTTACCAGCTGTCCAATTATTGCTATCCATCTAAGTCTAATATATTGTATTCTATTTAGAGAATAGATTTTTGAAGTTTCAAAAAACCTCATAAATTATATATCAAGGTTTAAAACATCTATAGCATTTGATATAATGAAGTCTTTTCTTAATGCTACGTCATTTCCCATTAAAGTGTGAATTATCTCATGATCTTTTTTTGCATCTTTTGAATATTCTACTTTTAATAAATTTCTTGTCTCTGGATTTAGAGTTGTATTCCAAAGCTCATCAGGGTTCATTTCACCTAATCCTTTAAATCTCTGAATATTTAATTTAGACTTTTCAATTGAGAAATTTTTATCGAATTCTTTTGATCCCTTTTTGTATTTACTCAATTCCTTTGAGTTTTTTAAAATATATTTCTCGAGTTCCTTCTCATCTTTTATATAAATACCTTTCATGCCTTTATTAATTTTGAATAAAGGCGGTTGTGCTAAGTAAATATGACCATTTTCAATCAATTTATTAAATGGGCTGTTATTAAAGAAAGTTAGTAATAATGCTCTGATATGTGATCCATCAACGTCGGCATCTGTCATAATTATTATTTTTCCGTATCTTAAATTTTTAAGATCCAAGTCATCATTTTTTGGATCCAATCCTAAAGCATTTATTAAAGTTATAATTTCATTTGAGGAAATCATTTTAGATAGTGCCTTAGTCTTATGTTCATTAATATTTCCATTTTTCTTTTTTCCATTAGTATCAACATAAGTATTCAAAATTTTTCCTCTTAGAGGCAAAACAGCCTGAAACTCTCTATTTCTCCCTTGTTTTGCAGAGCCACCCGCAGAATCTCCCTCAACAATAAATAATTCTGTTCCTTCTTGTTTTGAATTTTGACAATCTGCCAGTTTTCCAGGTAAACCTGTTAGCTCAAGAGCACCTTTTCTTCTTACGTTTTCTCTAGCTTTTCTGGCAACATCACGTGCTTGTGCGGCTTGAACAATCTTTGTAAGTATGACTTTTACGACTGATGGGTTTTGGTCGAACCATAGAGATAGTTTCTCGCTAATAATTGTTTCAACTATGTTTCTGACCTCAGATGATACAAGTTTATCTTTTGTTTGTGATGAAAATTTAGGATCTGGTATTTTAATTGATAAGACGCAAGTGAGCCCTTCTTTTACATCATCTCCAGAAATTGAAAGTTTACTTTTTTTTAATAGGTTCGATTCATTGGCATATTTATTAACAACTCTTGTTAGTGCACTTCTAAAACCTAATAAATGTGTTCCTCCATCTTTTTGAAATATATTGTTTGTGTAAGGGTATACATCTTCTGAATACATAGAATTCCACTGAAGTGCACATTCTACCTCCATATTATTTTTGGCTTGCTCAATAAAGATAGGTTTTTTAAACAATTCATTCCCATTTTTATTTTTTAATTTTTCTCTTTTTTCATCAAGGAAGTTAACAAATTCTAAAATACCCCCATCAAACTTATATATAATTGATTTTTCTTTTTTTAAAGTAAGATCGTTGACAGAAATTTTTAAACCTTTGTTTAAGAATGCTAATTCCCGCATTCTTTTCTGTATAATGATAGTGCTAAACTTTGTAGATGAAAAAATATCTTTCGATGGAAAAAAAGTGATCTTTGTGCCAGTTTCTTTTGATTTTCCGGTTACCTTTAAAGCAGATTTGGCATCGCCATTTTGAAATTCTATAAAATATTTTTTTCCATCTCTATTAATTTCTAATTCTAGTTTTTCTGATAGAGCATTTACAACAGAGACCCCAACTCCATGTAGACCACCAGAAACTTTATAAGAGTCATGATCGAATTTTCCTCCTGCATGCAATTGTGTCATGATAACCTCTGCTGCAGATTTTTTTTCACCTTTATGAATATCTACTGGAATACCTCTTCCATCGTCAGAAACAGTCACTGAGCCGTTCTTGTTTATATTAACAGAAATATTTTTGCAGTAACCTGCCAGTGCCTCATCTATAGAGTTATCAACAACTTCATAGACCATATGATGTAGACCAGTGCCATCATCGGTATCTCCAATATACATACCTGGTCTTTTTCTTACAGCTTCTAATCCTTTTAAAACCTTGATGGAGTCTGCTTGGTAATTTGTTGTATTTTTTTTAATCATTTATTTTTTTAGGAAAAAAAAAATTATACCATTTTTTGAAATTTAAATAAAACAGCTTTGGCTCAAGAAGCTAAATAAGCCACATGTATTGTGGTTTTTTTGATATTTATTTATTTTTTTTTTAGTTTTTAAAAAATTACAAATATTAGTGATTTTTATTCGCTTTTTTAAAAATTAATAAGAATTTTATAATTGCATAGATAAAACATAACATCTCTAATGTTTTTTTAAATTGTAAGGTCAAGCCAAAAAAAATTGTTAATAAAGAAAATTTTATTGATTCACGGATAATTTTAATTTTTTTTAGTTTTTTATATTTTGACTGAAAAATTAGCTCACCATACTTAAAATAAACTTTTCTTATTATAAAACTTTTTAAATTTTCTTTTACAGAACTTTCTCCAACATGATTTGCATATGCACTCATATTTAAATAAATTTTAAAGTTATTTTTTTTTATTGTTCTACATAAATCAACATCCTCCCAATAAAAGAAAAATCGCTCATCAAACATACCTATTTTTTTAAATTTATTTTTTTCAGCAAGAAATATAGCTCCTAAAATTTTATTTACTGGAAATATTTTTTTATTTTTTTGGCTATTTTCAAAATTTTTAAATTGTTTGATTCTTGGAACCGAGATTATGCTATCCTTTTTGATTTCCAATGTTTTTTTCAATCTGAGTATTGATTTTTTTGAAATATATGTATCAGGCTGCGTACATAAAAAATATTTAGTTTTTACTTTTTTAACTAAAAAATTTATTCCTTTTGCAAAACCTTTGTTCTCGCTGGAAACACCATAATAGTTAATTTTTGGAAATATTTTTTTTACTTTTTCCTTTAATTCTAAATCGTTGCTTTGATCTAAAATATATAAGTCGAAATCTTTGTAATTGTTTAGCTTCGTAATAACTTTTTCTGGTGTTCTATAAAATAGAATTACAACAGATATGTTACTAGATTTCATATTTTTATTATTAACTTAAATAATCTATTTATCAAAAAAAAAATGGCGGAGAGAGTGGGATTCGAACCCACGAAAGAGTTGCCCCTTAACACGCTTTCCAAGCGTGCGCCTTAAACCACTCGGCCATCTCTCCAAATCATTTTTTTTGTATAATAGCTACTTCGTTAATTTTACCTTTATAAATTTCAATGCTTTTGAAATTATCTAAAAAATATTTTTTATCTTCGTCTTTGATATATTTTGAGTTAAAATCTTTATTTGATTTAATCGCCAATAAAATTTGTTTTAGATCCGGATACTCATTTTTTAAATTCATATCTTTTCTTGTCTCTGGGAAATCAAGTTCCTCACAAACAAAAATTCCATTGGGCAATACCTTTCTAAAAAGTAAGAATAAACTTATAATTTGATCCTTTAAAGTGTGCGAAGCGTCTTCAATTATAATATTAAAGCTATCTTTATTTTTAATTAAAATTTCATAAATTGAACTCTCGCTTGAAGTATTAATGTAAAAATTTTTTAATCTAGATGATTTATATCTAAAAAGATCAGGACATATATCTCCTGAAAAAATTTTTGAGTTTTTAAAATAATAATAAAAAGCTCCTGCTGCATTTCCATAAAAAGATCCCAGTTCTAATACATTTAAATTATCTCCTCTTATTTTTTCAAAGTACTTCTCATATATTTTTGAGTAACCATGAGCATCTATTCTTTTATTATTTCTTTTTATTGGTTGCATATACTGATTGATATAATATTCCCCTTTATCACTATTAAAATGTTCGAATAGAAAATCTAAATCTTTTTTAAATAATTCACTGTTTTTTTTTGAATGATAATCTAAATTTATTACTTTTGGTAAATATGGAATATTTATTAAATACCTAAATGGTAAAATAATGAGAATATAAATTTTAAGAAATATGTTAGCTTTTTGCACTCTGTGCCTGTAGAAAATATTATAAAATGTTTTAATCCTCATATTTAATCTTTATTGATTTTTAAAACTCCTATGAACGCTTCTTGAGGAATTTCAACTTTTCCAAATTGTTTAGATCTTGCTTTACCTTTTTTTTGTTTATCTAATAACTTCCGTTTTCGATCTCTTGCGCCTCCCCCATGAATTTTTGTTAAAACATCTTTTTTGAAGCCTTTTATAGTTTCTCTAGCAATAATTTTTCCACCTATTGCGGCTTGAATAGGTATCATAAAATTATGTCTAGGTATTAAATCCTTAAGCTTTTCACATACCTCTCTTCCGATAGTTTGCGCAAAGTCTTTATGAACCATCATAGCTAAAGCATCTACTGGTTCCCCATTAACTAAAATTGATAACTTAACTAACTCACCCTCTTTATGTCCTATTATTTCGTAGTCAAAGCTTGCATAGCCGCTTGTTATTGACTTAAGTCTATCGTTAAAATCAAATACTACCTCATTAAGCGGTATATCATAATTCAGGACAGCTCTATTACCTGAGTAATTTAAATTTGTTTGAATCCCTCTTTTATTTTGACATATTTTTATTATTGGTCCTAAATACTGATCAGGTGTGATAATTGTGGCCTTAATCCAGGGCTCCTCAATATATTTTATTATAGTTGGGTCAGGTAAATTGGATGGATTTTGTAGATCTATAACTTTATCGTTGTTTAGATGAATCTTATAAACAACTCCGGGAGTGGTTGTTAGTAAGTTAATATCAAATTCTCTTTCAAGCCTTTCTGTAATAATTTCAAGGTGAAGTAAACCTAAAAATCCACACCTAAAACCAAGTCCTAAAGCTGAGGACGACTCTGGTTCGTAAGAAAAACTAGAGTCATTTAATTTTAATTTAGCCAATCCATCTTTTAGTTTTTGATACTCAGAACTATCAACAGGAAAAAGTCCACAAAAGACAACTGGCTTACTTGGTTTAAATCCAGGTAACGCCTCTTTTAATGGTTTATTAGCCTCACATATTGTATCCCCAACTTTTGTATCTGATAGATTTTTAATCCCAGTAATTATAAAACCTATTTCTCCTGAATTTAGTTCATCTATGTCTTTTGGTTTAGGGGTAAAAACACCAACCTTTTCAACAATATGTTCTTGATTAGTAGACATCATTTTTATTTTCATATTTTTTTTAATTTTTCCATCTATTACTCTTATTAAAATTACAACTCCGAGATAAGAGTCGTACCAACTATCAACAAGTAGACACTTTAAAATATCATTTTTATTGCCTCTTGGAGGTGGTAAAGTTTGAATAATCTTCTCTAATATCTCATCAATACCTTCGCCAGTTTTTCCAGAGCATGGTACTGAATTGGAGGTATCAATACCTATAACTTCTTCGATTTGATTTTTTGTTTTTTCAATCTCAGATGCTGGTAGGTCTATTTTATTTAAAATTGGAATGATTTCATGATTTGTATCCATGGCCTGATACACATTTGCGAGAGTTTGAGCTTCAACGCCTTGAGTACTATCAACAATCAAAATTGATCCTTCACATGCATATAAAGATCTGCTTACTTCATAACTAAAATCTACGTGACCTGGGGTATCAATAATATTTAGTATGTAATCTTTGCCATCCTTTGATTTGTAGTTTAACTTTACAGTTTGTGCCTTGATAGTAATACCTCTTTCTCTTTCGATATCCATAGAGTCTAGAACTTGAGCTTTCATCTCTCTTTCTGTTAGGCCACCACATTTATGAATAATTCTATCAGCTATTGTAGATTTACCATGATCTATATGTGCAATAATTGCAAAGTTTCTTATATTATCAATTGTAGACATTTTAGGATCTAATTTTTGCGCCTGTCTTAGACTCAACAGTTGAAATAATCAAATTATTTATTTTTTCTAGATCTTTATCATTCAAAGATTTTTGTAATGATTGAATTGTTACATTCAAAGCAATTGACTTTTTATCACTTGGAATATTTTCTCCTTCATATAAATCAAAAACCTTTACATTTTTAATTAAGTTATTATCGATCTTATAAATAATCTTTACTAATTCTTGTACATTTAAATTTTTATCTATTATGAATGCGAAGTCTCTTTCAGACTTTTGAAAATCCGAATATTCGTATTTATTTTTTTGATCCTTAAGTTTATTTTTATGAAGCTCGATTCTATCTAAAAAAATTTCAAATAATATTAATGCTTCAGTTTTAATCTGTAATTTTTGATTTATATTTGGATGAATTTCACCAAAAAAGGCAATTGGTTTATCTGATTTTGAGTCTTGATAAATGGCTCCAGATTTTCCTGGATGATAGTAATTTGGTGCATTTGACTTGATATGAAAATTTTTGTCATCTAACCCTGTCTCAATTAAAGTTTGCATCACATCTCTTTTTGCATCAAAAACATCAACTTTTCTCTCTTTCTCAATCCAATTAAGTCTGGAAATCACCCCAGACTTAATTGCTGAAATAACTATTTCTTGTTGTCCTGGTTTTTTTCCACTAAAAATTGGTCCAATCTCAAATAAAGAAATATCTTTTGCATCTCGATCTAAATTTTTTTTTAAATAAAAAATTAAGTTTGAAAAAATTGAGCTTCTTAAAACGTTTAAGTCTGAGCTGATTGGATTTACTATTTTGACTTCAGGTTTTTCTTCTTTAAATAACTCATTTATTTTTGAGTCTGTAAATGACCACGTCACAGTTTCATAATAACCCTTTGATGCAACTGATCTTTGTAAGAAATGGAATAGTTTTTGATGTGGATTTAACGTTTGTTTATTTCTGGTTTTTTCTGGTAATTCAGTTTTAATTCTATCGTATCCCTTAATTCTCACTATTTCCTCAACAATATCAATTGGTTGTAAAATATCTGGTCTCCAGGAAGGCACTTTTAAATTTAGTTCCTTTTTATTTTTTTTTACTAGAAAACCAAGATCTGATAAAATCTTATTCATTTCCCTTACCTCAACTTTAAAACCGGTTGTATTATTAAATAAATCAATTGGAAACTTAATAGCTCTGTGGTTTGATTTTTCTTTTTTTGTAATATTTATTTTGCTAATTGTTCCACCACATATATTTTGTATTAATTCGGCTGCCTTAATCAAACCTTCTTCAATTGAGTTTGGATCTATGCCTCTTTCAAATCTATATTTTGCATCTGTATCTAAATTTAAGATTCTTGAAGTAGATCTAATAGATTTTGGTTTAAAATATGCTGACTCTAAAAGAATATTCTTTGTATTTAGTTCTGTTCCTGACCTAACGCCTCCTATAATGCCACCTAAACCCAAAACACCTGATGCATCAGATATAACACACATATTGTCACCAAGTACATATTTTTTATTATCTAGTGCTTCAAAGCTTTCTCCTTTTTTGGAATTTCTAACAATAATGCCTTTATCAATTTTATCTGCATCATAAGCATGAAGTGGCCTGTTAAGATCCATCATAACATAATTTGTTACATCCACTACTGCAGAGATTGGTTTTTGTCCTAATGATAATATTTTTTCTTTTAACCATTTTGGACTTTCAGTATTTTTAATTCCTTTGATGAGTAAACTGCCAAACTTTGTACATCCTTGGTTTTTATCATTAATAATTTTAACTTTTATTTTGTTTAAGCCTGAAAAATTTATTTTACTTTTATTTTTGTTTTTTAATTTGCCGGCTCCAGCCGCTGCGAGATCTCTTGCAATTCCTCTAACACCAAGGCAATCAGCCCTATTTGGTGTAATTGAAAGATCTACAACTTTTTGATTTTTGTTAACAAAATATTTTTTTCCAACTTGTTTGATGTACTTTTTTGGGGAAAGAGTAATAATTCCCTCGCTTTCATTTGATAATTTTAGTTCTGATTCTGAGCAAAGCATACCGTAAGATGTTACACCTCTGATTTTACTAACAGAGAGCTTTGTTTGACTTTTAGGAATAGTTGCCCCAGGAGGAGCATAAACAGTTAAAAGATCATTTTTGGCATTTGGAGCTCCACACACAACCTTCACTTTTTCATTTTGTCCAATATCTACATCGCATAACTTTAGTCTATCTGCATTAGGATGTTTTTCTGCCTTGATGATTTTTGCAACTATAAATTTATCTAGTTCAGATGATTGACTTTCAAAACTTTCAACCTCCAAACCTATACTTGTTAATTTATCAATGATTTTTTGATCGTCGAGTTTTGTATCTAAATGTTGTTTAAGCCAATTAATTGTAAATTTCATCTACTAAGGCCTCTGTAGTTTGAGGGAACATCTAAAGGATCAAATCCAAAATGATTTAACCATCTGTAATCAGTTTCGAAAAAAGCTCTTAAGTCGTTAATGCCGTATTTTAGCATTGCAAGTCTATCAATCCCCATGCCAAAAGCATAACCTTGGAACTTTTGTGGATCTACTTTAACGTTTTTTAAAACATTTGGATGTACCATTCCACATCCAAGAATTTCTAACCATTTGTCACCTTCTCCAATTATTATTTTCCCATCTTTTAATGTATAACCAATATCAACCTCAGCCGAAGGTTCAGTAAAAGGAAAGTGGCTTGGTCTAAACCTCATTTTAATTTTATCTATTTCAAAAAATTCTTTAATAAAATAGTTTAAACATCCCTTTAGGTGTCCCATGTTTATATTTTTATCTATATGAAGACCCTCTACCTGATGAAACATAGGTGCATGGGTTTGATCACTATCAGATCTATAAGTTCTTCCAGGAGCAATAATCTTAAAAGGTGGTTTTCCTCCTAACATAGTTCTCACTTGTACTGGTGAAGTATGAGTTCTTAACAAGTATTCCTTATTATCATCTAGATAAAAAGTATCATGCATATCTCTTGCTGGATGATTGTCCGGTGTATTAAGTGCAGTGAAATTATTATATTCATTTTCAACATCGGGCCCCTCTGCAACACTAAAACCAATTTCAGAAAATATAGAAGATATTTCATCAATTACTTGTGATACGGGATGTATTTTTCCTCTTTTAAAACTTCTTTCTGGCAAAGTAACATCTACTTTTTCGTTTTGAAGTTTTAGATTAATTTCTTTTATTTCAATATCTTTGATTTTTTTCTCAATAGTTTCCTGAAGTTCATCTTTAATTACATTAAGTTCTGATGCAAACTTTTTTCTACTATCTGATGACATAGAACCCATTTTTTTAAACTCATTTGAAATTTTTCCAGTTTTACCAAATAATTCTGATTTGATTTGATTAATATTATTTAAGTCTAAATCATCTTTTAATTTTAAAAGATATTCCTCTTTAATTTTTATAATATCAGACATTTCAGTAGAATATTTCTTAACTTAGGAAAAACAATAAAGAAAATTAGTTTAAAGCGGCTTGAGCCTTTTTAACTATTGTTTTAAATGCCTCTGGGTTATCATATGCTATTTCTGCTAGAATTTTCCTATCTAATTTAATACCAGACTTATTTAAACCATGAATAAATTTTGAATATGTCAATCCCTCGGCTCTTACGCCTGCATTTATTCTTTGTATCCATAATGATTTAAATTCTCTTTTTTTATTTCTTCGATCTCTGTAAGCATACTGCATGGATTTCTCCATAGCTTGTCTAGCAACTCTAATAGTATTTTTTCGTCTTCCCCATTGGCCTTTTACAGCTTTTAGAACTTTTTTGTGTTTTGCTCTACTTGTTACACCTCTTTTTACTCTGGCCATATTATCCTCTTAGACTGTAAGGCATATAAGACTTTACAATTTTTCCATCTTGTTTGGACATTGTTGTTGTGCCTCTTTGCTTTCTTATCTGTGAATTAGTTCTTTTTATCATTCCATGCCTCTTTCCTGCCTGAGCCATTATTACTTTTCCCTTTGCAGAAATTTTGAACCTTTTTTTTGCTGAACTTTTTGTTTTCAATTTTGGCATGAGAGAGGATGGAGTCTTTTTCAAAAATTAATTGATTATATGAGAC
>NZ_CVSH01000047.1 GCF_001179965.1 Candidatus Pelagibacter communis
TGTATATAGAAAACATATGGAGTGGTCCTGAACCTGTTTCATAATTACCCTCTGCATCTTGTGCACCAACTGTTACAGTTGGTGTAGTTACATCTAATACAGAAAATCCTGCACCACCACGACCATAAGGAATCATTAATAATGTACGCCATGATTGAAAATTTTGATATTCTGTTCCACCATCGTTTAGTCCATAAATAAAAGCATCGTGAACAACTGGTGATCCATCTACAGCAAATATTGGATTAGTACCACCTGCTTCAGCTGCACCTCCAAATTGTCCATCCAGGGATTTGTTTACTAAGAGTGGTAGTTGAGCTGCAATCATGGGAGGTACAAATGCCCACTCCTCATCTCCAGTTTTAGCATTAAATGCATGCAACGTTCCTCCGTTTGAGCCAGCATAAACAACTCTTGTTCTATTTTGGTTGGCTGTTTTAAATGCCCCATAACCTTTTGTTGATCTCCAATATTTTTCTTGGTTGTTACCAAAAAAGTTTGTACTAGCACCTGGAGGGCCAACTTCGATTAATTGAGAATGATATATATCTCCTAAAATCCAGTCTCTATCTTCATCAATAGGGCATGCTCCACCACCTGGAGTTCCTTTATAGTTAAAGTAGTCAACACCTCTTACAAAATTAATTAATCCTTTTACATCATCATCGATACCATCTTCGACACCATCTGTTCCTGCTAGACCACATGTTGATCCTGAATTGTGATAATCTCTTACTGCGTTACCAGTTGCTTCAAATAAGTTTTGAATTGCGGCTGCATTACTTGTGTTCCAATTATTCCATCCACCACCACCAGTATAACCAGCGTCTCCATACTGTTTAGTGTCAATTGCAGTCCAAATTTTTCTGCCAGTGGAACCTTTTACAAGAAGTCTTTCTCCAGCGTCCCAGTTTCCAAAACCATTATTTTCTTCCAAGCTATCTTGAATCACATCGCCATCAATTTGATACCTATAAAGATGACCTCTCCATTCTTTGTTTGCCTTATAATTAAATTGTGCTTGATAAATAGATCCGCCTTCCTCAAGAGTTGCAGTGATTGATGGTGCTGTAAAAGATAATCTTTCTGCAATAATTTGTCTGATTTTTGATGAGATCTCTGTCTTTAAATCAGCTGGAGTTTCAGCGTCTATCGGGCTTTCACAACCTGTTTTATTGTCTAGTCCTTCGTAGGAAATCGGATTTACATTGGCATAATAATCACCCGGACTTTCGCAAGATCCAGCTCTTGCTAGTCTGTCAAATATGACTTTAGCATTTGCATTTTGATAAGATCCACCATAGCCAACCATAAGAGTTGTAACTTCATATTCATCTCTTAGTTTTGCTAAAGTTCTGAATGCTTCTGTGCTATTTCTTATATGTCCGTCACTTATAACAATTACATAATTTTGCTGACAAGGTTTGCCCGCTTTATCTATAACTGGCGTCTCTCCCGTTCTATTTCCAAAATATTGATATGCAATGTCAGCAAAAGCATTTCCATCTGTTCCCCATGCCATACCGATAGTTGGAAGTGTAGCAACAATTTCAGAAGCCCCAGTAGCGCTTACCCCATCTTCTAGACAGTAATCATTAAGACATCGATCAGACGTACCTACTGGGTGAGTTCCACCCATCCAACCATTGACCATATAGTAACACGCATTCCAAAAGTGACAAAATTTTTCACCACCACCTGTCCCATCTTGAAGCCAAGCTGCGCCACCTCTCGAGTCATTAGTACCTGAATTCCAATGACCAAAACCATAGTTTGCACCTGATGTTAAAGAACTATCAGTTACAATTTCCTCGATTGCATCTTTTGCACCATCAAATTTTGATTTTTTTGCACCACCATATCTTGCTCGCCAGGCTGTATCTTTTAAAGCATCAGTCATTTTATTTTGATCAAATTTGTGTATAAACGAATTTCTATCACCTACTAAAACTCTGGTAGCACTAGTAAATATATTATTTCCAAAACCAGAACTTGCCGCCATTCCTGGCAGATTAAATTCAACATCAGCAGCATCGACATCTCCTGGGTCTTTATCATCTAAAGTCTTAGCAGGTCCATATTTACCTATAGTAAAATCTAAGCTAGCTGAAGTAGAGGTATGATCTATTGAAATTTTTTGAAGAAGATGAGAGTTTTTACTTAGTGCATAAATCTTATTATCTTCTGCAACAGAATATTTAATAGAGAAAACATCTTTTATATCATCTGAAAGAGCATTTGTTTGACCAGCAGATAATGCTTCATCTTTTACCGTATTAATAAAATAATCCCAATGTCCGTCAGTAGGACAATAAAGATCGTTACCGTCTTTTGTTAGAGTATAGCCTACAAGATGCTGGCCTGCTGCGAGATAAATATAATCACCATTATTACTTATGGTCATAGATACAGCATTATTTTTACTCACCAGTTTTCCAAAATGATGACTAGTATTTATTGAACATTTTTTTGATTTCCCATTCGTCAAGTTCTTGACATATAACTTTCCTTTCTTACCACCACCTTCATGAGTTCTGCCAGCTACAAAAAGAATTTCATCATTATCTATCTCTCTTATCTCAAGTAATGCGGGCATTGCAATTTTTGTTTTATTAAAACCAATCACATCAACGCATTTCCCATCACTATCGATTGCAACTATCTGTCCACCATTTTGAGTTGAAACTCCATAAACTATATCGCTTGAAGTAACAGCTCCAGACCAACTTTTATTGACTTGAGAATTTTTATTTCCACAGTTTGAATCGTTATTTTTTCCTCTAAAATTGATAGCACCACCAGCAAATGTTAAATCTCTCTCTCCCGTCGATGTTATAATTTTTGAAAAACCTCGTCCATTCTCAGCAAATATAATATTGCCATCACTTAATTCAACTGCCCAGTCAATACCATAGGTACCCATATTACCCGCTACTAAATTTCTCATACTAACGGAACTATCTAACAATATTAATATATTGGCTGGCACATCTCCTTTACCTGAGCCAGGAGGTATTGGTTTTGAATAAGATTTTGAACCTATTAAAGAAAATATAATTAAATTAATTATAATTATTTTAAAGAAAATTTTTAATTTCATTAGTTCTCCTCATCAAGTAATACATCATAGTATTTTGGAGATGTCACAGCAACCCCCTCTGAAATTTCATTATTTTTATCTATAATTTTATAATAAAAAATTTGTTTTCCTCCAATATTCCAAAACTTATATCCTGGCCATGATCGACTCTCAGTATCAACCGTTCCGAAGTTTGCTTGTACATATTGTTTCAGTAAACCTTTTTTGCTCTGATCATTATCTTTACCATTTTGCACTTCAATTTCCACAGCACCAACTTTGTTGTTTACTACGTACCCTTTGATTAAAACATCTCCAAAATCTATATCTTCACAAAAGGCTCTCTTTTCAGTGAAATAAATAAAAACCTCACCGGCCAATCCGATTGATCCAGTTTCTCTAGTTGTACCAATGACTTCTTCTATTTGTGACTGTTCCTCTTCAAAAGTTCCAAAAATATTTTCAATTGATGATTTATTTGAACCAATATCTATGCTTAATAAATCACATGCCCATGAAATTTGTGAGCTAAATAGTGTGGTTATAAAAAATAAAGTAAAAATATTTTTTTTCATTTTTTAATCCGGTAAAACTACCATACTTTCTAATGGTATTATAATTTTATCTTCATCATAAATACCGCATGCATAAATTCTAAATGCAGTTCCTGCGTTCACTACATCTATAGATCCTTGTTGAACACTGTTTCCTCTTTCAAAAGAATCTGCTGGACCAATGTTAACTAAAAAATATTCATAAGTAAATCTCTGTAAAAAACTAATTTCTCCATCCCTAAATTTTTCCTCTTTTGAACTTAGTGGAGAAGGATATGAAGCGTTGACTATGGGTCCAACAATATTAAAAAAGGATCCATCTACATAATGTGCAACAACATTTTCTAAATCTACAACATTTTTAAAACTTTTATAGCAAGGAGTTCTATTATCTGCAGTTATCGGGTAATTATTTCTTGGAGCAATATTTTTTGATGAATCGTCATCTTCTCGGGTTGCATTTAATCCTGTTTTAATTCTTCTTGGTTTTCCCAAATACTTATTCACTAAATATTTTTCAGCCTCTAGCAACCCTGTTTCACCAACATAAAAAGCTTGCTGATATAAATCATCAGTATTATTATCTCTATGGTCGCTAGATGATAATACAACTAAAGTTCCACCCATTAGTGACATGGCTACTAGAAGAACCAATGAAAGAATTAATGTAAATCCTTTTATATTTTTATTTTTGTTTTTCATCTTCCTATATTTCTTGTGTGAATACTTACAACAACATTATCTCTTAAATATCTATCGCCAAAGCCATCACCACCGTATCTTTCTTTCCTTAACGTTTTTAAAAACTTTTTTTGTTTTGGCGGAATTTTAAAAAATTCTTTATTCGATCTAAATATTAATGACATGTCTACTTGTTTAATTTTATAAAGATTTATCCTTTGATCGTTATTTGGTAAGGGATAATCTCCATCTTTCCATAAGTGATGTCCATTCTCATCAAACAATAAAAATTCCATATCAACCAAATGTGACCGCACGAGCTGATTTGTGTAACACTCTGTACATCTGCTTGTCCAATTACCAAATGGGTTATCATCATTCTCGATCCAGCTTTCTTTTGTTTTATAAACTCCATAAAAATCATTATCAGGATTACCGTCCTCATTATTTATTTGTAGCCCAAAATATGTAATTTTATATCTTTTATAAGGTTGGAGCGGATCGTTCTTATCAAAATCACCATAGACAATTGATATGCTATCACAGCAAGAGTCTGTGGGTCGATTTTTTTGTGGGATTGGAAGATCAGTACCAGCTGCCGCAAAGTCTGCGGGAAAATATCCAAGAGTATCTCTAAGAACTATTATTGGGTCATGTGAGTCAATTATACCTCTACCTTCCTCTAATCCTGAAATATGTGTTAAATTATCTGATGGCGGAATTCCCTCATCGTTTACCCCATAATAATGCTTGTAACCTGCTAATCTTATATCTCTCATCATCATTCCAACTATATCTCTACTTGAACTGCTTATTCTTGCTTTATCAGTTACTTGTTTGTAACTGCTATTCACAGCAGTGTATGATGCAAACATTGCTCCCATCATAATAGCTGTTACTGCAACTCCTACTAATAATTCAATTAATGTTACACCAGATATTTTATTCAATTTTTTTTTCATCATTCATTAAAAATATAATCTGCCTGAAAGTATAGTGTTCTTCTCTTATTGCCACCGTTGGCGTTTATTTCTACCCTTCCCATATAAATTTCATCATAAATCATGTCCCAACTACCATCGAGACAATCGGTATCTGAACAAAGTTTATAAATTCTAATTTTTTTTGAATCTCCATCAGTTTCGCCGGTTGGATCACCTCTACATTTTAAATAACGGTCTTCTCCTAAAATAACTTGCCATCTATTTGCTTTATTTTCTGGAGCCCCTTCTCCCACTGCATTTTTATAAAGACTAGTCATATTTTCCTTTGAAAAAATAGGACCACCTTTTCCACTACATGTATTAAATTCAAATGCGCTTGGGTTCGTTCTTACATATTCAGCAAATTTTTTTATCGTTTCAGGACATGGAGTACCATCTAGAGCTGTTGGAATACCATAGTCATTAATCAAACATTGTTTGGAAGCTGGATTAGTATTTGCCGTCTCATCTCTTGATCCAATCATATCTTCAGCAATCATGCTTGATAGATAATTTATTTTTGTCCTCTCAGCTGATACACCAATTGAGTTCACTGAATAATTAACTAGTTGAAATACAGCAAGAAAACCGATAGCTACTATTGCAGTAGATACTAAAGCCTCTACTAGACTAATACCTTTTGAAAATTTATTTTTCATTGCGTTACCCAATCACCTGCCCATTTATACAGATTAATACTTCCAAACCTGCTCCATTCTATACGAAAAAAATTGCTCTGGGTAGGACCTTCGGAAGTTAATTTACAGTCATCATCTGATGTATCTCTTTGACAAATGAATAAATTTTCATTAGCCATGGACTCACCTCCTTCTGTAATTAAAAACATATCGCTAGCACCATAAAAAGTACCATCTTTTGAAAAACATATATTGCCACCACTATCAGGTATGTCCATAGGTTGATCAGCATTATTTAACATACCTATTAAAATTTTGGTTTTATCAATTTTGATTTGGTTAACAGTTAATTCATTACTTGTTGCACCCTCGTCATCCCAGTCGATGTCCATAGAGCATCTTTCGTCAAATCTGTGAAAAGGCTTTGGTGTCGTACCATTCCACTTATCTCTTACAAGAGCAGCAAACTTTTCTTGTCCTAAACCATTTGTCTCTATCACGATTTCATTTGTACCTGTATCTGTGTAAACTGAAAATTGCACAAAGCTATATTGTCCTCTTTGAACTTGTGAAAAAATGTTTCTCATTAGTGAGGCTGTTTCTGTAGCTTTAGCTCTTACCATTCTTTCTGCTCTCCACTTCGTGAACGGTTTAAAAGATGTAGCTGAAATTGCACCAATAATTGCAATAACAATTATAAGTTCTAATAAAGTGAAGCCTTTAACTTTCTTTTCCTGCATTTGCATCTATCTTTCCAGCGGTTACAAGATTTTCTAATGACTTTGACATCGTAATCATTCCATCTTTTACTGCGGTCTGCATGATGCTTGGTATTTGATGAATTTTTGCTTCTCTAATTAAGTTTTGAATAGGAGCAGTGCATTTCATTATTTCAAAAGCACCCACACGACCTTGCCCATCTTTTGTTTTTAAAAGTCTTTGTGTTACAACCATCTTTAAAGATGTTGAAAGTTGTGCTCGGATCTGAGCTTGTTGTTCCGGTGGGAAAACGTCTATAATTCTATTTATTGTATTTGGTGCTCCACTTGTGTGAAGCGTTCCAAAAACCAAGTGTCCAGTTTCAGCAGCTGTAAGTGCAAGACTTACTGTCTCCAAATCTCTCATCTCTCCTACTAAAATTACATCCGGGTCTTCTCGTAAAGCTGCTTTAAGGGCACTTGCAAAAGTTTGTGTCTGCTTTCCAACTTCTCGATGTGAAACGATACTTTTTGAATCTTTATGAATAAATTCTACTGGGTCTTCTACAGTTATAATATTTGCAGTTCTTGTTTTATTTATTTCATTAACTATAGCTGCAAGTGTAGTTGATTTTCCAGAACCTGTTGGTCCAGTGACTAAAACTAAACCCTTATGCATATCAATTATGTCATAAAGGGCATCTGGTAAATCAAACTGTCCCATTTCTGGTATTTTGCTTTCTACTCTTCTAAGAACTGCAGCTGGTCCATTTAATGTTTTATAAAAATTAGCTCTAAATCTTAGTCCACTAATATTAACTGCAGAGTCTAACTCGTGTGTATCTTGGAATTTTTTTGTCTCATGCTCATTACAATTCGTGGTCATTAAATCTATAAGATCTTGTGGTTTTACCATAACATCTTTGACCATGATAATTTCTCCGGTTTGTCTGTATGCTAAGGGAGAGCCTGATCTAATATGAAAATCAGATATTTTTTTGTTATTTTTTGCAAGTTCTTCTAATTTTTCAAACATATTAAATTTGTATATATAAATGTGAAAAAAAACAATATTTACTTCGGCCTAAGCGACCAAAATAAGCAATTATTTAATAAATAAAATAATATAAAATCCAAATAATCAAAGAGTATTCAAAAAAACTTTTTGTAAGATTTAATTGTTTTTCTGTAAATTTTGATTTTAAGAATTTACCCAAAAATATAAAACCCAAATGTACTAAAATGATTGCAAAAATAATTCCGATAAGAGTAAACTGAAACGAGAAGTTTTTATATCCAAAGTAAACAGCAGCAATAAAAGTTAGCCATGAAACTTTTGTTATAAATAATTTAAAAATAAGACCGGCTTTTTTACTAAATATAGACTGTGTTTTTATTAAAGAGTAAGACCAAGTTAAACCAATCAAAAAACTCAAATACTTTAAAATCATTTTATTTTTTTTCCTTAAAAACTAAACAAACTCCATTATTACAGTATCTCTTTCCAGTTGGCTTTGGACCATCATCAAAAATATGTCCATGATGACCTCCGCAATTTTTACAGTGATACTCAGTCCTTGCATAACCAATTAGATGATCAGTTTTAGTTTCAAATACATCGGGTAAAGACTCAAAAAATGACGGCCAACCAGAACCACTCTCATATTTTTTTGAGGACTCAAAAAGTTTAATATCACAATTTGCACAATGATATGATCCATCTCTTTTTTCAAAATTTAATTCACTTGATCCAGGAGGTTCAGTTCCCTCCTCAAACAAAACAAGTTTTTGATCTGGGGATAATTTAGAATTAATTTTTTTGACCATCTTAATTTATTTTAGTTTTTTTATTTGATAATGAAATTCCTATTATAATAAATATCGCACCTAAAATATGATAAAACATAAATTTTTCATCAAATATTAACATAGCCATTATCGCACCAAATATTGGCATTAAGTGTAAAAATATTCCAGCTCTATTTGCACCAATTATTCCAATTCCTTTGATCCAAAAGAAAAATGAAGCTAGTCCTGGAAATAATACAACGTATGCTAAAGTTAGGAAAAAGGGTTTATTGAATTGAATATTATTTCCTAAAGACATTTCAATAATAAATATCGGTATTAAAAAAAGCAAACCAGATATAATTACGACTTCAAGTAAAGCAATTTGAGATATTTTTATTTTATCTTTCTTCAAAAAAGACGAATAGATTGCCCAGGCAAGCATTGCAACTACCATAGTCAAATCTCCTCTATTAAAATCAAGATTACGAATTAAATTAATATCTACTTTAGTAATAATAAAAATTACACCAATTAGAGAAAGTGCAACTCCTGACAATTGAAAAATATTAGTTTTTTCAATTTTTAACATAGATGAAATTAAAATTATCCATACTGGTATTGTTGAAATCATTAAGACTCCGCTAATTACCTGGGTATGATAAAGTGAATAATAAACAATTGAATTAAATATAGTGATGCTAGTGAAACCTAATAATATGAAATGACTAATTTTTGATTTAATATAGTTAAAATTGTTAATTATTTCTTTATAAGTAAAAGGTAAAAGTATTAATCCAGCAAATAGCCATCGATAAAAATTTAATGAGAATGGTGGTATTTGATAAATGCTTGCAGCTTTACCGACTATAAAATTTCCTGACCAAAATAACGTTGCAAAAATTAATAATAAATATGCAAGTCCATTTTTATTACGCACAAATTATGAAAATCTTAAAGAGCTATAAGGTTCTAAGCTTAAATTTGTTTTTTCGTCTAAAATCATTTTAGATACAATCTTTCCAGAAATGGCTCCTAATGTCCATCCTAAATGATGATGGCCAAATGAATAAAAAACATTTTTATAATTCTTCGATGGTCCAATAACTGGTAAAAAATCTGGTAGTGTTGGTCTAAATCCTAACCATTCGTCATCATGTTCTGGCAAACCATCTAGCATATACTTTGCATTGTTTATTAAATTTCTCACTCTTTCTGCAGATGGTGGATTTTTTAGACCTCCAAATTCAACTGTTCCAACTACTCTCAAGCCTTGTTCCATTGGAGTCATGCCAAAACCTCTATTTGAAAATACAACAGGTCTTGATATCAAATTTTCACAACCCTTAAAGTGTATGTGATACCCCCTCTCAGTTTCAAGTGGTATATCTTCATATAAATTATCAGAAATTCTTTTTGAAAATGCTCCACAGGCAATAACAACTTTATCAAAAATAAATCTTTGAGTTTGTGATCTTATAATTGGTTTTTGATCATCAAAATTAAGTTCATTGATTTCCTGCTTTAAAAATTTTCCTCCCTTTTGAATAAATAAATCAAAAAGTTTCTGAAAAACTCTCTTTGGGTTATTGGTGTGTCTTGCATATGAATAAAATACCCCGCCATCATATATTGGTTTGATATTAGGCTCTAAATCATGAATTTCTTTTGGATTAAGAAGTTGTTGATCAACACCAAGTTCATCTCTAATTTTAATTTCTAAATTTCTGCTTTCTATGTTTTGATTATTCCAAATATACATAATTCCATTTTTAATCACTAAATTTTCTAAATCTAACTCCTCAAATAACTCATCATATGCTGGTAAGGCCAGATCTAAAATTTGATGCATATATTTTGCTGTGTGCATCATATTTTTTTTGGAACAATTTCTTAAAAATTTAAAAAACCAAGGTATCATTCTTGGAACGTAATTCCATTTTAGAGCAAGAGGTCCAGTAGAACTTAATAGCATAGCAGGAACATCGGTAAGAACGTCTGGTCTATTTAGTGGAACAGACGCATAAGGTGAAAAGTGACCAGCATTACCATACGATGCTCCACTACCAGGTTCATTTTTATCAAAAATTATTACTTCATGACCTTTTTTTTGAAGAAAAAGTGCATTACAAACCCCTTGAATACCTGCTCCGATTATACCTATTCTTAATTTACTCATGATAAATAATACATCAAATTAATGTTTAAATTCTAGCGACAAATTAAACAAAAATTAGTGTATTATTTGTTTGCTGTGAATTTTGGTACTCATTACTATACTTAAACCAATCATTGTTGCTAACATTGATGAGCCACCATAAGACATAATTGGAAGTGGAGAACCAACTATAGGTAGTAAGCCTAAAACCATAGACATGTTGACTGTAACATAAACAAAAATTGCAGATCCAAAACCATAACAGAAAAGTTTTCCAAAAAAACTTCTAGAATGAGACCCAATATTTAATATTCTAAATATTAATACTCCATAAAGAATTAATAATATGACTGAACCAATAAATCCATGTTCTTCAGAAAATAATGTAAATATAAAGTCTGTATGTTTCTCAGGTAAAAATTCGAGATAACTTTGGGTGCCTTTAAGAAATCCCTTTCCTGTAAGACCACCTGAACCAACTGCGATCTTTGATTGAATAATTTGATAACCTGCACCTAATGGATCTCTATCTGGATTAAAAAAAGTTAATACTCTTTGTTTTTGATAAGGCTTTAACATTGAAATTACAAAAGGTAATGAGATAATTAAAGTTAATCCAGAATAAATAAAATATTTTATATTAAATCCAGCTAGCCATAAAACAATTACACCACTTATAGCTATTAAAATAGAAGTGCCGAGATCAGGTTGGCTTACTACGAGAAGAATTGGTAAAAGCAAAATAGCCATTGATATAATAATATTTTTAAAACTATTAATATTAGGCATTTGTTCTCTGTGAAAATATCTTGCAAAACAAACTATTATCGCAATTTTCATAAGCTCAGATGGTTGAAGATTTATAAAATATAAATTTATCCATCTTTGAGAGCCAGATGCAGTGACACCATACATTGAAGCCCAAATTAAAAAACCTAAAGTAATTGTATAAAATAAATAAGCAGTTGAATGCCAAAATCTCAAATTAAAAAAAGATAGAAATATCATCATGGAAAAAAAAGTTACAAATCTTATAAAATGACTTTTAGAGTGGTATAAAAATTCGCCACCATCAGTTGAGTACATAGAAAAATTACTAATTATACCTAAACAAAGTACACAAAAAATTAATACAAAATCAAAAGATCTTAATTTTTGAAAAAATGTATATTGTTCTGAATATGAAGATTGCTCAAACATTTTTTTAAATATCTACTAAATTATTTTTTCTAATTTTTTCTCTTTCCTCATGACGGTCAATAATTTTTTTCATAAGTTTTTTTGCTAAAGGTGCTGCAGTTGCACTTCCAGACCCTCCATGTTCAACTAAAACACATAATGCATATCTTGGATCTTTATAAGGTCCAAAAGCAACATACCAAGCATGGTCTCTTTCCTCGTATGGAATTTGTGCTGTATCTAAATCCAGCTCTCTTTGCAATTTTGTAATTTTTTTAACTTGAGCTGTACCAGTTTTACCAGCAAATCTATATTTTGGATCATCAATTCTTGACCGATAGGATGTACCTCTAACCTCGTTAGTGGAGGCAGACATTGCTTCCAAGACAAACTTAATATTCTCTTGGTTTCTGAAAAGTTTATTATATTCTTTTTCACCTTTGGTAAAAATTTCTTCAGCTGATCGAATTAAAGATGACGAGTTTTCATTTGTTATTTTAAGTCTCGCTTCCATTTTATATTTTATCTTCTCAAGTGACTCTTGATTTTTGTCTACTGTTATTCTTGGAAATATTTTAAATCCTCCATTTGCCAACTGTGCAGTCATTAGACATAGCTGTAATGGTGTAGTTTGAATATATCCTTGGCCAATTCCAGTTATTAAGGTTTCACCTAGAACCCATCCTTTACCTAACGCATTTTTTTTCCATTTTGTTGATGGCACCAAACCCTTTTTTTCTTCTATATATAAATTTTTAAACACTGTATTTCCAAGTCCAAATCTTTTTGCAGTTATATTAAGTCTATCAACACCAAGCCTCCTACTCATCTCGTAGAAATAAGTGTCACAAGATTGTTTAATTGCGTCTCTAAGGTCTACTATGCCATGACCCTTTTTTTTCCAGCAGTGATATGTTTGACCATACATTTCCATTTTACCAGTGCAATTAACTTTAAATTTTGTAGAGATGACATCATTCTCTAGGGCTGATAAAGCAACAATAGGTTTAATAGTTGAGCCAGGTGAATACAAACCAGAAATAGTTTTATTAATCAAAGGCTTTAAAGGATTTTTTCTGATCAAATCCCAATCTTTATAACTTATGCCATACATAAATAAATTCGGATCGAAAGATGGTGATGAGTGCATTGCAATAATTTCACCAGTAAATATATCCATCACACTTATGGAGCCAGACTTTTCCGCTAAGAGTTCGTTACACAATTTTTGTATTTCCGTATCAATAGTAAGCTTTACTTTTTGCCCTTTCTCACCTTCTTTAAAGTCTACTTGATTTATTCTTTTACCAAATGCATTTACCTCGTATCTCTTAACACTATTTGTACCAATTAAGGAATTTTCAAATGTTTTTTCTAATCCAGTTTTTCCAACCCTTAAACCAGGCACATGTTTATTTTTAATTTCCTCATTTTCTAGTAAATCACTTTCGCTTGCTTGGGCCACATAACCAAGTACATGAGTATAGTTTGCTTTATAAGGATAACTTCTTGCTACAGACAATACTGGTTTTGCTCCTGATAATTCATGTAAGTAAAAATTTACTTTTGAAAATTGATCCCAAGTCAAACTTTCAGATATGATTAGCGTTTCCCATGGTTTTTGCTGTTTTTTCTTTTTTACTATTTTACTGAATTGTTTATCTGATAAAGACAAAATATTTTTTAATCGAACCATTAAATATTTAAAGTCTTCTACCTGCTCAGGTACTACGTGAAGTTGATAAACTTTAGTATTACCAGCAACTACATTGCCAAAATAATCCTCAAATTCACCTCTTACCGGAGGCAATCTCCACTCTCGTAATCTATTTTTGTCTGATAGTGTTAAGTATTTTTTATTTTCAGTTATCTGCAAACTAAATAATCTTGCAACTATACCTGTGAAGATAATCCCTTTTGCAATTTTTAATATAAATACTCTTCTATTAACAGTATTAAATTTTCTAACATTTGAGTCACCACCATCAAACACTGGAAGCTCCATAAACAAAATTTTTGTATAATTCGAATAAAATACTAAAAAGTATATAAAATAAAAACGTAAATAATATATTTACCAGTACATCTTCATAAACAATTTGTACATTAAAAAAGATATTTGATATTGCAAACATTAAAGAATTAACAACAAGGATTGTAAATCCAAAAAAGACCCAGTCGTTCATTCTGCTTGGCCTTAAAGTAATATTTCTTAAATAGGATGAAAAACCACAAATAAATAAATAGCTTAATGAACTCACCCCAATTGGGAGTCCAACTACAGCATCATTAAATAATCCACTTAAGAAAATTAGACCATAGCCTAGGCTACCAGGTCTTTTAAGACTCCAATAATAAATAAGAATGAATGGAAAGTTAAAAGAGAAATACTTTAAACCAAGATAATTAAAATCAAATTCATTTAAAGTAGCTACAAATAACAAAATAATAGGACCTTTTTCTAAAAGTTGCTTGAAAATACTTAGCTTTGATAATTCTGTCATTAATTTTCCTCTGCTTTATAAGATCTTAATTTCACAAATCTTAATTGAGAAAATTCAGAGTAAAATTCAACATTAATCTCAGAATTTAAACTATTTTTGACTGTTCTGCCGATTGGTACGCCAGGTTTAAAAATACCACCTGCGCCAGATGTATAGACTATACTGTCACTCTCAATTAAAGCCTCTTCTTTTATATACTGAATTTTTCCAATATTATCGCCAGTCCCTGAGAGTATAGACTGAATATTGTTTGGAAGTATATCAACAGGAATTTTACTATTTAAATCAGACAGAAGTAAAACTCTAGATGTTGTAAAATTAACTTCTACCACCTTTCCTACTAAGTACTCTTGATCGAGAACACCCATTCCAAGTATTACACCATGCTTACTCCCTTTATTTACTATAATAGATTTTAAAAATGGACTTTGTTTATCAACTATAACTTTAGCAAGAATTTCATCAGAAGAAAATTTCAACTCATTAAGAGTTTCTTTTAATCTTTCATTTTCTGTTTGTATGTATTGAACATTATATTTTCTAATTTCTAAATCTTTTACTTTTTGTTTTAGAATTTTATTTTCTTCGTAGACAAAAAAATGATTTTTAGTGGCAATAAATCCGTTTTTTACTACATTTTCAGGAGTAGAAAATATAAAAGTAGACCTATAAGCAATCTCTTTCAAAGATAGTTTAGCATAATTAATAACTTTAAAGTCATATCTGCCTAATATTAAAATACTTAATGTAAGAATAATTAGTGCAGAAAGAGAAAATTTTTGTTTATTTTCTTTTTTTAAAAACGCAGATCTTATAGCTATTATAAAATCATCTCTACTTGAGGGTTGCATTTTTCAAATCAATACTCTGATAACATTGTATTAAATGTTTCCTCTTGCTCTAAAGCTTTGCCTGTTCCGACTGCAACGCAAGCTAAAGGGTCGTCAGCAATATGAACTGGAAGACCAGTTTCTTTAGAAAATCTTTTATCAATGTTTTTTAATAATGCTCCACCTCCAGTTAATGTTAGACCCATATCAACTAGGTCCGCTGATAATTCTGGTGGGGTATTTTCTAATGCATCTTTAATCCCATTTATCATTTCTCTTAATATAGGATTTAATGCCTCAACCGTATCCTCCTCTGTAATATTAACTTCTTTTGGAGTACCAGATCTTAAATCTCTACCCTTAACTGCATAAGTATTATTATTTGTTGCAATTGCAGTTCCTATTTCTTTTTTAATTTTTTCAGCCGTACTATCACCTATCATCAAGTTATATTCTTTTCTCATGTATCCAATGATTGCATTATCCATTGCATCTCCAGCAACTCTTAAAGAATTCGAATAAACCACTCCACCAAGTGACATTACTGCTATCTCTGTTGTTCCGCCACCAATATCAATTACCATTGATCCAGTTGCCTCAGAAATTGGCAGGTTAGCACCAATAGCTGCTGCAATTGGCTCTTCAATTAATTGTACTCTTCTTGCACCAGCAGCAAGCGCACTATCTTGAATAGCTTTTCTTTCAACTGGAGTTGAGCCAGTTGGTACACAAATTAATATTCTTGGATTTGCAAATGTGCTTCTTTTATGCACTTTTTTTATAAAGTGTTTGATCATTTCTTCAGTCACAATAAAATCTGCTATTACTCCATCTCTTAAAGGTCTTATGGCTTGGATATTTCCTGGGGTTCTTCCTAACATTGTTTTTGCTTCATCTCCGACAGCTAAAACTGACTTCTTTCCTTTGTTATCTACAACAGCAACAACAGATGGCTCATTAAGAACTACACCTTGCCCTTTTAAAACAACTAACGTGTTAGCTGTTCCTAAATCAATAGCCATATCTTGGCTCCAAATTGCTGTAAATTTATCTAGAACTCCCATTTTATACTCCTCCTTTTACTTTTTGGTACTGAATATCTTTCGATAAAGATTTTTTTTCTCTCTTAATTAACATTTTATTTAAAGCATTCAAGTATGCATTTGCTGATGCTACTAAAGTATCTGTATCAGCTGATTGGCCTACTGTTGTTCTATCATTTTCCTCTATTTTCACACTAACTGTTGCTTGTGCATCAGTTCCTTCAGTTACAGCGTGTACTTGGTATAGAGATAATTTAACGTCATGAGGATATAATTCCTTTATGCATTTGAAAATTGCATCTACAGGTCCATCTCCTGTTTGTGAAGTTTTCTTGATATCTCCAAATACATCTAGTGTCATTTCTGCTCTTTGAGGTTCGCCCGTCCCTGCAAAAACTTTTAAAGACTTAAGATTTATTGCATTTATTTTATTATCAATTATTAAACTATCGTCAACTAAGGCAACAATATCCTCATCATAAATATGTTTTTTCTTATCAGCTAAAATTTTAAATTTTCCAAAAGCAGCTTGGATTACGTCATCAGTAACATCTGTGTAACCAAGATCGTTAAGTTTATCTTTAAAAGCATGTCTACCAGAATGTTTTCCCATAACTAATGAGGTTTTCTTTACTCCAACGCTCTCTGGTGTCATAATTTCATAAGTTTCTCTATTTTTAAGCATTCCATCTTGATGAATGCCCGATTCATGAGCAAAAGCATTTTTTCCAACTATTGCTTTATTAAATTGCACTGGAAATCCAGTTGCATTAGACACAATTTTAGATGCCTTGCTAATTAATTCTGTCTTAATACCAGTCTCATACGGCATTAAATCATTTCTTGTTTTAATTGCCATTACAATTTCTTCAAGTGCAGCATTTCCCGCTCTTTCACCTATTCCATTAATTGTACATTCTATTTGCCTTACGCCTGCTGACAAACCTGCTAGAGCATTTGCAACTGCTAAACCTAAATCATTATGGCAATGAGCAGATATTATTGCTTTATCTATGTTTGGAACATTATTTTTTATGTGAGTAATAGTTTTAGCAAATTCCTCGGGTATAGAATATCCAACAGTATCTGGAATATTGATTGTTGTAGCTCCACACTTAATTGCTAATTCAATAGTCTTGCACATAAAATCTAAGTTTGTTCTTGTACCATCCTCGCAAGACCACTCAACATCATCAGTAAATTTTTTTGCATATGTAACACTCTCTTTAATTGCATCAATTACTTGGTCGTTGGTCATATCTAATTTATGTTTCATATGAACGGGACTGGTTGAAATAAAAGTATGTATTCTAAATCTTTTAGCAAATTTTAACGACTCGTGACACGCATCAATATCTTTTTTTAAAGCTCTTGATAAACCGCAAGGGATAGAATTTTTTAAACCTTTGCTGATTGCTGACACAGCCTCAAAGTCTCCAGGTGAAGATATCGGAAATCCAGCTTCAATAATATCAATTCCCATTTCATCAAAAACTCTAGAAATTTGAATTTTTTCCTCAACGCTCATTGATGCTCCAGGTGATTGTTCACCATCTCTCATTGTTGTATCAAATATAAATACTTTGTCTTTATTGCTCATAATTTTTTTAAAAATTTGCTAATCAATAATACTACCTCTCGTGTAGATTGCAAAATAAAAGAGTTATATCAACTCAAATTGGAACAAAACTTTTTAATTTTTATCGCTGTCGACCAATTTCTTCTTGGTAATCCAAGGCATCATGGCTCGAAGATCAGCTCCAACTTTTTCAATTGGATGTTCTGCTAATTTTTCTCTAGTTTTAAGGAAATTTTTTTGACCATTTTTACATTCCTCCATCCATTCTTTAGTGAACTTTCCTGATTGAATTTTTTCCAAAACTTCTTTCATTCTTTTTTTAGTTTCTTCCTTGTTTATTATTTTTGGTCCTGAAACGTATTCTCCATACTCAGCTGTATTTGAAATTGAATAATTCATGTTTGCAATTCCACCTTCGTAAATAAGATCAACAATCAATTTTACTTCATGTACAGTCTCAAAGTATGCCATTTCTGGTTCATAACCTGCTTCAACTAACGTTTCATACCCATTTTTTATTAATTCTACTAAACCACCACATAAAACAGTTTGTTCACCAAATAGATCAGTCTCTACTTCATCTTTAAAAGTCGTTTCAATAATACCAGATCGTCCACCTCCGATTGCAGAAGCATATGACATAGCAATATCTCTTGCCTTGCCTGAACCATTCTGATGAACAGCAAATAAACATGGGACGCCGCCGCCTTTCTCAAACTCACTTCTTACTAAATGTCCTGGACCCTTAGGGGCAACCATAAAAACGTCTAAATCTTTTCTAGCTTTAATAAGATCATAGTGAATATTTAATCCGTGAGCAAAAGCAATTGAAGTTCCTTCTTTTACTCGTTGCTCAATATGATTTTTATAGATAGTTGCCTGAAGTTCATCAGGTGTAAGTATCATTACGACATCTGCCCACTCTGCAGCATCTGATAAGTTCATTACCTTTAAACCTTTTGACTCAGCTTTTGCTTTACTTGAAGATCCATCTCTTAAAGCAACCACAACCTCTTTTACACCACTATCTTTTAAATTCAGTGCATGAGCATGTCCTTGGCTTCCATAACCAAAAATTGCTATTTTTTTATCTTTTATTAAATTTGTATTGGTATCTTTTTCGTAGTACATTTTCATAAATTTATCCTTTTATTTAAAAGTTTCTGCACCTCTAGTCATTGCAACCGCTCCCGTTCTTGAAACGCTTATAAGTCCAAACTTTTTTAAATTTTTTGACATTTTATCAATTTCTCTTCTAAGAGCTGTAATTTGTATTACGCATGATTTATTTGTTTTATCCAATATTACAGCATTATACTTTTTACAAGCATTTAAAGCCTTACCTCTCTTATTATTATTGCCGACAAATTTAAATAATGCCATTTCTTTAAAAATTACTTGTTTATCTTCTCTTTTAAAGTCAGCTACCTTATGGACTGGAACCAATTTTTTTAGTTGTAATTTAATTTGATCAATAACTTGGGGCGTTCCTGTTGTAACAATAGTTATTCTTGAGATATTCAATTTTGAGTCAATTTCAGCAACAGCTAATGACTCTATATTGTACCCTCTTCCAGAAAATAATCCCACAACTCTAGCTAAAACTCCAGCCTCGTTATCTACCCATACTACAATTATATGCGTATCTAATTTTTCCTTTTTTCCTGCTACGCTGTAGGCTGATTTAGATTTGGTCATTAAACTAAAGTTTTACCTTTTCCAGTTATTTTATTCTGCTCTTGATCTTTTGGTCCTAAAAGCATTTGGTTGTGAGGCTTGCCTGATGGTATCATTGGGAAACAATTTTCTTGTTTATCAACTAAACAATCAAATATTACAGGTCTATCAGTATTTATCATCTCGATAATTTTATCATCCAATTCATCTGGGGTTTTTGCTCTTATTCCAACACATCCATATGCTTCAGCTAATTTAACAAAATCTGGTAATGCGGCTGTGTAGCTTTCTGAATAATTCTTTTCATGTAATAATTCTTGCCATTGTCTCACCATGCCCATGTACTCATTATTTAATATAAATATCTTTATTGGTAAATTATATTGAACTGCAGTAGACATTTCTTGTATCGTCATTAGAACCGACGCCTCTCCAGCAATATCTACAACTAGCTTTTTTGGATGAGCAATTTGAACACCAACTGCAGCAGGCAAACCATATCCCATTGTTCCTAACCCTCCAGATGTCATCCATCTGTTTGGTTTATCAAATTTATAATGTTGTGCTGCCCACATCTGATGTTGACCAACTTCAGTTGTAATAAATGTATCTTTATTTTTTGTTAACTCGTAAAGCCTTTGAACCGCATATTGAGGTTTTATAGTCTCATTGCTGTTTATATAATCAAGTGATTTCTTTTCTCTCCACTTCCCAATTTGTTCCCACCATTTTGATATTTGTTGTTTATTAGATTTAACAAAATTAGGTTTTGTCTTCTTAATTGTTTTTATTATTGAAGAAATTACACTTTGAACATCCCCCACGATTGGTAAATCAACTTTTACGTTTTTATTTATAGATGATGGATCGATATCAATATGAACCTTTTTAGACTTCGGTGAGAATTCATCTATCTTTCCTGTTATTCTGTCATCAAATCGAGCACCAATATTAATCATCAAATCACAATCATGCATTGCATTATTAGCTTCATAGGTACCATGCATTCCTAACATGCCCAGAAAATTATTATCATCACCAGGAAAACAGCCTAAACCTTGTAATGTAGATGTAATTGGAAAACCAGTCACAGCTACAAGCTCTCTTAATAACTCACTTGCTTTAGGGCCAGAGTTTATTACGCCCCCACCAGTATAAAAAATTGGTTTTTTTGATTTTGACATCAGCTTAACTAATTCATCTATTTCTTTTTGTGAAAAATGATTATGAACTTTTCCATTTAATTTATTTTTCTTTTTAAATTTTGGATAATCCGTTTTCTGAAATTGTATGTCCTTTGGGATATCAACAAGAACTGGTCCCGGTCTTCCGGTTGTTGCTACCTCGAAAGCTTTATGAATTATTTTTGATAAATCTCTAATATCTTTAACTAACCAATTATGTTTTGTACAAGGTCTTGTTATTCCTGTTGTGTCACATTCTTGAAATGCATCTGTTCCAATTAAATGAGTTGGAACTTGTCCTGAAATACAAACTAGTGGTACGGAGTCCATGTATGCATCTGTTAATGCTGTTACTACGTTTGTTGCACCAGGACCAGATGTAACAAGTACAACGCCAGGTTTACCTGAAGATCTTGCATAACCCTCTGCTGCATGACCAGCTCCTTGTTCATGACGAACTAGAATATGTTTAATTGATGAATGATTTTTTAGTTCATCGTAAATTGGTAGAACTGCTCCTCCTGGATAACCAAAAATATATTCTACATTTTGGTCTTCCAAACATTTAAAAACAATTTCAGCTCCTGATAACAATTTTGGCATTCAATCAATCTAGCTGAAGTTGTGCTAATTGGTCAAGTTTAAGTGTGATATTTTTGAAATTTTTTTATGTAAGAAGTTAAATCCTGAGATGGAACTTTTTGCCAATCTTTCATTTGTCCTCTTGCCCAAGTGCTTTGTCTTTTTGAGTATTGTCTTGTTTTTATGAATATTTGTTCTTTTGTCGAAATCAAATCCTGTTTATTTAACAAATATGAGCTAATTTCATTAATTCCAATAACTTTGCTAGAGCTTTTATCTTTATTAACCCTCAATTTTAAAAATTTTTTTACCTCTTTAATAGCTCCATCTTTAATCATCTTATTAACCCTCTTTTCTATCTTTTTAACAAGATCTTCTCTTTTGGTATCTATCAGAATTTTTACTAACTCCTGATCATCAAACGGTATAGTCGTTTTTTTAAACCATTGGGTTAAAGTTTTTTTGGTAAATTTTTTTACTTCATATGCTCTTATAGATCTTTGGACATCAGTTGGATTGATTTTATTTTTTACATTTGGATCGATTTTTACTAGTTTTTTATAAAATTGTTCTTGGCCTAAATTAGACTGTATTTTTCTAATTTTATTTCTAAAATTTACTGGTATTTTCGGTATTTTTACTAATCCACTTGTTATCGATTTAAAATATAAACCTGTTCCACCAACTATAATAGGAATTTTATTTTTTTTTTTTAATTCTTTAATTTTTTTTTGAACTATTTTTAACCATTGTCCTGTTGAAAAATTTTTTTTGACATTTAAAAATCCATACAGATGGTGTTTAACTATTTTTAAATCTTTATTTTTTGGTCTATCCGTTAAAATTTTAAGTTCTTTATAAACTTGCATACTGTCAGCGTTAATAATTTCTCCATTTATTCTTTTTGCAAGTTGTATAGCAAATTTAGATTTTCCTGATGCGGTAGGGCCAAAGATAAGAATTATTTTGGACTGTATGTCCATTTATTATTTTAATTTTATACCAATATAACTTATTTGGTTTTCGTTATTATAAATGACTACTAAAATTGTTTTATTGTTAGCAACTAAAGATGATTTAACTATATTTTGTAAATCTCCAGGTGTTTTAATTTTTTTCTTTTGTGCCTCAATAATTATATTATTTATCATTAAGTTTTTGACAGGACTATCAGCGTCAATGCTTGTAATTACAACTCCTGTAGTATCTTTTGGTAATTTTCTTTTTTCAATATCTTCATTGTTTAAAGGCCTTACTTCAATTTTTAAATCATCAATTACTGTTGTTTTTAAAACTTTTGGTTTTTTTGGTTTGAAATCACTAGATGTTTCTAATCTTCCTAGTTTAATTTTTTTAAAAATCTCTTTTTTATTTCTCCAAATTTTTACCCGCACAGTTTTTCCAACTTCTGTTTGAGCAACAATCATTGGTAATTCTCTCATTTGATTAATAACAGTCCCATCAAATTCTAAAATTATATCCCCAGCTTTTATTCCACCTTTTTCCGATG
>NZ_CVSH01000048.1 GCF_001179965.1 Candidatus Pelagibacter communis
TTTACAGCGACTAATATTTTCATTAAGCTCTCAATAAATTATTTTCAGGATCATAAGGACTTTCCTCTAAGATTGTTGCCTCATGCATCTTACCAAGTATATCAATTTTTAATTTTTGTCCAACGTTAGCTAATTCTGGTTTAACCATACCTAGTGCGATAGATTTTCCTAATCTAAAACCAAAATCACCACCTGTTGCTCTACCTATCACTGATCCATTTTCATAAATAGGATTGTTTCCTAAAACATCTGCATCTGTTGTGTTATGAACTTCAAGTGTAATTAATTTATTGTTGAATCCTTTTTCTCTCCATTTATTAAGTGCATCTAGACCTATAAAGTTTCCTTTATTTGGGTGAATAAACCTATCAAGTCCACTCTCGTAGGGAGAATATTCAATTGATAATTCTGTTCCAACTAATTTATAAGATTTTTCTACTCTTAAACTATTCATCGCTCGTATTCCAAATGGTTTTAGATTTAAATCTTTACCTGCCTCCATTAATTTATCAAAAATATGGTTTTGATATTCTATGCCATGATGGAGCTCCCAACCAAGTTCTCCAACAAAGTTAACTCTCATCGCATTTACAGGTGCCTGACCAATATCCACATTTTTAGCACTTAACCATTTAAAATTTTCGTTAGAAAAATCATCTTTTGAAACTCTTTGCATCAATTCTCTAGCTTTTGGCCCAGAGACTACTAATACACCCGTGCTATTTGTTAAATTTTCAAATTGTACTGAGCCATCACTTGGCATCCATTTTAATATCCAATCATGATCTAATCTTTGAAAAGCACCTGCCGAAACTAAATAAAAACTGTCCTCTGCTTCTCGCATAATTGTAAATTCAGAGTGCACACCACCTTTTGTATTTAAAGCATGACACAAATTTATTCTTCCAACTTTTTTTGGAAGTTTGTTGGCGACTAATTTATCTAAAAATTCTTCTGCTTTAGGACCTTTGATTCTACATTTTGCAAAAGCTGTCATATCTAGCAATCCAACATTTTCTTTCACGTTCTTGCATTCTTTTTTTATAGCTTCAAACCATTTTGATCTTCTAAAAGACCAATCGTCCTCTTGTTTCATCCCATCAGTTGCAAAAAAATTTGGTCTCTCCCATCCAAATTTTTGACCAAACACAGCTCCTAAATTTTTCATTCTATCGTAACATGGTGCTGTTCTTAATGGTCTTGCAGCTCCTCTTTCCTCATCTGGATAATGAATTATAAATACATTTCTATATGCTTCTTCATTTTTTTCTTTAAGATATGATTTTGAACAATAATCCCCGTATCTTCTTGGCTCAACGCCTAACATATCAATAGTTGGTTCTCCATCAACAATCCATTCTGCTAATTGCCAACCTGCACCACCAGCTGCTGTAATTCCAAAACTATGTCCCTCATTAATCCAAAAATTTTTCAATCCCCAAGCTGGACCAACTATTGGATTACCATCTGGTGTATAGCATATAGCACCATTATAAACTTTCTTTACGCCAACTTCTCCAAATGCAGGTACACGGTGGATTGCGCCTTCAATGTGAGGAGCAAGTCTATCAAGATCTTCTTGAAATAATTCATACTCAGAGTCTTTTGATGGTCCGTCTACATAACAACATGGAGCACCATCTTCATAAGGTCCTAAAATTAAACCTCCAGCTTCCTCTCTCATGTACCATCTACTATCACTGTCTCTTAAAACTCCCATCTCTGGAAGCCCTTGTTTTTTTCTTTTTTGTATTTCTGGATGCGGTTCAGTCACGATGTATTGATGTTCAACTGGAATAACAGGAATATCTAATCCAACCATCTTACCAGTTTGTCTTGCAAAATTACCAGAACATGACATCACATGTTCACACTCGATAGAACCTTTATCAGTTTCAACAACCCATCCATCTTTTGTTTGTTTAATTCCGACTACATTTGTGTTTCTATAAATTTCTGCGCCTCTATTTCTTGCGCCTGTTGCTAAAGCTTGAGTAAGATCGGCAGGTTGAATGTAACCGTCCTCTGGGTGTTGAATTGCACCAACTAGATCTGAAGTATTACACAGTGGCCAAATTTCTTTTACTTGGTCAGGTGTTAAGAATTTTACATCGACTCCAATTGTTTGTGCAACTCCTGCATACTGATGATATTCATCCATTCGATCTTTAGTGCTTGCTAATCTAATATTTGATACAACACTGAAGCCAACATTTTTTCCTGTTTCTTTTTCTAATGTTTTATAAAGATTGACTGCGTATTTATGAAGTTGTCCCACTGAATAACTCATATTAAACAATGGTAAAAGTCCGGCAGCATGCCAAGTTGATCCGGATGTTAGTTCTTTTCTCTCAACTAAAACAACATCGGACCATCCTTTTTTTGCTAAATGATAAAGTGCGCTTACTCCAACTACACCTCCACCAACTATAACTACTTTAGCTTTTGATTTCATAATTGGATTCCTACTAAATTTCTCATCTTAACGAAACATAAATTTAATAGTCATCATCAGAATCTCTCCAACCCTTCTGGTACATTAGGTAGGCCGCGATAGTCACACTAATTACTCCAACAACCATACCACAATTAATGCCCGCTTCTTTCCCCCAAAGAAACCAACCAATTTGGGTTGCTGCAATAGGTGGAATGCATAAAATTCCCATTAAAATTGCTACTCTTATATAATCAGGTAATTTTGGCATTAGATTGATGACCCCATAGATATTGGTGAGGATACAGCTGTTGTTAACCAACAATCCTTTAGTGGTCCTTCCTCAATAAATTTTTCAACTTGCCATTTAAATTTAAAATATTCTTTTTCAGCATTTAAAATAATTACTTCAAAGGTTGCAACATCCTCTGATAAAAAAATTTCTTTAATTTTATGCTCTTTATGATTCAGCAACATTGAGTATGCCTCACCTTTTAACATAATTTTAAATTTCTCAAGGGGTCCTGTGTATCTTTGGTTATCTGGATGTGCAAATGCCCAAGTCTGCTCGATACCATCATCTTTATATTCTTTGCTATTATTCTTTAATCCTCTTAATTGAATTTTCACAACTTGAAGAGGTTCAATACCATTATTTGGCTTTATTATCTCAGCAAAAGCAAATTTGTTTATTGAAATGACTGATAATATTAAAAAAAAGCTTATAGTTGTTTTAATTTTATTTAAATACATTTTAATTAATAAATTATATCATGTTTAAAAAATTATTAATTTACTAATTAGGACGCACATGAAAATCGGCTTTATTGGATTGGGAAATGTCGGTGGCAAATTAGCTGGTAGTTTACTGAGAAATAAATTTGACCTAACTGTTAGAGATTTAGATAAAAGTTTGACTGATGAATTCAAAAAAAAAGGGGCAAAAATAGCTGAAAACTCCAGAGAGCTTACTGAAGGTGTTGATTTAATAATTACTTGTCTGCCTTCACCAGAAATATGTAAAGATGTGATGGAAGGACCAAATGGTATTCTTAAGGGTATAAGTAAAGACAAAGTTTGGCTAGAGATGAGCACTACAGATGAAGCCGAAGTCAAGAGAATGGGAAAACTAGTATCAGAAAAAGGAGGAATACCCCTTGATGGTCCAGTTAGTGGTGGGTGCCATAGAGCAGCAACAGGTAACATAGCAATTTTTGTTGGTGGAGAAAGAAAA
>NZ_CVSH01000049.1 GCF_001179965.1 Candidatus Pelagibacter communis
ATAATAAACAGGACATTAATTTTTCTTCAATATCGCAATGTGGTTTCAGCCAAAAACCTTTTCTATCACATATAACTTCTACCCTTATGTATGAATTAGATAGGTCTTTCCCCACGAGTTTTGAAACTTTTTCATACGTATTTTTATTTTGCAATTCTTTAATTAGCTTCATTAAATGTGGAAATTCTATGGAATTTTCTTTGGTTATAAAACATCTAAACTTAAGTGCTTTCCCTCCATGAGAAAGTCCTTTTCTAAATTCTGGAGCACCTCCATCAATAGCTCTTGTACCATCATAATTTAGATCGTGGTCAATTGGATTTGCTATATCGGCATTAACTATTTCATTTATTTGTCCATCAGTGAGAGGTTTATCTAATTCCCAATGTAAAAATGGATCCTCAAATTTTTTTGAATTATTTTCAATAGATTTTAAAAATGACATTATATTTTTTTTTTAATTATATTAGCTACCCTATTAGTTTCATCAAGTTTTTCATAGTTCCATACTTCTAATTTATCTTCCAAATTTCTAATAATATTTAATTTAGTAAATAATTTCCTAAATTGTCTAAACCTATAGTCATCTTTTTTTGATTGAATTTGAGCTACATATATTGGTTTACCCGTCAAAGCAGCTTCGGAAATCATCGATGTTGAGTCGCATGTAATCACTAAAAATTCAGAAATAGATAGAGCAGATAAGTAAGCTTTTTTATCTACATTTTTAACGATTATGGTTTCTTTATCAAAAAAACTGCTTGCATGTTCTATTGTGTTAATTGGGGTTCTCATGGATGGTATTATAATAATTTGAAGATCATATTTTTTTGCTAAATTTTTTAGATTTTCAAAAATTTTTTCTAAATTATTTCTATCATAGCTATAGTACTTATTGGGTCCACCTAAAACTAAAAGTAGCTGTTTTTTATCTCTATTAATATTATTTAATAAATAGCCATGATTATCTTTAATTTCTTTTAATGAGAGATAATGTAATGCACCTTTTGAATTAATTACATTCTCACCACTTAAGCCGTCGTGCTCTGGTGCAATTATATAATCAAAGTTTTTTAAAGAAACTTTCGGGTCCTGAATATGTATATTAATTAATTTTTTTTTTGAATTTTTTTTCAAATATAAAGATGGTATTACACTTTTTCTACCACAAGATATAATTAGATCTATCTCGGGCACAATAAATTTTTTGAAAAATAAATTTGAAACTGGTGTTATTTTAGGCGTGATTAACTTTGCAAATAAATTAAGTTCAACTTTTTGGTGTATGTAATCAATGTCTAATGCTTTTGCTAAACCTTCGACCTGGCTAATCATGCCATGCATACCTTCTGTTAACAATAACCCTTTTAATTTGTACATAAATTACTATATAGCTGTGATATGAATCAAAATCCAACTAAACACACAAAAGTGTTAATAATTGGATCCGGTCCAGCCGGATACACTGCAGCAGTTTATGCGGCTCGAGCAATGCTTAATCCAGTTTTAGTTCATGGTATGGAGCCTGGAGGCCAATTGACTACTACTACTGATGTTGAGAATTATCCCGGATTTGCGGAAGTAATACAAGGTCCTTGGCTTATGGATCAGATGAAAGAACAAGCTAAAGCGGTTGGTACAGAAATGATAGAAGATCATATCTCCTCGGTTAATCTTAAGTCAAAACCCTTTGAAGCCACAGGAGAAAGTGGTCAAAAATATACAGCTGACTCAATAATAATATCGACTGGTGCCCAAGCAAGGTGGCTAAATTTAAAATCTGAACAAGAGTATAGAGGTTTTGGTGTATCGGCATGTGCAACATGTGATGGATTTTTTTTTAAAGAAAAAACTGTTGCTGTTGTAGGTGGTGGAAACGCAGCTGTTGAAGAAGCTATGTTTTTAACAAAGTTTGCATCAAAAGTTAAACTTATCCATAGAAGGAATGAACTGAGAGCTGAAAAAATGCTTCAAAAAAAACTTATGGAAAATAAGAAAATTGAAATTATTTGGGATACAGTTATTGAAGATGTAATCGGCGATAAAGACCCTAAGAATGTTACTGGGATAAAAATTAAGAATGTAAAATCAAATAAAATTGATGAATTAAAAGTTGATGGTTTATTTATTGCAATTGGCCATGATCCAGCAACTAATTTATTTAAAGATCAGGTCAATATGGATAAAGAAGGATATTTAATTACAAAACCTGACTCTACAGAAACAAATATACCTGGTGTTTTTGCAGCTGGGGATGTTAAAGATAAGATATTTAGACAGGCAGTAACTGCTGCGGGAATGGGTTGTATGGCTGCACTAGAGGCTGAAAAGTACTTATCTCACTAATTTTAAATTAATTTAAACTTTCACAAAATAGTTTTATTCTTTTCATGGCTTCTTGTAATTTATCCATAGAAGTTGCATATGAAATCCTAAAAAAACCTTCTAAACCAAAAGCAGACCCTTGGACAACAGCAACCTCGTTGTTTTCTAGTAAAGATTCTACAAAATCTGTATCACTTGTGATTTTTTTTCCATTTTTATCTTTTTTACCAATTAGACCTTTGCAGCTTGGAAATACATAAAACGCTCCATTAGGTTTAATACAATTTATTCCTTCAATAGCATTGAGAGAATTCACAACGAAATCTCTTCTTTCTTGAAAAGCTTTAGCTCTTACTGAAATAAAATCTTGTTTTCCATTTAATGCCTCAACTGCAGCTGCTTGACTGATAGATGATGGATTGGTTGTAGACTGAGATTGAATTTTAGCAATAGCTTTTATGATCTCTTTATCACCTGCAGCATACCCTATTCTCCAACCTGTCATTGCATAAGATTTGCTTACACCATTCATAGTAACCACTTTATTTTTTATTTCTGGTATTTGAGCTATAGTAAAAAATTTAAATCCATCATAAGTAATATGTTCATATATATCATCACTTAGTATATTCACATGAGGATTTCTTTTTAAAACTTGAGATAAATTTTTTATTTCTTGCTCTGAATAACATGCTCCAGTTGGGTTTGACGGAGAATTCAATATAACCCATTTAGTATTATTATTAATTTTCGACTCTAAATCTTTTGCACTTAATTTGAAACCTTGTTCCTCGGAACATTCTATTACCACTGGATTAGCTCCAGCTAATAAAACTATATCTGGATATGAAACCCAATAAGGAGCTGGAATAATAACTTCATCACCTTTATTTAAAGTTGCCATCATTAAATTATATATTACGTGTTTTCCTCCTGCCCCAACTGTAATTTGATCAACTGTATAATTTATATTATTTTCCCTTTTAAATTTTTTGACAATCGCCTCCTTAAGAGCATTTGTACCGTCTACAGTTGTATACTTGGTATCACCACCTTTAATTGCTTTTATTGCTGCATTTTTAATATTTTCGGGTGTATCAAAATCTGGTTCTCCAGCACCCAGTCCAATCACATCCTTCCCGGCAGCTTTCAATTCTTTGGCTTTTTGAGATACTGCTATAGTTGGGGAAGGTTTTATTCTTTTTAAGCTGTCAGATATAATGCTCATTGAAATAATATTTTATTTTAATACTTTGTTTATTATATGCAAAATACATATCAAGATTTAATTACTGATTTAGAGGGAAAAAAGCCAGAAATAAGTGGAAAACTTGAAGGTGGCAAAAAATTCAAAATAGTATCCGATTTTAAACCTGCTGGTGATCAGCCAGCTGCAATTAAAAAATTAGTTGATGGTGCAAATAAACAACAATTTAACCAAGTTTTGTTGGGAGTCACTGGATCTGGAAAAACTTTTACCATGGCCAAAATCATAGAGACTACCAATAGACCAGCTTTAATTTTAGCGCCAAATAAAACTTTGGCAGCACAGCTTTATGGGGAAATGAAAAGCTTTTTTCCAAACAACGCAGTAGAATATTTTGTTTCTTATTACGATTATTATACGCCAGAGGCATACGTTCCAAGATCAGATACTTACATAGAGAAAGAGGCATCGATAAATGAACAGATTGACAGAATGAGGCACTCTGCTACGCGATCTCTTTTGGAAAGAGATGATGTTTTAATAGTAGCAAGCGTTTCATGTATTTATGGATTGGGCTCTGTTGAAGCATACAGCAAAATGACTTTAACTCTTCAAAAAAATTACGACTATAATAGAGAACAAATAATAAAATCCTTAGTTGCTCTACAATATAAAAGAAATGATCAAAATTTTTATAGAGGAACATTTAGAGCTCGTGGGGAATATCTTGAAATATTTCCTTCACATCTTGAAGATAGAGCTTGGAGATTAAGTCTATTTGGAGACAAGTTAGAAAAAATCGAGGAGTTTGATCCTTTAACAGGAGATCAGGTTAGAGAACTTAATTTAATAAAGGTCTATGCAAACAGTCATTACATAACTCCAAAACCAACAGTGGAACAAGCA
The DNA here is from genome assembly GCF_001179965.1 of Candidatus Pelagibacter communis. GTDB lineage: Bacteria > Pseudomonadota > Alphaproteobacteria > Pelagibacterales > Pelagibacteraceae > Pelagibacter. The sequence goes on from NZ_CVSH01000049.1 coordinate 4,439, forward strand.
ATTATTAATATAAGAAAAGAATTAGAAGTTACTTTAAAAAAACATAAATCAGAAAATAAATTACTTGAAGCACAAAGATTAGAGGAAAGAACAAGATTTGATTTAGAAATGATTGAAGCAACTGGATCTTGTGCAGGTATAGAAAATTACTCAAGATTTTTATCCGGCAGAAAGCCTGGTGAGCCACCGCCAACACTATTTGAATACTTTCCTGACAATACTCTAATCTTTGTTGACGAGTCTCATGTAACTGTACCGCAATTAAATGGTATGTATAAAGGGGATAGATCAAGAAAAAGTACTTTAGCAGAATATGGTTTTAGACTTCCATCTTGTATGGATAATAGACCTTTAAAATTTGAAGAATGGGATTTAATGAGAACACAAACGGTTTTTGTTTCTGCAACTCCTGGACCATGGGAACTAGAGCAAACTAAAGGAAAATATATTGACCAAGTTATTAGACCAACTGGTTTAATAGATCCTCCAGTGGAAATAAGACCAGCAAAAAATCAAGTTGATGATTTAATGCATGAGTGTAAAAAAGTAATTGAAAACAATCATAGAGTTTTAGTAACTACTTTAACAAAAAAAATGGCTGAGGATCTCACAGAGTATCTTCATGAGAATGGTATCAAAGTAAGATACCTTCATTCCGATATCGATACTTTGGAAAGAATAGAAATCATGAGAGATCTTAGAATGGGAGTATTTGATGTTCTTGTTGGAATAAATCTTTTAAGAGAGGGTTTAGATATTCCAGAGTGCGCTATGGTTGGAATTCTTGATGCAGATAAAGAAGGTTTTTTAAGATCTGAAACTTCTTTAATTCAAACTATCGGAAGAGCTGCTAGAAACATAGAGGGAAAAGTAATTTTATATGCTGATAAAGAGACTAAAAGTATAAAAAAAGCAATTCAAGAAACAGAAAGACGAAGAAAAATACAATTAGCTTATAATAAAAAACATAACATTGATGCTAAAACTGTAAAAAAAGAGATTAGCGACATATTAGAAAGCGTTTACGAAAAGGATTATGTCAAAATAAGCGAGGGGTCGAATATTGGTGGAAACCTAAAAAAACACCTTAAAGGGCTTGATAAAAAAATGAAAGAAGCTGCATCCAACTTAGAATTTGAGGAAGCAGCAAAGATAAGAGACGAAATTAGAAAATTACAAACCACAGAACTTGAAATTACTTTAAATCCAAAAATTAGACAGTACGATGTTAAAAATAAAATATACCCAAAAGGAAGATCAACTTTAGGAATGCCTGGTACAAGAGTGACTAAAAAAAAGGATAAAAAATGGAAGCAAAAAAGATAATTATTACTGGTGGAGCCACAAGAATTGGTGCTGCAATTGCCAATAAGTTATCTGGCCCAAATAAAGAAATAGTTATTCACTTCAACAAATCAAAGTCTAAAGCCGAGGATTTAAAAAAAAAATTATTTTTAAAGGGATCAAAAATATATTTAATAAAAGCTGATCTTAATAAAGATAGTGATTTAAAAAAAATTATCAAATTTGCAAAGTCAAAATTAAAATATTTCGATTGTTTGATAAATAATGCCTCTTTATTTGAAAACGATAAATTGGACAATTTTACATCTCAAAGTTGGGAAAAACACATAACGACTAACTTAAAGGCCCCTGCCTACCTCTCAAAAGAATTTTCAAAAAATATAAAAGGAATAAACAATAATATTATTAATATTCTTGACCAAAGGGTTTTTAAACTAACGCCATTTTTTTTCTCTTATACTTTGAGTAAAACCGGTTTATATACCTTGACCAAAACAAGTGCAATGAGTTTAGCCCCTCAAATTAGGGTTAACGGTATAGCTCCTGGACCTACAATTAAAAATAAAAGACAATCAATGAAACATTTTAAAAATCAATACCTGGCGACACCACTAAAAAAACAAGTTAATGTAGATGAAATTTGTAATGCTGTTGACTTCTTTATTAAAAACAGCTCTATTACTGGACAGGTTGTAGCTTTGGATAGTGGTCAAAGCCTTAATTGGCAAACACCAGATATTTTGAAGGGAAAAGAATGAAAAAAAATAATTTTAAGATTATAAAATTAGATAAAAGTAAAAGTCTATTTAATTACGAAAAAAAAGTTATTATAAGTGAATTAATTTTAAATCTTAAGTTGGGCTATTATGACTTTGAAAAAGAAAAACCTCAAAAAGTAAAGTTTAGTTTAGAAGCAAATTACGAGGATAAAAAACCAACAAATGATAAAGATTTAAAATCAATAGTAAATTACGCTAAGCTTGTAAGATTAGTAAAAAAACTTGTTAAAAATAGACATTATAATTTTCTTGAAACTTTAGCTGAGGATGTATTTGATGAATTATTTAAAGATAAACGAATTGGTAAAATATCTCTTAAAATTGAAAAACTAGAGGTACTAAAAGATTGTTCCTCTGTAGGAATTCAAATATCAAAAAAAAGAAGCCATGATCAGCTCTGAAATAGGAAAAGAAGTAATCAAAAAAGAACTAGCACTAATACCTAAGCTCCCGGGTGTTTACAAAATGATTAACTCAAAAAATGAAATTTTATATGTCGGAAAAGCTAAGAATTTACCTAATAGATTAAAAAGCTACGTGTCAGAAAAAAATCACATAATTAGGACAGAGCGAATGTTGTCTCAGACCAAAAAAATTGAAATAACAACTACTTCTAACGAAAGCGAAGCTTTATTACTTGAAGCAAATTTAATAAAAAAACATAAACCAAAATTTAATATTCTTTTACGAGATGATAAATCTTTTCCATTTATTTTTATTGGTAAAGAAGATAAATGGCCTCAAATTAAAAGGCATAGAGGTAAAAAAGAAAAAAAAGGATTTTTCTTTGGTCCATTTGCATCAGCTGGATCTGCAAATTGGACAATTAAGATGATTCAAAAAATTTTTCATCTTAGAGTATGCGATGATACAGTATTTAAAAATAGAGAAAGACCTTGTATCTTATATCAAATAAAAAGATGTTCAGCTCCATGCGTAGGGTTTATTGAAGAAAAGGAATATAAACAATCAGTTGACGATGCAATAGAATTTGTGTCAGGGAAATCAAGAAAGATACAAAAAAATCTTTCTCAGCAAATGGAAAAAGCTAGTGAAGAACTTGATTTTGAAAAGGCGACAATTTTAAGAGATAGAATTAAATCACTAAATATTATTCAGTCTTCTCAAAGAGTAAATGAAGCAAATCTGGTAGAGGCAGATGTAATTGCTGGTTATAAAGAATCTGGAAAAACTTGTATTCAAGTTTTTTTTTATAGATCAAAACAAAATTGGGGAAACCAAGCTTTTTATCCCAAACACGATGCTGAGGAAAATCTTAGTGAAATATTAAATTCATTCGTATCTCAATTTTATGAAAATAAAAGTGTCCCCGCATCAATAATTCTTTCTGAAAATATAAGAGAAAAAGACTTAATTGAAAAAACTCTATCAAAAAAAGAGGATAAACAAATTAATATTTCTGTTGCAAAAAAAGGATCAAAATTAAAAGTAATCAATCAAGCAATTAAAAATGCAAAGGATAGTTTAAGTAGAAAACTTTACGAAAGCCAAAATAATAAAGAATTATTTGAGTCAGTAGCTAAAAAATTTAATTTAGAAACAAACATTAATTTAATTGAAGTTTATGATAATAGCCATATTCAAGGCACAAATAGTGTTGGTGCTTTAATAACATATGGAGAAGAAGGATTTATTAAAAAAAGATACAGAAAATTTAACATTAAAATTAGAGAAAACAGTCAAGATGATTATGGCATGATAAAAGAAGTTTTAGAAAGAAGATTTAAAAGAGCACTTCAAGAAAAAGATAACTATCTGACTTTTCCTGATCTTGTTTTAATAGATGGTGGTAAAGGTCAATATTCAAGTGCAAGATCAAGTCTTAATGAACTAGGACTTCATGATATCCCCGTAATAGCTATAGCAAAAGGCAAAATGAGAAACAGTGGTAATGAGGTTTTCTTTCATAACGGAAAAGAGCTTAAATTTGAAAAAAATGATCCAACTCTATTTTTCTTGCAAAGAATTAGGGACGAAGCGCATAGATTTGCGGTGAGTGCACATAGAGCTAAAAGAAAGAAAGGTATGACAAGTTCTTTGCTTGATCAAATCGAGGGAATTGGATCGATTAGAAAGAGAGCATTATTAAATCATTTTGGATCAGCTCGAGCTGTTGAGTCAGCAAGTTTAGATGAGATTCAGTCAGTTGATGGAGTTGAAGAAAAGGTTGCAAAAAAAATTTATAATTTTTTTCACGAATGAAAATAAAAATTCCAAATTACTTGACTATAGGAAGAATTATTATAGTACCAATTTTTGTATTCGCATTTTATCTTCCTGGCTTTTATGGAGATTTAATACCATTTGTTTTATTTTTAGTGGCTTCTTTTACTGATTTTCTTGATGGACTATTAGCTAGAATGTTCAAAGAAGAGTCTAAATTAGGAGAGCTATTAGACCCAATTGCAGACAAAATTATTGTAGCTACAGCACTTATTTTATTAGTGATGGATGGAACAATTAGAAATTATGAAGTTATCGCTGCAATAATTATTTTAACCAGAGAAATTTTGATATCAGGTTTAAGAGAATTTTTAGCTAAAGGACAAATTAAACTTCCTGTCTCTAATTTAGCAAAATTAAAAACTTTTCTTCAAATGTTTTCTATTGCACTTTTACTTACTGGTGAAACTGGGAATAAATTAATTAATTTTCAAGACTATAATGCTCAAACAATCGGGATGCTTTTACTTTGGCTGTCAGCTTTTCTGACACTTTATACAGGTTATGATTATTTGAGAAAAGGTATCGACCATGCAATTTCTGAAGATAATAAAAATTAAGCAGCGATTTTCTTTCTTACAATATCTTGATAGCTTTTAGAAAGTTCCATAATAGTATTGCATACTTTAAAATTAAATCTATCAATGGATGAAACTGGAGTTACCTCTGCAGCGGTACCTGTCAAAAAACACCCAACAAAATTTGATAATTCTGATACCTCTATCTTTCTTTCAAATACTTTAATATTTTTTGTTTTTGCTATTTCAATAATCGTACGTCTTGTTATTCCATCTAAAAATGAATCTGGGGTTGGGGTATGTAAATTACCATCTTTATCCTTAAAAAAAATATTTGCACCAGTTGCTTCTGCAACTTTTCCTTCATGATCGAGCATTAAAGAATCTGTGTAACCTTGACTTTCTGCATCATGTTTAGATAAAGTACATATCATATATAAACCAGCAGCTTTTGTATCCCAGGGAATTGACTCTGGTGATGGCCTTTTCCATTTTGAAATGTTTAATTTAATGCCTTCTGTTTTTAATTTTGGGTCAAAGTATGAGCCCCACTCCCATGTTGCAATAGCAACATGAATTTTTGTTTGTTGAGCGGATATTGCCATCATCTCACTTCCACGCCAAGCGACTGGTCTTACATAACCATTATTTACTTTTTGTATAGATATTATTTTTTTACTCGCTTCATTGATTTGATCTTGTGAGAACGGTATAGTGAAACCCATTCTTTTTGCTGAATAAAAAAATCTCTCTGTATGCTCTTCAAGTTTAAAAATAGCTCCATCGTAAACCCTTTCACCTTCAAATACACAGCTAGCATAATGTAAGCCGTGGCTAAGAACATGCAATTTAACATCGCCCCAATCTACTAGATTGTCATTATACCAAATTTTGCCAGATCTTTTATCGTAAGGTATCATAAGAAAAATATATTTTATTAAAAAAATATCTTTCTAAATATAATATGTCAATATAACTTACCAATATGAAAGATCTTTTATATTTAAAAGATGATCATTTAAAAGAGTTTATTGAGAAGCTTTTTGTAAGCTACAGGGAGTCATTTAATGATGCAAAAAAAACACTCGATAAACATTCATTGGGAATAGCTCATCACAAGGTAATACATATCATTTCCATCAATGAAGGGATAACAATTTCTAATCTTTTAAAAAAGCTCAAAATAACAAAACAAAGTCTTAATCGAGTTATTAAAGAGCTTGTTAAATTAGATATCATACTATTTAAAAAAGGGGAAAAAGACACAAGATTAAAACATGTTTACCTGACAAAAAAAGGTATGAAAATTTTTGAAGAAATTTTCTCAGCCCAAAAAAAAAGAATTTACAATGCTCTTTTAAATTCTACTTCGAATGAGGTAAATAATTTTAATAATGTTATAAAAAAAATAATTAATGAAAAAATTTGAAGCACATATATTAGTTGTAGATGATGATGATGGAATAAGAAATTTATTAAAAAAATATCTTTCTGAGAAAAATTTTTTAATCACCACAGCTAGTAGCGCAGAGGATGCTCAAGAAAAAATACTTGCAATTAAATTTGATTTAATTGTCCTAGACATAATGATGCCAGGTCAAAGTGGCTTAGATTTTATCTCACAAAATAGAGGTAAAATTAATACTCCAGTAATTCTTTTAACTGCAAAAGGTCAACCTGATGAGCGTATTGAGGGTCTAGAGATAGGAGCTGACGATTATCTACCAAAACCCTTTGAACCTAGAGAGCTTGTTCTGAGAATTAAAAATATATTAGTGAAAACAAAAATTAGAAGCACAAAAAGACTTATAGAATTTGATAATATTACAATTGATTTAAATAAACTTATAATTCAAAAAAAATCAGAACAATTTAAAATTAATAATACTGAAAAAATTATTTTAGAAAAAATGATAAACTCGCCAGGAGAAATTTTTTCAAGAGACTATATTGGCAACTTGATAGATATAGATAAAGAGAGATCTGTTGATGTAATAATTACAAGATTAAGAAAAAAAATAGAAATAGACTCAAAAAAACCAAAATATCTACAAACAATACGAGGTTCTGGTTATGTTTTATGGATTGAATAGTTTTATAAAAAAATTATTACCTAAACAATTATTTTATAGAGCATTATTAATTGTTGCCGCACCAATAATTATTCTACAAATAACAATATCAATTGTTTTTTTTGATAGTCTTTGGATAAAAACTAATAAAGGAATGACTAGGGCTTTGATTGGAGAAATTAAATTTTTTATAGATGCTTATGATAATGAACAATACAATAAGGACTCTCTTACAAAACTTTTTTTTGAGTCACATAATGTAAAAGTAGATTATCTGCCCCATTCGGTTTTACCAAAAGAGGATTTGGAGAGGTGGTTTAGCCCTATGGACAGAACATTAAGAAGAGAACTTAAGTCAGAATTTTCAAATTATTGGTTTGATACAACTTCTTTAAAGGATTTTATTGATTTAAAAATTAAATATCTAAATGGATATTTTCAGTTTGTTATTCCAAAAGACAGAGTGGCTAATTCTTCTGCAAGAATTTTTGCTTTATGGATTACCTTGCCAGCATTTTTATTAATTATTGTGGCACTAATTTTTTTAAAAAATCAAACTAGGCCTATTATAAATTTAGCAAAGGCATCTGAAAAGTTTGGTCGAGGTGAAGATATTGGAGAATATAGACCCTCGGGCGCATTAGAGATAAGACAAGCTGGATATGAATTTGATAAAATGAGAAAACGTATAATTAGACACTTAAATCAAAGATCAGAAATGTTATCAGGAATAAGCCATGATTTACGAACACCTTTAACGAGAATTAAACTCCAGCTTGCGTTTATTAAAGATAAAGAAATAGAAAAAAAACTGTCTGATGATGTCATTGAAATGGAAAAAATGCTTAATGAATATCTTCAATTCTCTAGCAATAGGTCGAACGAGAAAAGTGAGAATTTTGATATTTCTGATCTAGTATCAAAAACCGTAAGTAAGTATGAAACAAAAAAAATTTTCTTTGAAAAAAAATCTGAAATTCTTTTTATAGGTAGAAAAAATCTTATAAAAAGATCATTGAGTAATTTTATCGATAATGCACTAAAATATAGTGATAAAGTAGTAATTGATATTAAAAAAAGTGCAAACAATATTGTAATTAATATAGATGATAATGGCATAGGTATACCTGAAAAAGAACGAGAAAATGTTTTCAAACCATTTTACAAAATAGATAAAAGCAGAGGAGATTCTAAATCAAGTGTTGGTCTTGGGATGTCAATAGCATCAGACATGATACAATCACATGGCGGTAGTATTAAGTTGGAAAACTCAAGTTTGGGTGGGTTAAGAGTTAAGATTTTTTTACCTTTTTAATTTTAGTCGATTTGTTTTTTTTATTTAATTTCTTTTCAAGTATTTCTAGTCTTTTTTTTACTATTTCTAATTCCTCTTTGGTGGATAAATCTAATTTAAAAATAATCTCATCTTTTTTTGACTTTATAATATTGAGTATTTCGTTACTAAGATCTTTGTATGATATCAAACCTTGCTCTAATAATTTAGCAATTTTATCAATTACGAATTTTGATTTTGTCATATTATGCTTAAAAAAATTAATATATCCTTATAATATAATTTTAAATAATGTTTATAAATAATTTTGACCCAGTTGCATTTACCGTATTTTCAATAGAAATAAGATGGTATTCGTTAGCATATATTTTTGGGATTTTATTTGGATGGCTGATAATTAAAAAATTTTTAGATAAAGATCAAAAATATTTCAAAAATTTAGATGACCTTTTGACCTATATAATTTTAGGTATAATTCTTGGGGGACGATTGGGTTATGTAATTTTCTATAACCCACAATACTATCTAAGTAATTTTTCAGAAGTTTTTATGATATGGGAAGGTGGTATGTCTTTTCATGGGGGACTAATTGGAGTTATTATAGGAACCTATATATTTTCAAAAAAAAATAATTTCAATCCTTACATATTTTTAGACTTGATTTCTTTAGTTGCGCCTATTGGTATTTTCTTTGGAAGAGTTGCCAATTTTTTAAACTCTGAATTGTATGGAAAAGAGACAACTGTTTCATGGGGTGTAACTTTTGCAAAGGTTGATAACGTGTCTCGTCATCCTTCGCAACTTTATGAAGCTGGTTTTGAGGGTATTATACTTTTTTTAATTTTAACTATTTTAGTAAAAAATAATTTTTTAGAGAGAAAAGGTTTTATATCTGCGTTATTTTTAGTGTTTTACTCAACTTTTAGATTTTTTATTGAATTTTTTAGAGAACCAGATCTACAAATTGGATATTTATTATTTAATCTAACGCTGGGGCAAATTTTATGTCTAATTTTTTTTTCAATTGGTTTTTTTTTATTAAAGAAAAATGAAAGATTATAAAAATAAGATAATCGGTCTAGATAAATTTATCAAAAATTCATTATATGATAAAAGAGATGGGTATTATATGTCAAAAGACCCTTTTGGTAAGAAAGGTGATTTTATAACATCCTCAAATATATCAATTTTCTTTTCAGAGATGCTAGCGATATGGATTTTAAGTTTTTGGGAAAAGTTAAATAAACCAAAAAAAATTAATATTATTGATATGGGTGGAGGTAATGGAGAAATGTCTTTTAATATCTTAAATACTTTAAATAAGTTTTCACAATTTAAAAAAAATTATTGTTTTTATATTCATGAAAAAAGTCCATATCTCAAAAGAAAACAGAAATTTAAAATTAAAAATAGTAGTATAATTTGGATTAATAATTTGGAAAAAATTAAAGACGGTCCATGTTTATTTTTAGCCAACGAATTTTTTGACTCATTTCCTATTAAGCAATTTTTAAAGAAAGATAAAGCATGGTTTGAGAGAAAAGTAAAATTTTCTAGAAACAAAAGTTTAGTTTATGTTGACCAAAAAACTAATATAAATTCTTTAGATAAAAAAATAGGAGTTAAGTTAAGTAACAATCAAACTTTTATAGAAATTTCTGAAAATATGATCAAATATTTGAAGTCTATTTATAAAATAATTGCAAAAAAAAATGGTGGTCTTCTGATTATTGATTATGGTTATTTCGACAAAAAGATGAAAAATACATTACGAGGTTTTTCAAATCATAAAATTGTCAATATTTTAGAGCATTATAAAAAATGTGATATTACACATAGTTTATCCTTTGATTTTTTAAAAAAAATTGCAAAGAAAGTTGGATTTAATATTTCTGGAATTACAACACAGGGCAGTTTTTTGAAAAAGTTAGGTATTGTTGAAAGAGCAGAAATGGTATCAAAAAAAATGAATTTTTCAGATAAGGCGAACATTTATTATAGGTTAGAAAAATTGATTGGAAAACAATTTATGGGTGATGTTTTTAAAGTGATGCTTCTAACAAATAACAAAACTAAATTTAAAATTGGTTTTTGAAATTGATTAAGACAAAAAAATTATCGCCCCAAAGGAGTGTTACATATGGGTTTTTTGGATCGAAAGGAGGTGTCTCAAAAGGAATTTATAAAAGTTTAAATTGTGGAGTCGGATCAAACGATAAAAAAAACAATATAAAAAAAAATTTAAGTATCGTATTAAAAAAACTAAAATCAAATACAAAAAAAATTCATTTACCAAAACAAATTCATAGCAATAAATTTTATTTTATTAAAAATAAATCAATCAAAAATAGATTTAAGTGTGATGCATTAATAACCAAACAAATTAATACCCCTATAGGAGTGTTAACAGCCGATTGTGCGCCAATAGTTTTATTTGATCCAAATAAAGAGATAATTTCAGTAATACATGCAGGCTGGAGGGGAGCGCTTAGTGGAATAGTTAGGAATGTGACCAATTTTTTTATTAAAGAAGGATCAAAAGTTGAAAGTCTTGAAATTATAATTGGACCCTGTATATCGCAAAATAGTTATGAAGTAAAAGGTGATTTTTTAAAAAAATTTCTTAAAAAAGATAAAAAAAATAAAATTTTTTTTAAATCTAAAAATAAAAAATATTTTTTTAATCTCAAACAGTACATTATATTAGAGATGAAAAAGCTTGGGATTAAAAAAATTAAACTTATTAATAAAGACACCTTTTCAGGGGTAAATACTTATTTTAGTGCAAGAAGATCACTAAAAAAAAAAGAAAATGATTATGGTAGAAATCTCTCATTAATTATGATTAATTAGGTTATCTCAATGAAATTATTAACCGGAAATAGTAATAAACATTTAAGCGTTAAGTTATCAAAATATCTTAAAACAAAACTTGTTAATTCAAATATAAGAAAATTTTCTGATGGTGAAATATATGTAGAGATTAATGAAAATATTAGAGGTAATAATATTTTTTTGGTTCAATCTATATCATCACCTGCTAACGATAATCTGCTTGAAATGCTATTATGTATAGATGCATTGAAAAGATCATCAGCAAAAAATATTACTGCGGTAATTCCCTATTTTGGTTATGCAAGACAAGATCGAAAAGTAGTTCCAAGAACTTCTATATCCGCAAAGCTTATATCGAACCTTATAACCAAGGCTGGTGCAGATAGAGTTGTGACTGTTGATTTACATGCAGGACAAATTCAAGGATTTTTTGATATTCCAGTAGACAACTTATATGCTACGCCAATATTTTTTAGACACATTAAAAAGAAATTAAAATTAAATAATATTGTTTGTGTTTCACCTGATGTTGGAGGGGTAGCAAGAACAAGAGGATTGAGTAAACTTTTAAATGTTAATTTAGCTATTGTGGATAAGAGAAGACCTGCTCCTGGAAAATCAGAGGTTATGAATATCATTGGAGATGTGAAAAATAAAATATGTATCATGGTTGATGACATAATTGACTCTGGAGGAACAATTGTAAACGCTGCAAAAATGTTAAAAAGTAAGGGTGCCAAAGAAATTCATGTTTACATTACCCATGGAGTACTTAGTGGAGATGCGGTCAAAAAAATTAGAAATTCTCCAATAAAAAATTTAGTAATAACAGATACAATTGATAATTCTAAAAAATTAAAAAATGCAAAAAACATTGAGGTATTGAGTATATCTAATTTACTTGGAGAGGCTTTAAAAAGAATTTCAAATTCCACATCGGTTTCGGATTTATTCAAATAATTTACTTGAGTTATTAAATGAGTTGGGTTAAAACGCGTTTATTTTTATGAATTCAATTGAAGCAAACTTAAGATTAACAAAAACAAAAGGTGACCTTAATTCATTAAGGGCTAAGGGTGAAATTCCTGCTGTTATTTATGGCGGTAAAGAGAAAAATCAAAATATATCTTTTTCAAAAAAAATTCTTAAAACATTTATAGATAAAGAGAATTTCTTATCAAATATAATTAATATTAAGATTGAGGGAAAAGATTTAAATGTTTTACCAAGAGAAGTAGTTTTTGATACGGTTACTGATGAACCAATACATGTTGATTTTTTGAGAATTGTAAAAGGGGGGAAAGTTAAACTTGAAATTCCAGTTAAATTTATTAATTCGGAAAATTCGCCTGGTTTAAAAAGAGGTGGTGTTCTTAACATAGTAAGAAGAAAAGTAGAATTAAATTGCCCCACAGAAAATATTCCATCAGAGTTAATTGTCGATCTAGATGGTGTGGATATTGGTCAAAGTTTCAAGATTTCTTCAATTAAACTTCCAGAAAATGTTGAACCGACAATTAGAGGAAGAGACTTTGTAGTAGCAACACTTGCTGCACCAACTGTAATTAAAGAACCTGAAAAGCCTGCAGAGGCTGCGGAAGGAGCTGAGGGTGCTGAAGGAGAAGCTGCAGCAGCAGAGGGCGCCGAAGGAGAAGCTAAGACAGCATCACCAGACTCAGATAAGGGCGAGAAAAAAGACGATACAAAAAAAGGTGATGATAAAAAAGCTCCTGCTGATAAAAAAGCTGCAGGCAAGAAATAACTTAATTGGAAACTCTAAATAACTCATAATATGCTTTTATTTGTAGGCTTAGGTAACCCCACGCCAAATTCTGAGAATAATAGACATAACATTGGTTTTAAAATTATTGATGCAATAAATCAAAAGTTTGGATTATCAAAACAAAAACCAAAATTTAAGGGTTTATTAACGACAGGTACTATAAGTGGTAAAAAGGTTTATGCTATAAAACCCCTTACATTTATGAATAACTCAGGTGTTTGCATCAGAGAATTAATTGAATATTTTAAAATTGATGCTGAGGATGTAATCGTTTTTCATGATGACCTAGATATAGACTTTGGAAAGATAAAAACAAAATTTGGAGGATCCAGTGCAGGGCATAATGGTATTGAATCAATAGATAAATTTATCGGAAAAGAATATTCTAGAGTAAGAATTGGTATTGGTCAGCCAAAAAATAACATTCAAGTTGCAGAACACGTTCTTCAAGATTTTAATGATGAAGAAAAAGAGGAAATTGGAACAATAACAAAAAATATAACAGAATCACTTCCAATTTTGTTAGATAAAAAGTTGGATCTATTTTCAAGCACTGTTAATAATAAATAATGGGATTTAAGTGTGGTATAGTTGGGTTACCAAATGTTGGTAAGTCTACTTTATTTAATGCTTTGACTAATTCTAATAAAGCTCAAGCGGAGAATTTCCCGTTTTGTACAATTGATCCAAATATAGGAATAGTTCCAGTACCAGACGAGAGACTTGATAAGTTAGCGGAAATATCATCATCAAAAAAAAAAATTAATACTACAATTTCTTTCGTTGATATAGCCGGCTTAGTAAAAGGTGCATCTAAAGGTGAAGGCCTAGGGAATAAATTTTTATCTCATATACGAGAGGTGGATGCAATATTGCACATGATCAGATGTTTTGACTCCTCAAATATTCAAAATGTCAATCAAACAGTTGATCCGGTTAGAGATTTAGAAATAATTGAGACAGAAATGATGCTGGCTGATCTTGAATCAATACAAAAAAGATTAGATAAAAAAAATAAAAAAAGCTTAGATAAAGAACAGCAAGATATTTTAGAGACTACCGCCGACTGTTTAAATAATAATAAAGACCTTATCAAAATAAATGAAAAATTTGATCTTGCTACCATAAATAAATCTGGTCTTCTATCGCTTAAACCTAAAATATACGTATGTAATGTAGACGAGAAAAGTATTAAAAATGGAAATAAATATACCAATTTATTCACTGAAAAATTTGGTAAAAAAAATACATTAATAATTTCAGCAGATATTGAAAATCAAATTAATCAATTAAGCAACGAGGAAAAAGTAAACTACATGAAAATGATTGGTTCGGATGAAACAGGCCTAAAATTAATGATCAAAAAAGGTTATGATATATTAGAATTAGACACATTTTTTACATCTGGTCCTGAAGAAACAAGAGCATGGACCATTAAAAAGAATAGTACTGCACCTAATGCTGCTGGCAAAATACACTCAGATTTTGAGAAAGGATTTATTAAAGCAGAGACTGTTTCTTATGTAGATTTCATAAACAATCAAGGTTGGACACAATCTAGGAGTAGCGGAAAAATGAGGTTAGAGGGTAAAGACTATATCGTAAAAGATGGCGATGTATTAAACTTCAGATTCAACACGTGACCAAATTTTTTTCATACTGAAATAAACTAGTATAGTCAAAATAGTCAAATATATAATTGCTCTAAAACCCATTTTATGTCTTGCCTCTAAATGTGGCTCTGCTGACCACATCAAAAACGTAACAACATCCTTCGCCATTTGCTCTTCTGTAGCTAAAGTACCATCTCCATACTCTATTAAGTCATCCTCAAGAACTTTTGGCATTTTAATTTTGTTTCCATACATAAACTTATTGTAATAAACGCCTTCATCCAAAGTAACTCCAGCTGGAGGCTCTGTATAACCTAATAAGACTGAATAAAGATAATCTACGCCTCCTTTTCTAGCTTTAGCCAAAACAGACATGTCTGGTGGGTAAGCGCCTCCATTAGCTGCTTGGGCTGCCTTCTCATTTGGATATGGCATTGGAAATTTATCAGATAATCTTGCGGGTCTTGAAAACATTTCTCCATCAGCATTTGGACCATCAGTGACCTCAAAACTTGCTGCTATAGATTTTGCTTGAGCCTCTGAAAACTCAGGTCCACCCTTTTCCATTAAATTTCTATAACTTAAATATTTCATTGAATGGCAGGCTGCACACACCTCGGTGTACACTTGATATCCTCTTTGTAATGATGATCTATCAAACTTGCCTAGAGGTCCTTTAAAAGACCAATCTGTCTTTAATAATTCAACTTTTTCAGCGCTATTTATTTGAAGAGGTACGGTAAAAAATAAAAAAGTGATTAATAGAATTTTAAAAGCTCTCACTCCTCAACCCTCTTTTTTATCACTTTTTGCCATAGATAAATTGGCTGATCCTCCTAAAACTGGATCTGATATACTAAATGGTAAAGGCAGAGTTTTCTCTTTAAATCCAAGTAATGGAAGAATTATTAAGAAGTGCGCAAAATAATAAGCGGTAGCAACTCTTGCGATTAGTAAATATAATCCCTCAGCTGGCATTGCTCCCACGTATCCTAAAACTAGTACGTCTAAAACTAAAATCCAATAAAATTGTCTATACAAAGGTCTAAATACAGCAGATCTTATTTTAGATGTGTCTAACCACGGCAAGGCAGCGAGTATTAAAATTGCAGATAACATCGCAATCACCCCTAAGAGCTTATCTGGTACAGATCTTAAAATTGCATAAAAAGGTAATAAGTACCACTCCGGTACAATATGCGCTGGTGTTACCATTGGATTTGCCTCAATATAATTATCTGCGTGCCCTAAAACGTTTGGAGAATAAAAAACAAAAAAAGCAAAAATTATCATAAACATTAATAATGCGAATGTATCCTTGATTACAATATACGGATGAAACGGAACCGTATCTTTAGATGGTTTCTTTATATCAATACCAACTGGGTTATTATTTCCAGGAACGTGTAATGCCCAAATATGTAATACAACTAAACCTAATATTAAAAATGGAATTAAATAATGTAATGTAAAAAATCTTGTAAGCGTAGGATTATCAACAGAATAGCCGCCCCATAACCATGTGACTATACCTTCTCCAACTAGTGGAATAGCACTAAAAAGATTTGTTATAACTGTTGCTCCCCAAAAACTCATTTGTCCCCATGGAAGAACATATCCCATAAATGCAGCCGCCATCATCAGTAAATAAATTATAATTCCTAATATCCAGATTATCTCTCTTGGAGCTTTATAAGATCCATAAAATAGAGATCTAAATATATGAATGTAAACGGCTAAAAAAAACATAGAGGCTCCATTGGAATGAATGTATCTAATTAACCAACCGTAATTTACATCTCTCATGATATGCTCAACACTATCAAAGGCCATATCAGCATGAGCAATATAATGCATGGCTAATGTTAAGCCTGTAACAATCTGTGTAATTAAACAAAAAGTTAAAATGCCTCCAAATGTCCACCAATAATTTAGGTTTTTTGGTGTTGGGTAATCAGTAAGATGGTTTGCTAATGACAATAGAGGTAATCTATCGTTAAACCACTTTCCGAATTTAGATTTTGGTGTGTAATTATGATCACTCATTAGTTTTATCCAATTTTAATTATGTTATTTTCTAAAAATTCATAGTTCGGGATTGACATATTTGTTGGTGCAGGTCCTTTTCTAATTCTTCCAGATGTATCGTAATGTGATCCGTGACATGGACAAAACCAACCATTGTAGTCTCCTTTATCATTTAAAGGTACGCAGCCAAGATGAGTACAAACTCCTAACATCACAAGCCACTCTGGATTTTTCGCTCTATCCTCATCTTTTTCTGGATCTGGTAAATCTTCCATCCTTACAGACCTTGCTTCATCAATTTCATTTTGAGTTCTTCTTTTAATAAATACTGGTTTGCCTCTCCACAAAACAGTTATGGTTTTACCAGGTTCAACTGAACTCACGTCTACTTCTGTGCTAGCTAAAGCTTTTACAGATGCATCAGGGTTCATTTGATCTACTAAGGGCCATACTGTAGCTGCAACACCCACCGCACCAACAGCATAAGTTGCTGTGAATATAAAATCTCTTCTTTTAACTTTTTTCTCGGACATTTTTAAATATAGTTTAAGGTACCTAATATATGATTTCATATAATATAAAAATGAATAATTTCTACTGAAACAATGACACATAAAGCCATTTCAGCGTTCAAAATAGCACTATATGAGCCTGATATTCCTCAAAATACTGCGTCTATCATCAGAACTTGCTCTTGTCTGGGGGCGAGTCTTGAAATTATTGAGCCTTGTGGTTTCTTATTAAGCGATAAAAGATTTAAAAGAGTTGTATTAGATTATATGAATTTAGATAAAATAAAATTTTATGAGAGTGCAGAAGATTTTCTTCAAGCAAAAAGTAAGCAAAGAGTTATTTTAATGACTACAAAAGGAAAAGAAAATTATACAGACTTTAAATTTAAAAAAAATGATACTATTTTATTTGGTAAAGAAAGTGCAGGAGTGCCTGAAAAAATACATAAATTAGTAAATCATAGGTTAAAAATCCCAATGGTAGACAAAAAAAGATCTTTAAATTTATCAACATCAGTTTCTATTGTTGTGGCAGAATGTTTAAGACAACTTAATTAAAATGAACGAAAAACTCAAAAAAAAACTTACGTCTAATTGGTTTAAAATTTTACAAGATTCTATTTGTGATGACATTGAAAAAATTGAGGGAAAAAAAAATATATTTAATTCAAATAGCTGGAAAAGAAATAAAAATAGAGATGAAGGTGGTGGTGAATTTAGAATATTTGAAAATGGAAAAGTTTTTGACAAAGTTGGAGTTAATTTTTCTGAAGTCTATGGAAAATTATCAAAACAATTTAAGAACAAGATTCCTGGAACTAACAAGAGTGCAAAATTTTGGGCCTCAGGCATCTCGGTTGTGATGCACATGAGAAATCCGCATGTTCCAGCAATGCATTTCAATACGAGATATATTCACACATCATCTGGATGGTTTGGTGGAGGGATGGATATAACACCGTGTATTAAAAATAATAATTTAAAGAAAAAATTTCATCAAACACTTAAGAAATCTTGTGATCAACATAATAAAAATTATTACAAAAAATATAAAAAATGGTGTGATGAATATTTTTTTTTGAAACATAGAAATGAACCCAGGGGAATAGGTGGTATTTTTTTCGATTATAAAAAAAAAAATTGGGAAAAAGATTTTGAATTTGTAAGGGATGTTGGTTTAACTTTTCAAATGATTTATAATGAAATTATTTTTAAGTATAAAAATAAAAAATGGACAAAAAAAGATAAGGAAAAACAATTTTTGAAACGTGGAAGATATGTAGAATTTAATTTAATATATGATAGAGGAACTAAATTCGGACTACAAACAGGTGGAAACGTAGAGGGAATTTTAATGTCGTTACCGCCTATTGCTAAATGGAAATAAGAATGGATAAAGAGCCAATAACAATTATAGGTTTAGAGAAACTAAAAGAAGAACTAGTTTTTAGAAAAGAAAAAAAACGTCCGGAAATAGTTTCGGCTATATCTGAGGCAAGATCTCATGGCGACCTTAAAGAAAATGCGGAGTACCACGCAGCCAAAGAGCAACAATCCCATAATGAAGGAAGAATTGAGGAAATTAATGATTTAATTGCAAGAGCAAATGTAATTGATGTGACTAAACTTGCAAATGAAGGCAAGGTTATATTTGGATCAACTGTTTTTTTAGTAAACTTAGATAATGATGAAAAAGTAAATTATAAAATAGTTGGTAAAGATGAGGCTGATATAAAAAATAAATTAATTTATTTTAAATCTCCAATAGGTAAAGGATTGATTGGCAAAAATAAAGGCGACCTAGTTGAAATTAAAACTCCTGCAGGAGATAAAAATTTTGAAATAAAAGATGTAAAATATATTTAATTTTTAACAATTCTTTCTAAGTCTTTTTCTGTAATAGAAAAATTATTTTTAATCCAAAAATCCTCTAAAAGTTTTAAGTATTCACCAACTTTTTTTCCCTCAGTTAAATTAAATTTTTTCATTAAATCTTCTGCTTTAATAGGAAAGACTGGTAACTCTTGATTTTTAAAGTACTCAATAAACTCTAAAAATTTTTTTTCAGCTTTTTTTGAGGTTAATACTTTATAATTTAAAATATCTAATAAACTTTCTTTACCATGCAAATAGTAATATTTCCAAAGTGATTTGGAGTCTATTTTGACTGTAGTTTTAACATTATAAAAAAAATCTTTAATATTTTTAATTCGTTTTTGATCCTTTTTGGAAATATTAAATTTAAATAGGAAATATTCTAAATTATCTGTTTCATCTATGCTTATCACGGCTAACAAAACAGGAAAATCAATATTTTTTAACTTTTCTTTAGCCTTAGGATTTAAATTTTTTATAATTTCTAGTTTTTTAAATTGTGGAAATATAAATTTCAGTATCTCTAAAGAATAATTATTTAAACATAGTTTTTCTAATGAACCTGAAATAGTAATTTTTTTAAATTCATCTAATAGTCGTTCGGATGATATTTTAGAAATACCACTTAAATTTTTTTTAATACTTTTTAAAGTATTTAAATCGTGGTCTGTTTTGCTATACATGGAAAAAAATCTTAAATACCTAAGAATTCTTAAATAATCCTCTTGAATTCTTTGGTCTGCTTTACCAATAAAAATAACTTTACCGGCCTCAAGGTCTCTTTTTCCATCAAAGGGATCAAACAGGTTTCCATTTATGTCTGAATAAATAGCGTTTATTGTAAAGTCTCTTCTTTCAGCATCTTTTTTCCAATCTTTGGTAAATTCAACTTTTGAATGTCTTCCATCAGGCAGTACATCGCTTCTTAAGGATGTAATTTCAAATTTTTCATTATCAATTTGTGCAGTAATTGTTCCATGTTGGATACCTGTTTCATAAAACTTGATATTACTCTCATTTAGTGCTTTTTGAATGTCATCTGGTTTAAGGTTGGTTGCAAGATCAATATCATCAACTTTTTCATTCATGAGAATTTTTCTAACACAACCACCAACATATCTAACTTCGGAGTCTGCTGAAAAATCTTGAATTGAATTAAATATTTTTTTTACATTTGAATTATTTTGTAGATCAATAAATTTGGACTCAATTTTATTTGAATTACTTAAAATTTTATTTAAAAAGTTTAACATATTTGGCTGGGGCGCTAGGATTCGAACCTAGGAATGGCGGTACCAAAAACCGCTGCCTTACCACTTGGCTACGCCCCAAAGTTTATTTATTTTCTATCAAAAATAAATTTTTATATAACTTTTGATAAAATGCACCAACAATTATTTAATTTCCTTTTGGACATTTTCAACGCATTTTTTGCAGATACTTCTTTAGTAAAATACATCACTAAAGTTGAACCAGATCCTGTCATTCTTACAAATTCAGCTTTTTTCCAACTTAATAGCTTATTTTTTAATTTAAAAAGGTTTGGATAAAGTCGGAAAGCACTATTTTCAAGATCATTTTCACTATTTATTATCATAGTTTTACTAACATTTTTTAATTTGCCTAATTTACTTTTAGAAAATACTTTATTTGCAGAAAAAACTTTTCTTGTTGAGCAGCCAAAATTGGGTTTTACTAATAATAGATAGTATTTAATTCTAGTTTTGAGTACACGTATTTTTCCACTAGGTAGGTAAACTTTTGGAAATTTATTAAGCCCCAAAATTACATCTGATCCAATTTTTTTAGCAAATTTTTCACTTAGTTTTTTTGTTAATATTTTTTTTTTTAAAAAAAAACTCAAAATTGAAGCTGCATTCATAGATCCACCGCCCATGCCTGATTTTTGAGGAATATTTTTTTTTACTAATATTCGATATTTTTTTTTTATAATTTTTTCTTTTTCTAATAATGCCAATAAGTGGGTGATTGTATTAAATTTTGGTATACCTTTAGAATATTTTCCTCTAAAAATTACCTTATGTTTTTTACTTCTAATTTCACTAATTTTAATCTCATCAGCCAAATCAATTAAAGCAACTAAACTTTCAATTTGATGTAAATTATTTATCTTTCTTTTGCTGACAATATTTAAATTTAAATTGATCTTAGCGTATGACTTAATTGTATGAGTTATTGTTATCAATATTTGGGCCCACTAATAATTTTTTTTTTACTTTTTCTAACATATCTTTTTCTGTATCTTTAAATCCTATAACGCTATTCCAATAATACTTTGCTTGTATTTTTTTATTAAGACTCCATAAAATATCACCATAATGGTCATTTACGATTGGATCATTGGGCATTAGCGTTATCGCTTTTCTCATGAATTTTTCTGCTTCTGTATATCTTCCTGTTAAATAATAACCCCAACCAACTGAGTCAGTGATATATGGATCATCCTCATTATTCTTATATGCAATCTCCAACATTTTTACAGCTTTCGAAATATTAATTTTTCTCTCAAGCCAAGAATAGGCTAAATAATTTAAAGTATAAGAATTATCTGGAACAATTTTTAATGCCGTTAATAAATCTTTATCGCTCCTTTCAAAATTTGATAATCTTTCATAACTACCACCTCTTCTAAATAATAAATCAGCATAGGTATCTGAGTTAGTGTCATAATTTTTCATTAACTTAGAATAAAGTTCTATTGCTTCTTTATATTTTTTATAATTTTTATAAATATTTGCCATATCAAAGATAATCTTATCTGTTTTGTTTTCTATTTTATTAAACTTCGTTTTAATATAATTCAACGCTTGTTGATCATCATGTTTCTCTGCAATTATTTTAGTTTTAATTTTCACTTTGAACCAATAAAATAGCTTATCCTGCTTACTAAAATTTTTTAATATTTTTTCAGCTTCTTTGTACTTTTTAGAATTAAAATAGTTTTCAACTGTTAATAGCTTATTTGCTTTAAATTTTTCATTTAAAAAATTAGAAACACTTAAGTAAAAGTTAGATCTTTCAAAATCTTCATCAGATGAATACAAATTTGAAATTAAGAAAAAAAATTCGGCTAAAAGATCAGTTTCGGACTTGCATGAAAATATATCGGTAATTTTTTTTGTTTGATTATTTTTTAACCAGTCATTTGTTTGAAGAATAAGCAGCCCACTTGTGAGTTTATCTTGTTTCAAAAAAAGTTTTTTTGCCTCTTCGAATTTATTTTGATTGATCAAATAATTAGAATAAAAGAATAAGTATCTTGAATAATCTACATTTGAAGAATTAACCAAAGTATAGAATGACTTAGACGTGGTATCATCTTCTAAATAACATTTTAAAAATGTAATATTCAGAAGATCTAAATTATCAAAATTCGATTTTTGAAAAATCAGTTTTTTGTTTTTAAAAGTCGATAAGTATAACGTTAATGTATCATAGATTGCATTTTCATAAACGCTTGAACTTTTTAGTTCATTTAAATATTCAAGATAATTTTCGCTCTCTTCATATTTCTCTTTTAAAATTGAGTCCAATGTCAAAAGCACCTGGGACTCAAAAAAATCAAAATCTTTTTTATTTTCTAAAATTTTTATTTCTTGAATTGCTTTTTTTACTTTCTGATTTATAGCTAGTGAGAAGATATATTTTCTTAAGTAATTATCACGTTTTTTTACTAATGCTTTTGACGAATTAAAATAACTTAACGAATCTTGGTTTTGTTGGTTATTATAAGAAATTATAGCTGAGAGATAATTGGTTAGTTCATTCTCATTTAAATCATTATTTGTTACTTTGGAATTCGCCTGTTTGGCGAAAAAAAAGATCATTAGAATAAAGAAAAATTTAATAAATTTTGATATCATTTGTTTTTATGAATAATGAAGTTTTAAATGATGAGTTTCTAAAATCAATAGACTCAAATTACGAATTTAGTAATAAACCAATAAGACGCCTGAAAAAGTCACAACAACCAGGTGAAATTAAATTACAACTAGAAAATCTTAAAAAACAAATTGCTGAAATTGACGCTTGTGATCTTAAAAATCATGCTAACCAGTTAGTTTTTAGTGATGGAAATTTTAGAAGTAAAATAATGCTTGTAGGTGAAGGCCCGGGTCAAAAAGAGGATGAAATAGGAAAACCTTTTATGGGCGATGCAGGAAAATTATTAAATAAAATGTTAGCAGCCATAGATATTAAAAGAGAAAGTATCTACATCACAAATGTTGTCAATTACAGGCCACCAAATAATAGAAAGCCAACAACTGCTGAGATAAATAAATATTCAAAATTTCTATATGAACATATTTCTATAATTAATCCTAAAATACTAATAATTATGGGTGGTACAGCAATGGAAGCATTGATTGGTAATAATTTTAAAATTTCTAAAGAGAGAGGAATATGGAAAGATGTTATTATAAAGGGCAAAACTTACTTATCCATTGTAACATTTCATCCTGCATATCTTTTAAGGCAACCAGATCAAAAAAAATATTCATGGATAGATTTAAAAGAAATAAGAAAAAAAATTAATGAATTGAATATCATTTTGTAAAATGAAAAAAACTTTAGCTGGTGTGGATGAAGTTGGAAGAGGAAGTTTAATTGGTCCAGTCTTTGCTGCTGCTGTAATTCTTAATAATGACATCAATAAGAAAATACTTAAAGATTCAAAAAGTTTATCAAAAAATAAGCGTGAAAATTTAGAAAAATATATAAAGAAAAATTCAAAATGGTCAGTTGGTTCAGCGTCCGTAAAGGAAATAGAAAAATATAATATTTTAAATGCAAGTCTGCTTGCAATGAAAAGAGCTATAAAAAAGTTAAAAATAAAACCAAAAATTATATTAGTTGATGGTAACAAAATTCCTGATATGAGGAGTTATAATTTAAAGTACGTAATTAAGGGTGACCAAAAGATACCTGAAATATCTGCTGCATCTATAATTGCAAAAGTATCACGAGATAGATTAATCAAAAAATTAGCAAAGATACATCATAGGTATTTCTGGCACAAAAACGCTGGCTACGGAACAAAAGACCATCTTAGGGCTCTTAAAAAATTTGGAGTTACCAAATACCATAGAAAAAAATTTAAACCTATACACAACATATTGAGTCTCGAGAAATAACCACCACAAAAAGACTCAAAATAATTCAATCACAAGTTGACGAGGACTCTAGCCTAGAGTCTAATAAGTTTTTAAAAATGATCGATAATAAATTAAAAAATAAAATTGTTAATGGAAACAGTATTAAAGAACTAAAAAAAATTCCAAGCGAAAGTTTTGATTTAATTTTTGCGGATCCACCTTACAATTTACAATTACGAAATAATTTAATTAGACCAGATAGATCAAAAGTAAATGCTGTAAACGATAAATGGGATCAATTTGAAAGTTTCAAAACATACGATGATTTTACTTATACTTGGCTTAGTGAGTGTAAAAGAGTTTTAAAAAAAAATGGAGCAATTTGGGTGATTGGAAGTTACCATAATATATTCAGAGTTGGTACAGCAATTCAAAACCTAGGTTTTTGGATTTTAAATGATGTTATATGGAATAAAAAAAATCCAATGCCAAACTTTAGAGGCACACGTTTTACCAATGCGCATGAAACTTTGATTTGGGCTTCAAAATCTGAAAAATCAAAATATACTTTTAATTATCAGTCTTTAAAATGCTTAAACGATGATATTCAAATGAGATCTAATTGGGATTTACCCATTTGTAGTGGTACTGAAAGACTAAAAAAAAATGGAAAGAAAATACACTCAACACAAAAACCTGAAGCTTTATTACATAGAATTTTATTAGCAACCTCAAATAAAAGCGATTATATCTTAGATCCTTTTTTAGGATCTGGAACAACAGCTGCAGTTTCAAAAAAATTAGGAAGGAATTATTTTGGCATAGAAAAAGATAAAAATTACTGCAAGGCTGCAGAACAAAGATTAAGTGAAACAAAACCTATTGAAGATGATTATTTAGATACACTCCAAAATAATAGATCTAAACCGAGAATACCTTTTGGCTCGTTAGTTGAATTGGGAATAATTAAACCGGGAACTACTATTTTTGATAATAAAAAGAAAATTAGCGCAAAAATCATGGTCGATGGTAGTATAAAACATGCTCAAACTGAGGGATCAATCCATAAAGTAGCAGCAACAATTTTAGGTGCTGAAAGTTGTAATGGTTGGACATTTTGGCACTACAATAGAAACGGATCCATTTTTCCTATTGATAATTTAAGAGATCGATTTTTAAAAAACAAAATTTAATTTCAAAATTTATCTGTAAATTTTACCAAGATAGTTTTCTAAAAACTTTTTATTTTTAACTAATTTTTTTAAAAAAATATTTCTTAAAAAAATTGTTAAAGGGTTAGATAAATGAAATATAAATTGGTTGATTTTTGATCTTTTATTCACCATTTTTATTTTTTTTACTCTCTCCTCAAAAAAACTATTTTCTGTATTGCTATCTATTTTTTTAAATAATTCATAAGCTCCCTCTATCGATTGAGAAGCACCTTGTGCAAATGATGGGGGGAAAGCAAAAAAAGCATCTCCAATTGGGTAAATGTTATTTTTCTTAATTTCAAAAAAATGATCGGTTACGAATACTGGAAATATTTTTAGTTGTTTAATTTCATCAAAAAATTTCTTACTTTCTTGAGGTATATTTTTTAAAACTTTTTTTATAAAAGCGTTATCATTAAATAATGAATAATTCTTAAGCTCTTCGTCTGAAAGCTTGTATTTCATAATAGCTATAAAATTTAAATCACCATCTGGATTTAGTGGATAAATAACGTGGTGAAAATCAGAACCGAAGAATAAGGAAATATTTTTTTTATCAATAATATTTGAGGAATTAGGGATCATCCCTCTTATAGCTAAAGTATTATTATATCTTGGTTTAGTATTATTATTTGAAATAAGATTTTTACTCTTTGAAAAAACTCCGTCTGAAATTATCAAATAATCGCACTCAAAAGTTTCATTATTTTCAAAAGTTAAATGAATTTTTTCATTTTGTTGGTCTATCTTTGAAATACTGTGGTTAGTTTTTATTAAATCCTGAATTTTATCTTTTAGGAAATTTACTAAATCTGATCGTTTAAGTGTTGTATATTTACAATCATGTGAATTGAAATCAGAAATATATAGATCACAAAACCTATCCTGGCTTTTATTTGAATAAAAAATTATTTTATCAGGATTAAACTTTTTATCATTTTGAAATTTATGAAATTCGATTTTATTTAAAAGTCTAACACTATTGACTGATAATTGAATTCCATACCCCTCATCTAAATTAATTAATTTGTCTTTTTCAAAAATTTTAATTTCATAATTTGAATTATTTTTAAAAAGATTTGCAATAAATAATCCTGAAATTCCTGCTCCAATAATTGCAACTTTTTTCATTAGTTGCTCTCTAAATATTGAACTATTTTTTTTGTAAAGGTTGGCAGCAGATAATTATCAAGTTTTTTTTGATCTATCCAATTAGAAGATGGAAAGTCCTCATGATTTTTTTTATATTGAATTTTAATATTCATGTTCATATTCGAAATTTTAAAATTTAGATTTTCATTAAAATTTTTTGGTTTAGCAACCTCCTCCATAGGAAATATATTAAGATTCTTTAAAAAATTAAATTTTGTATTCTTTATAAGAAGATATTTTTTATCCCTCTTGTAAACTTTTAAAATAAAATATTTGTTTACATTTTTTTTATTTTTCTTTGTTAATCCAAAATCCTGTTTTTTAAAAGATTTACATTTTTTTTGGATAGGGCATTGATTACATAAAGGATTACTTGGTTTACAAATAAGTGCACCTATTTCCATAAGAGCCTGTGCATAATCACTAGATCTATTGGACTTGCCAAAAATAGATTTTTTTTGCGCGAGATTTTCTTTCTTAATTTCACTTTCTTTTTTTAAATATAGATATCTTTTCAAAACTCTTTCTATATTTCCATCTAGTGGTATGTACGGTTCATTAAAAGCAATGGCAAGTATTGCGCTAGCAGTGTAATTACCAATACCTGGCAATGCTTTTAAATCTTCAAAATTATTAGGTATCTCTCCTTTATGCTTCTTAAGTATAATTTGTGCAGTTTTTTTAAGATTTCTGGCTCTTGAATAGTAACCTAGGCCTTGCCAACATTTCATTAACCTTTTGTTATTTACTTTTGCTAGTTTTTCTAAATTAGGAATTAATCTTAC
Organism: Candidatus Pelagibacter communis; assembly: GCF_001179965.1. Lineage (GTDB taxonomy): Bacteria > Pseudomonadota > Alphaproteobacteria > Pelagibacterales > Pelagibacteraceae > Pelagibacter. The sequence goes on from NZ_CVSH01000049.1 coordinate 31,565, forward strand.
AAAATTATTAAAGTAAGGAATCACAGTCTTAACCTGTGTTTGTTGCAACATAAACTCACTAACAATTATAAAATATTGTTTTTGTTTTTTTGAAAGATGGCTTCTCCATGGTAACTTTCTCTTATTATTATCGTACCAATAGAGAATTTTTTTTGATAAGCTATCTTTCTTCATATGAAATTAAAATCTTATAGTAAGCAACGAACGAGGTCCGTTCAAGGATTAAGATCTTTCAAGGATACATTGCCACTAAAAGTTAGAGGAATTTTAAAAAAAAAAGGACGCATATACTCTGAGTTGTTAGATAACTGGAGGCATATTGTAGGAAACGACTTATTTAAAATTTGTTATCCAAAATCATTTAAAAGTGAAAATAAATTCAGAGGAAGTCTTTTAGAAATAATGGTTAAAAGAGGACATGAGGTAGATTTGGAATATTCCAAAAAAATAATAATCGAAAAGGTAAATAAATATTTTGAACAAAATATTCTTAAAAATATAAAGCTCATTACATTTGAGGGTGTGAATGATAAATTTAAAATAAAACATAACGACAATGTGACAAAAAGTGAGTATACAAAAAAAATATCAAATATTAAAAATGATAAGATTAAAAATTCTTTATTAGAGATGAGTAAATATTTTAAAAAAATATGAAAAAATTTATTTTTAAACTTTTTATAATATTATTTTTATCACCTATTGCTAATTCGTCTGAAATAAAAAAAATAGTTGAAGGTGATTTAAATGCTAAAATAAAAATAATTGTTTACGAATCTCTAACTTGTAGTCATTGCGCAAACTTTCACAAAGATGTCTACCCTGAATTAAAAAATGAATTTATTGATACTGGGTTAGCATCAATAGAATTTAGAAATTTTCCACTTGATATGGCTGCTTTCAATGCAGCAAAGATTGCACACTGTAAGAATGATGGAAATTCAGAAATTCTTCATTTCTTATATGCTAATCAAAGTAAATGGGTTAAAGGTAAAGATCTTAGTGAGTTTAATCAGAATTTACGTGATTTAGTTAAAGATCAAAATTTTAATATTAATATTGATAAATGTTTGAATAATAAAGAAATGGAAGATCATATTCTTTCAGATCGAATCGAGGGAGTTAAGGAATTTCAAATAAATTCAACTCCTACTATTATTATTAATAATAAAAAATTTGAAAAAAGCCTTACATTTAAAAATTTAAAAAAATACTTACAAAAAATGATATAAGCATTTAATGGAGTTTAAAAAAATTCAATTAAATGGTTTTAAATCGTTTGCCGAAAAAACAACCTTTATTATTGAAGATGGTTTAACTGGAATTGTGGGACCAAACGGATGTGGAAAATCTAATATCGTTGAGTCATTAAGATGGTGCATGGGTGAAACCTCAGCAAAAAGTATGAGGGGATCAGGAATGGAAGACGTAATTTTTTCTGGAACATCAAATAAACCATCAAAGAATATTGCAGAAGTTACAATTAATATTTCAAACGAAAATAAAGATGGTCCAATACAATATAAAAATTTAGAAAATATAGAAATTAGAAGAAAAATAGAGAAAGATAAGGGATCAAAGTTTTACATTAATGGTAAGGAGGTAAGAGCAAAAGATGCCCAAATGTTTTTTGCAGATCTGTCCACAGGTGCGCATTCTCCTTCAATTATTAGCCAAGGCAGAATTGGGGCTTTAGTAACTGCAAAGCCAACTGATAGACGAGCGGTTTTAGAGGAGGCAGCAGGTATTGCGGGTCTGCATGTAAGAAGACATGAAGCAGAATTAAGACTTGGTGCAGCAGAAAATAATTTAAAACGTGCAGATGAGCTAAGAAGGCAGCAAGAAAGACAATTACTTAATCTTAAAAAGCAAGCTGAGGAGGCCACAAAATATAAAACTATATCTGAAGAAATTAAAAAGATTGAAGCCGGACTATATTATTTAAGACTTAGGGATATTGATCATGAAATAAAACTAGAAAATGAAATCAATGAAGAAGCAGACAGTGAAGTACAAAAGTTTAATGATAAAATAAACGAATTAGAAAATAAAATCCAGGAAGAAACCAATAGAGTTAATCCAGTAAGAGATAAAAATTATGAGATTTTATCAAAAGTTCAAAGACTTAACTTGGAGCTTAAAAGCTTGGATGATGAGAATGATAGAATTGAAAAAGAAATTGAAAATATAAAAAGTTCTCTAAAAACTATTGAGGAAGATACAGATAGAGAAAAAAGTATAATTATTGATGCCAATTCAAACGAGAAAAGACTAAAAGAGGAAAAGCAAGAATTAATAGAAATTGACTCAAAATATTATGATACTGAAAAACAATCTAATGCTGACCTAGAAGTTGCCAAAAATGATCTAAAGAATGAACAAGAAAAAGTTGATAATCTTTTAAAAAATTTTAGCTCTGAAAGCTTAAAAAAAAATCTTCATACGATAAATGAGGTGAAATCTAATATCGATAAAATTATTCAATTACTAAACTCTAACAATAGTTCTGAAGCATTAGTTGTGCTTGAAACATGCAAAACAACTTTAAATTTTCTAGTACAAACTATTAATGAAAATGACGACAATAAAAAAATATCAGATATAAGCTCAAAAAACGAAACAATAAAAAAACTTCAAGAAGTTTACGCAGATATTTATAGTAAAAATCAAAATCTTAAAAAAGAATCCATCAAGAGAAGTGAAAGAGTTAAAACTATTGATAAAGAAATTGATAGCTGGAGAAATCTTTTAAAAAATTCAGAAAAAATGGTTCAAGAATTAAGGGAGAGAAAAAATAAATTAAATTTTAAATTTACCGAACTAGAAAAACAACCCCAATCACAAGCAGAAAAAAAGGGACAAATTTCTGAAAACCTAAGATTATCCGAAAATGAAAAAAATGAGAATGAAACTTTAATTGAGGAAATTGATAAAAAAATAAATGATCTCAGGGAGGAATTGGATAAAATTAAAGAAAGCTCAATTGAAATAAGAGAAAGAAAGGCAAGTTCTGGTGCAACAATTGAAGGACTAAATAAAAGAAGAAATGATTTATTAGAAAGAATAGATACTGAGCTGAACTTAAACGAAAATAATATTCTTGAATATTCTAATTTAGATAAAGAGGAAGAATTTCCTGATGCCGTTTCTCAGGAAGAAATGCTCGATGAAAAAAAACGGGAAAGGGAAAAACTTGGATCAGTAAATTTAAGAGCAGATGAGGAAACAACAAAATATGAAACTGAAATTAAAAAAATGGAAACAGATAGACAAGACCTTGTTCAAGCAATTACAAAGCTGAAAGAAAGCATAAATGAACTTAATCAAAAAGGTCGAGAACGACTTCTTGAGGCATTTGAGAGAGTGAATAGAAAATTTAATGAAGTTTACACAAAACTTTTTAACGGAGGTAATGCGAAGCTTGAGCTTGTAGACTCTGATGATCCGTTAGATGCAGGTTTGGAAATGCTAGTTAGTCCTCCTGGGAAAAGGCTTCAATCGATAACACTTTTATCAGGAGGTGAGCAAGCATTGACTGCACTATCTCTGATATTCGCAGTTTTTTTATCTAACCCTTCCCCTATATGTGTCTTGGACGAGGTTGATGCTCCACTAGATGATGCCAATGTAACAAGATTCTGCAATTTATTAGATGAATTAACAAAAATAACTCAGACACGGTTTATAATAGTAACACACCATGCATTAACAATGTCAAAGATGAATAAGTTATATGGAGTTACTATGCCTGAAAAAGGAATAAGTCAGTTAGTTGCTGTTGATCTTCAAAAAGCAGAGAGCATGGTTGCTTGATCAAGAAAAATGTCTGATAAAAAATTTAAAACTCGCCTTGAAATTGCAAAAAATAAAATATCAAGAAAAAGTAACGAAAATGCTGGAAATAAATCCTCAGTTTTAGGGATGGCTTTTAAAATGAGCACCGAATTTGTGGCCGCAGTAGCAGTAGGGACTATTATTGGGTTTATTTTTGACAATTGGTTTGGTACTAAACCATGGTTAATTTTAATATTTTTTTTTGTTGGTGTTGTGGCGGGAATTATGAACGTGATAAAATCTGCAAAAAACATGCAAATAAAGTAAACTTATGGCAGCAAATCCAATGACACAATTCGAGGTTTATCGAATTGGACCTGAAATAAAAATCAATCAAATCGATATATCTTTTACTAACGCTAGCTTGTTCATGATTATAAGTGCTTTGAGCATATTATTAATTTTTAATTTAGGCTCCTCAAAAAAAAATATTATTCCAACCAAAATTCAACTTCTTGCAGAGCTTAGTTATAGTTTTATATCAAAAATGATAAGTGATACTGCTGGTAATAAAGGAAAACCATATTTTAACCTAATATTCTCTTTATTCATGTTTGTTCTTTTTTGTAATATGTTTGGTATGTTACCCTACTCTTTTACTGTAACGAGCCATATAATCGTAACTTTTTTTCTTGCAGCATTAATTTTTATTGGGGTCACTGTTATTGGGTTTATAAAACATGGCTTTGGATATTTAAAACTGTTTGTGCCGAGTGGAGTACCTTTAGTTCTTTTGCCATTAATAGTAGTTATTGAAATTATATCATATCTTAGCAGGCCTATAAGCTTATCGGTTCGTTTATTTGCAAATATGATGGCTGGTCATACAATGATGAAGGTTTTTGGAAGTTTCGTAATAAGCCTTGGAATAGTTGGTGGTTGGCTTCCACTAAGTTTTTCGGTTGCCTTAACAGGTTTGGAGATATTAGTTGCTTTTCTTCAGGCTTATGTTTTTGCAATTTTAACATGCATATATTTAAATGATGCATTAAATTTACACCATTAACAATAGGAGGAATAATGGAACTAGAAGCAGCAAAAATGATTGGCGCAGGATTGGCAGCCATTGCTCTTGCAGGTGCAGGAGTAGGTATAGGAATTATTTTTGGTAATTACCTATCAGGCGCTATGAGAAATCCATCCGCAGCTCAAAAGCAATTTCCTAACTTACTTTTAGGATTTGCGTTAGCTGAAGCTACAGGATTGTTTGGATTAGTAGTTGCGTTGATAATTTTATTTGCATTTTAATTAATGTTAAAAAAAATTATTTTTTTTAACTTAATATTTAGCACTTTTATTACTCAAATTTCTATAAGTGCTGAGAGTGGAGGTATGCCTCAGCTAAATCCTGAATTTTGGATTTCTCAAATTTTTTGGTTGATCATTTCGTTTGGAATTTTGTTTATAGTACTATCAAAATTTATTCTTCCAAAAATAAGAAACAATATTGAGTTTAGAAAGTCTGAGATACTTGATAATATTGAGACTGCTGAAAAACAGAAAACTGAGGCTGAAAATACATTAAAAAACTATGATGAGCTTATAAGAAAAAGTAAAAATGAAGCCAAAAATTATTTTAATGATGCAAGAAAAAAAATAATTGAAGATATAGAAAAAAAAAAGCAGGCATTAGATAAGGAAATAAATATCGAGATTAGCAAAGCTGAGGCTGAAGTTGCCGAATTAGTAAATAAAGCTCCAGAAAAAATTCAAAAAATTGCAATCGAAACATCTTCTGATCTCATACGCCAATTAATTGGTGAAGAGGTGAACAATAGTAGCATATCCGCCATTGTCGATGATCTATATAAGAAAAATAAAGGTAAGTATTATGGCAATTGATGCAACATTTTGGGTAGCAGTATCGTTTATAATTTTCATTCTAGCTTTAGTTTATTTAAAGGTTCCCAATAAAATAAATGAAACTTTAAGCAAAATGATTTTGGATATTAAGAATGAAATCGATGAGAGTGAAAAACTTCGTAATGAATCAAAGGTATTATTAAATAATGCTCAGAGTAAACTTGAGAAAGCAAAAATAGAAACTAAAAAAATTCGAGAACAAGCTAAAAAGGATAGTGAAAATTTAATTTTAGAAATGAATGATAAATTTCATAAATCAGCTGAAATCAAAAAAAATTTAGCGCAAACAAAGATCTCACAAATGAAAAATCAAGCTTTAAAAGAAATTAAAAATACATCAGTAAAAATAGCCGTAGACTCAGTAAAAAAGATTCTTTCAACTTCTGTTGACCAGTCCAAGTTAGACAATTTATTTGATAAAAATTTAGAGGAAAGCAAGGAACTTCTAAAAAAAATTAATTCTTAAAGATAATTTCGTTACTTTTTTAAAAAATAATATAAATTACAATAATGAATTCAATTGTAATTGGTTCTGGTTTTGGTGGTTTAGCTGCTGCTCTCCGCCTTAAAGCTAAAGGCCATAAAGTAACTTTAGTTGAAAAACACCAAGATCTTGGAGGAAGAGCAAGGGTTTTCAAAAGAAATGGATTTACTTACGATGGCGGCCCTACTGTAATTACTGCTCCATATTTAATAAATGAATTATTTGAATTATTCAAAAAAGACCCAAAAAATTATATTGAATTATCTCCTCTCAATACTTGGTATCAATTTGTTTTTGAAGACAATTCAAAGTTTAATTACTCTGGTAATGAAACTGAAATGAAGAGCCAAATTGAGAAAATTAGTAAAGAGGATGTTAAGGGATACGAAAACTTGGTTAGTTTTACAAAAAAGATTTTTGATAAAGGATTTACAGAACTTGCTGATGTACCTTTTGATAAACCTTTTGTTATGATGAAGCAACTACCTGCTCTACTAAAACTTAAAAGTTATAAATCAGTTTATTCTCTAGTCTGCTCGTATATTAAAAATGAAAAATTGAGGAGAATGCTAAGTATGCATCCTCTTTTAGTTGGAGGAAATCCTTTCACGACAACATCTATTTATGGATTAATTTTATATTTAGAAAAAAAATGGGGAATACATTACTCTATGGGTGGCACCGGAAATATCATAAGGGGTTTGGAAAAGTTAATGACTGAGGTAGGTATCCAAATAATTAAAGGTCACGAAGTTAAAAAAATTATCTCAACCGGTAATAAAATAACCAGTATAGAGTTAGATGATAAAACTAATATCAAAGCAGATAATGTTATATGCAATGCTGACCCGCCAGCAGTTTATGAAAAAATGTTAAATGGAAATGCCAATAAGTCTATTTTATTTCAATGGAAAAAAAGAAGAATGGAATATTCAATGGGTCTCTTTGTTTACTATTTTGGAACAAAAATAAAATATGAAAACATAGAACATCATACAATAAAATTCGGTAATAAATATAAAGAGCATCTTGATGATATATTTGAAAATAAAAAATTGAATGATGATATTAGTTATTATCTTCATAGACCGTCTGCGACTGATAAATCTATGGCCCCTAATGGAAAAGATTGTTTTTACGTCTTAGTCCCCGTGCCTAATAACCAGTCAAAAATTAATTGGTCTAAAGAGGGTGAGAAAATGAAAAATTTAGTAATTAATAAAATGGAAAAAGATTTAATGCCAAACTTAAAGGAGAACATTGTTGAAGATTTTTATTTGACACCTGATTACTTTGAGAATGACCTTAATACTAAATATGGCTCAGGTTTTTCAATTCAGCCAAAATTTTCGCAATCAGCTTATTTTAGATTTCATAATAAATCTGAGATATATGATGGACTTTATTTTGTTGGAGCGGGAACTCATCCAGGAGCTGGTGTGCCAGGAGTTCTATCTTCGGCTAAAGTTTTAGACAAAATTCTCTGATGTCCCAAAATCTATTATCAATTTATGCAAAATCGTTTAATTGGGCTGGTTTTTTTTTACCTAAAAAAACTTATCGACAATGCTCTGATTTATATGATTTTTGTAGAACCTTAGACGATATAGCTGACAAAAACCAAGATTTACAAATAAAAAGAAAATTATTCAATGATTTAAAACAAGATTTTATTAATAAAAATTTAAACAACAAAAATATTAATAAAATTTATGAACTGAGTAATAATTTTAATATTTCCAGTAAAATAATATTAGATTTATTTGATGGAGTTGAGTCAGATTTAAAAGATAGTGTAAAATTAAAAACAAATAATGAATTAATTATATATTCATATCAAGTTGCGGGCACTGTAGGTCTGATGATGGCTAAAATACTAAACGTTAAATCAAAGGATTCACTTAGGTCAGCAATAGATCTAGGTATTGCGATGCAGCTAACAAATATTGCACGAGATGTAATTGAAGATAGCAATCGAAACAGAAAGTATATAAACCTCGATTTTGATACTATAAGGGAAACATTAAAACTCGCTGATATTTTTTATGAAAGTTCATTTAAATCTATAAATAAAATTCCATTGAATTGTAGATTTGCAATTATTGTTGCAAGAAGAGTATATAGGCAGATAGGAAATGAAATTCTTAAAAGGAAAAATATAGAAAATTATAAAAATTCAGGAAAAATTTATGTATCTAATTTAGGTAAATTAAATCAAACTATTTTGAGTATTTTAGACTTTATTAGACTACTATTTATTAAATCAGACGAGCATTTACGAAAAAATGAACATAATATAATTAATGATAAAATAAATTTAGATGAAAGATTTTGATTACATAATAATTGGTGGAGGTTGTGCCGGTTTATCGTTAGCTCATGAACTCAATTTATATAAAAAATTTGAAAATAGGACATTGGCAATTATTGAACCAAGAGAGGAATATAAGAGAGATAAAACTTGGTCATTTTGGAAAGTTATAGATCATAATTTTGACGATTGTGTTAAAAAGAGTTGGGACAATTTTACCATAAATTCCAAATACGAAACACAACATTTGCAATGTAATGATTTTCCGTATCAAAGTATAGATAGTGGTTTATTTTACTCTAAAATCATTAATGAATTAAAAAAAAATAAAAATATAAGTTTTTTTAAAGATATTAAGGAAATAAATATAAACAACTCTTTTATTTTTAATAGTGTTCCAACAATTAATAAAAATATAGAAAATCTTTGGCAACATTTTTGTGGTGTAGAGATACAAACAAAAAATGATATTTTTGATAATAAGATTATAAATTTGATGGATTTTAACTGCGATCAAAGAAATAGTGTACATTTCTTTTATACACTTCCATTTGAAAAAAATAAAGCACTTATAGAGACTACTTGGTTATCAAATATGACTGACGACTCAATCATGGATTATGACGAACAAATTAAAGAATATATAGAGCAAAATTTAAAAATAAAAAATTATGATATTATTTTTAAAGAACAAGGTGCAATTCCATTATTTACACCAAAAAATATAAATGAAAAAAATAAAATTAATATCGGTACTGCCGGTGGTATGACACGATTAAGTACTGGCTATACATTCCTTAATATACAAGAGCATAGTAAGTATATAAGAGAAAACTTTGATAATTTAAAAAAACTTAAAAGTTTTAAAATTCAAAGTAAATACAAATTTTTAGATCAGGTTTTTTTAAAAGTTTTAGAGAGAAATCCCAAAATAATGCCAAGGATATTTTGTGATATGTTTAAAGTTAAAGCTAATACTGTGATAAAATTTTTATCCAATAAAAGTAATTTTATTGAGGACATATCAATTATTTTAAAAATGCCAAAATCAACTTTTATAAAAGCGTTATTCTACTAAATGAATTTATTAAAACTTAACAGACAATATTCTATCATTATTTTTTTCTTCAACATATTAGTCATATTCTCAGTTTCAAAGTTTTTAGAAATAAAAAATATTACAATACCTTATCAAACTGTTATTTGTTTTTTTTTAATATCTATTATTGGAGTTTCTCATGGCGCCCTAGACCATGTCAAAGGCTCTCAGCTAATGAAAATTTATAAAGTAAAAAATAATTTTTATTTTTATTTAGTATATATTTTTCTTTCTCTGTTAGTTATTCTTTGTTGGACAATACTACCTTTATTCACTTTAATTATATTTTTATTAGTTGCATCATACCATTTTGGTAAAGAAGATAGTTCAGTCGGACTTATTAATAACAGAGGATTTAAGAATATTTTATATTTGTTTAAAGGATCTTTAATAGTAGTTGCTCCTTTATTTTTTCACCAAGAAGAGACCCTAAAGATTTTTCAATCTCTTGATGTGGATATTATAACTACTAATGAAAATTTAATAATTTTTTTTCTTATAATTAGTTTCTCTGCAAATATAATTTTAATGAGTCAATTAAACTATAATGTTTTTTTATTAGCAGATTGGTTAACTATTTTATTACTTAATATATTTTTATCTCCACTAGTTGCTTTTACTTTATACTTCTGTTTCTTGCACTCAGTAAGGCACTCTTTTTCATTAATTTATGAAATTGATAAAAAAAACTTTAAAAATGGAGTTGTGAAATTTATAAAGAAAGCAGTGCCCCTAACTGTTATTACCGCAATATTATTTATTATCGCTATTTATTTTTTAACTAATTATTATGTTTTAGACGAAGCAATATTAAAAGTAATATTTATTGGTTTGGCGTCCTTGACCTTTCCGCATATATTGCTCGAATATTTAATTGAAAAAAATGAAAAATAAAGAAATAAAAATTTTATTAGCCGCTCCAAGAGGTTTTTGCGCAGGAGTAGATCGTGCGATTGAGATAGTAAAAAAAAGTATAGAAAAATATGGAGCTCCAGTTTATGTAAGACATGAAATAGTTCATAATAAACATGTCGTTGAAAGTTTAAAAAAGATTGGTGCAGTTTTCGTAGAGGAATTAAACGAAATAAAGGATAAAACGAGACCAGTCATTTTTTCAGCACACGGAGTTCCAAAAGTTGTTCCTGCGGAGGCAAAAGAATTAAAAATGGATTATATTGATGCAACATGTCCATTAGTTTCTAAGGTTCACAGAGAGGCTGAAAATTTAAATAAAAGTGGATTTCATGTTTTGTTAATTGGTCATAAAAATCATCCAGAAGTGATTGGTACAATGGGTCAAATTCCAAATGGATCAATAGATTTAATAGAAAATATTGAAGATGTTAATAAATTTGAAATCAAAAGAAATGGAAAGTTAGCTTATGTTACACAAACTACTTTGTCAGTAGATGACACAAAAGATATAATTAATGCTCTTAAAGAAAAATTTTCAAATATTAAAGAACCAAAAAAAGAGGATATTTGTTACGCAACAACTAATAGACAAGCTGCAGTAAAAAAAATTGCAAAACTCTGTGATATGTTTTTTGTAATTGGTAGTAGAAACTCGTCTAATTCATTAAGATTAGTTGAGGTTGCAAATAATTCTGGGTGTTCTGAGGCAGTTTTAATTCACTCTGAAAGTAGCATACCCTTAGAAAAAATAACAAAATGCAAAACAATAGGAATTTCATCGGGTGCATCTGCCCCTGAAATTTTAGTTGAAAATTTTATTAAAAAATTAAAAGAACAATTTAGTGTCAATATCGAAGAAGTAGAGATTATAAAAGAAGATATAACTTTTAAAATTCCCGGAAGATTAAACTAATGGCGGTTTTCACTAAAGTTACGAAACTAGATATATTAAATATTGAAAACCAATTTAATCTTGGAAAAATTAAAAAATTTAAAGGGATTAAAAAAGGTATTGAAAACACAAACTATCTTATAACTATAAAAAATAAAAAATATATACTTACAATCTTTGAGAAAAGAGTAAATTCTCGTGATCTTCCATATTTTATGAATTTAATGTCGAGATTGTCAAAATTGAAAGTGAAATGTCCAAATCCAGTCAAAAGTAAAAATGGAAAATTTATTTTTAAAATAAAAAAAAAGAATGCATGTATTGTTTCTTTCCTTGAAGGTAAAGACAAAAAGGAATTAAATTATAACGATTGTTTTATAGTTGGCAAAAATGTAGCCAAACTTCATTTAGCATCAAAAAAAATAAATCTTTATCGAAGAAATTCTTTATCTATTTCATCTTGGCCAAATTTGCTATCAAAAATAAATATTAAAATAAATAAAATATCAAAGAACTTAAAAAGTCTTATGAAAAATGAATTAATTCAGATTAAAAAAAATTGGCCTAGAAACTTACCAAAAGGAATTATACATTCAGATTTATTTGTAGATAATATTATTTTTCATAAAAAAAAATTTCATGGTTTTATTGATTTTTATTTTTCATGCAACGACTATTTATCATATGAGCTTGCTACATGTGTTAATGCTCTATGTTTTGAAAAAAAAAATAGTAAATATGTTCTAAATAAAAGAAAGTCCTCAAATCTTCTTAAAGGTTATGAAAGTATTAGAAAATTAAAAGATATTGAAAAAAAAAATTTCAATACAATGTGTAAAGGATCAGCTTTAAGATATCTTTTAACTAGAGCTTATGATTATTTAAATACACCAAGAAATGCTATTATAAAAATTAAAGACCCAAAAGAATATATTCAAAAATTAAATTT
>NZ_CVSH01000050.1 GCF_001179965.1 Candidatus Pelagibacter communis
TTTATTACTGATCGAAATTATCATTATTTTAAAAATTTTATTATTTTATTAACCAGCCTTTATTGTTTGGTAATATTTATAACAGGCTACCTGTTTAGCAAAATTAAAATTAACAATATATCAAACAATTTTGATACATACTTTATAAGCGGCGCCTCAATATATATTGGGACTTTTATTATAGGATCAAATTTTGATTATAGATTAATTTTTTTAATACTCACCATCCCTTACATTATCAATATAAATAACTTTTATCTAAAATTTCTTTTAATTACATCTATAACCATATCTATAAATAGTTTTTTATTTCAGCATAGTGAGTACCTATTTTTGTCTGAGATAAATCATTGGATTTATTACACAAAAGCAGCATTTGTATATTTATGCAAATTTTTAATTTTATCATTTCTTTGTTTCCTGCTAGGTTCCAATTTAAAAAAAATAAATTTTCTTAGTTTAAATGACAAAAAATAAAAAAATTAAATTTTCTTACTCGAATTTAAGCAAGTATGAGAATTATCAGTACAAGGGTTTAATAGGATGGCTAATGAAATATGATCACAGTGAACTTGAGCAGGATTTGCCAAAAAATAATTTTTCAAAAACGCTTGAGATTGGTCCTGGATTTCATTCGCATATTGACTACATAAAGCATGACTATGATAAATATTATATTCTTGAAAAAGAAAAAGATAAAATTAGTTTTCATAAAAAAAGAAAGAATAAAAAAATAATACTTTCAACTTACAAAAAAGACAAAATACCTTTTAAAAATAATTTTTTCGATAGAATTATAATGTGTCATGTACTTGAACACATAAACAATCCAGAAAAGTTTATTTTAGACGCAATGACGAAACTTAAAAAAGGAGGAGTCTTTTCAATTGCATTACCTACTGATCCTGGTTTTTTATGGAGAATGGGAAGATTATTCAGTAAAATTTTCTTTGTCAAAAAAAAACAGAATATCTCTATAAAAGAGTATGATTATCTAAATTCTATCGATCATGTAAACAGTATATTTTCTTTATATAACATTTTAAATTTTTCAATT
>NZ_CVSH01000051.1 GCF_001179965.1 Candidatus Pelagibacter communis
GCTTAAATAAGACCCTCCAATGGCCTTTTAAACGCTATATTCCATATCTGCAATTCTATTGAATTTTACCCATTTTATATTGATAAATTGACCTTCTTAAATTCATTAAATTAAATTTCGATGGATCAAATATAAAAAAATAACTTAATACTTAATATTATTTAAAGTTTAGTAATATTTTACCTGAATTTTAATTATTCTATCTAATTCTGTACTAAATTTTTATATAAAATATAATAATTAATTTAAGTAATAATTACACATATTTACAGTATAATATTAAAGTTAAATATTACTATTTAGGTAAGTTTATATTACCTTTTAAATTTTTTAAAATTAATTCTCTTCTGAATACATAATATCCAGAAAGGCAAATTACTGTAAGTCCAGTAAATGTCCAAACATCCGGAAAATCGTTAAATATTAAATATCCCAATATTATGTTTGGAATTATCTCGAAATAACCAAAAGGAGCTAATTTAGAGGCATCAGCATATCTGAGTGAGTAAATTAAACATATATGTCCTAAACAAGCAAAAATTCCCATTATACCTAACCATATCCATTGATTTATAGTTGGATTTATCCAAACAACTGGAACAAAAAATGATGAAATGAAAGCCCCTACTACACCAGTAAGTAATAATGTTAATAGTGGATTATCTGTTGAATGTAATTTTCTAGTTATTACTAAATATATTCCATAAAAAAATCCAGTACCTAAACCTGCTAAAGTGGCTAAATTAAAATCTAAATATCCTGGTCTAATTACTATTAAACTTCCTAAAAAACCAATTAGAACTGCTGCCCATCTCCTTACTCCAACTTTTTCTTTTAAAAAAAAAGGAGATAATGCTGTCGTTATAAGTGGCGCTACAAATGCTAATGTTAAAGCCTTAGCCATTGAAATAATTGAAATTGAATAGAAGAAACAAATATTTGCAGAAAATAAAGTCAAACCTCTAATAATTTGCAATTTTGGATTCTCGGAAAAAGTTAAATTCTTCCTGAAAAAAAAATACATTAAAGGCAAAGTCCAAAATACTGTAAAAAAATATCTTGCCCAAGTTATTTGAAAAAATGATAGTTCAGATGAAAGATATTTTGCAATAGCATCCATAAATGGCAATAATGCCCAGGCCGAAAGGTTCAAAATTATTGCCTTCATTTAAGAAAAGTATCTTAAAGCAAAATATACTACAATAGGAATAGTTATAAAAGACATCAATGTTGATACAACAATAGTGCTGGCCACGCTATCAACAACTTTTTTAGGAGAATAAATTGAACCAACCAAATAATTCAATACTGCACTTGGCATTGAACATTGTATTAATAGAACTCCGGCAGCAAAACCTTCCAAATCAAAAAACCAAATCAATCCAATACCAATTAATGGTCCAATAAACATTCTAGTTATGGATGATATTACCGCATTATTTAAAGAAAAAACCTTTAATCTAGTTAATGCTATACCAAGAGACATTAATATTAAGAAGATAGTTGCATACATTAACCACTCTGTTGTATTTATTACAAACACTGGCATATCAATTTCGTAAAATAGTACTATAGCTGAAAAAATAATTGCATAAAAAGGAGGATTTTTAATTATTACATCTAAATTAAATTTTCTATCTGCTAAAAAAACACCAACGGTAAAATGCATTAAAATAATTAAAGAAGTAATAGAAGCAGAAACTCCTAATCCTTGTGATCCATAAGCAAATAAACAAATTGGCAAGCCCATATTTCCAGTATTTGGAAAGATTAAAGGTGGCAATTCTCTTATTATATCTTTTGTATTAATTAAAAAAAGATTAATTATACCAACAATTGAGAAACAGATAATTGCGAGTAAATAGTACCAAAAATAGTCTCTAAATATTTCAAAATTAATTCCGGTTGAAGTAACGGCGTAAATAACCATTGCTGGAGTACCAATATTAGCTGCAAAATTTGTGATAAATTTAGTATCAATTTTTGGGTTTTTTTTACCTAAATAATACCCAATACCAACAACAAAGAATACTGGAAACACTACCTCAAAAAGTTTGATATAGATTTCCATTAAAATAGTCTTATTACTATAGGTTTCTTGATTATATTTTTATTTGACCTAAATGAATTTAAACATTTTTTTGAAAAATATTCTTTTACATTGTGTGTGATGATTATAATTGAAGCTTTTTTCTTAGAATTATCAGGAATTTGTATTAATCTTTGTATCGAAATTTTATATTTTGCTAATTGCTTAGTAATTTGCGATAAAACACCTGGTTTATCCTTCACCTCAAATCTAAGATAAAGTGAATTAACATAATTGTTTAAGTCATAAATTTGTATTTTTTTTCTTTTTTTTGAAGAAATACCAAATGGGTATTTTATATTACCTCTTAGTATTGATAAAAGATCCGACATTAAGGCAGATGAAGTGGGTCCAGGTCCAGCACCCTCCCCTTGTAAAACACTTTCACCAACTGGCTTGCCATCTAATATAACAGCATTCATTACACCAGATACATTAGCAATATACGTATTATTTTTGACTAAACACGGGTGCACTCTTTCAAATAATTTATTATCAATTATTTCAGTTATACCAAGTAATTTTATCCTTAAATTAAGTTGTTCAGCTATATCAAAATCTTTGCTTTCGATATTCTCTATTCCTTCCATAAGGGATTTATTAGATGATATTGTTTTATTAAAAGAAAGTGCTGATAAGATTTTAACCTTTGCCATAGCATCATAACCGTTAAGATCTAATTTTGGATTTCCAGGTTCGGCATAACCTAGTTTCTGTGCTTTTTTTAAAACATTTTGGAAACTATCTTTAGTAATTTCCATTTCTGATAATATATAATTACATGTGCCATTTAAGATTCCATAAACTTTTGAAATTTTATTTGTTGCAAGACCTTCTTTAATTGTTCTAAGAATAGGTATACCTCCTCCAACAGAAGCTTCGAATTCTAGATTCACTTTTTTCTTTTCCGCAATTTCAGATAGTTTGTCACCGTGTTTTGAAATAAGAGCTTTATTTGGTGTGATTACGTGTATTTTTTTATTTAAAGCTTTTTCAACAATAGATTTTGAAATTCCATCAGAAAGACCAATGCACTCAATTAGAATATCAATTTTATTTTTAAAAATATTTAGTGGATTGCTATAAAAAATTTTTTTATCAATTTTAAATTTCCTTTTTTTATTTTTATTTTTTGCTGAGATAGCTACAATTTTTATTTGTTTACCTGTTTTTGTTTCAATGTCTTTTTTCTTTATTTTTAA
>NZ_CVSH01000052.1:0-82500 GCF_001179965.1 Candidatus Pelagibacter communis
TAAGAAAAGGGAAATACTCAATATCAAAGTTATCAGAAAGGTTTAAAAAAGCATCATTACCAAATCATGAAATTATTAATTTAAATAAAGTAAAACTCGATAAAAATTCTTGGTTATCAAACGCAGTTGTTCAAAAAGTGAATGATCATTTAAATAAAAAAGACCAAGTTTTATTTTTTTTAAATAGAAGGGGTTTTTCTCCCCACGTATTTTGTAAAAAATGTTTATATAGTTACTCTTGTCCAAATTGTTCAATTAATCTTGTGTTCCACAAAAATAAAAATTTTTTATTATGTCATTACTGTGGTTTTAAAGATCAGCTTGACAGAAAATGTAATAAAATAAGTTTTTGTGAACCTATTTTTTATGGTCCAGGCGTAGAGAGAATTACTGAAGAAGTTAAAAAAAAATTTCCTGATAAAAATATTACAATTTTCTCAAGTGATACAATGAATAAAAAAAATTCATCTGAAATTTTAAAAAAAATTATTAATAATGAAATTCAAATACTTGTTGGAACTCAATTAATATCAAAAGGTTTTCATTTCCCTCATCTCAATTGTATAATAGTGGTTGATATAGACCTTACTACAAAAGGACACGATTTAAGGGGCACCGAAAAAAACTTACAATTGTATCATCAATTATCAGGAAGAGCAGGAAGAGCTGGAAAACCTGCAACAGTTTATTTTCAAACTTATAGCAATGATACAAATTCAATCAAGACTTTGACGGATAGTGATCCAGATATCTTTTTATCAAAAGAACTTCAACTTAGGAAGTTAAATAATCTTCCTCCATTTCAAAGATTTATTTCAATTATAATAACTGGTAAAAATGAAAAAATAATTGAGCAAGAATCTAATAAATTTAAAAGTTTTGCACAAACTTATATTAAAGATAAAATTCTAGGTCCGGTAAACGCTCCAATTTTTCGGTTAAAAAGAAAATATAGGGTAAGATTATTAATTCGAGGGAGAAAATCAATGAAACTTCAAAATTCCTTATCTGAAGTAATATCAAAATATAAGTTTCCATACGGAATAAAACTGACAGTTGATGTTGACCCAATAAACTTCAATTAATCAGTAAAATAAGAACCATTTTGACAATCAGTTACTTGAACAGATTTTTATCATATGTTAATTAATCTCAACTTTTTAAATAATTCTTCATATACAAAGGTTTAAAATTGACAAAAAACAAAAACTTTTCTGAAACTTCAGTTGGAAGATATTCTCTCGCACTTTATGAGCTAGCGGACGAAACAAATATAGTCAGCGAAATTGAGAAACAGGTTGAGGCTTTGCTATCTACTATAATAAAAAGCCCAGATCTAGATTTTTTCATTAAAAATCCAACTACCAAAAAAGAGGACCAAGAAAATATTATAAAACAAATTTCAAATAAATTTAATTTGAATGAACTCCTCTCAAAATTTTTATGCTACCTCATTCATAAAAGAAGATTTTTTTATGTAGAGAAAATATTAAGTGATTTTATTGAAACATGCTCCAAAAAAAGAGGAGAAATAAAAGCAGAACTAATTGCAGCAAAAGATTTGAGCAAAGATGAGATCAAAAAAATTGAAGGTAATTTGTTAAGTACTTTTGATGCTAAAATAAAATTAAATTTTAAAAAAGATCCGAGTTTAATTGGAGGTCTAATAATTCAAGTAAATAGTACAATGATTGATACTTCAATAAGAAGCAAATTACAAAAAATAGAAAATAAAATGTTAGAGGCATAAATGGATATAAACCCTTCAGAAGTAACAAAAATATTAAAAGAGCAGATAAAAAAATTTGGAGATAAAGCTGAAATAAGTGAAATAGGTCAAGTTCTATCGGTTGGAGACGGTATTGCTCGTGTATATGGTTTAGACAATGTTCAGGCAGGTGAGATGGTTGAATTTTCAGATGGTTCTAGAGGTATGGCTTTAAACTTAGAGAGCGAGAATGTAGGAGTAGTAATTTTTGGCGATGATAAAGCTATTAAAGAGGGAGATACAGTTAAGAGAACAGGAGCAATTGTTGACACACCTGTTGGTAAAGAACTATTGGGAAGAGTTGTTGATGGATTAGGAAATCCAATTGATGGCAAAGGTGCATTAGATAAATCAATCAAAAAAAGTAGAGTAGAGATAAAAGCTCCAGGAATTATACCACGTCAATCAGTTAACGAACCAATGCAATCTGGTTTAAAAGCAATAGATAGTTTAGTTCCTATTGGAAGGGGTCAAAGGGAATTGATTATTGGAGACAGACAAACAGGTAAAACTGCAGTTGCAGTTGATACTATTATTAACCAAAAAAAAATTAATGAAAGCGGTGATGAAAAACAAAAACTTTATTGCATTTATGTTGCAATAGGTCAAAAGCGATCAACTGTTAGACAAATACAAAAAACTTTAGAAGAAGCTGGAGCAATGGATTATACAACTATTGTTGCAGCTACAGCGTCTGATGCAGCACCATTACAGTTCCTTGCTCCTTATACAGGTTGTGCAATGGGTGAATTCTTTAGAGATAATGGCATGCATGCTCTAATTATTTATGATGATTTATCCAAACAAGCTGTAGCCTATAGGCAAATGTCATTATTATTAAGAAGACCTCCAGGAAGAGAAGCTTATCCTGGTGATGTTTTTTATTTACACAGCAGACTTTTAGAGAGAGCAGCAAAACTAAGCAACGAACATGGAGGTGGATCGTTAACTGCACTTCCAATAATCGAAACACAGGCTGGAGACGTTTCAGCTTATATACCTACTAATGTAATTTCAATTACCGACGGTCAAATTTTTTTAGAAACTAATTTATTCAATCAAGGTATAAGACCGGCGATTAATGTTGGACTATCTGTATCAAGAGTTGGATCTGCAGCACAAACAAAAGCAATGAAAAAAGTTTCTGGTTCGATGAAACTAGAATTAGCTCAATATAGAGAGATGGCAGCTTTTGCACAGTTTGGTTCTGATTTGGATGCATCAACACAGAAGTTACTAAATAGAGGTTCCAAACTTACGGAATTATTAAAGCAAAAGCAATATTCTCCAATGACTGTTGCAGAACAAGTTATATCTGTTTTTTGTGGTGTGAGAGGCTATTTAGATGATGTTGAACTTAAAGATATTTCAGATTTTGAAAAAAAAATAATAGAAAAATGTAAATCTGATAAGCCTGAGATATTAGATAATATTTCAAGCGATGGTAAATTAGAGGAGAATACAGAAAAATTACTTATAGATTTAATCAAAGATTTAAAAAACAGTTTAAAATAATTATGCCAAGTTTAGATGATTTAAAAAAAAGAATAGTAAGTGTAAAATCAACACAGAAAATAACTAAGGCTATGAAAATGGTAGCTGCAGCTAAATTAAAAAGAGCTCAGGACAGCGCTGAAAAGGGAAGACCTTATTCTGAAAAAATGAATAAAATCATTTTAAATTTATCTGAAAATATTTCAGATAAAGAAAATGCACCGAAATTACTTACCGGTACTGGGTCAGAAAAAGTACATTTATGTATTATATTAACTTCAGATAGAGGCTTATGTGGTGGATTTAACTCAAATATTATTAAAAAGGCCAAGAGTTTCTTTGAAAAGATTACAAAAGAAGGAAAAACACTTAAAATAATTACAGTAGGCTCAAAAGGTTACGATCAACTCAAACGTCTATATAAAGATAAGATAATTGAAAAAATTTCTTTTAAAGAATCAAAAAATACAAACTATTTCGATGCAGAAAAAGTAGGCAACATGATTATAGAACTATTTTTAAAAAATGAATTTGATGTGTGTACAATTTTTTACAATAAGTTTAAAAATGTGATCACTCAAATACCACAAGAGCAGCAAATAATACCACTCAAGTCATCAGAGCCAGATAACTCATCATCTGAGAGTAATTATGAATTTGAGCCAGAGGAAGACGAAATTTTAGGCAATCTTTTACCAAAGAACATTTCAACTCAAATCTTCAAAGCAATGCTAGAAAATTCAGCAAGTGAGCAAGGTTCGAGAATGAGTGCTATGGATAATGCTACTCGAAATGCAGGCGAGATGGTTGATAAATTAACAATTGAATATAATAGAAGCCGTCAAGCCGCTATAACTAAGGAACTAATAGAAATAATATCAGGAGCAGAAAGTTTATAATGAGAAAAGGAAAAATTACACAAATTATTGGTGCAGTTGTCGATGTAAAATTTGAAGGTGAATTACCTGAAATTTTAACGGCATTAGAATGTAAAAATGGTGATAACAGATTAGTTTTAGAGGTTGCACAACATTTAGGTGAAACAAGTGTGAGGACTATTGCAATGGATGCGACTGAGGGATTAAAAAGAGGCGATGAAGTTGTAGACACTGGTGCACCGATCCAAGTGCCAGTAGGACCTGAGACTTTGGGAAGAATTATAAATGTAATTGGAGATCCAATCGATGAAAAAGGCTCTGTAAAAACTAAAGAGACCTGGCCAATTCACAGGCCGGCTCCAGTGTTTAATGACCAATCTACTGAAACAGAAATTCTAGTAACAGGTATAAAGGTTATTGATCTACTAGCTCCATATGCAAAAGGTGGAAAGATAGGATTATTTGGAGGAGCAGGTGTTGGAAAAACAGTTTTGATTATGGAACTTATTAATAACGTAGCAAAAGCTCATGGTGGCTTTTCTGTTTTTGCGGGTGTTGGAGAGAGAACAAGAGAAGGGAATGACCTTTATCATGAAATGATAGACTCAGGAGTAATTAAGCCTGATGGAGATGGTTCTAAAGCTGCATTAGTATATGGACAAATGAATGAGCCCCCAGGTGCAAGGGCTAGAGTTGCGCTAACAGGTCTTACTGTAGCGGAGTATTTTAGAGATCAAGAAGGCCAAGATGTATTATTTTTTGTTGATAACATTTTTAGATTTACGCAAGCGGGGTCTGAAGTTTCAGCATTATTGGGACGGATACCCTCAGCTGTGGGATACCAGCCTACTTTAGCAACAGATATGGGAAACTTACAAGAAAGAATAACAACAACTAATAAAGGATCAATTACGTCTGTCCAAGCTATTTACGTACCTGCAGACGATTTAACAGATCCTGCGCCAGCAACCTCATTTTCACACTTAGATGCTACTACTGTATTATCTAGACAAATAGCAGAATTAGGAATTTATCCAGCTGTTGATCCGTTAGACTCCACTTCACGGATTCTTGATCCAAGAATAGTAGGAGATGAGCATTATAGAGTAGCTAGAGAAGTTCAAAAAGTTTTACAAACTTACAAATCTCTTCAAGACATTATAGCAATTTTAGGAATGGATGAACTTTCTGAGGAGGACAAACTTACAGTCGCAAGGGCACGAAAAATACAAAGATTTCTATCTCAACCATTTTTTGTTGCAGAGGTTTTTACTGGATCACCCGGTAAACTTGTTGATCTTCAGGCAACAATAAAAGGTTTTGATGCGATTTGTAAAGGTGAATATGATCATTTACCTGAGGCAGCATTTTATATGGTTGGAACTATTGAGGAAGCAATTGAGAAGGCTGAAAAAATGGCAAAAGATGCGGCGTGATGAGTGAATTGTTTAATTTAGAAATTGTAAATCCTGAAAAATCTTTTTTATCAGCAGATGATGTTAAAGAGGTTGTTGTTCCTGCTTATGAGGGAGAAATGGGTATTTTGAAAAATCATATTTCAATAATTTCTTTTTTAAAACCTGGTATTATGAAAATCTATCGTAATAATGCCGAAGAAAAATTTTATATTGAAGATGGTATTTTAGAATTCAAAGATGATACTCTATCTATATTAACGAGCAAAGTTATAAAGCTTGATAAATTAGATAAGAGCTTTATTGACAATTCGATCCAAGAGGCCGAAAAAAGTCTTTTAAAAGAGGGAATAACCGATCAACAGAGATTTTTGATTTCACAAAAAATTGATAGTTTAAAGTCTATTGGTGCTAATTAGATAAAACCTTGTTTAATTCAACCTGAATTTTTTTATAAACTTCTATTTTAAAATCTACTACATTTTTTGTGATAGAATTAGATTCAATCCATCGCCACTCTAAAAACTCTGGCTTCTTTGTTTTAATATTAATTTCCGAATCATGTCCTAAGAATTTCATGATAAACCATTTTTGTTTCTGACCTTTATATTTTCCTTTCCAAATTATTCCTAATAAACGTTTAGGCAAGTTATATACGGTGTAATCATCTATCTCTTTAATTAGTTTAACACTTTTTATACTTGTCTCCTCATATAATTCTCTTATAGCAGCCTCATGATGAGTTTCTCCTGGATCCATTCCACCTTGTGGCATTTGCCAATAGTTATTCGGATTATCAATTCTTTTTGCGACAAAAACTTTGTTATCTTTATTGAGTAATACGATGCCTACGCCTTCACGCAATGGAAGATTTTTAAAATCTTTTACTGCCTTATCCATTTAATAATTTTATTGCGTAAGTTAATTGATTATCACTATCAGTATCTATTCTAAAATTATCATTATCCTCTGCTATGACTATATCAGGCGAAACACCAACTTCAGAAATAGATTCACCCGAAGGCAAATAATACTTGGAAATTGTTAATCTGATCGCTCCTTTATTTCTTAAAGGTATTATTGATTGCACAGATCCTTTTCCGTAACTATTTTCACCAACTAAAATTGCTCTTTTATGGTCTTTTAAAGCTCCAGCAACTATTTCTGATGCAGAGGCAGATCCGTTATTGATTAAAACTACTAAAGTTTCTCCATTTAATATGTCGCCAGCTTGTGCAAACCATTTTCTATTTTCATTTTCTTGTCGAGATTTAGTTGAAACGATTTCACCACTTGAAAGAAAAAAATCAGTTATTTTGATTGCTTGAGAAAGCAGTCCTCCTGGATTATTCCTTAGATCTAAAATAAATTTTTCAATATTTTCATTTTTATTAAATTCGTTAATTTTTTTTTTAATTTGATTACTACTATTTTCGTTAAATGCTGTTAGCCTTATATAACCTATATTGTTGTCAATTATTTTTGATTTGACTGATCTTACTTTTATAATTTTTCTAGTTATATTAAAAACTAGAGCCTTTTTAACTCCTTTGCGCCTCACCGTGATTTCAATATCTGATCCAACTGGTCCTCTCATTATTTCAACAGCTTCATTAAGAGTTTTTCCTTGAACCTGAATATCATTTATTTTTACAATATAATCTCCAGCTTTAACACCAGCCTCGTAAGCAGGAGAGTCGTCCAATGGAGATATAACTTTTACAACTCCTGCCTCCATGCTCACCTCAATACCTAAACCACCAAATTCTCCGCTGGTTTCAGTTTGCATATTTTCAAAAGACTCAGGTGACATATATGCAGAATATGGATCTAAGGATTGCAAAACTCCGTTTATTGCTGCATCCATTGCCTCAGATTGATCAATCTCCTCAACATATTCTTTATTTATCTTATTTAAAACTTCTCCAAACAAATCAATCTTGTCGTAAATATTTTCTTCAGACGCGGATAAAAAATTTTTAACTAAAAATAAATTCAATAAGATAAAAAATATTATGATTTTAACTCTTATCATATTAAGACTTTCTCTTTAGGTATTAACTCTGACCACATTTTTTCAAGTTCATAAAACTTTCTTTTTTCAGGGTTAAAAATATGAATTATTACATCTATGCCATCAATTAATTTCCAGTCGTTACTTTCACTCCCCTCAATTTTACAATGCTTTAAACCATTTAACTTAAGCTTTTGTAAAACCTGTTCTGAAAGAGCTTGTATGTGTCGAGATGATGTACCGCTAGCAATAATCATATGATCTGCAATTGAGCTTTTATCAGTCAAATCAATACTAACTATATCTAAAGCCTTGTTATTATCTAATGTTTTTAAGATTATTGTTTTTAAATCTGAAATTTTATCCATTAATTAAATTAAGACTATCAAATTTTTCTTAATTTAGAAGATGAAATATTTACCTTTTTAAAGTTAATAAACCTAAGCCCCTTATTAGCTAATTTTTTGTATGATTTTGATTTTAAAGATTTAGATTTATATTTTGTTCTGTCAAAAACTAGGATTTCGCATAATTTTGTGAGTTGACTCCATTTTTCCCACTTATGAAGATTTATTAAATTATCGGCCCCCATTATAAAATAGATTTTTTTTTTATTATTTTTCTTTTTAAAATATTTAATAAGATCAATTGTTCTATTAGAGTTAATTTTATTTTCGTAACATTTAATAGATATAAATTTATTTTTTTTATTAATTTTTTTTGCGTAATTTATCCTATCATTTAAACTTTTTTTGCTTTTGCTTTTAAATGGATTTTTATTGGTAACTGCCCAATAAACTTTTTCTAATTTAAACTTTTTTTTTGCTTCTTTAGATATTTTTATATGCCCTAAGTGCGCGGGATCAAACGTTCCACCCAATATTCCAATTTTTTTTATTATACTATTCAATTTATTTTCTTATTTGTCCTGAACCATAAACTTCATATTTGTAGGTAACAAGCTCATTTAAACCAACTGGTCCACGTGGAGGTATTTTATTTGTTGAAATACCAACCTCACTACCAAAACCGAACTCCTCTCCATCTGCAAATTGTGTCGAAGAATTGTGAATTGCAATTGAACTTTTTACGTTTTTAACAAAAAGTACAGCTTCTGACTTTTTGGAGGTTACTATTGCATCTGTATGCATAGTACCATACTTATTAATATGATTTATAGCTTCCCAAGTATTTTGAACTACTTTTACAGATATTTTTGGACCTAAGTATTCTCTTGACCAGTCTGACGGACTAGCTATTTTTAATTTTCCTTTGTAAATTTTTCTGATTTTATCATCAGCATAAATTTCACATCCATTTTTTTGCAAAAAACTCAAAATTGGATTGATAAAAGTTTTAATTATTTTTTCATGAAATAAAACAGTTTCAGTAGCACCACAAATTGCTGTATTTCTTAACTTTGCATTATAAATAATTTTTTTAGCCATCTCTAATTTTGCAAATTTATCAATATAGGTATGACATATACCTTCTAAGTGACCTATATACGGTACTGTCGATCTTTTTTGAACCTCTTTAACTAAGTTTTTTCCACCTCTTGGTATTATAACATCAATATACTTGCTCATTTTAGTGAGCATATAAGATACTGATTTTCTACTTTTATTTTCAATTAGTTGAACATAATTAGGATCAACACTATTTTTCTTTAAAGCTTTTTTAAATAAATAGACTAGTATTTTGTTACTATTAAATGCTTCTGATCCACCTTTTAGAATGACTGGATTACCAGATTTAAAACAAAGACTTGAAACGTCAGAAGTGACATTGGGCCTACTTTCATAAATTATTCCTATAACACCGATAGGTATTGTAACTTTTTTTATTTTAAGTCCATTAGGTCTTTTCCACATCAAAAGAGTTTTATCTACAGGATCCTTTAAATTCGCAATTTTAACAACTGATTTTTCAATTTGTTTTAATCTTGTTGAGTTTAAAATTAATCTTTCGATCATATTATTTTTAATACCTTTTTTTATCGCGTACTTTTGATCTTTTTTATTTTGATATATTATTTTTGTTCTATTTTTTTTTATTAGATTTGCAAAATCGATCAAAACTTTGTTTTTCTTAGTTGTTGTTACCGATTTAATAGATGCTTTTTTTGAATTTTTACCAATTTTATCTAAATACTTTTTCATCAGATTTCCACCATATCATCTTTATGAACAACCTCAGATTTCGAAACATATCCTAACAAACTTTGAATTTTATTAGAGTGTTTACCCTTTATTTTTAATATTTCTGAGGATGAAAATGAACTTAAGCCTCTAGCATGTTCCTTCATATTTTTATCTAGTATTTTTATATGGTCTCCCTTGTTAAAATTTCCTTTAATATCAGTTATACCAGCTGCCAATAAACTTTTACCCTTTTTTAGGGCAGAAATTGCTCCTTCATCTATAATCAAATGACCTTTAGGAGATATCGAGCTTACAATCCATTTTTTTCTCGCATCTAGTTTTGATACCTTAGGCAAAAACCAAGTACAGTTATTTTTTTCTATAATTTTCTTTATTGGTCTTAAATACAAACCATTAGCAATTGCCATGGAACAGCCTGATAATTGACAGACCCTTGCTGCATCAATTTTAGTTTTCATGCCACCCTTACCATAAATGTTAACAGTTTTGGTAGCAAAATTTTCTATTTTATAATCAATATCCTGAATTTCCTTTATTAATTTTGCATCTTTAAATAATTTAGGATTTTTATCATGAAGTCCATCTACATCTGATAAAAGTATTAAAGAATCAGCATTTGAAATTTGAGCAACTCTTGATGCAAGTCTATCATTGTCCCCATATTTTATTTCTGAGGTGGCTATACTATCATTCTCATTTACAATTGGTACAAAACTCATTTGTAACAAATTATCAATAGTTCTTTTTGCATTAATAGCTCTCCTTCGTTGCTCAGTATCCTCTAGAGTTAAAAGTATCTGAGAGAAATTTATTTTCATTTTATTGAAAATTTTCTTAAATAAATTCATCAACTCAATTTGGCCCACTGATGCGATAGCTTGGCTTTTATCAAGTTTTAAGTTTCTCATGGTTAAATTTAGCTTTTTGCAACCCAGAGCGATTGCTCCGGAGCTGACCAAAATTACTTTTTTATTTTGTTTAATTAGTTCTTTTACATCTTTAGAAAACTCTGTAAGCCATTTATTTCTAATATTCATTTTATCATCGATTAGTAAGGATGAACCTATTTTTATAACTATAATTTCTGAATTTTTAAGATACATGTTTCACTAATTTTGATTTTATAAAAGATATAAGTTTTTTATCTAAAGTCGATATAGCTATAACTTTCTTTTTTACTTTTTTCTCGAATTCTTTTACTTTGTCATTTAAATTTTTATTATCAATTAAATCTATTTTATTAAAAACAATTAATTCATCTTTTTTAATTAATTCACTGCTATATTTTTTTAACTCATTTCTTATATTTTTATAATTTTTTACCAAGTTTTCCTCATTTACATCAATTAGATGCAATAATGTTTTACATCTTTCTATATGCTTTAGAAATTTAATTCCTAAACCAACTCCACTATGTGCGCCTTCAATTAATCCAGGGATATCTGCAAGTGTAATCTCTTTATCATCATATGATGCTACACCTAGATTTGGATTAAGAGTTGTAAACCTGTAATTTGCAATTTTTGGTGTTGCACTAGTAATTGAGGCTAGTAAGCTTGATTTCCCTGCATTAGGCATTCCTATAATACCAATATCAGCAATAGTCTTTAGTTGTAACCATATCCAATATTCTTCACCTTTTGCACCTTTTGTGAATTTCCTTGGAGCCCTATTTGTTGAGGATTTAAATCTTGTGTTTCCAAAGCCTCCTTTACCACCACTAGCAGCAACAAATTCTTCATCTTCTTTTTTAAAGTCAAAAATAAGTGTTTTATTGTCTTCCTCAAAAACTTGGGTACCCAATGGAACTTTTAACAATAAATTTTTTCCACCTTTTCCAGTTTGATTTTTTCCTTTTCCATCACCACCTCGTTCTGCTTTAAAATGTTGCTGATAACGATAATCTATTAAAGTATTAAGGTTTCTCTCTGACTTTAGAATTATTGAACCACCTTTACCACCGTCACCACCATCCGGTCCTCCAAATTCTATAAATTTTTCCCGTCTGAAACTTGGCGACCCTGATCCTCCATCACCAGCTTTTATAAATATCTTTACTTGATCTAAAAATTTCATAATACAACGTTTTTATTTTTAGTTGTATTGATTAATTGGGTTTTACAGAAACAAAAGTTCTGTCTGATTTACTTTTTTTAAACTTAACTGTTCCTTTTATTTTTGAGAATATCGAATGATCTTTTCCCATGCCAACGTGCTCGCCAGGGAAAATCTTAGTTCCTCTTTGTCTTACAATTATATTACCAGGAATTACTTGCTGACCACCATACTTCTTAACACCTAGCCTTCTGCCGGCGCTGTCTCTTCCATTTCTCGATGATCCACCTGCTTTTTTTGTTGCCATAAATTACCTAATTACTTTGTCTTTGCCTCTTTCTTAATTTCTTTTTTTTTTGTATCTGCAACACTCTCTTTAACTTCAGAAAATACTTTCCCATCTTTTGAGAAAATTTTATTAATCTTAATTAATGAAAATTCCTGTCTGTGTCCATTCTTTCTTCTAGAATTTTTTCTTCTTCTTTTTTTAAAAATTAAAACAGTTCTATTTTTTCCATTCTTTACTAAGTTTGCTTCAACCTTAGCACCATCTATTTTTGGAGATCCAATTTCAGCAGTCTTATCATCTCCATAAGCAAGAACATCTTTAAACTCAATTTTTGGGCTTGTCGATTTTTTATCCAGCCTTTCTACCTTAAGTATTTCTCCAGCTCTTACTTTATACTGTTTACCACCTGTTTTAATTATTGCAAAAGACATATTTACTTTCTAATTTTTATAGGAGCAATATAGTTCTAGACCTATTTTAGTCAAGGCTAATAAACTAAAAATTATCCTTTAAATCTCTTAGTTTTGAAAACTCCGCAAGTGTTTTTGCTCTTAGGAAAATATTGCATTCTAATTCATCTTTAATTGTTGAGGGAATTGTAGGTTCTTTTTTTCTTAACTTTTTTTCAATTTCGATTATTTTTTTTTTTAACATAATATTTTCACTATCATACTTAATACAAAATAATGAATTATTATAAGTATATTCATGACCACAGTAAACTTTAGTACTTGGTGGTAAACTTTTGAATTTAGATAAAGAGTTATACATATCTTCATGCGTTCCCTCAAATACTCTACCACATCCTAAAGAAAAAAGAGTATCACCAGAAAATAAAATTTCATTCTTATAAAAATAGAAAGCAATATGACCCGATGTATGTCCTGGTATATAAATAATTTTAGCTTCAAAATTTCCCGATTTCCATACTTCGTTGTCAGAAACAGAAATATCTATACCAGGTATTCTATCCTTATCTTTTTTAAAACCCACAATCTCTGACGAATATTTCTTTTTTAATTCATCATTTCCACCAATATGATCAAAATGATGGTGTGTATTTAATATAAATTTTAAATTTAATTTTTTTTTTTCTATAATTTTTATTATTGGATCTGATTCACTAGGATCAATTACAATACTATTTCTATCACTATCAGTAATTAGATAAGAATAATTATCCTTCAAACATTTTATAATTTCGACATTCATCTATTTTTCAATAATAAAAATTCCGAGTTCTGAAAATAAATTTACATAAAATAAGTTTGGACAATCAATTTTTATTTTTTTTTTGTTACAAAAATTTACAAAGTCTCTTATCGTACACATATGTAAATTAGGTGTGTTATACCATTCATTTGGCAGATTTTCTGTGATAGGCATTTGGCCTTTAAAAAGAAGATTTAATCTGACTCTCCAATGACCAAAATTTGGTATAGATACAATAGCTTTTTTTCCAACTCTCAAGAGTTCATTTATAACATTCTCTGGGTCAAGAAAAGCTTGAAGTGTTTGGCTCAATATCACAAAATCATATGAAGAATTTGGGAATTGTCGTAAATCTTTTTCTGCATCCCCTTCTATTACCGTAAGCCCTTTTGCGATGCATTTTTGAATATTATTTTTAGAAATTTCAAGACCTCTTACGTTTTCTGTTATATTTTCAGTTATATATTTCATTAATTCGCCATCACCGCATCCAACATCTAATACCTTAGAGTTTTTTTTTAATAACTTTGATATTTCAAAAAATTCTTTTTTCATTTTAATTTTTGATATGAGGTTTCTAAAAAATTTTTTACTGCACTAAGAAAATCTGGAACATCCAATAAAAATGAATCGTGCCCTTTATCTGATGTTATTTCTATAAATCCTACATCTTTACTTATTGAGTTCAAAGCTATAACTATATCTCTATTTTCAGATGTTGGATATAACCAGTCAGATGTAAATGAGATGACAAAAAATTTAGAATTTGTCTTTTCAAAAGCTTTAGATAAGTTACCATTGAATTGTTTTGTTAAATCAAAATAATCCATCGCTCTGGTTATATATAAATAACTATTTGCATCAAATCTATCTACAAAAACAGAGCCTTGATATCTTAGGTAGCTTTCTATTTGAAAATCAGCATCAAAACCAAATTTTAAATCATCTCTTTCTTGAAGCTTTCTTCCAAATTTTTCCTGTAAACCTTTTTTTGACAAATAAGTGATATGAGCAGCCATCCTCGCAACAGCGAGCCCTTTATCAGGAACTTTTTTATTCTCCACATAAAACCCGTCCATCCAATTATGGTCAGCCATAATTGACTGCCTTCCTAATTCATTTAATGCAATATTTTGAGCAGAATGACTTGCAGTACACGCAATTGGAATTGCAGTATGTGATTTTTCGGGAAAATTTGAGACAAATTGAAGTACCTGCATTCCGCCCATAGAACCACCAATGACAGAAAATAACTTGTTAATTTTAAAAAAATCTAAGAGGTTATACTGAGCATTAACCATATCATTAATAGTTATTACTGGAAAATTTGTTCCTAAGGGTTTACCGTTATCACCTATATTGCTTGGACCATATGAGCCCATACATCCACCAATAACATTTGCACAAATCACAAAAAATTTATTAGTATCAATTGCTTTACCTGGCCCAAGAGCATAATTCCACCATCCCTCTTTATTTGTAATTGGGTTTGTACCAGAAGCAAATTGGTCACCTGTTAAAGCATGAAAAACAAGAATTGCATTATCTTTTCTATCATTTAATTTTCCATAAGTTTCATAAGCCAATGGAAAATCTTTGATAGTCTTACCACAATCGAGTTTTAGTGGTTTTTCTACGATAATTTTTTTTACTTTATCAATTTTACTCATTTTTAATATTTGTGAATTGAGAGAGAAAAAAAACTTATTTAGCGGTTTTTTTATCGCGCTCGCAATTCAGTTAAATCAGCGCCCTTTTTATGTACTAAATGATTTTTGTTATGTCAATTTTAAAAAAATATACCTAATTTTGCTATTAAATTTTGTTAATTTATTTATAAGGTTGAACTTATAATTATGAAACAGCTAAAATTTAGAAAAATTGATATAGACACGTATAAACCCGGAAAATCAAGGATTGGAAATATAAAAAATTTGATCAAACTTTCGGCGAATGAATCTGCGTTGGGTTTTAGTTCAAAAATTAAAAAAAACAGTTTCAATAACAAAAAAATAGATAAGTATCCAGATGGTAAATGTAAAATTTTAAGAAAACAAATTTCAAAGACATATAATTGCGACTTTAATAAAATTATTTGTGGATCTGGATCTGATGAAATAATTCAAATGCTTTGCCAATTATTTTTAAACAAAAATGATGAGGTAATAGTTCCAGAATTTAGCTTTTTAATGTACAGAATATATTCAAAAATAGTTGGAGCAAAAGTAGTATTTGCAAAAGAAGAAAATTTTAAAGTTTCAGTGAAAAATATTCTTTCCAAAACAACAAATAAAACTAAAATGGTTTTCATCGCAAACCCCAATAATCCAACTGGAACTTATATTACGATTAAAGAAATTAAATACTTAAGAAAAAAATTAAATAACAAAATCTTGTTGGTAATTGATGATGCTTATTTCGAATATATGAAAAATAAAGACTACCAAAATGGATTAAATTTATTCAAGAACAGTAAAAATGTTTTTATCTTAAGAACTTTTTCAAAAATATACGGCCTTGCTTCAATGAGGGTCGGCTGGGGTTATGGACCAAAAAATATAATTAATGAACTTTTCAAGATAAAGCCACCATTTAACGTTAATAAATTGGCACAACTTTATGCAACAGAAGCATTGAAAGATAAAAAATTTATAATTAAATCAATAAAACATAATTTATACTGGTCTAAAAAACTAAAAAAATTTTTTGAAAGTAAAAAAATCATTTCAAATTCACCTGGTCCAAATTTCTTCTTACTTAATTTTGATTTTTGTAAACTATCTGCTAATTATGTTTTAAAAAAATTAGAAAAAAAAGGTATTATTTTGAGAGATATGAAAATTTATAATATGAAAAATAAACTAAGAGTCAGCATAGGTTCAAGTAGAGAAAATGCACTTTTTATAAAAACTCTCAATCAAATAATATAATGATAAATAATCTTTTAATAATTGGTTGTGGGCTAATCGGGTCATCAATTCTCAGAGCATCATCAAAAAATAAGATAGCGAAAAATATTTTTGTCAAAGAAAAATCCATTGCTAATATAAAAAAATTAAAAAAGATAAAAAGTAAGTTTAAAATTGTCGAAAACTTTAAAAATATAATCTCTGATATGGATCTTATAATAATTGCAACCCACCTGTCAGAATATGAAAAAATTATTGGAAGTATTAATAAAAAATTAAGCCATAAAACAATTCTTACTGATGTTGGATCATCAAAAGAAAATAATTATAAAATTGCAAAAAAAAAATTAAAGAGAGGAATATCATGGATATCTAGTCATCCAATCTCTGGTTCAGAGGTAAGTGGTCCAGAACATGGTGATGCAAATTTATTTAATGATAGGTGGTGTATACTTATTAAAGAAAAAAAAACTGATAAAAATAAATTAAAAGTCTTATCTAAATTTTGGAAAAAGCTTGGTTCAAAAGTTGTTATTATGGATGCAAAAAAGCACGACATAATATTTTCACTAACAAGTCATCTACCCCATCTTATTGCTTATAATTTAATCCAGACCGCTACAGAATTTGAAAAAAGAAAGAGATACAATTTATTAAACTTTAGCGCTGGTGGACTTAGGGATTTCTCTAGAATAGCCGCATCTAACGAGATAATGTGGAGAGACATATTTTTTAGTAACAAAAAAAATATATCTCAAGTTATAGATTTATTTATAAAAAATTTAAAATCGTTCAAACGTAATATTCGGGCTAATAATAATAAAGTCATTATTAGAAAATTGAAAGACGCAAAAAAAGTTCGTCAAAAAATAATTAAATTAAAACAAGATATTAACAAACCAGATTTTGGAAGAAATTAGGTTTTAAGTAACTTTTCAAGTTGATTTAAATGTTTTTTAAACTTACTTGATCCCTTCAAAGAATCTTTGTAAATAGGTTTTCTAGCCTGCATAAAACTAACAGTTTTAATAGATTTTTTATTTTTATAAAATTCTAAACAATTATTTTGCCAATCCAGACCGCAGTAACTAATTATTTCTTTTATTTTATTTTCTGGATCATTAATTAAATCCTCGTAATTTAAGTCAAAAATATTGTCATCAAATTTTTTTTTCCAATAATCCATTAAATTTTTATATAAATTATAAAACTCTGCAATATCTTCGAATGTGTTTGAAAAAAACATACCTCTTTCAAATTCATTTTTAAAGATTGACCAACTACTCTCTAAGGGGTCTCGTTTACAGTGTATAATTTTACAATTCGGAAATAGATATTTTATTATTCCTATCCATCTGAAATTTAAAGGAGCTTTATCAGTTATGATTTTTGATTTTGTTATTTTATTTAAATAATTCAAATATTCTTTTTTAATTAAATTTAAATGTTCATTTATGTCCAGATTTTTATTTTTATTATTAAAAAATCTATCAAGGTAAAATGAGAGTAAACTGATTTCACCACCTCCTTCTACTTCGCTGTGATTTGATATAATTTGTTCAACCATTGATGTTCCTGTTCTTGGCATTCCAAGTATGAATATTACATTCTTCATATTTTCTTTTGAATTGTTATTTAGTTCATTTTTTTCTTGAAAGGAAATTATTTCCTCAAATAATTTTTTATCTTTTTCAATTTGATAATTCGTAATCTCTTTTTTAATGTCATTACCTTTTTTTATATACAAAAAGGATTTATCAAAATCGCCGATATCTTCATAAACTTTTCCTAATGCAAAATATAAATCCTTGTAGCTAGATTTATGTAATTCTTTATTTGTTTTACTTTCCATAATTTTAATATGGTTATTTGAAGAATCGTACTTTTCTAACATTGCTAAACCAAAATCAGCTCTGGTAAAGTTCTCGTTTATATCCAATGTTTTGTTATAAAAATGCTTAGCATCTTCAATTCTACCCACTGATTGTAAAAGTGTAGCTAGATTGTAGTTTGTTTCTATTATTTTATCATTGATTTCTAATGCCTTTTTAAAAAAAAGTTCTGCTTTATCAAAATTATTCAATTCAACATATAAATTTCCCAAATTATTTAAAGTATTTATAAATTTTGGATTCAATTTATTTGCTTCAATTAAACACTCCTCTGCCTTATTAAAATTTTTTATTTTAAGATAACCCAAACCCAAATTATTCCAAAAATTAAAGTTTTTTTTACCTTTTTTTAACGCTTCTTCTAAAATTAATATTGATTTATTGAATTCACCTTTTGCCTGGTAGGAAAGTGATAACAGATTTATAAATACCTCTTGAGCTGGATATTTTTTTGACATTAAAGTAGCCTCAAAAATAACTTCGTCAAACTTACCAAGATTAAATTTTGTTAATAGAATGTTGAATTTTTCTTGTAAATCCATTTAAATTTTCGTGATTTTTTTTACCTTAAGCTTTGCTGTTTTATATATTCTTTCTATTGTTTCATGTGTATTCATAATTATAACTTTTTTCATAGGCCCATAAGCATGTATTAATTTTTCTGAATTTATACATACTGCGACATGTCCTTTCCAATAAATAATATTACCTTTTTGAAATTTAGTTAGACTTTTTTTACCTTTTTTAGTTTTAATTTGATCTTTTGTATCCCTTGGAAAATATTCATTATTATATTGATAATATAGCTGAATTAAAGCAGAACAATCTATACCTTTGTAAGACTTTCCACCCCAAACATATTTAATATTATTAAATTTTTTTAAAATTTTGAAAAAATCTCTTTCTTTATGACCTATTTTTTTTAAATATTTCTTTTTGAGCCATCTGTTTTTTTGGAATTCTACAAATTTCTTTTTAACGCTAATTACTTTAATTCTACTATTAAATGGTAAAAAAAATTTCGTTTTGATAAAATTTTTTGATTTATTAATTTTATAAATCCTTGTTTTCAAATTAAAACATTTATGTGTGTTTTTTACTACTTTTATGTAATTATTATTTCTTATAAATCCTCTATAGTTATCAAAAGAGGAACTAATTTTGAGCCAATTTGCACTTTTTGATATAATTTTAAAATTTTCTCCATATAAAATTTGTGAGGTTATTTCCGATTTTTCAGAATTAGATTTATAAATATTTTTAGTTATTGCTTGAGAACAGTATTTAGTCATTTAAATTTATTTTATCTTTTATTTTGTAAAGTAAGAACAGTGATGGTATTACCATTAAAGCAGTTATAATAAAAAAAGTTCCCCAATCTCCATTCAACCAATCTACTAAAGCACCCGAGGAAGATGCAAGACTCGTCCTCCCAGCGGTACCAATAGATGCTAAAAGTGCATACTGGGTAGCTGTATAATTTCGATCAACTAGAAGAGATATGAAAGCAACAAAAGCAACAGTTGCAAATGCTGCTGCAACATCATCAAGAATTACGGCTAATGCAAATAGGAAATAAGATTTTTCACTCCAGGCAAGTATTGTAAAAAGAAGGTTTGTCGAAGCCATTAATATCCCAGCAAAAAACATTGACTTTATTACACCTGATCTTATTGCAAACAGGCCTCCTAATAATGTGAAAATGACAGTCGTAACCCATCCAAAAGTTTTTGAATACAATGCAATATCAGATTTAGAAAAACCTATTTCTTTATAAAAAATAACCGACATCCTTCCCAAAAATGCCTCACCTATCTTAAATAAAAAAATAAAACATAAAATACTAAGAGCTATTTTAAAACCATTTTTCTTAAAAAAATTGATTAGTGGTCCAGAAATTGTTGATGAAATCCAAGCTGTAATTCTTACAAGTATATTATTTACTTTTAAACTTTTTATTATCTTTTTATCTAACTGGTTTTGATTATTCTTTTTTGAATTAAAATCTTTTTCTTTTATAAAAAGAAGCCCGATATTAAATAATATCACTATTAAACCAAGACCAACAAAGGACATTTGCCAGTAGTTAATGATACCTAGATTTTCAAAATATTCTGCTAAATTTAAAGCTATCACACCTCCGAGTTTGTAACCTGTCCACCAACCCACTACCGCAACAGCAGCACCAGCTGCCATTAATTCTTTCTCATTTTTTGAAATTTGTTCAATTCTTAGAGCATCTACTGTTATATCTTGAGTTGAGGAGGCAATGGCAATTACTAAGCCAATTCCAATAACGAAGGTTAAGTTGTAAGTTGGATCTATTAAACTCCAGAGAAGTAAACAAATCAAAATCATTGTTTGCATCAAAAATATCCAAGATTTTCTATGTCCGATTTTTTTTGTTAAGAATGGAATATATATTCGATCAATTAAAGGAGCCCAGAGATAATTAAAAGCATAAACGGCAAAAATTAAGCCCGCCCATCCAATGGTTGTTCTTGATAGGCCATCTTCTTTTAACCATAAGCTCAAGCTACTTCCAATAATTACCCAAGGAAATCCACTTATCGCACCAAGAAGTAAAATTTTAATCATTCTCTTTTCAAAATAATAGTTAAAAAGATCTGAAAATTTTTTATGCTTTTTAAAAGTGATCATTTTTTCCAAAATGAAGGAAGAAATAGAATTAAAATCGCGAATAATTCCAATCTTCCTAATATCATTCCTATACTTAATACCCATTTAGATAAATCTGGTAAACTTGAAAAATTACCATTAGATCCTATTACAGAACCCAATCCTGGACCAACATTTGATATTGAAGTTGCTGCTCCAGAAATTGAGGTAATAAAATCAAGCCCAGTTAAAGATAATAATGCTGTTATTATAAAAAAAATTATAATGTACAAAAAAATAAAAGAAATTATTGATGCTAAAAACTTATCGTTAACAGTGCTATTTTCATATTTGATAACAAATATACCTCTTGGATAAATAAATTTTTTCAATTGATTAACAACAAATTTATAAAGTATTTGAACTCTGAAAATTTTTATACCACACGTAGTTGATCCAGCGCACCCACCAATAAACATTAAAATTAAAAAATATAGAAGTGGGAAATTTCCCCATTTATCATAATTTCCAGATACATAACCTGTTCCTGTTAATATAGATACAATATTAAAAATAATTGATCGAAAGTCTAAGAATACTACTTTCCCATTTTTTAAAAATAAATAAAGAAATAAGATTAAAATAGATATTAAAATTAATTTTAAAAAAGTCTGAATTTGGGTGTCATTGACAAATATTTTTCGATTTCCATTAATAAATTTCACGTAAGCAATAAATGGAATACTACCCATTAAAATAAAAATAATAGAAGTAAATTCAATTTTAGCACTATTAAAATGACCAATAGATTGGTTGTAATTTGAAAAACCACCAGTCGCTATGGTTGTCATCGAGTGAGTAATACTGTCAAAAATATTCATTCCAAATATCTTATAAGAAAAGCTACAAGCAAATGTTAAACCTAAATAAATCAGAATAAGTTTTATCGATATTTCTTTAGATGATGGCAAAATTTCATTTGAGGAGTCTGTATTAAGAACTTTAAATAATAGCATTCCACCAACGTTCATTATTGGCATAAGAGTTATTGCCATAACGATTATACCAATCCCTCCTAACCACTGAAGTATAGCTCTCCAAAGCAATATACTTTTTGGTGCACTTTCAAGATTTGCAATTATAGTTGAACCTGTCGTAGTTATACCTGACATACTCTCAAAAAATGAGTCTGTAAAAGATAAGTCTAAACTTGAAAAAAAAATTGGAAGTGATCCAAAAATTGCAACTGTAATCCAAGATAAAGAGGTAAGTAAAAAAGCTTGTTGCAGGTCCAGTTTTTTATCGTAATCTAAATTTGTAATAATAAAAAGTGTCCCAAATATAATGGTGATAATTAAGGCTAGGATAAATGATGAGTCAAATTCACCAAATATAAATTGTACAGTTATTGGAATAATCATAAAAATTCCAAGTATTATCTGTAAAATACCTAGTGTAAAAAAAACTGTTTTATAATTGGACATTTTGTTTGAACATTATTTTATGGTAAATAAATTTCAACATTATAAGAATTAATAAAAGTACTAAATATACGAATTTTTAAGATTGTTTGTGATAGATAAAGAAAATTTAGAAAAAACTGCAGCATGGCCTTTTATTGAGGCTAAAAAAATCCTTAGAGAAAGAAAAGCATATATAGAGAAAAAAGGGAAAATTATTTTACAAACTGGGTATGGCCCAAGCGGCTTACCACATATTGGAACTTTTGGGGAAGTTGCCAGAACCTCTATGGTGGTAAATGCCCTTGATAAAATTACCGAAATACCAAAAGAAATAATTACATTTTCTGATGATATGGATGGATTAAGAAAAGTACCAGACAATATACCTAATATAAAAATTTTAGAAGATAATTTGCATAAACCATTAACTAGTGTTCCCGATCCTTTTCAAAAATATAAAAGTTTTGGGGAACATAACAATGAATTACTAAAAAAATTTTTAAACGAATTTAATTTTAAGTATACATTTAAAAGTTCAACTGAACTTTATAGAAATGGAATTTTTAACGAAACTTTAAAATTAATTTTAAAAAATTATGATGGCATCATGTCAATTATTTTACCAACATTAGGAAAGGAGAGACAAAAAACCTATTCCCCATTTTTACCGATTTGTCCGGAAACAAACAAAGTATTAGAAATACCCGTTCTAGAAATTGATGAAAAAAAATCAAAAATCATTTTTAACAATAATGGAAAAAAATTAGAAAAAAGTATTTTAGATGGAAATTGTAAACTTCAATGGAAAGTCGATTGGGCAATGAGGTGGTATGCTCTTGATGTTGATTTTGAAATGTACGGTAAGGATTTAATTGAAAGTGCAATCTTATCTTCTAAAATAATTAAGCTAATTGGAAAAAAAAATCCCAGTGGTTTCGCTTATGAGCTTTTTTTAGACGAAAAGGGTGAAAAAATATCTAAATCAAAAGGAAATGGAATTACAATAGATGAATGGTTAAACTATGCCTCACCTGAAAGTTTATCATTATTTATGTATCAAAACCCAAAAAGGGCTAAAAAACTTTACAAAGAAATAGTTCCAAAAGCAGTAGATGAATACCTCGAGTTTATTGAAAAAGGAAAAAAACAAAACGATCTTCAAAAATTAATGAACCCAGTTTGGCATGTGCATAATGGAAATATCCCAAAAGAAAATAACATAATGAGTTTCTCAATGCTTTTAAATCTTGTTGAAACAAGTAACGCTGACTCAAAAGATTTACTATGGAAATTTGTTAAAAAATATAAAACAAATCTCAACGAAAAAGAGTTCCCAATATTTGATAAACTAGTAGATTATGCAATAAAGTATTATAAAGATGTTATTTCACCTAATAAAAAATATAAAACTCCAAATAGCGATGAAAAAAAAGTATTAATGTCATTAGTTAAAGCATTAGATGAATGTAATGATAAAATGACTCCAGAGGATATACAGACAAAAATTTTTTCTGTTGGTAAAGAAAATGGCTATAAAGATAATTTAAGAGATTGGTTCAAATTAATTTACGAAGTTGTTTTTGGTGATGAAAATGGGCCAAGGATTGGGTTCTTTATAAGTTTTTTTGGCGTGAAAGAGACTCAAAATTTAATTAAAGAAAAGATAATGTGATGTTTGGAAAAATAAGACCATTTATATTTAAGTTTGATCCAGAGACTGCTCATAATTTAGCAATACAAGCCTTAAAATTTAATTTAATGCCAAGAAATCAAAAGCAAAATTTTAAACATATAGAGACTGAAATATTCAATAAAAAAATACCAAATCCAATTGGTCTTGCAGCAGGTTTTGACAAAGATGCAGAAGTTTATAATTCAATTTTTAGATTAGGATTTGGTTTTGTTGAGGTAGGGACGATCACTCCTTTAAAGCAGTCTGGAAATCCAAAACCTAGAGTTTTTCGGCTTGAAGAAGATGAAGCTTTAATAAATAGATTAGGATTTAATAATTCAGGTGCAGATCTAATTCAGTCCAGAATCAGATTAAATCCTCCAAAAGGTTTATTTGGAATAAATATAGGTCCAAACAAAGACACAAAAGATAGAATTAATGATTATCTAATTGGTTTACGAAAATTTTATGAATTGGCTGATTATCTAACTATAAATATTTCCTCACCTAATACAGAAAATTTAAGAAGTTTTCATAATGAGAGTGAATTAAATGACTTGCTTCAAGCAATTGAACAAGAAAAAGCGTCATTAAAAACCTCGATTCCTACAGTCTTAAAAATTTCACCTGATATAAACGATCAAGAAATAGAAAAAATTTCTAAATTAATTTTAAAATATAATATACCCGCAATAATAGTATCTAACACAAGTGACAGAACAAGAGATGTTTTAAAAAATATAAATAAATTAGAAAAAGGTGGTTTATCTGGTAAGCCAATTGCAAAAAAATCAAATTTAATAATTAATAAGTTTTTTAAAAATTTGGAAAAAAAAGTCAAAATAATTGGTGTAGGTGGAGTGGACTCGGCAGATAGTGCGTATGATAAAATAATAAACGGCGCATCATTAATTCAATTATATACCGGAATGGTTTATAGAGGACCAGGTATAGCAAAAAAAATCAGCGAAGACTTAAATAATATATTTAAAAAACAAGGTGTAACAAATATATCTGAGATAGTAGGAAGTAAAAAATAATCTTGACTGGTAACTTAGTTAAGCCTATACAATCATATTTTTATGTCTAAAAAATGTGAATTAACTGGAAAAATACCTCTCAAGGGTCACAAAGTAAGCCACGCTAATAATAAAACAAAAAGAAGATTCCTTCCAAATTTAAAAAAAGTAAGATTTAAAAGTGATATTTTAAAAAAAAATATAAGACTAACAGTTTCAAATGCTGGAGTTAGATCAGTAGATAAAAAAGGTAGTTTCGATCAGTTTGTAAAATCAGCTAAATTAAGAGATTTATCTCCAAGATTAAAAAAAATAAAAAAAAGTCTATTAAGCAAATCTGCATAAGACATGAGTCGAGTATTTATAGCCTTATCTTTTTTAATGGGGTTAGTAGTTTTATCTTCTAATTACCTAGTCCAATTTCCAGTAAAATATTATGGTTTGCAAGACATTCTTACCTACGGGGCCTTTACTTATCCAATAGCCTTTTTAATTACAGATTTAGCAAATAGATCATACGGAAAACAAATAGCTAGAAAAATTGTTTACTTTGGTTTTGTGGTTGGAATATCTTTTACTCTTTTCTTTTCAACAAATTTTTCTGATCTTATTTCAGTAAGGATTGCAATAGGTTCTGGAACAGCTTTTATTGTAGCTCAACTTTTAGATGTACAAATATTTGATAAACTAAGAGAAAAAAGTTGGTATGTAGCACCATTAAGTTCCTCTGTAATAGGATCTACAGTTGATACTTTTTTGTTCTTCTCAATATCATTTTATGCAACTGGTGTGCCATGGTTTACTCTATCATTAGGAGATTTAGCAATTAAACTATTTGTAACTTTAGTCATGTTAATACCTTTCAGATTACTTTTAGGGACTTTTAAACCAGTCTAATTTAATAACTATAACAAAAATTTATATGAAAGAATTTTATAGGCTAATTTAGCCACAAGAAAGTTGTATGAATTAAAACCTTTAATTGGAGATAGTTCATTTATGTCTCCACCAACTATATTAGAATTTCTTGCTGCTATTTTTAAAATATTGAGTGTTTCATCCCAAAACAATCCCCCAGGCTCAGGCGTCCCAGTGGCTGGCATAATACTAGAATCAAATCCATCAACATCAAAGGTCAAATAAACATTTTTATTTTTAATATGTTTTTTAAAATTTTGTAAGTTCCACTTACTTTTATCTTTAGCCCAAAATATTTTTATTCTACTTTTATTTTTATTTAAATATTTAACTTCAGACTCAGATATATTTCTAATTCCAAAAGATATAATAGAAACATTTTTGTAATCTAGACACCTTCTAATAGCAGATGCATGAGAAAATTTTTCACCATTGTAGCTTTGTCTTAAATCCGCATGAGCATCAAAATGTAAAATACATAGTTTTTTAAAATTTTTAGTAAAAGGCTCTATACAACCAGGTGTAATAGAGTGTTCACCTCCTAAAGTTAAAGGAAAAAGTTTTTTTTTTAAAAGTTGGGAATTAATATTAGAAATTTTTCTTAAGGCTGCCCGAATATTTTTATCTATTTTGAAGGGTTTAAGAGTTTTTATGCCAATTTTTTTGTATGGTTCACAATTAAGTTCCTCGTCGTAAAGCTCAACTTGATGAGATGCTTTAATAATTTCTCGAGGTCCATTTTTTGTTCCTCCTCCATAACTGACTGTCTTTTCTAAACCAAATGGAACAACAACAACTTTTGGTGAAAAGTTGAATTTATTATCAACACCGAGGAACCCATTTTTATTTGATAGATAATCCAATTTTTTATCCAAATATTTTTGCAAAATTTCTTCTGTCTCTATTTTTCCAATTTCCTTTATGGTAAGCATTGCTTGCAATCAGAGGAAGAACAGATGTTGCTTCAGCGAAAACCATTTGTTCTTTAGTAATATCTACTTTTCCCCAAGAACTTGCTTCTTTCAAGGTTGAGCTACTGCATGCACCATCACGTGAGTCAGCAACGGTAATTTGAACAGCATATTTATGCATATCAACTTCTTTACCTAAAAGTTCAGCACAAATTACAGTATCTTGAATAAAATTTTTTGGTACTCCACCACCAATCATAAATAATCCTGAGCCTTTTGACCTTATTTTAATTTCTGTAAGTTCCCTAAATTCCCTAACAGAGTCTATAGTTAAATGTTTGTTAGGATTTTTTTCCTGATGCATAACCAGACCAAATCCAGCACTTGAGTCAGTAAAAGCTGGGCAAAAAATTGGAACATTATAGTCGTATGCTGTTTCAATAAGAGATTCTTTTTTTTTTGAGTTTTTTTTCAAATATTTACCCATTTCATGAATGAATTCTCGAGAGGTATAGCTTTTAGGTTCTAAATTATCTGCAATTTCACATATTTTTTTATCGCATATTTGCAACTCATCTTCATCAATATAAGTGTCATAAATCCTATCTATATAATTTTTTCTTAACTCAGTATCATCTTGAAATTGTGATCCTTGATAATGCTTAAATCCTAAAGCTTCAAAAAAATCCATATCAATTATAGATGCTCCTGTCGCCACTATTGCATCTACCATATTAAATTTTACCAAATCTTTATAAATGTTCATACATCCTGCGGCAGATGTTGATCCAGCAAGAGTTAAAAAAATTGTGCAGTTTTTGTCATTGATCATATCATTAAATATTTTCGCTGCATTTGCAGTTTCTCTAGATACAAAAGACATTTTTTCCATTGATTGGATAATTTTTGTTGAGTCAAAAGACGTTATGTCAATATGTTCTACTGGTTTTTTTAGAAAGTCTTTTTTGCTGTTATGACCTAAGTTTTTTTTGCTAGACATTTAGGCAACTAAAAACTCACTCTTAGAGCCGCCTTCATACATTGACATAATTGGTTTGTCTTCTAATTCGTAAATTTCGTCAGAATAAAAACCATTGAATTGTGTTCTGAAAGTTAATCCATATCCACCTAATTGACCAAGTTCAATATAATCACCCTCTTTAATATTGTTCGGTAAAACAAAAGGACCCTTCATATAATCCATGCTATCACAAGTAGGGCCATAAAAATCAAAAGCTGTTAGCTTTTTTGAAATTTGTCTTCCATTTGAAATCATTCTAGATGGAAAAACTAAGTTTGGAACTCCGCCGTCAAAAAGAGATCCATAGGTAC
This sequence comes from Candidatus Pelagibacter communis, assembly GCF_001179965.1. GTDB lineage: Bacteria > Pseudomonadota > Alphaproteobacteria > Pelagibacterales > Pelagibacteraceae > Pelagibacter. The sequence continues at coordinate 28,026 of NZ_CVSH01000052.1, forward strand.
CATCATTAATATAAAGTTTATTTTTTTTTCTAAGAACTACCTTAACGATTGTTGATCCACTCTCAGCAACTAGTGCTCTACCAGGTTCACAAATAACTTCAGGTTTTTTTCGTAATTGAAGTTTTGAAAGACTTTTCTCTATTTCATCAAAATATTTTTTAAGTGGTTGAGGTATAAGATCAGGGTAGATAGATGGGAAGCCGCCACCAACGTTTATATAATCAGGTTCGATTTTAGTCTTTTTTATAATATTATTAATTTCATCAATTCCTTTAACGTATGAAATTGGATGCATACATTGAGAGCCGACATGAAAACTTAAGCCTATTTTTTTTGAATGTTGTTTTGCAAGTCTTAATAACCCAATTGCTTCAGAATTAACAGCTCCAAATTTTTTTGATAAATCTATCTCTGCATGCTCATTTGAAACAGATATTCTTACAAACAACTCCAAATCTTTTGCTTTATTTGTTGAGTCTAAAATTTTAATTAGTTCATCTTTTGTATCTAAAGAAAATGACCTAATACCATAATTAAAATAAGCTTCTTTTATACTTTCTCTACTTTTTACAGTATTCATGTAATGGCACTTAGCTTCAGGAGCTATTTCCTTTATTGTTTTAATTTCTTTAATTGAGGCAATGTCAAAATTTATAATCCCAGACTCATAAAGCGTTTTGAGAACAAATTTATTTGGATTTGTTTTTACAGCATAAAGAATTTTGCCTTTAAAGTTTTTTTGGAAATATTTTGAAGCTTTTTTTAGTGTTTCACCTCTAATGCAGTAAACTGGATTAGATGGTTTAAGTTGACTTACAAGCTTATCAACATTTTTAAATTTTTCCATTTCATAGCCCCTCAAAAAAAATTTAACAAAAAAAATTTGCATATCTAATATGCAAATTTGTAATTTAAGAGTCTGATTATGAGATTAGTTGAGTAATGTAAAGCAATTATTTCATATATTTATCCACTACTTTGAACCATTGAAATAATTGATTGAAGCACTATATATTTGCCATATGAGTACAATGCAAAAAATAACTGATTTTAAAGACAATTCGTTGCTAATAGTGGACGATGACAATCCATTCAGAGAGAGATTGGCTAGAGCAATGGAAAAAAAGGGTTTCGCGGTTTCACAAGCTCAAGGTGTAAAAGCAGGTATCGAGAGTGTAAAATCAAAAAAACCAGCATTCGCTGTGGTAGATTTAAGGCTGGGAGATGGAAATGGATTAGAGGTTGTAAAAGAAATTCAAACATCAAATCCTGAAAGTAGGATTATTATGTTAACTGGGTACGGAAACATCCCCACAGCAGTTGCAGCAATTAAAGAGGGAGCAATAGATTATCTAGCAAAACCTGCAGATGCAGAGGATGTTGAAAAGGCACTATTAGCGGATCCTAAAACTAAAGCTCAGCCTCCCGAAAATCCTATGTCAGCTGACAGAGTTAAATGGGAGCACATTCACAGAGTGTTTGAACTTTGTAACAGAAATGTATCTGAAACCGCTAGAAGGTTAAAGATGCATAGAAGGACTTTACAAAGGATATTATCTAAAAGATCTCCTAAATAAAGTTTTTTAGATTTATAATTTTTTTAGCAACCAGAGTTAAAATTAGTATTTTGAATAACTCAGCATATAAAAATGGATATGCACCTAATTGCAAAATCGGTTTATCCCATCCAATTAAAATTCCAAGCCAAATTAACCCAAATATATATATAAACGAAACTACAAAAACTAACTTTGAAAAAATAATTAAAAAATTAGTTTTAAAATTTAGATATCCAGCAAAATAAGCAGTAAATAAAAAACCAATTAAATATCCCATTGTAGGGCCAGTAAAATAAACAAGTCCAACACCTTTTTCGGGAGAATTAGAAAATACTGGTAATCCAATTAAACCTTCAATTAAATATAGTCCTACAGTTGCAGTAGCTAACTTTGAACCAAAGGCAAGACCTAAAAATATTACTACAAAAGTTTGCATTGTCATTGGAACTGGATAAAAAGGTATCTTAATTTTTGCTGAAATAGTTAAAAGTAATGATCCCAAAATTAGTATAGAGACTATTTTTAAGACTTTATTATTATTTAAAATTTTAACCCTATCCATAATTTATATTACTATTTTATAATAAATAATCTAGTTTTTTGTTAGACCTAAATAAACATCTTCAATATCTGCATCGTCAGTTGTGATATCTAATATTTTAATATTTTGATTCGAAAAATATATAAAAATATCCTCAATCTTCATAAGGCTTTTATCGTAGGACACAGTAATTTTATTATTATTATTAGATATAATTTTTAATTTATTTAGATCAATCTTATTTACATCAAGTTTTTTGTCTGTAGTGAAAGTAACTATTTTTGTCTTAATTTTATCAATTAAATTTTTTGTACCATCTAAAGCTACCAAATTTCCTTTACTCAAAATTCCAATTCTATCACACATTTCCTCAGCTTCTGCTAAGTAGTGTGTCGTCAGTATTATTGTTACTCCCTGTTCATTTAAAAGTTTGACATTTTCCCACAGATTTTGTCTTAGCTCTAAGTCAACTCCTGCAGTTGGTTCATCTAAAAATAATATTGGTGGCTGATGAACTAATGCTTTTGCAATTAACAATCTTCTTTTCATTCCACCAGAAAGACTTCTTGCATAGCTATCTGACTGTTTGTCCAATGCTACCAACTTCAGAATATCATCAGTAATACGATCTTTTTTTTTGATTCCATACATACCCGCGAGTAATTCAAGAAGTTTTCTTGGGCTAAAAAAAGGATCTAAGTTAACCTCTTGTGGCACAATTCCAATTGACGCTCTAACTTGCCGTGGATTTTTATCTAAATCAAAACCCCAAACATTTACTGTTCCTGAAGTTTTGATTACGGTTCCTGCAAGAATATTTATAAAAGTTGATTTACCTGCACCGTTTGGACCCAAAAGACCAAAAATTTCTCCCTCTTTCACCTCTAAGTTTAAATTATTTAATGCGTTAATTGTTGTAGAGCCGTTTTTTGAATATATTTTGCTTAAATTTTTTACTGATAAAACGTTTTTTTTTTCCATATTAAATTATAAATTTATAACATAGATATAAACGAAGCTAAACTTTAATGACCAAAATTAAAAAAACTGATCATTTTTATTTAATTGATGGATCTGGATATATATTCAGAGCTTATTATGCACTTCCTCCATTAACAAGAAAAAGTGATGGAATGCCAACAGGCGCAGTAAGTGGATTTTGCAACATGTTATTTAAATTATTAGAGGATTCAAAGTCGAAAGAAAATTTAGACAGACCATCACATTTTGCAGTTATATTTGATTCAGCTAGAAAAAATTTTAGAAATGAGATTTATAAAGATTATAAAGCAAATAGGTCAGATGCGCCTGATGATTTAATACCTCAATTTGATTTTATAAGGAAATCAGTTTTAGCATTTAATTTACCATCTATAGAAATGCTTAACTATGAGGCTGATGATTTAATAGCAACATATGTTGATCAAATTTTAAAAATTGGAGCGAAAGTAACAATTGTTTCATCTGATAAAGACTTGATGCAACTTTATAAAAAGGGTGTTCGAATTTATGACCCAATGAAGAATAAATTTATAAAAGAGGAAGATGTGCAAGATAAATTCGGTGTAACTTCTGATAAAGTAATTGATGTTCAATCATTAGCTGGGGACAGTAGCGATAATGTACCTGGTGTGCCCGGTATAGGAGTTAAAACTGCTGCTGAACTAATTAACAAATATGGAAACTTAGAAAATCTTTTACAAAAAGCAACTGAGATTAAACAAAATAAAAGAAGGGAAACAATTATAGAAAATAAAGAAAAAGCACTTATAAGTAAAAAGTTAGTTACTCTTAAAAAAGATGTACCGGTAAAAGAAAGATTAGAAAATTTCATTTTAAAAGAAGTGGATAAAGATAAGCTTTTTAATTTTTTAAGGGAAATGGAATTTAACAGGTTATTAAGCAGCGCAATTTCAACATATGGAGAACCAAAATTTAAAAAAGATGAAACTACATCTTCGTTTGAAAAAAGTGTTAAAATTAATACAAAAAACTATAAACTTATCGACCAAATTGATGAATTAGATGAATGGATTCATGAAGCGGAGGAAAATGGTGAGTTTGCAATTGATACAGAGACTACATCATTAGACCCCCACCAAGCTGAATTAGTGGGAATTTCAATATCAACAAAAATTGGCAAAGCGTGCTATATTCCTATTTCTCATACATCTGGGAAATGTATTGATAAGAAAAAAGTCATAAATAAATTAAGACCGATCTTAGAAGATCAATCAATAAAAAAAATCGGACAAAATATTAAATTTGATTACATTATTTTTTACCACAATGGTGTAAATCTAAACTCACTAGAGGATACGATGTTAATTTCTTATGTTTTAGACGCAGGAAAAAATCGTCATAACATGGATACATTATCTGAAATTCATTTAGGTCATAAACCAATTTCTTATAAAGATCTTGTTGGAACTGGTAAAAAACAAATTAATTTTAAAGACGTAGATATAAAAAAAGCTTTAGAATATGCCGCAGAAGATGCAGATATTACTTTCAGATTATATAAAATTCTTAAAACAAATCTTAACAAAGAGAAATTATTAAATATTTATGAAATTTTTGAAAAACCTATGATTAAAATTTTAGCAAGTATGGAAATAGCAGGAATTAAAGTCGATGATAAATTTCTTAAAATTTTATCCAAAAGATTTGAAAAAAAAATTAAGGATTTAGAACAAAAAATTTTCAAAATATCTAAAAAAGAATTTAATATTGCCTCCACAAAACAATTAGGAGAAATATTATATAATGAATTAAAAATTTCTACATTAAAGAAAACAAAAAAAGGTAGTTTTGCAACTAGTGCTTCTGTTCTTGAGGATCTAGCTTTCAAAGGAAATGAGTTACCAAAACTTGTCTTAGATTGGAGACAAATATCAAAATTAAAAAATACTTATTCAGACTCACTTCAAGAACATATAAATCCAAAAACAAAAAGAGTTCATACATCCTTTCTTCTTGCAGCGACAACAACAGGCAGATTAGCATCAAGTGATCCCAATTTACAAAATATACCAATAAAAACAGAGGATGGAAAAGAGATAAGAAAATCGTTTATTGCGGAAAAAGGAAAAAAACTAATATCAGCTGACTATAACCAAATAGAAATGAGAATATTAGCAGATTTAGCTGATGTAAAAGAATTGAAAAAAGCTTTTAAAAATAATCAAGATATCCATTCACTAACAGCTAGTCAAATTTTCAATTGTGATATCAAAAAAGTAAATGCTGATATGAGAAGAAAAGCAAAAGCAATTAATTTTGGAATTATTTATGGTATATCCCAATATGGTTTAGCAAAACAAATAATGGTATCAAACCAAGAAGCACAGGAATTTTTAAATTCTTATTTTTTAAGATTTCCAGAGATAAAAGATTATATGAGTAAAACAATAAAATTTTGTAGAAAAAGTGGGTATGTTAATAATATCTTTGGAAGAAGAAGTCACATATCAGGTATAAATGACAAAAATTTCAATGTCAGAAATTTTCAAGAGAGGGCTGCAATTAATGCCCCTATACAAGGATCTGCATCAGAAATAATGAGATTGGCAATGATAAGGCTTAACAAAAAATTTGAGCAAACAAAAAATAATCAATGCAAAATGTTACTACAAATTCATGATGAATTAATTTTTGAAATACCGATAAATGAAGAGAAGAATTTAGTAAAATTGATTATTAATGAAATGGCAAGTGTCAAAGATAGCGATTTACACACATTTTCAACTCCTTTAACAGTAGATGTAAATACTGGTGAAAATTGGGGTATACTTCATTGATTAGATTTCTTGCCCAAATTAGAACAATTTAGTATTTTTAATAGTATTAATGACACAAACAATAGCATTAATAGATGATGATAGGAACATACTTACCAGTATAAGTATAGCTCTAGAAAAAGAAGGATTTAAAGTACAAACATACCTAGATGGAGAGAGTGCCTTAATTGGACTAACGAGGCAACCACCAGATTTAGCAATAATTGATATTAAAATGCCAAAAATGGACGGTGAGGAACTATTAAAAAAATTGAGAAAAAAAACATCTATGCCAGTGATATTTTTGACATCTAAAGATGATGAGATAGATGAATTGTTAGGACTTAAGTTAGGCGCAGATGATTTTGTTAAAAAATCAGGTGGATTTTCAATTAAAGTTCTAATTGAGAGAATAAGAGTTCAACTACGAAAAAAAACTCAAACTAATATTGAGGAAAATAAAAATATTATATCACATGGAAAGCTTAAACTTGACCCATCACAACTTGAGTGTGAGTGGGGTGGGAAACAGTTGCCTGACAAACTTACAACAACAGAATTTTTAATCGTGCAAGAACTTGCAAAAAGACCTGGAATTATTAAAGAGAGATCACAGTTAATGGATATTGCATATAGAGAGGATACAGATATTGAAGATAGAACAATAGATAGTCATGTCAAAAGGATAAGAAAGAAATTTAAAAAGGTTGATACAAGTTTTTCCGCAATAGAAACTCGCTATGGAAGTGGCTACAGGTGGAATGTTAGTTAAATATGGTATCTTTAATAAAGGACCTTTCTATACTAAGAAAATTTCTTTTCATTAATCTAATTGTTTTTATTATTATCGGGATTTTAACTTTGGTTTATTTAAAGAGCATACAACCAGGATTAATAAAGAAAAAAACTTCAAATCATATTAGAGTTATTGACAATACAATTGATCATTTACAAAGACTAAGTATTGAATTTAATGAAAAAGATATTAAAAAATTTCTGCTATCAACACGTTTTCTATTTCAAAATCTTGATAGAGTAATATTTATTGATGTTAAGAATAATCTAATTGCTGATACAGATACATTAGATTTGGACCCACGTTCCTTCTCCCAAAGATTAGATGTTGTAGAATTTGAAGACCTTACAAATAAGAAAAAAGTCGAAATTGAGGTTAAAAAAGATAGTGGTGGTAAAAAAATATTAACAATTAAAGAAATTGTAGATAATTATGCAGCTTCTAGAGATTATGGAAGACCTTATACGTTGACCCAGGAATTTTACGATAGATATGTTCTAACAACTATTAAAAACGTTTCGTTAAATAATGAGAACGTTGGATACATATTAATATCGGAAAACTCAAATGAAATTAAATCAGCAATAGATGAGAGAAAAATTTTCATAATAAGAACTGCAATTTTAGTTGCGATCGTAATTCTTGTATTTTCCATTGTTCTGAATAGATTTTTTCTTAAACCAATAGGAAACTTAGTTGATTATACTAAAATAATAAAAAGTAAGAGTGATAAAAAAACAAAGATTGAAAATCTTAAAAAAAGAAAAGATGAACTTGGAATATTAACAAACTCACTTGAAGATATGACCCAAGAACTTCAAAATAGAGTCAATACTGCAGAAAATTTTTCAACAGACTTAGTGCATGAAATAAGAAATCCTTTAGCGTCTCTTAAAAGTGCATCTGAAATTATATCCGAGACTGAAGATAAAAACCAAAGAGATAAATTAGTGAATATTTTGAGTCATGATGTTGAAAGAATAGAAAGATTAATCACAGATTATTCTCAAATGTTAAAAGATGAGGTAGCAATCACAAAAGAGCAAATGAATAAAATTGATCTTAAAGAAATAGTGAACTCAGTTGTTGATGATTTTAACAGTATTTATCTACCCAAACGGGGAATTAAAATATCATTAGAGATAAACAATCAATATAAAAAATTTGAGATATACGGTATTGAAAATAGAATTGAACAAATTTTAGCCAATCTTTTAGAAAATTCGATTTCTTTTAGCGAGGATAACAAGGAGATAATTGTAAAATTGAGCAAAGATAAAAATAAAAAAATTACACTTGATGTTATCGATGAGGGAATTGGATTTAAGGAAAAAGATACAAGTAAAATATTTAAAAGATTTTATAGTAACAGACCTGAAAAATTTGGTGAACATTCTGGTTTGGGTTTAAATATTGTAAAAAATTTAATAGATTTGCATGGAGGGAAAATCATCGCAGGGAATAATTTGAACAAAAAAGGTGCTAAAATTGAGATTATTTTCCCAAATGCTTAAAGTAAAGTTGATTAATCAATAATATGTTGTTAAACATTCCATCTTATGACCGATTATAAAGTTAAAGATATATCCGAAGCAGAATTTGGAAGAAAAGAAATTTCATTAGCAGAAACAGAAATGCCAGGATTAATGGCTTTGAGAAAAGAATACAAAGGTAAAAAACCTCTTAAGGGTGCAAAAATATTAGGATGCTTACATATGACTATCCAGACAGCTGTTTTGATAGAAACTCTTGTTGATCTAGGAGCCGAAGTTAGATGGTCATCATGTAATATCTTTTCTACACAAGATCATGCTGCCGCAGCTATTGCAAAAGCTGGAATACCAGTTTTCGCTTGGAAAGGTGAAACGGAGGAAGAATATTGGTGGTGTGTAAGACAAACAATTGAAGGTAAAAAGGACTGGAAGCCAAATATGATTTTGGATGATGGTGGTGATTTAACTGCATTAATGCACAAAGATTATAAAAATTTAATGAAAGATATAAAAGGCTTAAGCGAGGAAACTACAACTGGTGTTTTAGCTTTGAAAAAAATGGAAGAACAAGGAACACTTTTAGTACCAGCAATTAATGTAAACGACTCAGTTACAAAGTCTAAATTTGATAATTTGTATGGATGTAGAGAGAGCTTAGTTGACGGAATTAAAAGAGCAACTGATGTAATGATGTCGGGAAAAGTCGCAATTGTTGCAGGTTTTGGTGATGTTGGAAAAGGAAGCGCAGCTTCTTTAAGACAAAGTGGTGCAAGAGTTATGGTAACAGAGACTGATCCTATTTGTGCTCTTCAAGCAGCTATGGAAGGTTATGAAGTTGTTTTAATGGATGAGATGATTGGACAAGCAGATATCGTTGTTACTGCTACAGGTAATAAAGATATTGTTACAGCAGATCATATGAGAGCGATGAAAGATAGATCAATATTATGTAATATTGGACATTTTGATAATGAAATACAAGTAGAGGCTCTTAAAAACTACAAGTGGGATGAAATTAAACCTCAAGTTCACGAAATTACTTTTCCAGATAACAAAAGAATTATTTTATTAGCTGAAGGAAGATTGGTTAACTTAGGATGTGCAACTGGTCACCCAAGTTTTGTAATGAGTGCTTCTTTTACAAACCAAGTAACAGCGCAAATTGAACTTTGGAATAATTCGGACAAATATGAAAATAAAGTATATGTTTTACCTAAACATTTAGATGAGAAAGTTGCAAGGCTACATCTTGAGAAAGTTGGAGCAAAATTAACTCCTTTATCAAAAGACCAAGCAGATTATATAAGTGTTAAACCAGAGGGTCCGTATAAACCAGATGCATATCGCTACTAGTGGTAGCAAAATAGACATATCAAAAGAAAGCCTAACAGCTAAAATTGCTAAAAAATTCTCAAAAGTATTAAAGCATGGTGATATAGTTTTTTTGTATGGAGATATAGGAGCTGGTAAAACTACATTCGTAAGATATTTGATTAATTCTCTAGAAAAAGAAAAAAAAATTAAATTAAGCGAGATCACATCACCGACTTTTAGTATTTTAAATGAGTATGAGATCAAAGATATAAAAATTAGACATTATGATTTATTTAGAATAAAAAATTCTCAAGAGATCAAAAATATAGGTATGTTTGAAAACTCACAAAATTTTCTCACATTTATTGAATGGCCAGAAAAAATTAAAAAAAAAATTGGTAATAATTATAACCTTTTTTTTAAATACAATTTTAAGTCAGAAAAAAGATTTTTAGAATTTAGAAATAAAAAAAAGGTTCATATATTTAATGTTAAAAATAAATCATAAACTTCATAAAATAAAAGGAGATGCCTCTTTCAGAGAGTTTTATAGAAAAAAAATAAAATCGAAAAGCAGCATTATTATTTTCTCAAAAAAAGAAAAAAGAAAAAACTTATTAATTTACGATGCTATAAATAAAATCCTTATCATGAATAAATTTGTTGCTCCTAAATTAATATATCAAGAATATAAAAATAATTTTATTGAAGTAAAAGATTTAGGAAAGGAGACAGCGCTTGATGTTATCAGAAGAAAAAAAAGTAAATTTTCAATTTTTGAGAAAATAATTGAATTATTAATAAAAATGCAAGGGATAAAAACAAAAAAAATAAAAAATTTTCAAAACCAGTTTTATAAAATACCTATTTATAATAATAAAATGCTTTTCAATGAGGCAAAACTCTTTTGTGATTGGTATGTTCCTGAAAATGCAAAAAAAAATAAATCTAAAATAAACAAAATATTAGTTAAAAAAATTAAAAACCTTTTAAATAATTTGAAACTCAAAAATGATACTTTTGTGCACAGAGATTTTCATGTGTCGAACCTTATGTATTTTAAAAATAAATTAGCTTTTATTGACACTCAAGATGCGGTCATAGGCAATCAAGCTTATGATCTCGTATCTTTAGTAGATGATGTAAGATACAAAACACCAAAAGATTTTAAAAAAAAAATTTATGATTTCTATTTTAAAAAAAATAAGAAAAATATAAATAAAAATTATTTCTTAAACGATTTTGAAATTCTGTCTGTACTAAGGAACTTAAAAATAATTGGAATATTTACCAGATTAGCAAAAAGAGATAACAAGAAATTATATTTAAAATTAATACCCTACACATGGAGATTAATAGACTTGAGATGCCAAAATAACGATTTATTGAAAGATCTTAAGATTTTTCTTCACAAATATTTTTCGAAAAAAATTAGAAATAAATATGGAAATTAAAACTGCTATCATATTATGTGCTGGTTACGGAAGAAGGCTAAACCCTTTAACACTCGATAAACCAAAACCATTATTAGACTTATTTAATAAAACTTTACTTGAACATACCTTAAACCTTTTAGAAAAATTAAATATTAAAAAAGTAAAATTAAACACCTTTTATTTACCAAAAAAAATTGAAAATTTTTTTATTAATAAAAACTTTAAACTTGAAATAGACATTATTCATGATGGTGAGAAAATTTTAGATACCGGTGGTGGAATTTTTAATATGATTAAAAACCTAAATGACGAAGATTTTTTAGTTTTTAATCCTGATACTTTTTGGGATGAAAATTACTTAGAATATATAGAAAAAATGGAGAAACTTTATTTTAATCACAACATCAAAAATATATTATTAACAGTTCACAAAAATTTAAGTTTCGATAAAAATTTAAATGGGGATTTTAATTTAAATATAAATAAATTGAGCAGAGATAATCCAAGACAATTTATTTATACAGGGTGTCAAATTTTGAATAAAAAAATTTTCTCTAATTTTACAAATAGTAAATTTTCAATAAATGATGTCTGGAATACTTTAATCAAAGAAAATAATTTATTTGGTTTTGAAAGTAAAAATAAATTTATACATGTTACTGATATTAAAGTTTATAAAAGTTTATTAAAAAACAATTAAATCTTGCGATCTATCACTATCTAAATATTCACAACTCGAAATTTTTTTATTTTTATCAAATTGAATTGAGAGGGGATTCCCAGTAGGTATTTCTAGTTTAGTAATTTGTTTATTATCTAAATTAAAAAGATATTTACAAAGAGATCTTATAGAATTTCCATGAGCTGAAATTAGTACATTTTTGTTTTTATCGATTTTATCTTGGATGTTAGTTCTATAATATTGAACTACTCTATCAAAAGTATCTTTCAAGGACTCAGTGTCTGGAATATCCTCTTTTTTTAGACTTTTATAGATTGTCATATTGATAGGATGATATGGACTATTTCTATTTAATGGATCTGGCCTTAAATCCCACGACCGTCTAAATTCATGAATCTTTTTTTCTCCTAATTTTTTTTTCATTTCATCTTTATTTAAACCTGTTAACGCTCCATAATGTCTCTCATTTAACTGCCACGCCCTTTCTGGTGTCGTTTTATCTCTTAATGTATTTTGAATTAACTTTAATGTGTTAATAGATCTTATTTGAAAAGAGGAATAAAAATTATCAATATTAATATTTAAATTTTTTATAGCTTCGCCAGCTTTACATGCTTCTAATTTACCTTCAGGTGTGAGATCAACATCCACCCAACCTGTAAATTTTTTTTGAAGGTTCCATTCACTTTGTCCGTGTCTAACTAAAATTAAATGACTCATTAATTTATTTATTATATTAATTAATAAGTATGTTAAAATTATTTTTTTATTTAGTAAATCTAATATTCATCATTTTATATATTTTTCCCGGCAGTATACTGGGCAAAATAATTTATGGAGATTTTAATAAACAACCTCAATTAACAAACGATTTTAGTTTTAGTATCTTTGATTTTTCCTCAAATCATACATTTGCATTTGCGTTTATTTCATTTTTTGGATTGTTTTTATTTTATAAAGACAATTTAAAAAAAATCTCTATTTATTTATTTTCATCCTCAATAATTTTAGAGTTTTTACATATTTTTATTCCAAACAGATCTTTCCAATTTTCTGATTTAAATGGAAATCTTTTGGGTGTAATAGTTATATATCTTTTTTTATTTGTTTATCTCTATGCAAAAAAATCTATTAATTAAAATTGTATTTTTTTTATTTTTCGTAATTCCTGCAAATAGTGAAATAATTAAAGGAACCGCAGTAGTAGTTGATGGTGACACTTTAAAAATTGATAATAAGAAAATCCGACTACATGGAATAGATGCTCCTGAAATGAAACAATTATGTCAAAGAACTTTCTTAAGTATATTTATTTTTTCATTTAATAAAAACTATAAGTGCGGAGAAATTTCAAAAAAAAAACTACAAGGTTATACTAAAGATTATAACATTAAATGTAAAGTTGAGGGAATCGATAGATATAATAGAATTTTAGGAACTTGTTATAAAAATAAAATTAATATTAACTCTAGGATGGTTAGGTTGGGCTATGCAGTGGCTTATAAAAAATATTCAAAAAAATATCTGAGTGCTGAAAGAGAGGCCAAGAGGGAGGAACTTGGGCTATGGAAAGGTACATTTGATATGCCTTGGGACTGGAGAAAAAATGTTAAAAAGTAAAATAATTTTTTTAGTATTTATTTCTTTTTTGTTAACATCTTGCTCATCGATTCCTAAAAATACTCAAAGTGGTTGTTCAATTTTTTCTGAAAGATACCTTTGGTATAAATATTCAAAAAAAACAGAAAAAAAGTGGGGAACCCCAATATATATACAACTTGCAATAATAAAAATGGAGTCCGATTTTGATTGGTTAGCAAAACCTAAAAGACAAAAAATTTTTAAAGTAATTCCTTTTAAGAGACCATCAAGTTCTTTTGGTTACTCTCAAGCTGTAAAAGGTACATGGAAACAATACAAAAAAGAGACAAATAACCCATTAGCTTTAAGAACCAGGTATAAGGATAGCGTTGATTTTATAGGATGGTATACTTCAAAATCCTCTAAATTACTTAAAATCTCAATGAAAGATTCTTTTAAACAATATATTGCTTATCATGAGGGTTGGGGAAATTATAAAAATTATAAGCAAAATAAAAAAGTAATTAATTTAGCAAAAAAAGTAAAAGCGCATTCAGATAGATATAAAATTCAATTGAGCAAATGTGAAAAAAGATTAAATAAAAAAAAATATATTATATTTTAATCTAATTGTTTTTTAAGTTCTTTTTCAATGTGATTAATACTTTTAGTGTTTTTACCAATTGCCAAATAAATTGTTGGAATAACATATAGAGTAAAGAAAGTTGAAAAAATCATACCAAATAAAATTGTAATACCTACCGTTAATCTGCTTGCTTCACCTGGTCCACTACTAAAGACTAAAGGTAATACACCTATTATAGTAGATATTGATGTCATTAAAATTGGTCTTAATCTTATATTTGCAGACTCAATAATAGATTTTTCAATATCTTTTCCTTCATCCCTAAGCTGATTAGCAAATTCAACAATTAAAATTCCGTTTTTAGTAGCAAGTCCAATAAGAATTATTAGTGCAATTTGACTAAAGATATTGATTGAACTGCCAACGACTAGAAGGCCTAATATTCCACCAAAAATTGCAAGTGGTACTGTTAACATAATTGTAAATGGATGTTTGAAGCTTTCAAATTGAGCAGCCATCACCAAGTATGCAGTCAATAGAGCTAAAGCAAATATTAAATATATTTGATAACTGGTTTCTCTCAATTCTTCACTTTCGCCTTTATAAGCAATCCTAGCAGAGGGGAAATTATCATTTGTTGTTTTTTCGAGAAAATTAAGTGCATCAGATAGTGAATAGTCTCCAACAATGTTAGCTGATATGGTTATTGCTTTTTGTCTATTATATCTTGATAATATTGGGGCTATACCTTCCTCTTCAAGAGATACTAAATTAGATATTGAAACAAGCTTACCAGTATTTTTTGATCTTACATAAACCTTTGCTAGGTTAGATGGTTCTTTCCTATTTTTTATATCACCTTGTAATATTATATCATATTCACGGCCATCCTTAGTAAATTTGGTTACATTTCTTGAACCAAACATAGTTTCTATTGACCTGCCGATTTCCAAAGTAGAAACTCCTAAATCTGAAGTTTTTTCTTGGTCAATTTTTACATTTAAAATTGCTTTAGTTTGATTAAAGTCATCTTCAACATTAATTAAATTTTTATTTTTTCTAGCTTCATTTTTTATAACTTCTTTCCATTTTATTAAATCCTCATAAGTATTACCCAACAAAACAAATTGCACAGGTTTTTGCACCCCTCCTGTTCTAATACCTTGTGGCATAACTGGAAAAGCTAATACACCCGGAACTTTTGAAATTTTTCTAAAAGATTCCATCATTATTCTTTGACCATCTCTTTTCCTATCATCCCAATGTTCTAACAAAACAATTATAAATCCTGAATTAACTTGTGTGGAACTTTTTCCAAATCCGGGCACTCTTAAAAGTAATCTTCTATATTCCCCTTTTCCCACCTCAGGTAATAAAAAACCCTCGATTTCCTCAGACTTACTTGATGTATATTCAAAACCGGAACTTTCAGGAGCTTTAATAATAACAAAAAATGCCCCTCTATCTTCCTTTGGCATTAGTTCCTTTGGAGCATATAAAAATACAGAAGTAGTTAAAGCTAATATGATTATTAGAAAAATTATTATTTCTTTTTTTCTTTTTAGCCAAAACAATAATGTTCTTTTATAAAAATCTCTAAATTTATTTAAACTTACCTCAAATTTTTGAGAAACTTTTGATTTTATATTTTTTTTAACCAAAACTTTACTTGCTATCATAGGACTTAGAGACAGAGCTACGAAACTAGATATAATGACTGCAAAAGATAAAGTCACAGCTGTTTGTGTGTATAAAGTACCACTTAAACCTTTAATAAAAATAAGTGGAATAAATACTGCAACTAAAACTAATGTTGTTGCTATAATCGCAAATGACACCTGTTTTGAACCTTTGTATGCCGCAACAAGCGATGTTTCTCCTTTTTCAACTCGTCTAACAATATTTTCAAGCATAACAATTGCATCATCTACAACTATTCCAATAGCAAGAACTAATGCCATAAGAGTAAATAAGTTTATAGAAAAATCAAAAAAGTAAATTGCTAAGAAAGTAGATATTAATGAAACTGGTAAAGCAATAATTGGTACTACTAAAGCTCTAATATTACCTAGAAATAAATATATAATTATGGTCACTAAAATTAATGCTATCACAAGGGTTTTGTAAACTTCATAAATAGCTGTTGATATATAGTTACTTCTATCAAAAGATACTTCTAATGATGTTCCATCGGGTAGTGTTGGTTGGATTTCTTTTATTTTCTTTTTTAATCTATTTGCAACTTTAATGGTATTGGCATCTGATTGTTGATAAATACCAATTCCAACTACTTGTTTACCGTTACCTTTAAAAACAGTTCTTGTAGAGACAGGACCAAATTCGACTCTTGCAACGTCTGATAATTTCGTAATTGATCCGTCAAAAGATTTTTTTAGTGGTAAATTTTTGTAGGTTTCAATTTTATCGTATGCATTCTCTAATTTAATGGTTAAATCTATATCTTTTGATTCTATTCTTCCAGATGGAAACTCCAAATTTTCAGATCTTAAAGTTTGTTCAACTTCCTGTGTCGTTAAATCTCTTGCAGCTAATGCTATTGGGTCTAACCATATTCTTAAAGATATTTCTCTTTCTCCTCCAAGTCTTACTCTTCCAACGCCCTCTACAGTTGCAAAGTAATCAGTTAAGTACCTATCAGCATAATCGGTTAACTCCATATCAGACATAAAATCTGAACTAAAACTCATCCACATAGTTGTTCTAAATCCAGCAGATTGTTTATAGACCTCTGGCGCACTTGCCTCCTCGGGAAGTTCATCAACCACTCTTGCAACAAAACTTCTCACATCATTTGCAACATTGTCTAAATCTAAATCTGACTTGAAGGTCATCTCAATTCTTGATGATCCATCCTCACTCATTGACTCAATATTTATTAGTCCTGGTGTGCCTCCAACTCTATCTTCAATTTTTTGAGTTATTTGAGTATCAACTATTTCTGCCGATGCACCTTGGTAATTGGTTTGTATTGTAACAATTGGTCTTTCTACATCTGGAAGCTCATCTGTGGGTATCTCGTTAAAAACTACAAGTCCAAAAATAACAAGTATTAAACTCATTACAGTTGCAACTACTGGTCGTTTAATTGATAAATCTGTAAGATACATTATTATTGGTTAACAATTTTAACTTTCATTTTATTTCTTACTTTAGAAATACCCTCTTTGATAATCTTATCATTGATATCTAATCCTTCTAAAACCATGATTTTTCCGTAACTTCTTTTTCCTACACTTACCTCAATTTTCTCAACTGAGTTATCTTCTAAAACTTTGTATACAAAATTAGATTTTCCCTGAACTAGTATTGAGGACTCTGAAACTCCAATTGCATCAACTTTATTATAAATTATTTCTGCATTTAAAAGCATACCTGGAATTAATTCAAGTTTTGGATTTTTAACCTTAATATTACAAAGAACGGATCTTGTATTTGGATCGACTCTTGAGCTTACAGATTCTATTACTCCATTAAATTTTTTTTTATATGAATCTGATTTTATATTAACTTCCAAGCCTGTTTTTAAAATAGATAAATAACTTTCAGGTACTTTAATATCCAACATAATTGATGAGATATCATCCAAAGTAAGTATAAATGAGTCTGTTCCCAAAACTCCTTGTGCGATTTCTCTTTTACCTAAAACTCCTTTAAATGGTGCTTTTACCTTTTCATCATTTATTACAAATATTGTCTCACCTTCTTTAATAAGTTTACCAAATTTTATATTTTGATTTTTAATCTCTTCTTTTTTTACCCTATAGTTTTTCGTTTTAAGTGCTACAGCAGTCCCAAAAGTTTCAATCTTTTCAAAAAATTGAGAGTTATCAACAACTTCTATAATTACACCTGGAGGAGGCCTTTGAGAAAATTTTTTTTCAAAATGTTTACCTACAAAATATCTTGCTATAATTATTCCAAAGATAACTATAAATATTATAGAAATTAATATTGTTATTTTTTTTGATAATTTCATGAACGATATTTACCATATTCACTCCAAGATCCATCATAAATTATTGGTGAATATTTATTATTTATCAAAGATAATGCAAAAGCTAGAACAGAGGCTGTTACTCCAGACCCGCAAGTAAATACTATATTGGTGTCTTTAATATCTTTAAGTATTTCTTTAAATTTTTCCTCTAATTTTAAAATGTCTATAAATTCATTTGTTTCCTTATTTATACAATTGCCAAAAGGCAAACAAAATGAATTTGGAATTGATCCAGATCTTAAACCTTCCCTGGGTTCCTTTTCTATACCTTTAAATCTATTCAGACTTCTTGCATCTACAAGCTTAAATTCACCTGTTAGAATATTTTCATCGATCTGTTTTTTATTTTTTACTAGTATTTTCCTTTCTTTTGCTTGGTAGTTAGTTTTGTTTACTCTCTCAATATTGGTTGTTACTTCCCTTCCTTCATTCATCCATTTTTTAAAGCCACCATTTAAAATTTTAACAGACATAGGATTGTGCCCAAAGTATAAAAAATTATACCAACATCTACATGAACTTAATAAATCAGAATTATCATAAATAACTATTTCATCACTATTTTCTATACCCATATCAGAAACAATTTTTTCCCACTCGTTTATATCCACTAACATATGTGGTAGGTCAGTATTCTTTTTGGAACACACATCTATATCAAAAAACAAAGAATTTTTTATATGATTTTTTAAATACTCTTTATAGCCATTTCTTTTAGTATTTGGTAAATGCCAAGAGCTATCGATTATCTTAACATTACTTAAATTTTTCTGAAGCCATTCAGTAGAAACTAAACTCATTTAATTTTTATCTAAATATTTTTGATGATATTCTTCAGCTATGCAATAATTTTTCAATAAGGATATTTTAGTTACTACTTTTCCCGAAAGTTTCTCATTAATTTTTTTTGTGGTTTTTTCTGCAATATTTTTTTGATTGTCATTTAAATAAAATATTTCACTTCGATATTGGGTTCCAAAATCTGGTCCTTGAGAATTTAGTGTTGTTGGATCATGTATCTGAAAAAAAAATTCTAATATTTTTTCGTACGAAATTTTATTTGGATCAAATTCTAATTTAACCACCTCTGCATGATTTGTGTTACCTGTACAAACTTCTTCGTATGAAGTTTTTGAACTGTTTCCTCCACAATATCCAACCTCTGTTCTGTAAATACCTTCAAGTTTACTGAACTTAATTTCTGGACCCCAAAAACACCCACAAGCTAAAACTGCTATTTCCATTGATTATTAAATTTATTTATCTAAAGTTAACTTATGTTGTCTAAAAATCAATTAGGCTTTTTGTACATGTTTTTGTCAGTCTGTGCCTTTTCTATAATGGATTTAATAGTAAAGTGGTCAGATGATTATCCATTAGGTCAAGTAATATTCTTCAGAGGTTTCTTTGGAATAGTGCTTTATTATTTTGTTATTCCTAAAGAAAGAATTAGAGACTTTTATTTTACCAAAAGACCATTATTGCATTTTTCAAGATGTTTTTTTGGCTTAGCTGCTTTACTTTCAATATTTACCGCATTGAGAAATTTACCTTTAGCAACTGTCGTAAGCATTTCATTTGCAGCTCCAATATTCACAACAATTTTTTCAATTTTTTTTTTAAGTGAAAGAGTAGGTTACTTTAGATGGTTAGCTGTATTTATAGGTTTTATAGGGATCTTAATTATATCAGAACCCGGCTTAAGTTCACTTAATGTGTATTATATTTTCCCAGTTATTTTTGTTTTAGGAATGTCTTATGTTGCAATAAGTATTAGGCAGTTATCATCAACAGAACCCGTATGGTTAATTTCTCTATTTTTCTCTGCGGCAATAACTATTGCTGGCTTACTAACCTTGCCATTTGGGTGGATAATGCCAAGCTTTTATGATCTTACACTTTTATCTATGATAGGTTTTTTTGGCGGTGTTGCGAATTTGTGGTTAAGCCAGTCATACAAATTTTCTGAAGTTTCCTTAGTTACACCTTTAAAATATTTAGCTTTGGTTTTTGCAATTGTATTTGGGTATTTGATTTGGGGAGAAGTTCCTTCTGGAAAAACTTTAATTGGTGCAATTTTAGTTATTTCGTCCTCAATAATAATTTTTAGACGAGAAATTGCTCTAAAAAAAGAACCCACACCATCAAGACATGACTAAAAAACCTCGCTATTGGAATGTTGCAGTAAAGTATCTGTCTTCTAAAGACGTTGTGATGAAAAAACTTATAAAAAAATACGATGATAAAATACTTACTACAAGAGGAGACATATTTTTTTCTTTGTGCAAAAGTATAATTGGTCAGCAAATTAGTGTAGCTGCTGCAGACTCAGTTTTTTCTAAGTTTAAAAAAGTTTGTAGAGGAAAAATTAAACCTCATATAGTTAATGATAAAACTTTTAGTCAATTAAAAAAATGTGGCTTAAGTAAGCAAAAGGTTAAAGGCATAAAAGAATTATCAAAAAAGTTTTTAAATAAAGAATTTAATC
This sequence comes from Candidatus Pelagibacter communis, assembly GCF_001179965.1. Lineage (GTDB taxonomy): Bacteria > Pseudomonadota > Alphaproteobacteria > Pelagibacterales > Pelagibacteraceae > Pelagibacter. The sequence continues at coordinate 48,299 of NZ_CVSH01000052.1, forward strand.
CAAAATTAATAAACAAAATGAATGATGAAGATGCAATAGTTTATCTTTCTAGTCTAAGGCAAATAGGAAGATGGTCTGCAGAGATGATTTTACTTTTTACTTTCAACAGACAAAATATTTGGCCAATTCAAGACATAGGATTACTAAGAGCAATATCGAATAATTATAAAAAAAAATACTTACCCCCAAAAAACTTTATATTTAAACTTCAAAAAAAATTTTCACCATATTGTTCAGTTGCAACTTGGTATTTATGGAGATCAATCGACGATGAACCAATACAATATTGAAACTATTTTTTTTTAATTTGAAACATTAGTTCGTCTAAATTTTTCTTAATATTTCCTTTTGTAATAGATCTTCCTATAACTAGCCAGTCGCTTTTATATTTATAATAAGCTTCACTTGGTGTGGTAATCCTCTTTTGATCATTTTTAATTTTATTTAAACTAATACCTGGCGTAATTATCTCTTTTTTAAAAAATTTTTTTACAAATTTTATTTCATGAGCGCTGCATACTAATGCATCAAGTTTTGCTTTATTTGCTAATCTCGCTTGGTGTTTTACTAAATCTTTTACAGATTTATTATATCCGATTTCCCTTAAATTCTTATTATCAAGGGAAGTAAGAGTTGTAACACCAACTATTTTAATTTTTTTTGAAACACTTTTTACAGCTTTAAGCGCTTCGAAGCCGGAGCTTATGTGCACTGTTAAGTAATTAGGTTTTAAATCTTTTAAAGCCATAATAGCTGACCTCATTGTATTTGGAATATCATTTAATTTAGTATCTAAAAAAATGATCTTGTTTTTCAATCCTTTTATAAAATTTCTTCCACCTTTTGAATTAAGAAATTCTAAGCCAAATTTGTAACCGATTTTTATTTGTTTGTTTTTTGTATATTTTAAAATTTTTTTTACTTTTGAAATTTTGCTTGTATCGCATGCAATAAATAATTTTTTTTTATTTTTTTTCATTATTTATTTTATCAAATAACTCTTTACCAAATTTAAAATGAATAGTCTTTTTCTCAGGAGTATCAACTTTTTCACCAGTTTTTGGGTTACGAGAAATTCTAGCTTTTTGTATATGTGTCGACCACGTACCAAAACCTCTTAATTCAACTCTTTCACCTTTTTTTAAAGAATATTTTATTTCCTCTAAAATAATATTAAAGAATTTTTCGAGATCTTTTTTATAGAAATTAGGATATTTTTTGTAAATTTTTTGAAGGAGCCTAGATTTAACTATTGCCAATTTTTATTAATCTTTCTTTTTCTTTTTTTCTTTTTTATCCAACTTATCTGATAAAGAAGAAAATGGAAGCTGTCTTCCTGATAATGGGTCTGAACCCATTTCCAGAGCTTTTTTATTTTGTAATTCTTCTAATAGCTTTATACTTAAAGACACCTTCCTTTTTTTCAAATCAATTTCTTGTATTGCAGCATCAATTCTATCTCCTGTGATAAACCTTGATGGTCTTGCATCAGCTGCATTTATTGCAATCTGGGATTTTTTTATCTGCAACTCAACTTTACTTCCTTCAGGCTGAACAATAAGACCTCTATTATCTGTATTTAATATTTTGACAGTTAAAGTATCATTTACTTTTTTATCTTTAAACCATTCAAAAGGATCAGTTTGAGTTTGTTTTAAACCTATTCTTAGTTTTTGTTGATCAGGCTTTATTTCTAAAACTTTCACTTTTAATTTTTCGCCTTTCTTATACTTTTTAATTTCTTCCTCAGGATTTTTATCGTACGAAAGATCATTTGCATGTAAAAAGCCATCCAAATCAAAACCATCAATCCTTAAATAGATTGCATAATCATTCATACTACTAATTGTTCCTTCAATTATTGAGTCTACTGGAAATTTTTTTTCAAAAACCATCATTGGATTTTCTTGTGTAAGTCTATGTGATATAGAGACTCTTCTTTTTTCTTTATCAATCTCAGTAATTACACAATTTATTTCATCACCTATTTTAAACATTTTTTTTGCAGAAGGATTTTTCTTAGTCCAACTTAATTCGCTCGAGTGCAATAAAGTAGTAAGCCCAGGTTCAAGTTCACAAAATGCACCAAAATCCATTAATTTAACAACTTTAACCTTGTATTCTTTATTTAATTCATAATTAGATATGTGTTCAAATGGATCTGGGGATAATTGTTTAATTGAACAACCAACTTGTTGTTTATCTTTGTCAACCGAAATTATTAGCAAATCATGTTTTGCTCCGATACTTAATAGTTCTTCAGGATGATTTACTCTTGAATATGAAAGTTCAGAGGTATGAACAAGCACATCCAACTCAGAATTTACATCAAAAAAACATCCAAAGCTGCTATAACCTTTAACTACAGCATTTTTAATTACATCACCAACTTTATATTTTTCTATAATTTTTGCTCTATCTTCCTTTTTACTTGAAGTTATGATTTGTCTTCTTGATACACATGCATTACCTCTTATCTTATCTAGTTTAATTAAAGCAAATTTTTGAGGTTCATTTATTAAATGAGATATATCTTTTAGAGGTTTGTCCGAAATTTGAGAACCTGGACAAAACATAAGCGACCCAGTATCAATATGTTCAACGATAACACCACCTTTACACTTGTTTGTTATTTTTCCCATAATAGGCTCATTTTTTTCAAAAGCCTCTACAAGTTTATCCCAACCTTTTATTTTTAGTGCTTTACTTGCTGAGACAACAACATCACCATTCTTATCTTCTATTCTCTCCAACAGAACTGAAATCTTACTTCCAACTTTTAAATTTTCTAAAAGTCCCAAAGTTTTAATCTCATTAACATCAACAACAGGTTCTGATTTTAAACCCTCTATAAATAGAAAAATAAATTTTTCAGTTATTTTAGTTACTTTACCCTCTATAATTCTACCTTCAGCAATATTTTTTGATTTTGAAAGTTGGCCGTTTAGAAGTTCTTTAAATTCTTTTGAGGCTTTAGTTTCTAAAGAATTGTATATTTCCATTAATTTTTAGTTTCTTTCTCAATAATATTTTTTATTTTTAAAAAGCATGCACTTTTAGTTAAATTTGAGGTATTAATCAAGATAGAATCCTTAGTTCTTTTAAGGGGGGAAATACGCCTATTATAGTCGCTATAATCGCGAGTTTTAATACTTTTTTTTACATCTTTTAAAGTAGTTTTTTTGCCGAGTTTCCTTAATTCTCTGTATCTTCTTATGGCTCTTACTTTTAATGATGCAGTTATGAAAAATTTAAAATTTGCATCAGGTATTATTCTATAAGTGATATCTCTTCCATCCAAGCAACTACCATTAAACTTTTTTGGAAATCTATACGCGCAACTAATTTGAAAATTATGGACTAATTTTCTAACTTTTTTATCTTTAGCTATTATTGAGGCAATGGTACTGATATCATCATTTAATAATACCTTTCTTTCTAAGTCTTTTAATTTAAGACCTTTAATTTTTCTTTTGATAAATTTGTAAGAGTACTTTCCAGGAAATTTAATTTTTAAAAAAGCTATATATCTATAAATTTTCCCTGTGTCTAAATAAAGAAGATTAAAATATTTAGATATAGCTTTGGCTACAGTTCCTGCTCCAGCTGCCGCAGGAGAGTCAATTGCAACTTTAATTTTTTTTATCATTTGATAATACCACCAATTTCTCTTATTTTTTTAAAAAATGAAGGAAAAGAAGTTTTTACAGAGATCGGATCATATATTTTCCATTCCCCACCAAATGATAATGCTGATATAACAGACATCATAAATATTCTATGGTCTTTTAAAAAATCCTTAATTACAATTTTTTTCTTTAACTCTAAATTGGGATTTCCATAAATTTTTATTGAATTATCATCATATCTTAATTTTACTCCCATATTTTTTAAAACTCTCGCTGCAATTTTTAGTCTTGGACTTTCTTTTTGATTTAATTCAGATAGATCTTTAAAATAGGAAATTCCATTTGCTTTTGCGGCAACAAGAAAAATAATCATAAATTCATCTATCGCTGCAGAATTTAAATAAGTAGGGCATCTTATACTCTTTAATTTCTTTACACTTTTTACCTCAATATCTGAACATTTTTCTCCATTTATGATTTTTGCATTTTTAAATTTAATTTTAGCACCCATCATATTTAAAATTTTTATAAGACCAATTCTCGTTGCATTAATATTAATATTTTTTAAAATAATTTTGGAGTTATTGGAAAGTACTGTAAGTACTATAAAAAAAGAAGCAGAGCTTATATCCCCAGGAATATTAAAATCAAATTTTTTAATTAATTTTGGTTTAGATAATGTGATAAAATCATAATTGAATATCTTTTTTGTTTTAATTGGAATTTTGAGGGCTTTAAACATATTTTCAGTATGATTTCTTGAGCTTTTAGCCTTTATTTTTATTTTACCTGGAACATTTAAAGAGGCTAACATTACACAAGTTTTACATTGTGCAGATCCTTTGTTTTCAATATATTTGATTGGCCTCAAATAATTTGAGCCTTTTATAAAAATTGGCAATTTAGATTTATTTGCAGGATAAAAATTCACCCCAATATTTTTTAGTGGTTCAATTACTCTTGAAAAATCCCTTTTTGATAAACTTTTATCACCAACTATTTTTATTTTGTAAGGAGATTTAATTAGAAGGGAGAGTATTAATCTCCCTAAAGTACCTGAGTTTCCAGCATTTAATATTATATTTTTTTTAAAAATAAAACCATTTAGACCTCTCCCTGATATTGAGCAAATATTTTGTTTTTGAATTACTTTAATACCGAGCTTTTTTAGACAGTTTAAAGTATTCTGAACATCTTCTGATTTTAATAAATTTTTTGCTGTTGATATTCCTATTGCCTGAGAGGCTAACAATGCCCAACGAATAGATAAGCTTTTATCACCATCTACATATATTTTTTTGTTATAATCTTTTATTTTTTTATCAATTAGAACAAAATTTTTTGACATTTAATTTTAATTGATTTTAAAAGTCTCTCCAAAATAAGCATTTTTAGCTTCTGTGTTATTAATAAGTTCTTTAGGTGTACCTTGGGCAATTATTTTACAATTTGATAAAATCATCGCTATATCTACACATGTAAGCAAATCTCTAGCTTGATGATCACAAATGATTATTCCTATTCTCTCCTCTGTTTGTAAATTTACTATTATTTTTTGCAACATCTGAATTGTCAATACATCTAAGGCTGCAAAACACTCATCCAATAGAAGTATTTTTGGATCCCCAAGCAATGCAATTGCAATAACTAATTTTTTCTTTTGCCCACCAGATAAGAAAGATGCTTTAATATTTCTAATATAATCTAGTTCAAATTTTGATATTAAATATTCTATTTTACTGTTTTGTTCTCTACTGTCTTTTATCAAAATTTCTGCAACTGCCTTTAAATTTTCATATGTTGTTAAGTCTGAAAAATATCCACCATATTGAGGAACGTAACCAATTTTATATTCTCTAGTTCTTATGTAGATTGGAAAATTAGTTGCATCTTTGTTTCCAAATACAATTTTCCCATAATCAGGCTTTATTAGACCAGTAATTAGATTAAAGATTGTTGATTTTCCTGCACCATTTGGACCTAACAAGCCAAGTATCTCTCCTCTGTTAACTTTGAGTGAAACATTGTCCAAAATTTTTCTTTCACCAAATGACTTTGATACGTTTTGAAGCTCTAGTAACGACTCACTTTTTTTAAAAGATTTAATCCTGAATTTTTTAATTACTGCCATTTTGTTTTAATTCAACTTTAACTTTTTTTTGTTTATCTAACATATAAATCTTTGAGAATTTAGTTACAAGATCAATTTCTACTATATCAGCATAAAGTTTATTATTAAGACCTTTGTAGCGAACGTTATTCTTAATGTTAATATTTTTATCAATATAATTCATAAACAATTCATCAGAGTTGATTGAATGTCCATCATATGACAATCTCACATTATCGTAGAAATAAGTATCTAGAGTAGTTTTATTGTAATTCGCAAAGTCTGACAAAATAATTATATCTTCTGAGTTTTTAATTTTGATTACTCCTGTGACTTTTTCTAGAATAAGTAAGTTTTTTTCTTTTTCGGACACTTTTCCTGCAGCAGATTCTATTACATAGCTGTTTCCATCTTCGTCGATTGCATTATATTTTAAATCTAGAATTTTATTATCAACCTTATTGTCGATTTCAGCTTCATTTATTTTAACCAAGTCTTCATTTTTGTTAAAAAAAATTGAATAAATCACAAGCAAAATAACTAAAATAACTAAAAATATTCCAGATTGAATTAATGATTTGGATGACATTAATCTAATTTATGTTTGCATTTAAAATATTATGAATATGTATTAATCCGACTGTTTGGTTTTTTTTCTTATTTTTGTAAACACATAGACTTGTAATTTTTTTATTTGAGGTCATTAAGCTTAACGCTTTTGCAGCAAGCTCATTTTGATCTATTGAAATAGGATTTTTAGTCATTATTTTCTTTAACTTAATATCTTTAATATCATTATTCTTTTCAATCGCTCTTTTTAAATCGCCATCAGTTATGACACCTATTGTTTTTTTAATTTTGTTTCTAATAATCAAAACTCCTAAATTTTTTTTTGATAATATTTTTAAAGCATTTTTCATAGTAGAATTTTCATCAATAAAAGGAATTTTATTTCCCTTTATCATAAGGTCTTCAACTGTTTTAAGTTTAGTTGCCAAATTTCCCGATGGGTGAAATTTTTTAAAATCTAATTTGCCAAAATTTTTATAGTTCATAGATGCAATAGCTAACGCATCACCTAACGCTAATTGAGAAGTAGTAGATGAAGTAGGAACAATACCATGGCCTGATTCTTTTACCTCTGGTATAAATAGTTTAAAATCAGATGATTTATATAATATAGAATTTTTTTTTGAAACGATACCAACCAAAGTAATTTTATTCCTTTTAGCGTATTGTATCACGGGCTTAAGTTCATCTGTTTCTCCAGAATTACTTATTAATACTAACAAATCTTTTTTAGTTATACTTCCAAGGTCTCCATGTGTGCATTGGCTTGCAGAAATTGCGAAAGAAGGACTTCCTACAGATGAAAGAGTGCTACTAATTTTCGATGCGATAATAAAACTTTTTCCGACACCACAAAAAACAATTTTAGATTGACAATTTACGATTAAATTTACAACTTTATTAAAATCATTATTGATGGAATTTTTGAGTTTTCTAAGTGCTAGAATTTCAAGATCAATTACATTTTTTGCAATCTTTTTTAAATTGTTTTTTCTCATGTTTAATGTTCGAAAGTATTTATTTTATAACCTGCAATTTCCATATCAACAAGAATAGGTAAAACTTTTATACTCTTTTCATAAAGCTCATTTCTTTTTTCTCGTTCCAACATAGTTTTTAATTTTTTTCTAATTTCAAATAAGAACTCTGTATCTTGTGCAGCATAACTAATTTGTTTCTCAGAAAGATTAGGATCACCCCAATCACTTTGTTGTTCTTTTTTTGAGATATCTTTTCCGCAAATTTCTTTGACCAAATCCTTATAACCATGAAAGCTTGAAGCTGTTCTTGCTATTTTTGATGCAAGTTTGGTACAAAAAATATTCTCAACTTTTACTCCTAGATGATATTTTAACCAGAGCAAATCTTGTCTGGCATAGTGCATAATAAATTGAATTCTATTATTTAATAGTAATTTCTTTAAGTTTGGTGCATTATAATTATTTCTATTAAGTTTAACCAAAAAATACTTTTTTGACTCTAAGCCTAATTGAACTAAAGTCAGAGGGTCTCTTCCTAATACAAGGCCGAGAGCCTCACAGTCCAAACCAATAGCTTTTTCATTTGACAAATCAATTTCACTAGGCAGGTCTTGATCAAATATTTTGATGTTATTCATTTTAAGTTATATATATAAAGACCTAACAAAAATGTCTATTTTTTGATAAATGATTAAAAAAAAAGTACTTATCTTCGGCGCAAGTGGTCAAATTGGCAGATATTGCATCAGAAGACTAGTTAAAGATAATTATAAAGTAATTGCAATAACTAGAAATAAACATCAAAAAGCCTATATATTAAAAACCCAGGCACCAATAGGATACCTTGATATTGAAGAAACTGACATTTTTAACGAAGAAAAGATCACTAAATTTATATCTGAAACAGATATTTGTATTAATTTAATTGGCATTTTATTTGAAAAAGGAAAAAGAAATACTTTTGAAAATATTCATGACAAATTTCCAAAGCTTTTATCTAAAATTTGTTCAAAACATAATAAAAAATTAATACACTTGTCTGCTTTAGGTTTAGAAGATGCTAAAGACTCACTATATGCTTTAAGCAAATTAAATGGTGAGGAAAGTATAAAAAATAACCTTCCTTCTGCTACAATTTTAAAACCTTCAATAGTTTACAGTGTAGATGATAAGTTTACCACTAAGTTTATGAGTATGCTTAGTTTATTACCTATTTTCCCTTTATATTATAACGGAGCTACAAAATTTTGTCCTGTTCATGCATCAGATGTCTCAGAAGTAATATTTAAGGTAATTTCAAACGAAATATATTCAAAAAGTATAGAGGTTATTGGTCCAGAAGTAATAACGTTCAAAGAAATACTACAAAAATTACTTATTGCAATAAATAAAAAAAGAGTTTTATTGCCATTACCTTTATTTATCGCAAAAGCGACTGCTTCAATTTTTCAACTTTTACCGACACCATTAATCACTAATGATCAACTAAAATTACTAAAGTATGATAATATAAAGTCAAAAAATGGGGTCACAAACTTTGATATTGGAGTACCTAGTAAGATTTTTTTTGATAAAGGTATTAAACAATATGCGTATAACTGGCGAGAGGGAGGAAAATTTTCTTTAGAGGAAAATAATTAAAATAAAATGTTAATAAATTTAGTTTATTTGGTTATCTTTTTAATACTAATTTACGTAATATATATTGCGGTAAAAGCGATAAATACAGGTATGCAGGCTAAAAATTCAAATAAGTTATCAGACAATATTAAAAACGCCGACTACACTTATACTGAAAATGGGAGTATTAGTGATGAACTTATAAGGCTGAATGATTTATTTGAGTCGGAGGTGATTACAAAAGAAGAGTTTGAAAAAGCTAAAAAAAAATTATTGGATAAATAAAATTATGCTGACTTAATTTTTTTGGCTATAAATTTTGGAACTTCCTCACTCTTATCCGCTGCATCCTCTTTTTTGCCTTTTGGTTGAAATGCATACAATAAATGTAATTTACAATACGAAAAATCTTTTAGAGACGAACGACCACAAAAATAAAAAGATTTCTCATTTGGGTGACCAATTGGCCATTTACAAGTATTATCATCCAGTTCCTCTAATTGTTTAGGATTTTCGGGCTCAAAATTATTTTCAATTAATAAAGATTTAAATCTAGATCTCGAAAATTTTTTTGGCTTATCATTGGAAATTTCGGAATTTTTCTTATTATTATTTGTTTCCTGATTAAAATTTTTAGGTCTGATTTTCGCAGATAAATTTAATCTATGAGCTTTACCAATTACCGCATTTCTACTAAGTCCACCAAGTATTTCAGCTATCTGGCTCGCAGTTTTTCCTTTACCCCAAAGCTCTTTTAATTTATTTACTTTATCCTCTGTCCAACTCATTTATACACTATATGTAGTAGTTATATTTTTGTTGTATACAATATAAATACACATATAAAAATTATAAAAACAAGCATTATTTTTGTTTTTTTAACAAAACTTAAAAAAAAAGGATAAATATATTTACCAATGGTTGAATTACAAAAAAGATATAAAATTGGTGTTCGTCAATTTGGTAAAATTAATTACGTAGGATTGGTTGCATTATGGATAAGAGAGTGTAGCAGATTCTTTATAGTATGGGCTCAAACACTTTTATCGCCTTTAGTCTCTAGTTTGCTATTTTTGTCGGTATTAACACTTGCGCTTGGCAACGACAGAGGGGATGTTTTAGGCTACTCATTTGTTACATTTCTAGCTCCTGGACTGATAGTTCAATCAATGATACTTCAAAGTTTTTCGCATTCAGTAAGTTCATTCATGATATCAAAAATGCAAGGAAATATAGTCGATGTTCTTTATGCTCCATTATCAGCATTTGAAGTTTCCTTAGCAGTAATTATGGCTGCGGTTACACGAAGTATATTAATAGGTTTTATATCAGTACTAGTATTTATTTTTATAGTAGAGTTACCATTGAAAAATATTTTTTTTATTTTTTACTCGGGTTTTTTTGGATCTTTCTTTATAGGAAGTTTAGGTTTTATAACTGGCTTGTGGGCTACCAAATTTGATCACACTGCAACTGTTACAAATTTTATTCTGCAACCCTTGAGCTTTTTATCTGGGGTTTTTTATACTATTGATAGATTACCAGAATTTTTTCAGTCTATTAGTTTAATTAATCCTTTCTTTCATATAATAAATATATTTAGATATGGGTTCTTAGGTAAGTCAGATGGAGATTTATACTTTGGCATTATTTATTTGCCAATATTGGCAATAGTGGGGTGGGCAATATCTTATTATCTTTACAAAATAGGTTACAAAATAAAATCTTAATTATGTCGTCCTTAGCAAAAAATTATAATAGAAGACAAATTTCTTTTAAAAAAGGAAAAGGAAGTTATTTATACTCAAACAAAGGAAAAAGATACTTAGATTTTGTCCAAGGTATTGCCGTAAATTCACTGGGTCATGCAAATAATTATTTGATAAAAGCTATCAATAATCAAGCTAAGAAGGTATGGCATGTTTCAAATGCATTTAAAATCCCTGAAGGAGAGAAGTTGGCAAAAAGATTAACAGGCAAAACCTTTGCAGACGCGGTAATTTTTCAAAATAGTGGTGCGGAGGCCACCGAAGTCGCAATAAAGGTTGCAAGAAGATATTTTTATTCAATTGGTCAAAAGAAAAAAAATAGAATTTTGTGCGTGAAAAATTCTTTTCATGGCAGAACTCTTGCAGCAATATTTGCAAGTGGTTCAAAAAAAATGACCGAGGGATTTGGGCCAAAAGTTGATGGTTTTGATCATTTTGCTTTTGGAGATCATAAAGCATTAATAAAATCAATTACAAGCAAAACCGCTGCAATAATGATAGAACCAATAATGGGCGAGGGGGGAATAAAAGTTATCCCAGAATGGTGTCTTAAAGAATTAAGAAAAATTTGTAATGAAAAAAAAATACTTTTAATTTTGGATGAGGTTCAATCAGGTGTTGGAAGATCAGGTAAATTCTTATCTTACGAATATTCCAAAATAATTCCTGATATCGTTCCAATAGCCAAAGGCATTGGGGGAGGATTTCCTATTGGAGCTGTGCTTATGACTAAAAAAGTTGCAAAACACATGTCTCCTGGTACGCATGGGAGCACATTTGGTGGCAACCCTTTGGCGATGAGTGTTGGAAATGCAGTTATGGATCAAATATTTAAAAAAGGCTTTTTACAAAATGTAAAAATCAAATCAAAATTTTTTTTTAAAAAATTAAACGAAATTCAATCAAACTACTCAAATGTAATTGAAGAGGTAAGAGGTAAAGGATTATTAATTGGACTTAAATTGAAGGTGGATCAAACAAAATTTATAAATAAATTATTTGAAAATAAGTTACTTACAATTAAAGCTGCAGATAATGTCGTGAGAATTTTACCACCATTAAACGTGTCAAATAAAGAAATAACTATTGCATTAAAAATTATAGAAAAAGTTTGCAAATCTTATAATTAGTTATGAAACATTTTATAAATATTAAAGATGTACCTTATAAAACACTGAGAAAGATTTTATCAGATACAAAAAAAAGAAAAGATTTAAGAAAAAAACTAAAAACTTTAGAGATTGATAAAGACAATCCTTTAAAAGGGATCTTATTAATTCAAATGTTCGAAAAATCATCTTTAAGAACTAGATTAAGTTTTTATCTCGCTATTAGACAACTTGGGGGGTCAGCTCTAACATTAAGACCTGATGAATTACATTTATCCAAAGGAGGAGAATCACTTTCTGATACAGCTAAAATATTATCAACCTACGGAGATATATTTGTTTTGAGAACTGACAATGAAAAAAAACTTAATAGTTTTAAAAAATTTTTATCAATTCCTTTAATAAATGGATTAAGTCCAAATTCACATCCCGCGCAAATTCTATCCGACATATTTACAATTGAAGAGATAACAAAAAAAAATATTTCTAGGTTGAATATTTGTTGGATAGGAGATTCGAATAATGTTTTGAATTCATTAATTGAGGCATCAATCAAATTCTCATTTAAATTGAATATTGGATGTCCAAAAAATTATAATCCTCCCAGTGAAATGCAGAGAATGATTAGCCAAAAAAGTTCAAAAATTAAAATTTTTAATAACCCAAAAGTTGCAATAAAAAATGCTGATGTTGTTTTAACTGATAAAGTTATATCGATGAATGATAAAGTAAATAAAAAAAAAAAAATCAAAGATTTTTTAAATTTTAAGATTAATTCAAAACTAATGTCTCTATCAAATAAAGCAATATTATTACATTGTTTACCAAGAGGCAGTGAAATAACCGATGAAGTTTTTTATGGTAAAAAATCTAAAGTTTGGCAACAAGCACTAAACAGAGTACATGTTCAAAAATCTATATTATTGTATTGTTTAAATAAACTAAGGTAAAGGTAAAGGACTATCAGAATATTTATTCAAATATAAAATTACAGAAGCTCTATCTTTCTCTTTTCTTAAACCTGCATATGCCATTTTAGTACCTTTAATCCAATCTTTAGGTTTTAATAAAAAGCCGTTAAGTTCCTCAAAACTCCAATTTTTTTCGTATTCAGCTAAAGCTTTAGAATACTTATAGTCATCCAATACACCTACTTTTCTTCCAACAACATTATATAAAGCTGGTCCAATTTTATTCCCACCACCGCTTTTTATTGAGTGACACGCTGAACACTTTTTAAATACTTTTTCACCATGTGCCAAATCTCCTGTCGAGAGTAGTGCGGCTATATCAACAATTTCTCTTTGAACTGGTTCTTCATCTCCTTTTATTTCAGCTGATTTAACATCTAATTCCACTTTATAATTAGATTTTTCAGGCTTATTTATCTTAAAAACTAAATTTGAAACCTTCCCTATACCAATTACCAGTAGTGCAACTAGTAAAATAGCTCCAATAATTTTGTTTAATTCAAAAGAATCCATTGATTTATATAAGTATTTCTACATATAACATGATATTTTCTAAATTGCTTAATTTAAATTTAAAAAAAATTTGCGTCTGTTAGACGCAGAAATATGTTTATGTCAAATACAATAATTTTAATACCTTCAAGAATGTCGGCTGAACGTTTGCCAGGAAAACCCTTGCTTGAAGTAAATGGGCTTCCAATAATATGCCACGTAGTAAAAAAGGCACAAGAAACTCAAATTGGAGAGGTAGTTGTCGCAACTGAAGATGAAGAAATTCTAAATACAGTTAAGAAGAATCACGGTGAAGCAATTTTGACTTCAAAAAATCCGCAAACTGGAACTGACAGAATTTGGGAAGCTTTCCAAAAGTTAAATTTAAAAAATATTGATTATATAATTAATCTTCAAGGAGATGAACCCTTAATAGATATAAATGATATAAAAAATTTAGATAAATTAACAAAAAAAAATAATTGTGAAATAAATACTCTGGCATCTAAAATAGACAATAAAAAAAATCTTAATGATCAAAATATTGTAAAAGTTCAAACTGAAAATGATTTAGAAAAGAATAGATTTTCTGTAGCACAAAAATTTTTACGGCAAATTGATAATCAATCACCTAATACTTATCACCATATTGGTATTTATGAATTTAGTGCCTCCACTTTAGAAGATTTTACAAATTTAAAACAATCCAATAACGAAAAAAGATATAAATTAGAACAATTAAGAGCCATGGATAATAATATCAAAATAAATGTTTCATATGCAAATACAAGAGTCATTGGAATTGACACACAAGAAGATTTTATAGAATTAAAAAAAATTATGGAATATAAAAGCTAATATGAAAATTCTATATCAAGGCTCTGAAGGTGCCTATTCTCAACTAGCTGCTCTCGAAGTATATCCAAAAATGGATACAATTTCTTGCAAAACTTTCGAAGAATGCTTTCAAAAATGTACTGAGGATGAAAATTTAATAACTATAATACCAGTTGAAAATTCAATAGCAGGAAGAGTTGCAGATATACAATATTTGATGAATAAATATAAACTCCAGATATATGCTGAGCATTTTCATAAAGTGTCTCATAATCTAATGGTATTACCAGGTATTAAAATAAAAAATATTAAAAGTGTGAGATCTCATTCACAAGCAATTTCACAATGTCAAAAAGTAATTAAAGAAAATAATTTAGAACCAATTATTGCCGCAGATACAGCGGGAAGTGCAAAATTTATTAGTATAAATTCAAAAAAAGATGAAGCAGCGATCGCATCAACTTTAGCAGCAAAAATTTATAATTTAGAAATTATAAAAAAAAATATTGAGGATGATAAAAAAAATGTTACTAGATTTTTAATCATGGGAAAAAATGCCAAGCACCCCGAATTCAAAAAAGATAAATATATCACAAGTTGTATTTTTAAAGTAAAAGATAAGCCCGCAGCTCTTTATAAGTGTCTTGGGGGTTTTGCGACCAACAACATAAGTTTAAGTAAACTCGAGAGTTTTTCTGAACATAGTAGTTTTGAGCAATATTTATTTTTATGTGATATTGTTGGACATATTGAAGATCCGAAAGTTCAAAAATCACTAGAGGAATTAGGTTTTCATACCGTTAGTTTAGATATTTTAGGGGTATATAAAGCCAGTCATTTCAGAGATATTTAATTTTTAATCTTCTTGAAGAATAAAAAAAATTGTTGGTATAATAGAAATGGAGGCTAGAGGTGAATACTGCTTGAACCCGACCAGATCTTAACGGAAGCAGTCGTAAAGACAGTCTTTCAGGTTCTAGTCTCCTATAAATAATGAAAGAAAATTCAAAAGTTTTAGCTTTAAAATATAGACCGACAGTTTTTAAAGATTTAATAGGTCAAGATGTTATTAGAGATACAATTTTAAGTTCGATAATAGATAATAAAACTCCAAATGCTTATTTGTTCACAGGAATAAGAGGTGTTGGAAAAACCACTACAGCAAGAATTGTAGCAAAGGCACTTAATTGTAAAAATGGCGTCAATAAACTTTGTGAAAAAAATATGTGCGAAAACTGTGAGGCTATATCAAATTCAAATCATATTGATGTTCTTGAAATGGATGCAGCAAGCAAAACTGGTGTAGACGATGTTAGAGATTTAATAGAATTTTCAAGATATGGACCTAGCATTGCTAAATATAAAATTTTCATAATTGATGAAGTTCATATGTTAAGTAAACAAGCTTTTAATGCCTTACTTAAAACTTTAGAAGAACCTCCAACTTATAAGAATGGTGGAAGTCTAAAATTCATTTTTGCGACAACAGAGATAAAAAAAATCCCTGTGACTGTTGTTTCAAGATGTCAAAGATTTGATCTTTCAAGAGTAAAATCTATTGAATTATTTAATTTTTTAAAAAATGTAAAAGATTTAGAGGGTGGTAATATTAGTGACGAAGCTATTAAACTTATTGTAAAAATATCTGAGGGTTCAGTAAGAGATGCATTATCACTACTAGATCGAGCTATTATTTCCCAACAAAACAATAAGGAGCTTGATCTCAAAGATGCGCAAAAGATTTTTGGTTATTTCGATAAATCATTACTTATCGATTTGTTTAAAAATATTTTTGACGGTGATGAGGAAAAAGTCTTACAACAATATAGATTAATTTATGATCAAGGAGTTGAACCCAAGGTTTTCTTAAATGATTTTTTAGAAATACTGTATTATTTAAAGAACATTAATTCTTTAAAGATTGACGGCACAAACTTTTCTCTTAATGACGAGCAATTTGAAACAATCAAAGATTTGTCAGCAAAAATAGAAAATAGTATTTTTTTGCTATTTTGGCAATTCACAATACAGACAATGCAAGAATTAGATATAATTTCTAATCAAAATCTATCCATCGAGATGTTTTTGATAAGATTAATTTATATTAAAGGAATTAAATCAAATATTTCATCAGAAAAAATTGAAAGTTTGGATATTCCAGAAAGACTAAGTAAATCTTTTAAAAATAAGGAAGTGCTAGATCAAATTAAGGGCCAAACAATTGATCAAATTAAAAACATTGTTCAAGAGGATAAAGATAAACTGAATATAGATAAAAGTGTTAAAAATATAATTGAAATTAAGTCTTTTGACGAGTTAATTAAAACTTGTGATCAAAAAAAAGAGATTAAATTAAAATATGAATTAGAGAATAATGTGAATCTCGTAAGTTTCGAGAAAAATAGAATAGAAATTTCATTTAATGAAGATTTAAGTAAAGATTTTTTAAAAATTATTTCATCAAAATTGTTTAATTGGACTGGTGAGAGATGGATTATAACATTATCCAAAAAACAAGGTGAACTAACAAAAAAACAAATTAAAGTTAAAAATAAAAAAGATATGTTAGAGAATGCCAAAAAAACAAAAACTTATAAAACAATTAAAGAAATCTTTGATGATGCAGAGTTAGTAGATGTTAAAAATGAGGAAATAAATGACTGATTTTTCAAAAATTTTAGATAAAGCAAAAGAGCTAGAAAATAAAATGAAAGAGAGTCAGGAAAAAATAAAAAGTATTAAAGTTGAGGGTATTTCTGGATCAAATTCAGTTAAAGTAACATTAAACGGTGAAGGTGAAATGATTGGCATTTTCATTTCAGACGATATAATGAAAGAAGATAAATCCGTGATTGAGGACTTAATTGTAGCTGCACACAATAATGCAAAAGAGAAGCTCAAATCTAAAACCTCTGAAGAAATATCCAAAGTAACAGGTGGGTTTGGTATTCCAGGATTTAAATGGCCACTTTAGATTTATGCAAAAAATTGATGAAATAGAAAATTTAATAAAAATTATTTCCAAATTGCCAGGACTTGGACCTAAATCTGCAAAAAGGATTATTTTAAAAATGATAAGTAGTAGAGAAGAGCTGTTAAAGCCAATGGCGAAAGTACTAGTTGATGTTTATAAAAATATTTACAGATGTAATGTTTGTGGATCTTTGAGATCTAATAATCTTTGTAGTAATTGTGATCAATCTTCAAAAAAATCAAATAAAATTTGTGTTGTTGAGAGTATTGCTGATCAATGGAGCATAGAAAGCTCTAATATCTTTGATGGTTATTTTCATATTTTAGGAGGTACGATTAATTCTTCTGGTCAAAAAAAAGAGGATTTATTAATATCATCTTTGGTCAAACGAGTTAAAGATCAAAAAATTGATGAAGTCATAATTGCAACAAGCGCAACTGTTGAGGGTCAAACTACAGCCTATTATATACAAGAGAGTTTAAACGAAACCAAAGTGAAAATTTCAAAACTTGCTCAAGGTTTGCCAGTTGGAGGAGAAATTGAAAATTTAGATGATGGGACTCTTTATTCCGCTTTTAAAAATAGAGCAGGATTAAATTCAGATTCAAATTGATTTTTTCATCAATCTATTAAAATGTAATAATGGCTCTGTATAACCCGAGGGCTGATATTTTCCATGAAAAACAAGATCGCAAGCCGCTTTAAAAGCAATTGATTTGTCAAAATTTCCAGACATTGCTTGATATGGATCTTGATCTTTCATACCTCGGTCCTTTAAGTTTTGATAGTCTACTATTTTTGCCATTTTTTTCATTATCTCTAAAACTTGTTTCTTGCTACATACACCATGATGAAGCCAATTTGCTATGTGCTGGCTGCTTATTCTGCAAGTAGCTCTATCTTCCATTAATCCCACGCCATTAATATCTGGAACCTTTGAACATCCTACAGATTGGTCTACCCATCTTACTACGTATCCTAATATACCTTGTGCATTATTTCTTAACTCTCTTTCTATTTGCTCTTTCGACCATTTTTTTTGAGTATTAAGAGGTATAGTCAAAAGATCATCTAATTTAGCTTTTTTTCTATTTTTAAGTTTTTGATGCAAACTAAATACATCGACATCGTGATAATGTAATGCATGTATTGCTGCAGCTGTTGGAGATGGTACCCAGGCACAATTAGCACCTGATAAAGGGTGAGATACTTTTTGTTCCATCATTTCTTTTAACAAATCTGGCATTGCCCACATCCCTTTTCCTATTTGAGCTTTTCCAGAAAAGCCACAATCTAATCCCACATCGACATTATTATTTTCATATGCTTTTATCCATTTCGATGATTTCATGTCTCCTTTCAAAATCATGGGCCCAATTTCCATAGAAGTATGAATTTCGTCTCCGGTTCTATCAAGAAATCCTGTATTTATAAAAAACACCCTTTTTTTTAAAATTCTTATGCATTCTTTTAAATTAACACTTGTTCTCCTCTCTTCGTCCATTATGCCACACAAAATTTGATTTTTTCTAAATTTCAAAACTTTTTCAACTTTTTCGAAAATTTTATTTGTAAATGAGCATTCATCTGGACCATGCATTTTTGGTTTAACAATATAAATTGAATTTGTTCTAGAATTTCCCTTTCTTTTAAAATCATGAATACAAGCCGCAGATGTTACAAATGCATCTAAAATCCCTTCTGGACATTCAGATCCATCTTTTAATAAAATTGCAGGATTTGTCATAAGGTGCCCAACATTCCTATTAAGCAACAAGGATCTTCCATGTAACACTATTTTTTTACCTTTTGGTGACAAGTATTGTCTATCTAAGTTTAATTTTCTGAGGATTGTTTTATTATTTTTTTTAAACTTTGATGTTAAATTTCCTTTCATTAAAGATAGCCAATTTCTATATCCTAGCACCTTATCTTCTGCATCTACAGCCGCCACACTATCTTCATGGTCACAAATTGTGGAAATTGCTGACTCTAAAATAATATCGTGAATTTTTAATGGGTCTTGATTTCCATCGGGATTATTTACTTCTAAATTGCCTTTTTGATCAAATAAAATATCTAAATGTAAATTATTGTTTTTAAATAAAAGTGAAAAGATTTTATTTTTTTGTTTTCTAAAACCTAAAAATTGTTTAGGGTTTTTAAGGTGAATACTAAGTATACCATTTTTAATATCTGGAATTTTTTTTAGATTTTTCCAACTTTGATTTTTTAAAGGAATATACTTGTCTAAAATTTCTCTTGCATAATCAATGACTTTGGCGCCTCTAATCGGATTATATGTTTTTCCTTTAACCGCTCCTTTTGTTTCAGGAATTATATTTGCACCATAGAGGCTGTCATAAAGACTTACCCATCTTGCATTTGCAGCATTTAATAAAAATCGCGCATTCGATACTGGACACACTAGCTGCGGGCCACAAATATTAGATATTTCTTTATCTACACTTTTGTATGGAATTTTGAAATTTTTTCCCTTCTTTTTGATATAACCAATTTTTTCTAAAAATTTTTTATAATCATTTAAATTTATTTTCTTTCCTTTTCGCTCAAGATGGTAGGTATCGATTGACTTTTGAATTTTTTCTCTAATTTCTATGAGTTCCCTATTTTTTTTAGCCAACTCATGAACAGACTTGCTAAAACCTCTCCAAAAATGATTTTTTGAAATTTTTGTTCCTGGTAATAATTCCCTATTTATGAATGATAAAAGGACCCTAGAAACAGACAAATCGTATATTCGAACAAATTTCTCGTTTTTTGACATATTTTTTTTTACCATTTTATTGCCTATTTTTAGTTTATAAAGACTAAATATATGAAAAATTATCTAAATTTTGAACTAGACATAAAAGACTTAGAAAAAGAGCTTGATGAGCTTAAAGATCCATATAACAATACGGGTTTATCAGAGGTAGAAACAGATAAAATTTCAAAATTACAGACTGAAATAGATGAAAAATTGAGAGATATTTATTCAAATTTAAATCCTTGGCAAAAGACTCAAGTTGCAAGACATGAGGACAGACCAAAGTCAAAATTTTTTATAGATAATTTATTTGAAGATTTTATTTCTTTGTCTGGTGATAGATATTATAGCGATGATAAATCAGTAATAACTGGTTTTGCAAAATTTAATAATCAATCTGTATTAATAATAGGTCAAGAAAAAGGGGAAGATCTTGAGAGTAGAATAGAGCATAATTTTGGAATGATGAGACCAGAGGGATATAGAAAGTCTATAAGATTAATGAAGTTAGCAGACAAATTTAATATTCCAATAATTATTTTTGTTGATACGCCAGGAGCTTATCCCGGTGTTGGTGCTGAGGAAAGAGGACAAGCGGAGGCAATTGCGAAATCAATTGAGTGCAGTATGGATATAAAAGTTCCAACCATATCAATTATAATTGGGGAAGGAGGTTCTGGTGGTGCAATAGCGTTAGCGTCATCAAGTAAAGTAATAATGTTAGAGAATGCTATTTATTCTGTTATATCTCCCGAGGGATGTGCAACAATTTTATGGAGAGACCCAAAAAAAACTCTCGAAGCAGCTACAGCAATGAAGTTATCCTCTAAAGATCTATTAGATTTGAAGGTAATAGATGAAATCATAGAGGAGCCTTTGGGTGGAGCTCATAGAGACAAAAACTTTATATTAGAAAACGTAAGAAAAAGTATAGAAAAAAGTTTATTAGAATTCTCTGGATTATCTAGAGAAGAAGTTTTTAATAAGAGAAAAGAAAAATTTTTATCCATTGGAAGAAATAAAGGATTTACCTCAACTTCTAGCTCTAAAACAAGTCTTTCATTGGAGAATAATAGTTTTTTGAATTTTGTTAATAAGTTAAAAAAAAAGCAATTAATATTTTTAGGTTTAGTAATTTTATCTATACTTTTTTTGGGTATTATATTTATTTAAAACCTTCCACAACAATGTTTGTATTTTTTGCCTGATCCACAATAACAAGGTTCATTTCTACTCATTTTTTTTCCAACATATTTCGGATTAATTTTGTTTTTATTTTGTGTTGGTTCTTCTGTTCTTTCTATTAT
Organism: Candidatus Pelagibacter communis; assembly: GCF_001179965.1. GTDB lineage: Bacteria > Pseudomonadota > Alphaproteobacteria > Pelagibacterales > Pelagibacteraceae > Pelagibacter. The sequence continues at coordinate 69,437 of NZ_CVSH01000052.1, forward strand.
TGTTAAATTTAAAAGAATTGTAATTAGATCAAATTTTAACTTACTCAATAAATTTTCAAAAAGGCTAAATGCTTCTTTTTTATATTCAACAAGAGGATCTCTTTGTCCATAAGATCTTAATCCAATAACTTGTCTAAGTTGTTCTAGATATTGAATATGCAGTTTCCAATTAGCATCTATAGTTTGTAAGAATATTCTTTTTTCTATTTCCTTTGACTGATCATCACCTAACTTTTTTAATCTTTCACTTCTTTTTTCTAAAAATTTGTTTTTTAATTTATCTTTAAATTCATCATTTTTAACTTCACTTAAATTTTTAATCTCTTCATCATTAAAGCTTTTTCCCACAAGTGTTTTGACTCTTGTGATAAAATCTTTGCTTTTCTTTGGATTTATAGATAAATTTTTTTCAGAGATAAGTTGGTCTATAGTTTCGTCTAAAAATGTTTCTGAGTAATTAAATATTTCATTTGTATTTATAATGTTGTTTCTTTGACTAAAAATCACATGCCTTTGGTCATTAAGCACATTATCAAATTTAAGAAGCGTTTTTCTCATATCAAAATTTCTTGCCTCTACTTTTTGTTGTGCTCTTTCAAGAGCTTTGTTTATCCATGGATGATCTATACTTTCTCCATCTTTAAGACCTAATTTTTCTAACATAGTGTTCATGGACTCTGATCCAAATATTCTCATTAAATCATCGTCAAGACTTACAAAGAAAATTGAATTTCCTTCGTCTCCCTGTCTGCCAGATCTTCCTCTTGCCTGATTATCAACTCTTCTAGACTCCATTCTTTCAGTTCCAATTACAAATAATCCGCCTAAGGATTTAATTTTATTTTTCTCGGATAATAATTTTTCACCTTTGAGATCTTCTTTTTTTCCACCAAGTTGAATATCAACACCTCGTCCTGAAATACTTGTAGTTATTATTACGGAGTTTAATTTTCCTGCATTAGCAATAATCTCAGCTTCTTTTTCGTGATTTTTTGCATTTAAAACAACGTGAGGTATTTTTTCTTTATTTAGTAAAGAAGAATATTGCTCGGATTTATTTACACTAGAGGTAAAAACTAGAGTAGGTTGACCTATTTTATAGCACTCACTTATTTTTTTTATAATTGCAATGTTTTTTTCTTTTTCAGTTCTGAATATTTGGTCATTCCAATCTTTTCTTATCATTTTTTTATTTGTTGGAATTACTGTTACAGAAAGATTATAGATTTCCAAAAATTCCTCTGCTTCCGTCAGTGCGGTTCCAGTACAACCAGACAACTTTTCATAAAGCTTAAAATAATTTTGATAAGTAATTGATGCAAGAGTTTGATTTTCATTTTGGATATCTACTTTTTCTTTAGCCTCAAGTGCCTGGTGAAGACCATCTCCATATCTTCTCCCTTCCAATATTCTTCCAGTTAACTCATCTATTATTTTAATTAAGCCATCTTGAATGATGTAATCTTTACCCTTCTTATATAAATGGTTTGCCTTAAGCGCTTGATTTACATGATGGACTAATGACAAATTTGCTGGATCATAAAAATTATTATTTTTTAAAATATTTGCCTCATTTAAAATTTTTTCAACATTTGAAATTCCAGAATTAGTTAAAAAAACGTTTTTATCTTTTTCATCTATTTCATAATCTTGCTCTACTAATCTTTTAATTAGTTTATCAATTGCTAAATATTGACCTGTTTTATCCTCAGCTGCTCCTGAAATTACTAGAGGTGTTCTCGCTTCGTCAATCAAACAAGAATCTATCTCATCTACAATTGCAAATTTATGCCCTCTCTGGACCAAGTCTTCTTTAGAAAATTTCATATTATCTCTCAAGTAATCAAAGCCTAATTCACTATTTGTTGCATATGTAATATCTTGTGAATAATTATGTTTTCTTTCATCATCGCTTTGTTCATTTGAGATGAAACCAGCATTGATACCCAAAAAATTGTAAATTTTGTTCATTTCTGAACAATCTCTTTTTGCAAGATAATCATTAACTGTAACTATATGAACACCTTTTCTTTGAAGCGAATTAAGATAGGCCGCAAGTACAATTGTAATTGTTTTACCCTCTCCGGTTCTCATTTCAGAAATTCCAGATTGATGCAGTACAATACCACCCATAATCTGGACATCAAAATGTCTTTCTCCCCTAGTCCTTTTTGATGCTTCTCTCACTAAGGCAAATGCTTCAGGTAATATATTGTCAATATTTGGATCATTTGCCAAACTTTCCTTTAGCTTTTGTGTTCTTTTCGGAAAATCAGTATCATTAATTTTAGATATTTCATTTTCAAGATTGTTGACTTTATCTAGAATGACTTGCAGTTTATCTAATTGCTTTTGATTATGTGATTTAATGAATTTTGATAATATTTTTAAAGGGTTAAGCATTTAGTATATTTTGATGTATAATTTAATTATAATTAATAATATAGGAAGAAAATAATTATTTTAAACCTTATGGTATTAAATTTTAACAACTTATTTAGATCTGAAAGTAAAAATACTAAATTAAGCGATTTTCAGGATCTTGATCATCTAAATGGTCTAGCGCTATCAATCACTGATGCCAAGCTTTATAATCCTTCAAGAGATGATTTAGTTTTATTTTATTTTAGAAATGGGGCAAACTACGCATCGGTTTATACAAAGTCAACTATTGTGTCAGAAAATATCAAATGGAATAAATCTATAGGAAATAAAAAAGTTATGGCTTTATTGGTTAATACGAGAAATGCAAATGCATTTACTGGGAAAGCAGGATATGAAGGCCTAAAAAAAATTGCTGAAGAGCTCTCAAATCAATTAAACACAAAGCAAAAATTAGATGAGGAAAAACCAGAAAAAATAAAAGCAAAAGATATAATGTTTGGGTGCACGGGTACCATAGGTGAAACTTTTCCAACAGAAAAAATAAAAAACAGTATTTCAGATATTGTAGAAAAAATTAAATATAACCAAAATAAATATATTTGGACTAAAGCTGCTTTAGGAATTATGACAACAGACCTTGTTCCTAAATTAGCAATGGAAGAATGTAAAATTGGAAATACCTCTATTAAAATTTACGGTGTAGCAAAAGGTTCGGGTATGATTTATCCAAACATGGCAACGACTCTAGGATATGTTTTTACAGATGCAAAAATTTCACAGAAAGTTCTTAAAAAATTACTCTCAAAAAATATTGAAACCACTTTTAATGCAATAAGTTGTGATGGTGATACTAGTACTAACGATATGGTTTCAGTATTTGCAACTGGAGCAGCAAATAATTTAATCATCAAGAATATTAGAGACGAAAGAGCAAAAATCTTTGAAAAAAGTTTTCATAATGTTTTACTGAATTTAGCAAAAAGAGTTGCAGCTGATGGTGAAGGCGCATCAAAATTTATTACTATAAGCGTAAATAAAGCAAAAGATGAAAAAGATGCAAAAAAAATTGCTTTCTCAATTGCAAACTCTCCACTTGTAAAAACAGCTGTTGCAGGAGAAGATCCTAACTGGGGAAGAATTATAATGGCAATCGGTAAATCAAAAGTATCTATAAATTTAAATAAACTTAATATTAATTTTGGTGATATAAAAATTGTTGACAAGGGTCAGCTTCTTGAAAATTATTCAGAGGAAGATGCAAAACGTTACATGAGGAACGAAAAAATAGATTTTAAAATTAATTTAAATATGGGTTCAAAAAGTTTTACTGTTTATACAATGGATTTAACTAAAAAATATATTGAGATAAATGCAGATTACAGAAGCTAGGCTCTTGAAATATCTTAAAAGGTAATTAACTATTTTCTATGATTAAATACAGATTAGAATGTGAACATTGCAAAAGTAAATTTGACAGTTGGTTTAGCTCTTCTAAAGAATTCGATAAATTAAAAAAATTAAAATTGATAAATTGTAATTCTTGTAATTCCAAAAAAATAAAAAAATCATTAATGTCACCTAAAGTTATTAAGGATGGTAATATTTTTAAGAAAAACAATTCTCAAGAAAAAAAACTACAAATTTTAAAGGGAAAATTGAAAGAATATCAAAAATTCATTAAAAATAATTTTGAGTACGTTGGTGATAATTTTTCTTATGAGGCCAGATCAATCCATTATGATACAAAAAAAAATAAAGCAAAAGGCATATATGGAAAAGCTTCAAATGAGGAAATAAAAAGTCTTAATGAAGAGGGAATAGAGACACAAACTATTCCATGGATTAAAGATAAAGAAAATTAGTTCTTTTTAAATTTAATAATATAATTTACCGCACAATCCCGAGATACTTTCCATCTATTGGAAAGTGGATTAAATACCATCCCATCAATTTTTTGAACTAAAAGTGAATTTTTTCGTCCAAAATTTGTAAGTTCCTCCGGAGTTAAAAATTTATTCCATTCATGTGTTCCAATTGGCAACCAACGCAAAATATACTCTGCACCAATTATTGCTAGAATATATGATTTAAGAGTTCTATTTAGCGTTGCAACAAACATTAGACCATTTTTTTTTAAAAGTTCTGAGCTTTTTTTGATAAAAAAATTTACATCCTCTACATGCTCAACAATTTCCATGTTTAAAACTAAATCGAATTTTTTATTTGATTTAAAATTTTCAGGTGAACTACAAAAATAACTTATATTTAAATTATTCTGTTTTGCATGAATTTTAGCTGAAATTATATTTTTTTCTGAAGCATCAATACCAGTTACATTACCTCCCAATCTTGACATTGGCTCTGATAACAAACCACCACCACATCCGATATCTAAAATATTTAAATTTTTAAAAGGTTTATCTTTGTTAGTTAAATTAAAATGTTTAATAGTATTATCCTTTATATATTTTATTCTCTCTGGATTAAATTGATGAAGTGGTTTAAATTTTCCCTCTGGGTTCCACCAATCCTCTGCAATTTTTGAGAATTTATCTATTTCTTTTTTGTTAATTGTGCTACTTTTCATTGATTATTGACATTACAATCAAGATGTATTTTATCAATATAATTTAAAATATTAAGAAATAAATCAATGAAAATTATAGTTTTAAAATTCGGTGGAACATCAGTTGGATCAATAGAGAGGATTAAAAAAGCCGTCTCCATTATTCAGAGATACACAAAAAAAAAATATAAAGTGATTGTTGTATCATCGGCTATGAGCGGTGTGACAAATGATCTAGTTAGAAAGTCACAAAAAATAAGCAAAAATTTTAATGCGTCGGAGTATGATGTTCTTGTTTCATCTGGTGAACAAATATCTTGTGCGCTTATTTCAGGAAGATTAAATCATATTGGGTACAATTCAAGATCATGGCTTGGATGGCAAGTCCCAATCATTACTGAAGGCGATCACAAAAAATCTAGAATTACCAAAATATTTAAAAATAAAATTATTAAATACCTCAAAAGTGGTGGAATACCTGTGATAACCGGTTTTCAAGGAATAAACTCTGCTGAGAGAATTACCACTTTAGAAAGAGGAGGGTCTGACGCAAGTGCAATTATGCTAGCAAAATTTTTTAATGCAGAAAAATGTATTATTTTTACTGATGTTGAGGGAGTTTATACAACAGACCCGAATACGTTTAAAAAAGTAAAAAAAATTGATAAAATATCTTACGAAGAAATGTTAGAGATGGCATCCTTAGGAGCTAAAGTTATGCAGCCTGCCTCAATCCAAGATGCAAGATTGAATAGAATAAATATTGAGGTTAAATCATCGTTTAAAAGTAAACCCGGCACATTAATTACCAAAAAAAAAAATATTTCCGCTAATAGAATTATTACAGGGGTTTCATTCACAAAAAATGATACAAAAATTACTTTAATAGGAGTTGTAGATAAACCAGGTGTTGCAGCATCTATTTTTGAACCATTATCAATGAATGCAATAAATGTTGATATGGTTGTACAAAATGTTTCAGCAGATGGAAGACAGACTGACTTAACATTCACAATTAAAAATGAAGATATTAAAAAGACTGAAAAACTTTTAAGAAATAACAAAAAAATAAAATTTCAAAAAATACTTATCAAAAGAAATGTTTCAAAAATTTCAATTATTGGGGTTGGAATGATTACTACTCCTGGTGTAACATATAGAATGTTTAAAGCTCTTTCTAAACAAAATATAAATATTCAAGTCATTTCAACCTCGGAAATAAAAATTTCTGTTTTGATAGATAAACAACATATTAAAAAAGCTGTCAAAGCTCTTCATAAAGAATTTGAATTAGAAAAATGAGCATTAGACCATTTAGAGACATAAAAAGGAATAAAACCAAAGTTATAAATGTTGGCCCTGTAAAAGTTGGTGGTAATAACCCTATTAGTGTTCAGTCTATGACAAATACTTTAACTACTGATGTAAATAAAACTATAAAACAAATCCATCAAATTTCTGAAGCAGGCGCAGATATAGTTAGAGTTTCTTGTCCGGATGAGAACTCAACAAATGCTCTTAAAGAAATTGTTAAACATATAGACATCCCTTTAGTGGCAGATATTCACTTTCATTATAAAAGGGCTATAGAAGCAGCGGAGAACGGAGCTAACTGCTTAAGAATTAATCCTGGCAACATTGGAGATAAAAAAAAAATAAAAGAAGTCATAGAAGCAGCAAAAAATAATAATTGTTCAATAAGAATTGGGGTCAATGCTGGTTCCTTAGAAAAAGATATTCTTGAAAAGTACAAAGAGCCATGCCCAGAAGCCTTAGTTGAAAGTGCATTAAGAAATATAAAAATTTTAGAGGATTTAGATTTTCAAAATTTTAAAATTAGCGTGAAATCCTCTGATGTTTTTTTGTCAGTGAAATCTTATAGACTTTTATCTCAACAAACTACATACCCACTTCACCTTGGCATTACAGAGGCAGGAAGTTACTTGCCTGGGAGCATTAAATCATCAATAGGACTTGGAAATTTATTGATGGACGGTATTGGCGATACCATCAGAGTATCATTATCAGATGATCCAGTTGAGGAGGTTAAAATTGGAAATGAAATTTTAAAATCAATAGGTTTAAGAAATAGAGGTGTTAAAATTATATCTTGTCCATCTTGTGCAAGACAAGGATTTGAGGTAATTGAAACAGTAAAAATACTTGAAAATAAACTCTCGCACATTAAAGAACCTATTACTCTATCTATAATTGGATGTGTAGTTAATGGACCTGGAGAGGCATCACAAACAGATATTGGAATTACAGGTGGAGGAAAAGACAGTAACATGCTTTATTTAAATGGAATTCAAACAAAGAAATTACATAACAATGAAATCATTTCTAAAGTTGTTGAACAAGTTGAAAAGAAGGCTAGCGAAATCCAAAAAAAAGCTAAATGATACCTCTTGATAAAGTAAAAGATATTCTTGATAAACATGCTAAGCTAGAAGTAGATTTATCCTCTGCTGACATTGATAAAAAAAAATTTGCTGAAATGTCAAAAGAATATTCAGATCTAAGTAGTATTATAGATGAAGCAAAATTTTATAATTCATTTCAAGACGAGAAAAATGAATTAGAAAAGATCATTAATGATAGCTCAAGTGATGATGATATGAAAGAATTAGCTAAATCAGAATTGTCTACACTAATTTCTAAAAGTGAAAAAGTTGAAAAAAAATTGAAACTTTTCCTCTTACCAAAAGATGAAGCTGATAAAAAGAACGCAATAATTGAAATTAGAGCGGGTACAGGAGGTCTTGAGGCGAGTTTATTTGCTGCAGATCTTTTTAAAATGTATGAAAAAATCTGTAATAAAAAAAAATGGCAATTAGAAATAATAAGTATTTCCAAAAGTGATGCCGGAGGTCTAAAAGAAGTTATTGCATCAATTAAGGGGGTAAATATTTATTCAACTCTCAAATATGAGAGCGGTGTTCATAGGGTACAACGAGTTCCCGATACAGAAACACAAGGAAGGGTTCATACATCTGCTGCTACAGTAGCAGTATTACCCGAGGCCGAGGAAATTGATGTAAAAATTGAGGATAAAGATTTACGTATAGATGTTTTTAGAAGTAGCGGTCCCGGCGGGCAAAGTGTAAATACAACTGACTCCGCTGTTAGAATTACTCATATTCCAACAGGAATTGTCGTCAGTCAACAAGATGAGAAATCTCAAATAAGAAACAAAGAAAAGGGACTTAAAATTTTAAGATCTAGAATATACGAACATGAGAGAGAAAAAAAAGATAATGAAAGATCAATGGACAGAAAAACTAAAATTGGATCAGGAGATAGATCGGAGAGAATAAGAACTTATAATTTCCCCCAAGGAAGAGTGACAGATCATAGAATAAATATGACTTTACATAAATTAGAAGAATTTTTAGAAGGTGAAATATTTGATGAATTAATTGATAGTCTAAATTTACAAGACCAGGAAGATAAACTAGTAGGTTTAGTTAAATAATGAATAATATTCAAAGTATTTTAAATATGGGTAGTAGTTTTCTTAAAGAAAATCATATCAATTCTTACCAAATTGATTCAGAATTACTGTTGAGCAAGGTTTTAAATAAAAATAGAGAATATATGTTTTTAAATCATACGGAAACTTTAAATAATGAACTTTTACAAAAGTTTAAAGTTTTACTTAATAGACGTAAAAAAAAAGAGCCACTAGCATATATTTTAAATCATAAAGAATTTTGGAAGAATAGTTTTTATATTGATAAAAATGTATTGATACCTAGACCAGATACAGAAATATTAATTGAGGAGATATTAAAACTTTACCATAAAGACCGAAATTTATCCGTTTTAGATATAGGAACGGGTTCTGGATGTATAATTATTTCTCTACTTAAGGATAGGCTAAGGTTCAATGGCACAGCTATAGACATATCAAAAAAAGCTATAAATATTGCAAAATATAATGCAAAAATGCATCAATTAAGTCATAGGATAAAATTTTATAAAACTTCTGTTGACAATTTTTTTAAAGGTAAATATGATTTAATAGTATCCAATCCTCCATATATTAACAGTTTAAGTTTAAAATATTTGGAAAAAGATATATTGGGATATGAGCCAATCCAAGCTTTAGAAGGTGGATTAGACGGTTTTAATGTTTTCAACAAAATAATTAAAATGTCATCAATACTATTAAAAAAAGGTGGAAAATTGGTTCTAGAAATAGGATTTGATCAAAAAATTGAAATGCTAAGAATACTAAAAAAAAAAAATTTTTTTTTAAATAAAACTGTTCTAGATTATAGCGGCAATGACAGATGCATAATATGTACAAAGTTATAACTACAATTTAAATGAGATCGTTTAGAAATAATAACAAGAGATCGCGATTTAGATCTAATGGGGAAAAAAATTTTAAAAGAAATGGTCAAAACTCTTCTTTTATAGAAGGCCAAAATTTTCAAAGAAAATCTCCTGGTAGAAATAATCAAAACGCGAATAAGCTAATTGATAAATATAATGATCTGGCTAGAGAGGCGCTATCTAACGGGGATAAAATTCTCTCAGAAAATTACTTTCAACATGCTGACCACTTTTTAAGAATATCTAACGACAAAGATAGAAATTTCACTAAAAATACTAACGAAGAGCAAAAACCAAATAATAATATTGAAACTTCTGAAAATAACGAAGCTAAAGATCAAAATCAAGACAGCAAAAATATAATATAAAATTAACTAAGTTTTAATATTAATTCTGATTTTAATACATCAGTTTTGATTTTCCTTATTTCGAACTGTTCCCTAGATTTACCTTTGAGAGTTTTTCCTGAAGGCAATTTTAAAGTTTGTGAATTGATTTTTTTACCATTAAATATAACCTCATAATGAAGATGAGGTCCTGTAGATTTACCAGTTGATCCTACGTAACCAATAATTTGACCTTGTTTTACTCTGTTACCAGTTTTTGCTAATCTTGAAAACTTTGACATATGTGCGTAAACTGTACTATAGGATGAGTTATGTTTTATTTTAACACAATTTCCACCACCACCACACCAACTTGCTTTTATTACTACACCATCTCCTGAAGCCATTATAGGCGTACCTTCTGGAGCAGCAAAATCTGTTCCACGGTGCATTTTATTAAAACCATCAATTGGATGTTTTCTCATTCCGTATGGTGAGGACAGTCTTGCTCCATTAATTGGAGTTTTCATAAGAGCTTTTTTTGCACTCTTTCCATTTAAGTCGTAATGTCCCTCGTTACCCTTTTTATCAAAATAGTATAAGGTATTGCTTTGATTTCGTAAATTTAAGTCTGCAAAAATAATTTTACCTGTATTAAAAATTTTCTTATTTTCATCTTCATAAACTTCATAAATAATTTGAAAAGAGTCGTTTTTTCTTATGTCACGCTGAAAATCAATTTGAAATCCATATATTCTAGCAAACTCAACAATTATGTTTGCTGGTATATTTTGTTTTGACGCACTTCTATATAAGCTTTGAGTAATTCTTCCTTCTTTAAATATTATCTTTTTTTGTAAATTAGTAACTATTTCTTTCTTTTTAAAAATATCTTTCTCGTAATCTCTTATTAATTCAATCTTTTTTGTTTTTGAAATTGTAATTCCAAGCTTTGAGATAGTCATATTTGAGTTATCAATTATTAAATTAACAATATCATTTACTTTAATATTGTTGGCGACCTTATTTTCAAGCAAGCTATTCAAAATATTATTTATCTCTTTTTTTGGAACTCCATAATTTTTTAAAATATTGTTTATAGATTCGTTATTTGCTATTTTGTGCTCAACTTTTAAATATTTTGGCTCAAATCCTTCTAAAACATTCTTAAAAGTTTTTTGGAAATATAGATTATTAATGACTTTAAGATATTCTTTAGTAGATTGACTCTTTGATGCCTGAAAAAGTTGAGTTAATATAACTGATGTAATAACAAGTAGTATTACGAAGGAAAGTTCCTGGTTTTTCCTTAAAAAATCCTGTACATATCTAAAGTGTTGTTTCATTTGATTTTACAATTTGTAATTTAGTATATAAAAAAACCAAAAAAAACCCTTAATTTACAAGCTTTTTTTGATTTTTTTTTTACTCTTAACCACTTGATTTAGTTTTATTTTAGCCTATAAGCATCAAACTTTCTCAGTAAATTTAGCATTATTTATTAATTTTGTGAAAGTTTTTGAGCTTTTAGTCTCAAATAGCTATTTAAAAAGTAAAAAATTTAAGAAGAGAAGTGTGGACGGTTAAGGTTACCAAAATTTGTCGTACACACTTCAACATTATATAAATTTTATTCTTAGAATTTATATAGAAGCTAGTGTGCGCCGTTTTTAAACTTGAGAGTTTGATCATGGCTCAGAACGTACGCTGGCGGCACGCCTTATACATGCAAGTCGAACGAAGTAGCAATACTTAGTGGCAGACGGGTGAGTAACATGTGGGTATCTTCCCTTTGGTGAGGAATAACACGAGGAAACTTGTGCTAATACCTCATAAGTCTTTACGGAGAAAGCTTTATGCGCCATTGGATGAGCCCGCACTTGATTAGTTTGTTGGTAGGGTAACGGCCTACCAAGACTGTGATCAATAGCTGATTTGAGAGGATGATCAGCCACATTGGGACTGAGACACGGCCCAAACTCCTACGGGAGGCAGCAGTAAGGAATCTTGCACAATGGAGGAAACTCTGATGCAGCGATGCCGCGTGAGTGAAGAAGGCCCTTGGGTTGTAAAGCTCTTTCGTCGGGGAAGAAAATGACTGTACCCGAATAAGAAGGTCCGGCTAACTTCGTGCCAGCAGCCGCGGTAATACGAAGGGACCTAGCGTAGTTCGGAATTACTGGGCTTAAAGAGTTCGTAGGTGGTTAAAAAAGTTGGTGGTGAAATCCCAGAGCTTAACTCTGGAACTGCCATCAAAACTTTTTAGCTAGAGTATGATAGAGGAAAGCAGAATTTCTAGTGTAGAGGTGAAATTCGTAGATATTAGAAAGAATACCAATTGCGAAGGCAGCTTTCTGGATCATTACTGACACTGAGGAACGAAAGCATGGGGAGCGAAGAGGATTAGATACCCTCGTAGTCCATGCCGTAAACGATGTGTGTTAGACGTTGGAAATTTATTTTCAGTGTCGCAGCGAAAGCGATAAACACACCGCCTGGGGAGTACGACCGCAAGGTTAAAACTCAAATGAATTGACGGGGACCCGCACAAGTAGTGGAGCATGTGGTTTAATTCGAAGATACGCGCAGAACCTTACCAACACTTGACATGTTCGTCGCGACTTTAAGAGATTAAAGTTTTCGGTTCGGCCGGACGAAACACAGGTGCTGCATGGCTGTCGTCAGCTCGTGTCGTGAGATGTTGGGTTAAGTCCCGCAACGAGCGCAACCCTCACTTTTAGTTGCCATCATTTAGTTGGGCACTCTGAAAGAACTGCCAGTGATAAGCTGGAGGAAGGTGGGGATGACGTCAAGTCCTCATGGCCCTTACGTGTTGGGCTACACACGTGCTACAATGGCATTTACAATAGGAAGCAAGATGGCAACATTGAGCAAATCCTAAAAAGATGCCTCAGTTCGGATTGCACTCTGCAACTCGAGTGCATGAAGCTGGAATTACTAGTAATCGCGGATCAGCGCGCCGCGGTGAATACGTTCCCGGGTCTTGTACACACCGCCCGTCACACCATGGGAGTTGGTTCTACCTTAAGGCAAAGTTTAAAACCTTTGACCACGGTATAGTCAGCGACTGGGGTGAAGTCGTAACAAGGTAGCCGTAGGGGAACCTGCGGCTGGATTACCTCCTTTCTAAGGATGATCAAAAATTTATTTTTGATCTAAATATTTAACAGGCTAATGTTGACCGTCCTCATTTCTCTTCTTAATTTTAAGTGTTTCTCTTTACTGAATAAGGGCCGGTAGCTCAGTTGGTTAGAGCACACCCTTGATAAGGGTGGGGTCGAAAGTTCGAGTCTTTCTCGGCCCACCATTTTTTTGGGGGATTAGCTCAGCTGGGAGAGCGCCTGATTTGCATTCAGGAGGTCAGCGGTTCGATCCCGCTATCCTCCACCAGAAATACTTAGTTATTTAAATTGTAAATAAAATTA
>NZ_CVSH01000052.1:87500-205219 GCF_001179965.1 Candidatus Pelagibacter communis
AAATTTTTTTTAAATTTTTAACAGAACCAAAAATATATACTCCACTACTTGCGTAATAAGTTATTAATTTTTTTTCTAAAATTCGAATTATTTTCCCTTTTCGATTTATATCTACGTAGCTCGACTTACCATGAGTATTGAAATGAATTGGTATATAAACCTTATTGCTATTGATTTTTTTTGGAAGGTAAAAATCCACTACTTGATCAGGATTTATAATTATACAAGGTTCGTTATTTTTTAATTTCGTTAGAACTCTGTGAACTGTGATACCCGGTCCATTAGTAGTGCCCTTAATAATTGTATTATTTACTTTACATGGACATTTAATCTTTCTTAAAATTTTTTTTATTACCAATTCAACCTTATATTTTTTTTCGTATTCATGAGTTGTTATAAAATGAAGTTTATCATTTTTTTTAATTTTTTTTTTTAAATTATATAAAAAATATTCAATAATTGTTTTATTTTTAATTTTTATAAAAGGTTTAAAAGAGCCTAAACTTTTTACTCTTGATCCTTTTCCAGCTATTGGGAAAATCCAGTTCACTATTTTATATTAATGAATTTTGTTGGTTTTTCCACAAAATGATTGTAGACAGCTTTATCTAAATCTTCTGCTTTTATTTTATGACCAATTTCAATTAATTGTTTATATTTTTTTGAGTAAACTTCTACGTAATAATTTCTAAAGTCATTCCATTTATAAATTAATTGATCAATTACTCTTGCATCTGAATGTTGTGGAATAAAATTATCATTAAGCATTTCAATTCTTAATTGCAGAATATTTTTAATTATACTCTCTTGGTTTGTGAACCACCAGTAGCCAAATATTTTTAAGTTTGAAAATTTTCTAGCTAAAACGTTAAGTCTAAAATGATCTGAATAGTCTAAGCAACTTACAAGAAAAATATTTTTTGGATTTTTTCTTAGAATTCCCTCTAATGTCTCAAGATTCGGTGCTCCTAAACCATCTCCAGCTAACTTGAACTGTGGATTTACGTTTCTTTTAACACCCATTAGTATCATAAGAGGGATATTAAATTTTTTTAAAATTCCAAGAACATCATTAAAATAGTTTTTTAAGCTTAGCTCTTCAAAATTATTCGTTGAAATAGCAAAGTAAACTGGTTTATAATTTTTTATCAATCTTCCTAAATATTCTATAATACTCAATTTATTAAAAAAATTAACTTTATCTGTAAATAAGTCGTCTAGTCTAATAGATATTTTATATCTTCTATCTTTATTTTCACTTAAGACCTTATACTCCTCTTTTTCAAAAGGATTATTTGTCATCACAACTTCTTTAACACCTGACAAGTTAAAGATATCTGTTTCTGAGAGATTATTTTTACTAAACTCACTATAGACATCTTCAAATGAAGTTTTATTTATTTTAATTTCATATTTTTCAAGAATTTTGAGTATACCCATAGCAGAAGTTGATAAAGGTATCCTTTTTAAAAATAAACCATCCCATATAATTCTTGCACGCTTTAAACTGCTTAATTTATAAAATTTAGATGGATCAAATCTAGATGATGATAAATATTCAGCAACTAGATAATGATAATTTAAAAGTTCAATTAAACCACTTTTATAAAATTTCTTAAATTTAGAGGGATATAGATGAGTGTGTATATCAACTACTTGAGTTGAAAATACAAAACGCTCTAAATAATAGTTTATTTGATCGTAAGATAAATCGTTTGATTTTTTGATCAAATTATATGGCTGGATACTGTCAAACTTTTTATTTGTGAAAAAAGTTTTTGATGAGTTTTCAATTAAAAAACTTTCATTTTTAAGCTCGTTTAATAAATGTACTTTTATATTTTTTTGGTAAGATATTTTTGTTGTTATCAAACTATTTTTTATATTAAAAACATTTGTTTTAGTGCAATGAATGCCAGTCCCATCAAACCCAATATTTTTTATTAATGAAATTGGTGGATAAAGTACAAGAGCATCATCGAAATAATGAAAAAGAGTCCATGATAAACTCCAAATATCCTGTTTGCCCTCAAGTATACTATTATTTTTACAATAGGTTTTAAGATCTAAAGGTAATTTATTTATCTTTCCAAAAGACCGAAGTTGCTCTATAGCAAATTTAATATCAGGATTAAATTTTAACCATCTATCTCTCCAAGTTGCCCATCCCCAAGGATTAAAACGTTTTAAAAAAAAAGTTTTTTTTTTATTAGCTACATTTAAATTGTTATATGAACAGATACTTTTAATTTTTCTTTCATTTTTATATTTTTTTAAGGATGTATTCATATATTTAAAAAATCCTTTTTGTGGAACACAATCATCTTCTATTAATATTATTGCTTCATTATTTTTTAATTCTGTTTTTACAGCATTAAGAACTGAATGAGCCAAACCATAATTCTTTTTTTGGTGAATAAGTTTTATTTTTATTTTTTTTTTTGAATTATTTATTAGATTTTTGATTTTTGTTTGATTTTTTTTTATAACAAGATTTTCAGGTCCATCCATATAAACACTTAATTCTTTTACTTTCTCTTTAATAATGGCTTGTAAAACTTTTTTAAAATGTTTTGGACGATTATATGCAAGAACCGCTGTTCCAATTTTCATCTTTTAATGACCTCTTCTAAATATTTTAAATAAACATTTGAAACATCAAACTTATTTTTTAATATAAATTTATTTGGCATATTTCTGCTGAAATTTTTACAATCCTCATACTTAATTAAGTCTATTTTATGATTTTTAGAAAAACCTATTAGATATGATTTTTTATCATTTAATAATGTATTTGCAGCGGTTTCACCAATTTTTTCTGCAATCTTTTTATCTTTTTCACAAAGCTTATTTTTATAAAATTTAAAAACTCTTTGTAAAATTGTTGGATTAAATACTCTTGATTGTACTCCTTTTGCAATAAACTTATTATTCAATAGTTGACAATTTGTATTACCACTGGATCCATACATTATTTGACCACTTTTATCTTTTTTTGGATTTATATTTCCAATTTCATAACCTTCAGACATGAAAATCATTAATCGTTTCTTTTTTTTTAATATTTTTTTTGCCTGATAATAAATTTTATTAAAATTTTGTTTATCTTCTGGTAATAGAAGCATAATTGGAAGTTTTCTTTTCTTATCCCAATATCTTATTGAGCCACATATAAATCCAGTTTCTCTTCCAAAAGTTTGGGAAATAATAATTTTATCGTGAGAGCTTGCTCCAATATTTTCAATATTAATCATCTCTAAAAAAAATTTCCAAATCTCAATACATGTAATAAATCCTGGATTATAAAGCATTTTATTAAAATTATTGTCTCCCAGATCGTTATCAACAGTCTTAGGACAAGATATGAAATTTACCTCTGGTAATCTTAAAGATAGATCTATTGATTGTTTTAAAGTACCATTACCACCAATATTGATTACTTTAGAAATTTTTTTTTTTAAAAAAATTGATTTTAATTTTAAAATTTCAGAATTAGTTAATTTTTTCAATCTTGATGTTCCAGTAAAATGTGAGCCTGGAGTATTTCTTAAAAGTCTTATCTTAGTTTGAGAAAGATTTGATAAATTTAAAAATTGATCATTAAGAACACCATCAAGACCTGGCATTCCGGAAAAAACTTTAATTCTTTTTTTTTTAAGAACTTTCAAAATACCTATAAGAGTAGAATTGATAACCGGTGTTGTTCCGCCAGACATTAAAATGAGTAAACTGCTCATTTATTATCCTTTTTTCTTAAATTTTCCATTTCACCTCTGTATTGATCTCCCCACTCAATTTTCATTTTTTGTTTATCAGGATTATTCATTATAAATCCCAAAAATTTTAAATGAGTTTTACATGGCATTCCTAAAAGATTTAAATAAGACGCAAAACTTTGCTCTGTAGGTGGATAATCAGCTGCTCCGGTTAATTTAAATTCGTCTTTTTCATCATATTTATATTTTAGAGCATCTTCATAATTTTTTTTTATTTTCTGATATAAATATTCACTTGGTGGTCTTTTATCTAATGTCTCAACAATTTTTTTTGGAAATTTTAACCATGCAAATCTAGTAGATCCTGGATCAGAATTTATAATTTGCGTTGGGTTTATTGGCATATACTTAAGATTATGAAAATCATTTAAATAAGACCATTCGGCAAATTCGTAAAAATTTTTTAAAGGTAAAAAAAATTCTCTTCTTCCACTAAAATGTAAATCACTTTGTGAAAATAAGCAGTTTTCATTATTTTCTCTCGTCATATCCATCAAATTTTCTGAATTAAAGTAATAGAAATCTGTTCTTACTTTTATAAAATTTTTAAAAAAAAAGGAGTTTAATTTTTCAAATTTATAAATTTCTTCAATTACACATTTTAGTTTAAAAAACTGGCTTAATACTAGATTGGGAATTTTATTGTGACTTGCTCTATAAATTGAATTATCTATATTTATCGCAGATATATTTTTGTGATTAATACAATTAACAATTTTTTTGTCACTATCATCAGTCATTATAAAAACTTTATTTTTTTCAGCAATAGAGTAGATTAATTCTTTAGACTTTTCCCAACATCTTAATCGTCCCGGAACCAAAAGAGCAGTTTCATTTGATATACTTTTAAAATTAATAATAGGTTTATTTTTCGGATGATTAACTAATATATCCTCCCAATTATCCTGATCAAAAAATTGTTTCAGATGAAGAGTATCAAATAATAAAAACCTTATTTTTTTCTGCCTTGTAAACAAAAGCCTTAATAAAAAAATAAATAATTTAAATTTTATAAACAATCTTTTAAGAAATTGAATTTTTATTATATTTTTTTTTATCATTTTAATTTTTAATATTTTTACAAAAAGCAAATATTGTAAATTTTCCACTTTTTTCCTTAATACTTTTTATTTGAAGTATTTTAAATTTAATTTTTTTTAAGGTATTTTTAAGCGATTTTAAGGAATAAACATGCAAGTGCTCAATAAAAAATTCCTCTCTTAGTCCTCCCGCAATTGAGGCTTTTTCATCTGGAACTTCTATGTATAAGACACCATTATTACTTAATAGTTTCTTTACCTTCTTTAATATTATTTCTGGATTTTCTAAATGCTCTAATACTTTATTAATTGAAATAAAATCAAAGAATTTATTATATGATTTATTTTTAGTAAAATAATTTATATCAGATTTTATATTTTCATTTTTAAAATTTTTATTTAAGAAATTTATTAAATTTTTGTCTTTTTCCAGTAAATTCATTTTTAAATTCTTGATCTTTTTTTTTAATTCAAATGGAAAAACACCCATTCCAGATCCAATATCTAAAAATTTTTTTCCTTTTATAAATTTGGTGCATCTTAATACTCGATTTTTATTGTCTGATTTATGTTTGGGAAAACTTATTATCTTTTTGAAAGTATTTTCAATCTTTTTTGAATTTCCGTAAGTCTTTTCAGAATAGGTTTTTTTGTAGATTTTATTAATATCGAAATCTAAAAAAGAAAAATAATGCTCGCAATTTTTACATTTTTTATAGTATCTGTTATAATTTTTTATATTAAAATCTGTCTCAAACAATGGTTTTTCTCTATATTCAAATGCTTTAATTAAATCTTTTTTCTCACAACATTTTAATTTTGCTTTTAGTTTCATTTTATTTAGACGTCAATTTCCTTAGGCCTTTTTCATCAAACCACATAACAATTTTCGATTTATTTATTTTCAAATACTTTTTAAAAGATAAGATTTTATTTTTATTGACTAAAAGAATAAAAAATTTTTTATCATCACGATTCATTACTAATACTGCTTTATAAAAATTTTTTTTGAGTCTAGAATTTATTGATGGAAATGGGTAATAACCCCAATTTTTTTTTGTAAAGTCAATTTGTTTTTTTCCATCTAAAAAAGTTACAAAATTATTGTTTTTAAGTTTTACATTTGCAACATGCGATAGCTTAACATTTTTAACTTTGAATGATCTTTTTATTTTAGTTATTTTCATTTTTACCAGTGATAATTTTTAATTATAAAGTTTTTTATATACCAACTACTTTTACTTTTTTTCCAAATTTTTTTATTTCTGAACTTTTCTACGATATTAAAAAATTCTTTTTTTGAAATATTTATATACTTACAAAATTTTTTAATATCATTAATTGGTGGATTAGGATTACTTTTACTAATTATCTTAATAGCTCTTTCTCTAGTCATTCTTCTATTTCTTATTTCAATTGACAAATTATCGAAAATTCTGGTGAAACCAAACTTATACCACTTTAACCAGTGATGAATTGATATAAAATCATCATCAATATCAGCAAAATTATAAATACCCGTTTTTGGACCACTTATTAAACTTTTAAAACCTGACTTTTTGGCACTTTTATAGGTAATTTTAGGATCCCAATTAAAGAAGTATCCCATAAAAATACTCTTTGAATTATTTTTTTTATTAAAAGAATTATAGCTTAAATTTTTTTTTAAATCTTTTTTTTCAAATAATTTATTATTTGGGAATATATTTCCATATTCCTTAATCCAGGATTTACTCATCTTTTTCCCCAAATTTTTCTTATTTGAAAAACCGTACTCCTCTGCAGAATTCTCTCCCCAAAATATATATTTGATACCAAATTTATTTGCAATTTTAAGAGGAATGCTATGAATAGCATTATGCATAAGAATTGCTGTGCTCCCATATTTACAAAAAAATTTATATAACATCTCTTTTTCATGAACGGGGTTAATCTGCCATTCAATATGATCTACACCAAGTTTAATTAATGCTTTTAAATTTCTATCCCCAATCTCTGTTCTTACTGGTGTTCTCCAAGTAACAGCCAAAGGAATTAAATTAAATTCAATACACTTTTTAATTTGCCAAAAACTATCCTTGCCCCCAGATACTGGAACAATGCAATCATAATTAGATTTATTTTTTTTTTTTATATTTTTACAAAGAGTTTTGAATTCATTTTCTCTCCTAGACCAATTAATTTTATTTTTAATTTTTCTATGAAAGTTACATGCATTGCAAATACCATTTCTATCAATCACAATATTTGGTCTTGTATTTGGTAAAACGCAACTTTTGCACCATTGTATCATAAATAAAATACTAAAATTAGTTAATATTAACTCTAATAGATTTTCTCATTTTAATAGATTTATATAAAGCTTCACAAATGATTAAAGTTTTTCTACAATCTTCAAATGAAACTCTTGCCTTTTTATTTTTTACCACCGAATTAATAAAATCATCTAGTTGTATCTTAAATGAATCTGAGTATCTCTCTAAAAAAAAATTAAGATGCTTTGGTTTTGATTCAGTGGATTTAGAATTATACTCCAAAATATTATTTTCATTAATATTTTTCATTTGCAACATACCCTTACTCCCAAAAACTTCAACTCTTTGGTCGTAACCATAAACAGATCTTCTAGAATTATTAATTATACCTATTTTACCTTTATAGGTTTTAAAAATAGACACAACTGTATCATGATCATTTAACTTTTTGATATTCTTATCAAACAAATTAGATGCATAACAAAAAACTTCTTTTATTTTATCTTTATCAAAAATATTATTAATAAGGTCAATATCATGAATTGAGCAGTCTCTCAAAATCCCACCACTTACTTTTATATAATCCTTAGATGGAGCAGATCGGTCTCTACTGGTAACTATTACTTTTTCAATATTTCCTATTTTTTTCTTTTTACACTTATTCACTAAATTAGATATAGATGGGTCGTACCTACGATTAAATCCTATTTGGAGAGTTTTCTTATAATTATTACAAATATTTTTAAACTTATTTATCTTGTTTAAATCTAGGTCAATTGGTTTTTCGCAAAAAATAAATTTTTTTGATTTGATGGCTTTTATAATTAAATCTAAGTGTGAGTTTGTAGATGATGAAATATAAACAACATCTACTGCTTTATCTTTAAAAATTTCTGAACTATTTTTAGCTACTTTTACATTGTATTTTTTTTTAAAAAAATTTACTTTATCTAAGTTAGGGTCAAATATATACTTTATCTCACATTTTGGATGACTAAGAATATTTTTTAAATGAGTTCCACCAATTCTACCCAAACCAAAAATAGCGATTTTAATTTTTTTCATATTTACACAATGTATTTCTTTAGTAAGTTTAAATAATAATTTTCATCAATAGAAATTAATTTATTGCTAATTTTAAATAACCGATTCATTAAAATAAAATAATTTTTTTTATTAAAATATTTTTTATCTTTATGCATTGCTTTTAAAAAAATTTTCTTATTAAATATTTTTTTATCTAATGTTATTGGCAGATTGTACTTTTTAAATAATTTTCTACTGAGGATCAAAATACCTTTATTCAATTTATTTTTTTTTATTGAAATTTCTAGAGCGATCAGCATGCCAATTGTTATAGCCTCACCGTGTAAACATTTGTGTTTTGTTGCAATTTCTATAGCATGCCCAATAGTGTGTCCAAAATGATATACTGGCTGAAGTTCGTTATTTTTTTCATTAAATAAATCTACTTTACTCTTAATAGCTAATTTGAGAACTTTAGTAATATCCTCTTTAAATTCATTATCTTCAATTTCATTTAAATTTTTAATTACTTTTTTTTTTAAATATTTTGATTTATTTAATTTCAAATGATCTAGTAATTTTTTTGAATGACCAATTCCATGCTTTATTATTTCTGCGTATCCGTCCCAAAAATACCTTGAGGGTAGAAAGTTATAAATATAAGTGGTCTCAATAAAAACGTATTTTGGTAAAGCATATGATCCAATTTGATTTTTACCACCTCTTAAGTTTAAAGCATTTTTACAGGATATTGCAGCATCTGCTGATGCAAGTAAAGTTGTTGGTATAGATATAAAGTTTATTCCTCTGTAAATTACTGATGAGATATAGCCAGCGAGGTCAATTATAGTACCTCCACCAATAGCAATTATAAAGCTATTAGCAGTTACACCAGAGCTAAAAATTCTGTCTATATATTTTTTGAAATAAGATAGTGATTTGACCTGCTCTCCTCCTTTTATAGAAAAAACTTCTGCACCAAGTTCTTTCTCTAGTTTTTTACAATATAGTTTTAGGTTCATTTTTTGGTGTAAGTTTTTATCAACAAAAACAAATACAGGATTTTTTTTTGTTATAGGTTTTAAAATTTGAGTTATATTTTTTTTCAAAAAAATATTTTTATTAAAAAAAATCTGGCAATTTTCACTATTTTTATAAATTAATTTTAAATTAGATTTTTTTTTCATTAATTTGATGAAATCTCACAAAAATAATTTTTATCCAGGTTAATATTGCTTCTTTTATCAGAGAAGTCTTTAAACTTGAATTTTTCTCTTTTTAAAAAAAACTTCCAAATTTCAAAATGATGAGAGTCTTTTAAATTAACGTGCTCAAATTTTATTTTATTTTTTTTTAGTATTTTTTTAATCTTTGAGTGGGATATTCCCTCCTGTCTATTAAAACCTAAAAAAGCATAATTTGTATTTGACTTCTTATCTAATTTTCTAAAAGAAATTAAATTACTTTCTTTAAGAATACTGAGTTTTTTATAAATTGTATTCCAATTTTTTTCACAACCATTTATTATTTTTTTTATTTTTTTTAATTGAGCAAATGCAACTGCTGCTGTTATTTCAGACATTCTATAGTTCAAACCACAAGAGGTAATAGAATTTGGACCTATTGGATCATTAGTTTTAGTGGGATCTTCACCCACCTTCCTGTTCATTCCTAAGTTATGAAACCTTACACTTTTCTCCAGATACTTTTTTGAATTTGTCATCAAGGCACCACCCTCTCCAGCAGTTATCATTTTGTTATACTGAAAAGACATTGTTGAAATATCTCCCTGATTTCCAACCCTAACTTTGTTAAGAACCCCTCCAAAGCATTGGCTGCAATCTTCAATAATTACTACATTTTTTTTCTTAAAATAATTTTTGATTGATCTAAAATCACAAGGATAACCACGCATATGAATTACAATTAGAGCTTTGGTTTTTTTTGAGACACATTTTTTTACTTTATTTAGATCAAGGTTAGCATCGTCTGATACTGGAGCAATTACTGGTACCGCACCCATCATCACAATAGTCATCAAATCTGCACTCCAACCATAAGCTGGAACTATGACCTCATCCCCAGGTTTAACACCTATAGCATGTAATGCGCAATGAAGAGCTGCAGTTCCCGAGTTGACAACTAAGCAATGTTTTTTTTTAACAAATTTAGCCATTTCAGTTTCAAGTTTATTACAATACATCTGAAGTTTTAAACCTGAAAACCTATATGGAGATTTTGATTTTAAAACCTTATTAACATTGATGATTTCATTTTTACCAATATGTCTTCCACCAGGAAATTGCCCAAAAGGAGATTTTTTTTTGACGTTCATTATTTGAACATTCTATTGTTCATTATTTGAACAGTCAATGTTTTTATTATTTAAATAAATATTATATGCCTAAATCTGTGTCTTTTAATTTCGGTGGAGCATAGTAATCAGCATACCATCCTGAAATAGTTTGATCAAAATCAATTATACTACCAGTCATTAAACCAGATTCATTAGAGGTCATAAACGCTAATGCTTTTGCAGCTTCTACTGGTTGAATTAAACGACCCCATGGCAAATCTTTACCTATATTGGTTGGCCAATTTTTATCTTTAGTTACATACCTCTCCATAGTTTTTTCCTCTCCCGGCGTATGTGTCCATCCTAAATTTAATCCGTTTACTTTTATATTATCCCTAGCCAATGCCCAAGCTACGCTTTTAGTCAAATTAACCAAACCAGCTTTTGAAGCAGAATAGGGGGCTTTAAAAACATGACCACTATGTGAAGACATTGTAATTAAATTTGCAATTGATCCTTTAATTTTTTCTCTTCTCATAATTTTAATTACATCCTGCATTAAAAAAAATGGAGCTCTTAAGTTTACTGATATAATTTCATCGAAAAACTTTTCATCTGTACTAAGAATTGTAGCTCTTCTGGTATCTCCAGCACAATTAACTAAAATATGGACTTTTTTAAAATTTTCGTCAGCAGTTCTAACAATACTCCTACATTCACTAACATTTTTTAAATCCGCTTTTACAAAAATACATTTACAATTTTTTGAATTAAATTCATCCTCTACTTTCTTCCCTTTTTCTTCGTCTCTTCCTACAATTATTAAGTTTTTAAGACCTCTTTCGATGTATAATTTTGATAATTCATACCCAATACCTTGCGTACTTCCAGTTACAATTGCTGTTTTATTTTTTAAATCTTGATCCATAAGTAAAATTTTTTACTACTTTATTTATTTTTATTCAATAATTTTTTTAAATATAAATAGCCTTTTAATGACAACTTATACGGTGAATATTTCTTAGGATCTTGCTCTGCCTCAACAATAATCCATCCTTTGTATTTATCTTTTATCAAATAATTTAATAATCTAGAAAAATCATAGTCACCATCACCAGGCACTGTAAAAGCTCCATTTAAAAACGACTCTCTAAAAGAATATTTTTTTTTGATACAATTTTTTATAATTTTTTTTCTTACATCTTTAAAATGATAATGGGTTATACGATCTTTATATAATTTATAAATTTCTAGAGGGTTTTCATTAGCAAAAAGAAGATGACCAGTATCTAGAAGTAATTTTACATGATCGGATGTAGAACTTAGAAGCATATCTATTTCATTCTTATTCTGTATTATAGTTCCCATATGATGATGATAACTTATGTTAACACCAAATTTCTCATAAACTTTTTGAGATAATTCATTTAATTTTTTAAAAAACAAAATCCTTTCGTTCATCTTTAATATTGGTTTTTTATATAGACTTATATTTTTTGACTGAATAGATCTAGTACACTCACAAAAAGCAATATTTTTAGTATTCATATCTTTAAATACTTTTAGTATATTGCTCATTTTTTTAAATTCATCATTTACACTTATACTTAGTAAACTTCCGCTGTACCATCCTCCAGAAAATTTTAAATTAAATTTTTTTAAAAGATTTTTAATTTCAAAAGTTTTTTTTGGAAAAGAGCCACAATTTTCAACACCTTTATATCCACACTTATTTATTTCCTCTAAACACTGATTAACAGATATATGAGAGGTCAAATTTGGCATGTCATCATTTAACCAAGCAATAGGCGCTATACCTATCTTAATTAGATTTCTTTTCATTTATAAATTCTCTTAATAAATTTATTTTTAGGATGATCAAGCCACATATTTAAGTTTGTAATCTGCCAAATAAGCATTTCAATACCTGGTATTATTGTAATTTTTTCCTTACTATTAATTTTTAAAATTAATTGATCAATTTTAATCAGAGGACTGAATGGTGTTTTTTTAAATAGTTTAAGTTGTTTTATAACAAATAATCTAAATTTTTTGTTACTTTTAATCCACTCAAAAAAAGGAACATTAAAACCAATTTTTGATTTATTATTAATCACCTCACTTGGGAGATAATCTCGCATTAGATCCCTAAGAATTCTTTTTCCATAACCATCTTTTATTTTATAGTTTATATTTAAATTGAAAAAAAATTCCTTTAGTTTTGTATTGCTAAAAGGATCTTTAGATAAAATTCCTGTTTTTCTCTCAATTTCAGAAAATGGTAATAAGCCTGGCTGTCGTTCTGAGTTCCAAAGAGCAAATTTTAAATATGCATCCATAAAACTTGATCCTGAATATCTATTTTTACTTTTTAAAGAAATTTTAGACCTATTAAGAAATTTTTTACCAACTAGTTCGGGCTTAGGTGCAATAAAATATTTATTTTTTTTAATCTTGAATTTTTCATCTTTAATTATTTTCATAAAAATATTCTTATTTTTTGGAAATTCTTTAGTTGAAAAGTTCTTGATCCAAGAGCTCAACTCATGCTTAAGATCTTTATTTTTTGAAAAATAAAGATCAGCTAAAAAATACTTAAATCCTGGAAAATTTCCTAAAAAATAATGGTCTGCATTACCAGCATTTATTATATTTTTATATCCTAGCTTCTTTATTTTTTTGTAAAGAATAAAATAACCCATGAAGGAACTTGTACAAAGAGGAAAGCTGAAGTAGTCATAACAGGTTTTCCAATCTTTTAAAAATTCATTAGATGTTATTTTTATTCTAACAAAATTTTTACAATTTTTTTTGGCAACAGCTTTAGCTGGAATTATCTCATTTAATATATTTTTGGATTGATAATATGCCGTAAAAGATTTCAATGGTTTTTTTATATTTTTAAAAACAGCTGCAACTGTTGTAGAATCTAAACCACCACTTAAAGCTAAAATAGTATTATTTAAATTATATTTACATTCTTTAAATGTTTTCTTCATCAAATTCATCGAGATAAATTTAGCCTTATCATACGGTAAATTATAATTTTTCTTATTATCAAGAAATTTATCCCAATATCTCTTTTTATATAATTTATCTCCCCTAATTAAAATATAGGTTGATGCTTCTAAAAATTTTATTTGCTTGATAAAAGTTTCATTATTTCCGTATACAAAATTGTATCTTAATGATAAATAATTTTTACAAAAATCTTTATTAATTTCCGAATTAAATTTTAATTCTTCTGGAGAATTTGATATTATAAAGTTATCCTTTATTGTTCTATAGTACAATGGAAGCAATCCATCAATATCTCTGCAAATAAAGGTTATGTTTTTTTTAAAGTCATGAACCATTAGATTAAAACTTCCTTTAAAAAATTTTGAAATTTTTTTTAATTTATTAATTTCAAATAAATTAAAATTTTTAAAAGCACTTTTTAGATCTAATTTTCCTCCATTTACATCTTCCAAAAAACCATCTAAGAAAAATAAAATATCTTTTTTTATGAAAAATTCCTGTTTACTTTTAATACCATTATGAATTTCTTTAAATTTATAAATTTTTAAGTTTGATTTTGAAAATATTTCATACCCATTTATATTAATATTATTTATACCTTTTTTAATGACATATATATTTTGCATTTATTTAATAAAACTTTTGTAAAAAGATGTTTGCATTTATTTAATAAAACTTTTGTAAAAAGATGTTTGTATTTATGAAAGAAAAAATAAATTTACTTAGATAATTTTCATAATTTTTTTGATAAATAACTTCTTTAAATTTTTCATATTTTACGAATTCAAAAATTGGGGAATCTTTATTTAAAATTTGTTTAATTATATACTTATTTTTTAAGTCGAAAATGTCGTTAATTGATGAATTAAAACCAATTTTTTTTTTATCTAATATTACTTTTTTACACACAACATCTTTAAAAGCTTGTCTAAGTAAGTATTTATTGTAACCATTTTTTAACAATAAATTTGAAGGTAGCGTATATGCAAATTCGACGAGTCTACTATCTAAATATGGGCTTCTATTTTCAATAGAATAATTCATTGAGTTTAAATCATCCTCATTAAGAATTACAGGAGTTGTCTCGATATTTAATTCGTTAAGCATTCTATTTCTTAATAAATCATTGGTAAACTTAATTTCTGAAAACTTTTTATTTGATTTAGATATAAGAAATTCACCTAATTTTTTATATTCATCAAATATATGTTCTCGTGATTTGGGATTTTTAATATATTTATATGGATCTTTTAAAAGAGGATTTCTTATAAAATTTTTTGCAAATTTATTAAAAAATAATTTTTGAGAATTAAATATTTTATTATTTTTTTTATTTCTCTTCAACACAGACAATTGTAGAAGGAAATGGTCGTAGTAACCTCCAAATACTTCATCAGCTGCAGTGCCCAATACTCCAACCTTAATTTTATCTTTTTTCATTTTCTCAAGCATTAGCGAGTGATTATAGTAACTAATTGTTGCAACTGGAGCTGTTCTATATTCTATTAATTTTTTTAATCTTTCAAAATTTTTTTCTTTTTTTAATAATATAGAAGTATTTTTTACATTTAAATCATTAATGATTAGCTTAATATTTTTTTTTTCGTTGTATCTAACATCATTATCTAAAATAGAATAAGTTTTAATATTTTTATTTAGAATTTTTTTTGTCACTGATGCAATTATTGATGAGTCAACTCCACCACTCAGACAAATACCAACTGGCACATTAGCATTTATTCTTTTTTCAATACTATCTATTACTTTAAGTCTCGTCTCTTTAATTGCTTCAGACTCACTAATCTTATCATTTTCTAAAAATTTTAATTTCCAATAATTTCTAAAAAATAATCTTTCCCCAATTCTTGAATATATATAAGATCTCTTTGGGAATTCTTTGATATTCTGAAAATAGGTTTGATTGTATTTATAAAGAGACTTATACCCAAAATTTAAATAATTTGTTAATTGGTTTAAGTTTATATTAATTTTTTTGTCACAAAGAGATTGAATAAATTTTATTTCAGATCCAAAATAAAAGTCTTTTGTAGAGTTTTCAAGATAGAATAAAGGTTTTTCTCCAAATCTATCTCGAGAAGAAAATATTCTATTGTTTTTGATATTTAAAATTACAAAACTCCACATACCTTCAAAGTATTTCAAACATTTTTCACCATACAAAATAAAATAATGTAAAATTACTTCAGTATCAGAAGAGGTTTTGACTTTAATCCCTTTTTTAATAAGCTTTTTTCTTAAGTCTAAAAAATTGTAAATTTCACCATTATACACAATAATATATTCATTTATTCTAAAAGGTTGATTGGAATTCTGATCTTGATTAACAATACTTAATCTAGATGATAATAGATAAATATTATAACCATTATCATTTTGATAGTAAAAAAAATTTTGATTGTCTGGGCCTCTATTCGACATCTTTCTTAGTGTATTTTTGATAAACACTTGAGGCAATTTCTTTCTACCAATATATCCCGCAATACCACACATTTATTAAATTTGTATCCTACTCAAATTGAAAAGATCAGAATCTAGAGAATTATGATGGTCAGTGTCTGCAGTTAAAATTAGAACTTTTATCATATTAAGTAGTTTTTCTTGATTAATGTATTCTTTCCAATTTTTTTTTTTGATTTTTTATTAATAATAATGTTTTTATTTGTAATTCCATTTCTATTAAATGGACGCACAAATTTTAAATCTCTTTGTTTTAAAACTGTGCCTTTATTTATATTGTTTCTGAGATAAAAAGATCTCCTTAAATTAAAAATATTTACCCTTTCATCTTTTGAAAGAATTTTTGTTTTTTTCCCCTCAATTGTATTTAAGTTCTTTAAAATATTAACCATATTTTTCATATCTTCAGGATTTAAAGATAGCTTATGATCTCTAAATTTTGAAAAGTTATTATCTAGCGTAAAATGCTTTTCCACAATTTGTGCACCATAAAATACTGATAGAATTGGTATAGCGTAACCAATAGTGTGATCTGAATATCCAATTTTAATATTAAATTTTCTTTTTAAATAATTAATTGTGCTTAAATTAACATTTGAAATTGGCGCAGGATACATGGAAACGCAGTGTAAAAAACTTAGTTTATTAATTGGAAATTTATTTTTTTTTATAAATTCAAAGGTGTTTTTGACTTCTTTTATCGTTGAACATCCTGTGGAAATAATAGTATTTTTCTTAAATGAAATTACTTTTTTTATGAGATCAAAATAAGTTAAATCACCAGATGAAATTTTAAATAAATCTACAATAGAATTTAAAAATTCAGCACTTTTTATATCTAAAGGTGTTGAGATAAACTTTAAATTTTTATATTTAGCAATTTTTGATAATTTGTAAAATTGCTCCCTTGAAAATTGAAATTTTTTTAATTGATTATACCTTTTTTTGTTTTTGCCATTTACAAAGTCTTCAGTAGTAAATGTTTGAAATTTAACCGCATCTACTCCAGCTTGTGAAGCTTTTAGTATTAATTTTTTTGCAATCTCAAATCTTCCCTCATGATTATTCCCAACCTCTGCAATTATGAAAGGTTTTACTAAATTACTCATTTATTAAAGCACTCTTATAAAAATTTTTATACCATTCTATATATTTTTTATATCCTGTATCAATCGAGTAAGACGGCTTATAACCGAGTAACTTTTTAGCCTTACTAATATTTAAAGTTCCTCTTTCTGGAACAAATTTTTCTTTTGGTACATAGCTTACCTCAACATCCTTGAATTCACTTTTCAGGATTGACAAAAGTTCACTAATTTTTCTTGCATTTCCATATGTAATATTAAAGGTTTCATTTCTCGCTTTTTCATTTTCACAACACAACATTATACCTTGGACAAGATCGTCGATATAAGTGAAATCTAATTTATCATTCCCATCCCCATTAATCGATATTTTTTGATTTTGAAGAGCAGATTCAATAAATACTTGTCCCACTCTTCTACTAACACATCTTTCTCCATATAAAGCAGAAGGTCTTATTATAGTATAAGGTAAATCGAATACTTTGTTATAAGATTTTAATATTATTTCACCAGAGTATTTTAAACTTCCATAGATACCTATTGGCTTACAAGTTTCATCTTCATTGACAGATTCTGACTTAAAGTCTCCATAAACCATACTTGAAGACATATATATAACATGAGTTTTTTTATCTTTGGAAAAATCTAAAGTGTTTTCTAGAGTTCTTAAACTATGATCAAATGTAGAGTGAGGGTCTTTATTTGATTTATTAGCATGTGAAACTGCAGCCAAATGAATGATTATACTAGGATTAATATTTTCATAAAGCTTGGATATTGCATGGTAGTTTCTTGCATCCTCAATAAATAAATTTACTTTTTTATTATTTAATAATTTAATTCTATTATTTAAAATACTTCTATAAAGATTTTTGTTTACTATAGAATTATCTGTAAATGAGAGAAGATTGTTTACAGCCAAGCTATCAACAATAGAAACATTGTAGTTTTTTTCGACCAATTTTAAAGCCAGGTTATGACCAATAAAACCACATCCACCTACCAAAAGAACATTTTTATTTTTCATTATTTATAAATGTTAATATTTTTTTTGAAATATAATCCACCTCTTTATTTTTTAGTGAGGGATACACTGGAAGAGATATATTTGTATTTGCATAATTAATTGCGTTTGTATAATCACTCTTCTTATTTCTATATTTATTTTTGTAATAGCTCATAAGCGGAATAATTTTTGGATAATGTATACTAAACCCAATATGAATTTTATTTAATAATTTAATTAATTTATCTCTCTTTTTAACAAAAATTGGATAAATAAAATATGAGTTTTGTTTTGAAAACTTTAATTGTCCAATTTTATTACTTCTACAAAAATTTTGATAATACCTTTTTGCAATCTTTTGTCTTTTACCTAATGATTTCTTATATGATTGTAGCTGGTCTAATCCTAAGCAAGATTGAAAATCGGTCATTCTGTAATTAAAACCTAACATTTTAACATCATATTCACCTGGTTTTTTTCTTTCTCCAATATCTTTGTCTATGCCAAATGCTTTAAGTTTTTTAATACTTTTAAAAAAATTTTTATTATTAGTTATAATCATTCCACCCTCACCAGTAGTTATTTGTTTTGTCGGATAAAATGAAAATGATCCTGATAATCCAAAATTTCCAACATGTTTATTTTTATATTTTGTACCAAGGGCATGAGCACAATCCTCAATTATTTTAATTTTTTTCTTATCACAAAAAGTTTTAATCTGTTCAAAATCACATGGACCCCCATTCATGTGAACTAAGATTACTCCTTTTGTCTTTTTTGAAATCTTTTTCTTTAAGTTATCTATTGTAAGATTACCAGAAACTAAATCAACATCACAAAATACTGCTTTTGCACCTGTATATTCAACTGCATGTGCAGTTGCCGTATGTGTCATTGCAGGCACTATTATTTCATCACCGTGTTTAAAGCCTGCCGCTATACAAGATAAGTGCAACCCTGCTGTACAACTAGATACTGTTAACGAATACTTAGAATTAGTATATTTCCTAAACTTTTCTTCAAATAATTTTGTATATTTACCATGTGTAAGCCATCCACTTTTTATTATTTTGCTAATGTCTGATAGACACTTATTTGAAATATTTTTTTTAGAAAATTTTACTTTCATATGTATTTTATTTTAACTTTTTTATTATTTTTAAAAGACTTGTCTGCAGCAAAACATAGGCTCATTAAATCAAATTGATCCTGATGAGACATTATACTAGCTGTATTCTTATTAATATTTTGAATAAAATCTTGAATTAATTTTTTTTTATTAAAATTTTCTGGATAACTGTTTTTTATTTTTTTTAAAATATTCGTTTTTTTTTTTGATGTAAATTTATATGTAGATGGAAGGGAATGTACTAAAGTATTTTTTTCTCCAAATATTTTAATCTCATGAAAATGTTTGTAAGAGCAAGCAAGATTAGCTGTAACTTTTGCTATAAGATTATTTTTAAATTCTAAAATATAAACTAAGAAAGACTCTTTCTTAAAAACAGTGTTATTACAGGCAATATTATTTCCAAAAGTCATTACAGAAACCGGTTTTTGTCCCGTAATCCATGATATTAAATCAAATATGTGTATTGCAGCTCCTAGCGTTGAGGTATAATTTTTGACCTTAGATCTCCATTCAAAAAGCTTAGATTTTCTTCCCCATAAGTAATCACCTTCAATGTAATAGATCTTGTCATT
Organism: Candidatus Pelagibacter communis; assembly: GCF_001179965.1. GTDB lineage: Bacteria > Pseudomonadota > Alphaproteobacteria > Pelagibacterales > Pelagibacteraceae > Pelagibacter. The sequence continues at coordinate 107,188 of NZ_CVSH01000052.1, forward strand.
TTTAACAATTTTTTTTAATTTTTTAAATAATGAGTTTTTTCTTAAAACTAAATTTGAAATCATTTTAATTCTTTTCTTTTTTAGCATATTTTTTATTATTTTAAGTTCTTGAATATTAAGGCACATTGGCTTTTCCACTATAATATTTTTATTATTTTTCATGGCTTTTAAAATATGTTTAAAATGATAATTATCATAGCTTGCTATAGAAACTAAATTAATATCCTTATCGTTAAAAATATCATTTTCATTATTAGAAATTTTTAAATTGGGAAATTTCTTCCTCAATTTAACGATTTTTTTTTTATTTATTTCTACAATCGTTTTAACTTTACTTCCTTTAAAATTATGAATGGCTTCATAATGTTTTAATCCAATTCCAGTCCCAATTATACCTGCTTTAATAACCATATTATAAACCAAAATTTAAAAATTTTCTTTTATCTATCTTTTTTTTTATTTTTATAAAATCCGAAATTGTATCAACTGATAATTTCATTATTTTTTTTTTATTTTTGCTTTTAAAATTCTTTATTTTAAATTTACTACTATTTTTATAAAAATACCTTGTCACATGTTCTAAATCACTTTTCGACATTTTGTTAATATAATCTTTCAATATTTGTACTTTAATGATTTCAACTGACTGACCTTTTGGGAAAGTTCTTGGAAAAACATTTGTGATAATATCAAAGTTTTTATTTTTTTTGTGAATTTTTATTGCATACTCTATTATTTTGCTATCTATTAGAGGACTATCTCCACTAATTCTCATAAAATATTTACATTTAATTTTCATTGCTAATCTAACAAATCTTAAAACAACGTTTTCGAGTTCACCTCTAAAAAATCTTATTTTAAAATTTTTTAATAATTTTATTAAATTGTTATCTAAACTATTATTTGATGTAGCTACTATTATATCTTTTACTGATTTTGATTTTTTTACATTATTTACGACATGTATAATTAGAGGTAGTCCATAAATAATTTTTAAAACTTTTTTATCAAATCTTTTAGAGTTTGATCTTGCCTGAATAAATACAATCATTTATTTCCCTTATTTTTAATATGATAAATATAATTTGTAGACATGTGAATAAATTTATTTTTTTTATAAAAACTTAAGGCATGAGTATTATAATCTTGAGTACCAGCATACAAATGTATCTTATATTTTTTCATAATTTTATTATTTACGTATGCAATTATTGATGAACCAATTTTTTGGTTACTAAATTTCTTCGAAGTACAAATTATATTTATATTTAATTTTTTCTTTATTTTTTGTAAAAGACAAAACCCACCAATTTTTTTATTTTTAAGGCATACAATTAAAAATTTTCCCGGTTTATTTCTAAAAGAATTTTCTAACCAATAATATCTTAAGGGGTATTTTAATAATTTTCTAAAAAAACTGTCTTTAACGAATCTAGAGTTGGATGTGTTTTCTTTACAAATTTTAAGTATTTCAAATCTATCTTTTTTTGTCGAAGGACGACAGTCTTGATAAATTTTAAGGTTTTTTTTTTGATATTTTTTTTTAAAATTAATTTGTTTACAAAAAAAATGAGGATTAAATTCTTGTATTTTCTTCTTTGATATTGGTTTTTTTAATTTAAAATGAACAAAAAAGGGTTTTTGTAAATTCTTCTGAGATAAATCATTTTTCTTAAATGACTTATAAATTTCCTTCCCAGTTATTTGAGTTAAAAAATTATCCTTATTTAACATTATTAAATTTGAATATGTTTTAATTTGTAGGGCAAGATAGCGATCATTAATTCTGAGAAAATTTATACTGTTCATTTATTGAACAGTCAACTATATTATGTAAAACTTATGTTTACTTAACAGATATAACATATATTTATATTAATATGACAAAACAAGATAATTTTTATTTAACGGTAGAGTCAGACTCTTTTTTTGAAAGGAATAAAAAATTAAACAATCAATTTTTAGACAACTTTAAGTCTAAAAAAATTAGAATTAGAAAAGAAGAAATATATAATTTAATCAATAAAAAATATAAAATTAAAAAAAAAACTAAAGTTCTAGAGGTAGGTTGTTATTTTGGTGATCTCCTAAGTTTTATCAAGAAAAAACATGGATGTGCTGTTTACGGTGTTGAACCATCAAAAAAGGCATGTAAAATTGCAAAAAAATATTTTTCATTAAAGTTAGAAAATAAAACTCTTTTAAAATCAAAATTTTTTAATTTTTCAAAAAATACTTTTCAAAAAATGGATATAATTATTTTTGATGATGTTTTGTCGTGGATAGATAGAGATGTGATATTACCAACATTTGGAGTAATTGATTGGATTCTTAAACCTAATGGAATAATATTTTTTAGAGACTTTATGCCAAAAAAAAATTTTGCTCATCCAAATCACCATTGGAGAGGTAAAGAAATATTCAATTTTAAATATCAGGATGGTCACAAATCTTTTTTTCTCAAATCAGGGAAATATAAGCAAATTTATAATAACATTTATTTTTCTGATAAAATGCAGAATATAAAAATTAAAAATAAAGATTCAATGTTATGGGGAGACTCAATTTTGAAAAAAATATCAAAATTTACACATCCAATAATAAAAATATAATATGAGCAAAGACCAAATTATAAATATATTCCCAAAAGAAAAGAAAAAAAAAGATATAAAGCCAGAAAACTTTATAAATACAAGTAATAAAAAAAATCTTTATCTATTGCCAAAACAGGACATTAATAAAAAAATCTTTGATAGATTGAGCAAATGTTTTCAAAATTCAAAAAATTTAGAAAAGATTAAAAAGGATACGATTTTAATTGTTTTAAATAGTTATTCTAAAATTTTAAAGGGTGAAATTTTAAATAACGAGGATTTTATAATTTCAAAACAAGAAATAACTGAATTTTTTAAATTAGAAGATAAAGATATTGTTCGATATATATATTATAGGTATAAATATAACAAATTTCCCTCACTTCATAAACTAGATGATTATCCCCCTAATATACAAATTGAACCAACATCAATTTGTAATTTGAGATGTATAATGTGTTATCAGTCTGACAGAACCTTCTCAAAAAAATCTGGTGGGCACATGGGCTATATGAGTCTAGATATTTTAAAAAAAGTAGTTGATGAAATTGAAGGAAAAATAGAAGCAGTTACATTTGCATCGAGAGGTGAGCCTACTCTTCATAAGGAATTAGATAAATTTTTAAAATATTGTGAGGGAAAATTTTTAGCTCTTAAACTCAACACTAATGCAACCTTATTAAATGAGCAAAAAATAAATATGCTTTTATCTTCAGATTTAGAAACTTTAGTTTTATCAATTGACGAAAAGAATAAAGAAACTTATGAAAAAATTAGAGTTAACGCAAAATTTGATAAAATAATGAAAAATTTAGAATTACTCAAAAATATAAGAGAAAAAAATTATAGTAACTCTAAAATTAGAGTAAGAATTTCTGGAGTAAAAATTAATACTGATCAAAATGTTGAGGAAATGAACAAATTCTATAATGAGTTTGCTGATGAAATTACTTTGGTTAATTATGATCCATGGCAAAGTTCTTATGAAAATCCTATTAATGAAATTGAGGAACCTTGTACCGAATTATATAGAAGGATGTTTGTCTGGTGGGATGGGAAGGTAAATCCATGTGATCATGATTACAAGTCATTATTAAGCAAATGGAATATTAAAGATCATAGTATTAAATCAATCTGGAATTCAGATAACTATAACAAATTAAGAAAAATTCATCAGCAAAAGAAAAGATCACAACTTGAGCCATGCAATAGATGTCTAAGTACATAAAGAAAATTTGTATAATAGGTAATGGAGTACACTCACAAAGGATTCAAAAAATTCTAAAAAAAAAAAAAATTAATTTTATTGTTTTTAAGCCAAAATCAAAAAAAAATTATAAAAAAGAGAATTTAGAGAATTTAAAAAAATATAAGATTTTTTTCATTATATCACCAAACAATACCCACTTTTATTATATATCTAAATTCTGTAAGAATAGTTATATATTTTGCGAAAAACCACCGACAAATAATCTTAAAGAATTGAATAAATTAAAAAAAATTAACTCCAATAAAATCTATTTTAACTTTAACTTTAGATTCAGTCGTATATCAAAAATTTTATCAGAAAGTAAAAAATTTGGTTTGGGAAAATTAATATATTCAAATATTATCTCTGGTCATGGTTTAGCTTTTAAAGATATTTATAAAAATAGCTGGAGAGCTGATAAAAAAAAGTGTCCGACGGGTGTTTTCGAAATGCTAGCTATACATTGGATAGATCTAATCAATTATTTGTTTAAAATTAAAAAAATAAAAAACTTTGAACTAAAAAATTTAAGCAAGATTGGAAATAGTTATGATAATTGTAATCTAAGTTTGCAGACACATAATAATGCTGTGATAGATGTTGTCTGCTCTTATACTAGTCCAGTAATAAGTAAAAAAACTTTTATATTTAAAAATGGATTAATCTTACAGGATGAGGATAAAATTGAGATTAGAGGTCCTGCATTAAACATTGATAAGGACAATTTTTTAAAAAAACCAAAATTGATTAAGAAAGAAATTTTAGATGAAAAAAAAGATTATAATGAGTCACTAAAACTAAGTATTGATTATTTTTTTAAACAAATAAATGAAAAGAGAAAATTCTCAAAAAAAGAATTTTATGACTCGTTAAAAATTAATAAATTAATTTTATAATTTCGAGTCAATTTTTGCGTAATTCCAGCATTTAGCCATATTTATTGCTCCAAATAAATCATATCTTAAAAATATTTTTAAATTATTCTTTTCTTTCCAATTTTTAATAAATTTAGCTGCTTTTTCTTTCCAGTTTTTTGATGGATAAAAAACCAATCTGGACATTTTATGACCATAGTATTGAGGATTTTTCTTTAGTTTAAAGATAGCCTTTATTTCTTTTTTGTATAAAGCAATTGTTTCTTTTGAAATTACCATATCGGTTTGAATAATTTCTAATTGAAGATTACTATAATTTTTTGAGGAGCTTAATACAGATATCCTATTAAGGTTAGGCAATGAATTATTTAAACATATCATCTCTGTAAAATTAACTCTTGTATTAACTTTCATTATTAAATTAATCATAAACTTTTTATAATTATTAAGTTTTTTAAGATGTTTTACATTTGAATATTCCAACAAAAAAGGAGAGTGAGTACAATAAAAAATTTTGTCAAAATAATCATAGGACAAAGTTTTACTTTGATTGCTTTCTAGTATTTTAATATTATTTTTTTCTAATCTAACTTGAGTATTAAAAAAAATTCTAACACCAACATTGTTTAAAAAATTATAAAATTTCTTTTGAAATATCTGAAATATTTTCTCCTTTGGTTGAGCATATTTAAATAAAACTTTATTATTCCTCACTTTCTCTCTAAATAAATCACCCTCATCTCTTAAATTAGAAATTTTATACTCTCTTGGTAAAAACCAGGGTATAAAAAATTGATAACAATTTTTAAAATTATTACTATATCTTTTAGAGCATAGTTTAATGAGTTTTTTAAAGTCATTTTTAAAATAACTTGCGATCTTGAAATTTTTAACATTAAATTTTTTTTTTAAATCATTTGAAAGAATTTTTGGCCATTTATCGATACCATCTTTAAAGTCAATCATTGATCTATAAATTAAAAGCTTTTGTATTTTGTTTCTTACAATCATTTTCATCTTTAATTTTTTTTTAATAAAATCTAAAAGATCATTACATCTTGGAATTTCAATGCCATGAAATCCATTGTTAATATTTAGTTTTTTTATAGAAATAGAATTAAATGAACTTAAAAGTTTATTAGATTTTTCAACCAATATAACCTCGTAATTTTTTTTTTTTGAAAATTGATATGCTAGGAGGCAGCCATACAAACCACCTCCAATTAAAAGTATTTTTTTTTTACTTTTTTTATTCAAAGAAGATCGTAAAATTTTCATTTTCATGATTAAAAAAGATCAGTTCTATATTCTAAAAATTTTTTTTTGTTTTTTTTACTTATAAATTCTAAAGATTTGTTTTTTTTTAAAAAATTTACTATCTCAAAAGTATTTCCATTTAGGTTGTTTTTTTCTAGGTATTTTACAATTTTTCTTATAACCATCAGATCATCTTTATAATCTACACAATATCTATAATCAGAAAGATTTTTCTTAATTTTATAATTTTTAATTTTAAAAGAATGGGAATTTTTCCAAAAATAGGTTGTAACATGTTCTTGATCATCTTTGTCCTTTGCAAATTCAAAAGCTTTTTTCAAAGAGCTTAATTTAAATATCTCTATATCACTACCATCAGGAAAGGTCGATTTGTTGATTGGATATGTATTAGCAAAATAATCATATTTTGAATCTAAGAAAATTTTAAGCATTTTTTTAATAAGTTTGGGATCTACTAATGGACAATCGGATGTAATTCTAACAATATTTTTAATTTTAAACTTTTTTGCACAGTCCAGGTATCTTTTAAGTACATTTTTTTCAGACCCTCTAAAAAAATTAACATTATTTTTTTTTGCGATTTGACATATTTTTTTATCCTTTTTTTTAATAGTAGTAGCAATGAAGATATTTTTATTTTTAAATTCATTTAAAACTCGCTTAATTTGAAAACCTAAAACTGAATTTTTTTTATCTATCTTTTTTAAAACTTTTTCTGGGTAACGCGTGGAACTTGCTCTTGCTTGAATAATTATTCCAAAGTTTAGAGCTACCATGCTGTATAGCCGCCATCAATAACAATTGTTGACCCGTTTATATATTTATTCTTTTCACTACAAAATAAATCTATAATTCCATATAAATCTTCAACATTCATCATACGATTTTTAGGAATATGTTTTGTAAGCTTATTTTTAAAACTCGACGGTTGTTTCCATTCTATTCCATGATTAGCAATTGTATTTACATTTACTTTTTTTCCATACATTGTAGCAAAGTATTTTGTAATTCCGTTCACTGCAAATTTACTAGAAACATAAAATATACTTTTAGGGTTTTTATAAATATTATGCTTTGGAGATACCAAACTATAGACTGAAGAAAAATTTAATATACCTTTGCCGTTTTTACAATATTTGATGAAATACTTGTTTGTTAGATAAGTTGAAAAAACATTGTTATAAAAAAAATGGTCAAAATGTTCTTTATCTGTTGCATGGTTTTTGGTAATACTTTTTTTGATACCAATGTGCTCATTAGCTCCATGTAAATTTATTAAGTAATTGAAATTGTTGTATTTTTTAAAATAATTTTTAACATCATTTTCATCACATAGATTAATATTTTTTTTAATATCTAGTAAAAAAACACTATTTTTTTTTTTTAAATAATTTGATATTTTTTTTCCAATTAATCCTTCACTTCCTGTTATTAAAATTTTATTCATATATTAAAAACTATCCCAGGTGATTGGCGTATCTTTATGAATTTTATTTTTCGTTTTTTTATTAATTATTACCTTTATATATTTTGGAAGTAAACCACCAGCTGGACCTTTAATTGTGATATTATTTTCTGTAAACTTTTCACCTTTATTAATATTTTTTTTTGCATAGAGGCTTTTCTTTTGAGAGTTTATTGTTAAATATTCATTAGGTTGTATTTTTTTTATACCATCACCTAACAATAATTTAATTTGCTCCTTTTCTATTCTGTTTCTTTTTTTAAACCATAAATTAAATTTGTTATGAAATTTTTTAAATTTTATTAAGGCAGCAATTTCATTTGGTTCTGATGAAAGCATATGGTCAGGACCTTCCATACGTTTATTTAAAGTAAAATGTCTCTCAATAATGTTTGCCCCAAGAGCGATCGCACTTTTGGATGCTAATAAGTCAGTTGTATGATCTGAAAAACCAACAGGTATTTTATATAGAGATTTAAGATTATTCATAAATTTTAAATTTATTTCCGAATGTGTAGATGGATAAGAAGAGTTGCAATGTAAAACTGCTATATTTTTATTTCCTGTTGATCTCACAGTTTCTATCGCATCATCTATTTCTGAAATTTTTGACATTCCTGTTGAAATGATTATCGGTTTATTTTTTTTTGCAACATGTTCAATCAATGGCAAATTTACTAAATCTGCTGAAGCAATCTTATATGCTTGTACACCAAGTTTTTCTAAAAAATCCGCACTTTCTAAATCGAAAGGTGTTGAAAAAATAAATATTTTTCTTTTTTTTGCATAAGAAAATATTTTTTTTTGAGTATTAAAATTAAGACTTAATCTACTAAATAATTGGTGTATGCTTTCTTGAGTACCTATAATTTTTTCTGAATATTTTTCAGATTTAACTTTATTAGATACTCTACTATCTGGTAAAAATGACTGAAATTTAATTGCGTCACATTTTGCTTTTTTTGCATTATCAATAAGTTTTTTTGCAATTGTAAGACTGCCATTATGATTTAATCCTGCTTCTGCGACTATAAAAGGTTTTTCTCCATCACCAACAAATTTTTTCCCTAATTTAAACTTTTTATTGAAATCTACCCTATTTAAAATTTTCGTTTCATTTGAAAATAAATTAAATTTATTAGTCAAACTATTTACAAGATCAAAGGATTTATGGAATAAAATTTGACTGTCGGCATAATTGAACTCCCCTCCAGCTCCAACAGAATAAAGATTATCAAAACTTTCTATAAAGCTTTTTATAAAATAGGTTTCGCTTTTGTAATCCATAAACTGCACTGGATAAACAAAAGGTTCATAATTTATAGTTGCATCAATTAATTTTTTACTATCGACCAGATTTGTTTTTGACATATCTTTTATAACCTGTGAAATTATTTCTTTAGGTTTTCTTTTCGAAAAACTATCTCCCATAGAATAAGTAATTTCTGCTGTCAAAAAGCTTTTATTTTTGGGAGATACAAACTTTGATAATTTCTTATTTTCAGTTATTCTATTGAATAATGTTCTTTCAGAATCAAAGTATAACCAATGAATATTTTTTGGCAAAATTCTACTTTGGTCATAAAACAGATAAACAGAACATACTCCTCTAAATTTTAAACTATTCTTCTTGCCAAGTAACTTTGATGTAACACTTATAGGTAAAGTAGATATTACAATTTGTTCTTCATTAATTCTGTAATTGTTTTTTGTAGTTTTTACTTCTGATATCTTTTGATTTTTTGATTTTAGGCCAATAACAGTTTCATTAAATTTAAATTTTCCACCTAGTTTTATTATTTTATCTTTAATTCTGTCGTAGACACAGCCTGTCCCGTACTTTCCAACCGCAGCATATTCTTCGTGATAAAATGGTAAGATTTTGTCTCTAAATTTAATTCTATTTGGTGCCCAATCGGGAGTCATTTTATTAGTATCAACACCCCATATTTTTTTTGGATATTTTTCGTAAAACATTTTTCTTAAGGTTGGTCCAACAAAAGAGTCTATATATTCTTTATAATTTTTAGCTTTAAATCTTTTTTCGAGGTTCTTACACTTTTGCAGTTCTATCTTTATTTTTTTTTTAGTTTTTACATCAAAATTATCAAGTGCTTCTTTTGAAAATGGATAATCATAAAATTCATTTAACTTTTCACCTTTAACATTTTTACAATAAAATTTACCTTCAATTAACAGATCTTTAAAATTTAATTTCCAAAATTTTTTTAATTCCTCTTCCGGTGTATGAAAGATATGAGGGCCAGTATCCAAGATAAATTCATTATGTTTCCAAGATCTACATAGACCTCCAGAAGTTGAGTTTTTTTCAATTATTAAAACATCGAGACCTCTTTCAAGTAGCTTCCAGGCAGTAATTAGTCCTGTTGGGCCTGAACCTAAAATAATAATTTTATTTTTTTTCATTTATCTTATTTTTGGAGAGAGCCTTTTATAGTTATAAATTCTTTTTCTACTTTTAAGTATATTCAAATTATTTTTCAGAGAATATGATATTTTTTTAAAAGTTTTGTCCACAGCTAGTAAATATTTTCTGACCAATAAGATTTTATGACTATAAGATAAATATATAAGATTATTTGCTAAGATGTTTTCTCTAAGCATAAGCTCAGTAAATAGAGTTTGAATATAATCACTTTTTCTATGAACAAAATCAAAATTAATAATTGTGTCTAACTCATTAATTTTTATTTTTAAGTTATTTTTTTTTGATAATTTTAATAATTCTCTTTTAAGGAAAATACCGATTTTTTTATTATGTTGAAAAACTTTTTTATTTTTGTGAAATTTAATTACTGCTAGAGCTGCGGAAAATCCAACTCTTTCAGTCCATGCTACGCTACTTACAAAAGTATCTTGCGCCACATCCATAATGTCTTTTTTACCAACTATTGCTGATATTGCAAATCCATTCCCCATGGCTTTTCCATAAACAACAATTGATGGCTTGATTCCAATTTTTTTATAAACACCACCAACACAATCTCTCCAACCAGATGTAATTTCATCTACTATCAAAATAATTTTTTTTTTCTTACAGATATTATTTAAAGTTTTTACATAATCTTTACTCAGCCTACTTAATCTCTGAGGTTCAACAACAATTGCTGCTAGATTTTTAATATTTGAGGATTTTTTTAATTGTTCAATATTATTAAACTCCAAAGGAATTGCAGTATCTTTCAAAAAATTTGGAACACCAATTGGTTTTAAATTTTTAAGAAGATGGTTATCTAAATTTTTTATATTTTTTAAATTTGCTGCTAAATACCAATCATGCCATCCATGGTAACCGCAAAATAATATTTTTGTTTTTTTTGATTTTGACCTAGCAAGACGTATAGCAATTGACATAGCTTCGCCCCCACCTCTTGCAAATTTAACCTGTTGAGCAAATTTATCGATTTTTAGAAGCTCTTTGGCAAGCTCATATTCTTCAATACAATTTAATGTTGTATTAACTCCTAAGTCAATTTTCTTTTTAACATAATTATTTATAAAAAGATTATTGTATCCAATCACAGAAGTTCCAATACCCATACTTGTCATATCTAAATATTTTTTATTTTTTAAATCCCAAACATGAGCACCATCAGATTTTGAAAAGTATGTAGGCCAACCATCAGGTAAAAATCTTTCAGGTCTTTTAGATAACAATCCATTTCCACCTGGTATAATTTTTAAAGATTTTCTCCAAATATTCTTTTGATCAATCATAATTTGTCTTAAAAAGATTTAGTAATTTTTTAAGTTTTTTTTAAATGTACTTATGAGCATCGATTGTTAAATTATTAAATATAATCAGGCTTTTTTATATATCCTAAAATTTGTTAAGTAAATAAATATATTATTTTTATTGACCGTTCAAAGAATGAACATTATATGTTCAATTTATGAACAAATTTGACAATGAAGAAGAAGAATTTAATGTACTAAGGCAAATTCAAAAAAAGCCAAAATCGTCACAACGTCAGTTAGCAAGTGATTTAGGCTTCAGTCTTGGAAAATTAAATTACTGTGTTAAAGCACTTAAACAAAAAGGATTGATCAAGATCAATAAATTTAAAAAAAATAAAAACAAAATTAATTATATCTACATATTAACGCCTAAAGGTATCAATTATAGAATTAAAATAACAATACAATTTATGAAAAAGAAGATGAAGGAATACGATGAGATGAAAAAAGAAATTTAAATAAAATGAACCAATTAATTGCAAAAATTGAAAGTAAAAAGGCTGTTATAGGTGTGATTGGACTTGGTTATGTAGGTTTGCCATTAGCGTCAAATTTTTGCCGAAAAGGATATAATGTTATAGGTTTTGATATAGATAAAAAAAAAGTAACCAAAGTAAATAAAAAAAAAAATTATATTAAAAGCGTTAATTTAAAAAAATATAAAAAAAAAATCTTAGCAACTTCAAAATTTACCAGAATTAAAAACTGCGATGTCATAATAATCACTGTCCCTACACCACTAAAACAAAAAAATATCCCAGATTTAAGTTTCGTAAAGAATTCTATAAAAAAAATTTTACCTTTCCTAAGGAAAAATCAGCTTATAAGTTTAGAAAGTACATCTTACCCAGGAACAACTGAAGAGGAATTAACCAAAAAAATTAAAAGTATGACAGTCGGAAAAGATATATTTATTTGTTACTCACCCGAGAGAGAGGATCCAGGAAATAAATATTTTAAAACAATAGATGTACCCAAAATTATTAGTGGCGAAACTTCTAACTGCCTTAAAATAGCAAAAAAATTTTACAAAGTTTTTTTCAAATCTGTGGTTCCAGTCAGCTCAACAAAAACAGCTGAGTTTACGAAGCTTCTCGAAAATATTTATAGGTCAGTGAATATTGGGCTTGTAAATGAAATGAAAATTATTTCTAAAATCATGAAAATAAATATTCATGAGGCTATTAAAGCAGCTAGCACCAAGCCATTTGGTTATAGACCTTTTGATCCAGGTCCAGGTATGGGAGGTCATTGTATACCAATAGATCCTTTTTATATGTCGTGGAAAGCCAATCAACTTGGTTATGATTCGAGATTCATAAGACAATCAGGAAATATTAACACGATTATGCCAAAATGGATCGTATCCAATATTGAAAAATTTTTCAAATCAAAAAAAAAAAAAATCAATAAATCAAAAATTCTCATAATTGGAATTGCATATAAAAAAAATGTAGATGACGATAGAGAAAGCCCAGCGTACGAAATAATGAAAATTTTAAATAAAAAAGGTTCAAAAATTTCTTATTATGATCCTTTAATTAAAAAAATTAACAAAAAAAGAAATTTTAAAAATTTTCATAATTTAAAATCGATAACTCTTAAAAATAATAAAATAAAAAATTTTGATGCCTCAATCATTGTAACTGATCATGATATTATAAATTTTAATAAAATTTATAAAAATTCAAAAATTATTTTTGACTGTAGAAATCGGTACAAAATTAAATTAAACAAAAAAGACAACAAAGTAATTCAACTATAAATTTTTATGTTTTTGATATCTAGAAAACTAATACAGTTAAAAAGGGTATTTTTAAATGATGTAGAGAAAAGTTTTCTAAAATTAAATCATCGTAACCACAATTCTAATAAAGGTAATAAAATAATACTTTTAGAGATGGGGGAGGACATATATTTTTTAGTTCATTTTTATTTTTTATTAAAAAAAAAAATGTTTCAAAATAAAAAAATTGTTGGATTGTGGATAAACCCTGGAAACATTAAGAAACCAGGTATTAGAGGCACTATAGCCTTTTTATTTCAATGTTTAATTTTGCACTTTATAAAACTCAAGTGGAAAAAGATCTACAAATGTCTTGGAGTAAATGAAGTCATTGAGCTAAATAATAATTTTAAAGATAATGTATTTATAAGAAATACTACTTTCATAAAGAAAAATTGCAATTTAAAAAATAAAGAAGATGTTTTAAGAATTAACTTTAAAGGAATAAAAATTGGAGATTTAATTTATGATCATTATTTAAGATTTAATAACTCAGTTTCCTTTGATATTAAAAATAGGTATGCAATTAAAAGATTGTTAAATTTTATAGAAACCTCTAATGAAAATCTAGATAAGTTTTATTTTAAAAACAAAAATGATATTTTATATTATATTCCTCAGAAAGCATTCTATACAAATGGTTTTGCCGTAAGATATTTTTTAAGTAAAAAAGTTCAAACTATAGGAGGTATCGAAGACAATAAATATATTAAAAAATTTTCAAAAAATGATTACCGAGCGACTACAAAATGCGAAAATTTACCAATTAAATTTAAATCCTTAAAAAATAAAAGAAGAAAAATTTCATTATCAAAAAAAAAACTTAGAGATAAATTTAACGGGAAAATAGCTACGGAATTAAAGTATATGAGAAAATCCTCTTATAACAAAAAAAAAACTTTTAAAATAAAAAGAAAATTTGATGTAATAATTTTTCTACCTGATTTTTCTGATGCACCGCACGTTTATGGTAAAGTTGTATTTAATGATTTTTCTGATTGGATACACGAGACATTGAGTTTTCTAAAATTAAAAAATATATCAATTGCAATTAAAGAACATCCAAATAGTTGGATTTATAATACAATTAAATTTCAAGAAGATCTAAAGAAAAAGTATTCAAACTTAATTTGGTTTAATAAGAATATTTCCAATATATCAATTTTTAATAAAAGGCCGAAATTTGGAATTTCACCTTTTGGAAGTGTTTTGCATGAGTTAGCTTATCATAAAATTGTTCCAATAGCTGCAGGATCAAATCCATGTATGGGATATGATTTTGTATTTACACCGAGGAATAAAAAACACTATTTTGAACTAATTAATAAAGCAATTAGGAATGAGCTTTATTTGAAAGAAAATTTTAAAGAAAAGATAGCTGAGTGTTATTATATGTTTTTTCTACATAATGATGATTTTTTAAAAAATGAATCTAGAGAACTTAATTTAAAAAAATATTTACCATCTGCAGGAATGAAGAGCATTACAATTCTAGACAAATTTAATAAGGGATATTTTAATAAATGAAAACAATAATGTATGGTGGCTGTGATCCATTAGTAATTAAAAAGTTGGATGAAAACTTAGATATTAAATGTAAAATACACTCTATTGAAAATCTAGATAAAGATTATTCAAATCTTGGGCTTGTAAGAGACAACTTTAATAAGGAGCCCTTGCTAGATGTGGAAGCCAGGAAAATTTATCAAGATTTTTATAATAAAAATTTTGTTAAGTTTAATACGATGATAGTCAGAAGAGGTATTCTACTATCCGATTTTCATGATTTGAGAGATGAATTTTCACTTTATTTTTACTCCTTTTATGAAATTTTAAAAAAAAATAAAATTGAACTAGCTATTTTTTTTTCATTTCCTCACGAGGGTCCAGACTATATTTTATATAAATTAGCCAAGTATTTTAAAATTAAAACAATATTATTTTACCAGACTATTTTTAAGGAAAGATTTTTTATTCTGTCTGATTTAAGTGAATTTGGAAAAATAAAAAAAAATATTGAAAGTGAAAATTATCATTATTTATTAAATGATGATCAATCTTATATTAAAACTGTTAATGATAAAAACCAAAAAAATAGAAAAAATTCAGAAAGTTTTATTTATAATTTAAAAAAAAGTAGAAGAAAAATAAGGTTCTTATTGCTTAAAATTTTAATTTTTTTAAAAATTGTTAATCGAAGAGATCGTCAAAAAGAATATCTGGAAAATTTAAAAAAAATACAAGTTAGCAATGAGGATTTAGATAAAATTTTTAAAAATGGTAAAAAAAAAATATATTTTCCTCTTCATTTTCAGCCAGAGCTTACAACTTCATTATTAGCTAATAATGATGATCAGCCATTAATTTTAGAAAGATTAAGTCAGTTTGCAGGAGACGAATGGGATATAATAGTTAAAGAGAACCCTAAACAAACTTACTATCAAAGAGGCAAGTTCTTCTTCAAAAGATTAAAATATTTTAAAAATGTTTATTTTGTCGATAAATTTTATAGCTCAGCAGAATTAGTAAAACAAACAGACTTAGTGGCTACTAATTGTGGTACTCCAGGCTGGGAGTCTATAAAAAGTGGTAAAAAAACATTAGTTTTTGGCACTAGTTGGTTTTCAGATATCCATGGATGTTTTAAGGTAAATAATCAAACTACCGATGATGAAATTAAAAAATTTATCCAACAAGAATTTGATCCATCTAAATTCAGTTCTGATTTCAATAACCTTATGAGTCAATCCTGTCATGGTCTCATAGATTTGTATTACAAAGAGTTTTATGGAATAAAAAATTTTGATGAAAAAAGAAATGCTGAAAAAATTATTAATCATATTTTAAAATATCTAGAAAAGTTAAATTAATGTTTATAAAAAATATAAAACATAAAAATATTTTCCTTGATGGAGAGGGAGATAATTGGTTCTTAAGGAATAAAAAAAAATTAAATAATCCATTAAAAGATTCAAAAATAATTAATATTGTTCAAAATATAATTTTTAATGATAAAAAAAAAAAAATTAATTTTCTAGAAATAGGATGTTCAAATAGTTCACTTTTATTAAATTTAAAAAAACAATTTAAAAACATTGAAATATTTGGAATCGATCCCTCAAAAAAAGCAATTAATAAATTAAAAAAGAAAGGTATAAAATCCTATGTAGCTACCGCAGACAACCTTCAATTTAAAAATAAAAGTATAGATATAATTTTTTATGGGTTTTGTCTGTACTTATGTGATCAAAAAGATTACAAGAAAATTCTGTCTAACGCTGACAAAGTTTTAAAATCAAAAGGTAGTATAATTATTTTAGACTTTTATTCAAAAAAAATTAAAAAGATTATATATAAGCATGATAAAAGAGTCTCATGCATAAAACGAGATTTTACTAAAATATTTACTGCAAAAAAATTTAAATTAATTTATCGAAGTTATTTTAATTATTCTGATATGTATGAGACAGATAAATACAATGAGCACGATCTCATGAACATTGCTGTATTGAAGAGAGGTAAAAATGTTTAGTTTGTTTTCAAGAGTTATAGTATGTTTAGATAAATCAAGTATAATAAAAATAATAAAGTTACAATTTGTTACATTATTAATAGGTATTTTGAATGTTGTATCAGCACTTTTAATAGCTCAATTTGTATTACTAATATCTGGAAGTGAAAATAATATAGAAAATCCTTTTTTTCAAAGCGTTTCTTTTTTTCTTAATATTTTTTACCCAAATAATTTACTTTTATACGTATCTATCACAGTAGTAAGTTTTTATGTACTTACAATTATGCTTACATTAGTTCTAACATATTTTAATCTAAGGTGGATACAAGATATCTTAGTTTTTTTTCAAAAAAATTTATTTAATTACTATTTAGAAAAAAAATGGCTGTTCCATGCTGATAACTCCTCTAAAGATATTATAAGCAAGATACATACAAATACTGAGAGGCTATCTGGTCAAGTTCTTCTCCCTTTTTTAGACTTATTTTCAAGTTTAATTATCAGTATAATTATACTTTTGGCAGTTTTAATTGTAGATTTAAGAGTAGCTTTAATATCATTTATAATATTTTCATCTTTTTATGTATTTTTTTTCTTTTTTTTTAAAAAAAAATTAAGAAAATCGGGCGATGAGATCACACGGATATATCCCTTGTATTTCAAGGCAATATTTGATGCGTTCACATCTATTAAGGACGTTATTTTATACGATAAAAAAAATTATTTTAAAAATTTTTTTTCAAATAATCTAACCAGGTTTAGAGAGATGACAGTTATTCAAGCATATTTATCACAAATTCCAAGAAATTTAATTGAAGCAATCTTTTTTACTTTTTTAATTTTTGTTGTTTTTATAGCAATTAAATATTTTAACTATAAATTTTCAGAAATAAGCGCATTAATTGCATTTTATGGAGTTTGTGCCATTAAGATAATACCAGCTTTTCAAAAAATTTTTAAATCAGTTACATCCATAAACTCAAATTTAAGTGCATTTGAAAATATTGAAAAAGATTTAGTCAAAGCTAAAAAATTCGAATTAAAAAATAAAAATGACCAAATAAATAAAAAACTTAATTTTAATAAATCTATAAGGCTTGAAAATTTAAGCTTCAGTTATCCAACTAATAAACAAGCAGGAATTTTTGATGTGAACATTGAAATCCCTTTCGGTTCGAAAGTTGGAATTGTTGGTAAAACAGGGTCTGGAAAATCAACATTACTAGACATAATACTTGGATTTATTTCACCAGATAAAGGAAATATCAAAGTTGATGATACAATAGTAAACGAACATAATGTAAAATATTGGCAAAAAAATTTATCATATGTTCCCCAAAACTTTTATATTTATGAGGGGGATATAGCGTCAAATGTAGCATTTTCTGCAGATGAAAAATTAATTAGTAAAGAAAAAATAAAATCAAGCTTAATTTCTTCTGAATTGAAAGAATTTATTGGAAATGAAAACATGAATGTTGGAGAAAATGGAAAAAAATTATCAGGAGGTCAAAAACAAAGAATTGGTATCGCAAGAGCAATATATCGAGATTCAGAAATTATTATTCTTGATGAAGCTACAAACGCACTAGACTCAATTACTGAAAAGAACATATTAAATAATATCGAGTCACATGAAACAATTAAAACAATACTTATTGTTTCTCATAGATTTGAGACTTTAAAGATGTGTGATAAGTTTTATTTTATTGAAAATGGAAAAGTAGAAAAATTTGAAAATTTTGAAGATCTAATGACGAAATATAAAAAATAATGAAAATTTTAATAACTGGATGCGCAGGTTTTATTGGTTACCATTTAACAAAAAAACTATTACAAAAAAAAACTTTTAAAATTATTGGAATAGATAATCTTAATGATTATTATGATACAAAATTAAAGTACGCAAGACTGAAAGAATTAAAAAAATTTAAAAATTTTATCTTTTTTAAAGTCAGTTTAGAGGAAAAGAAAAAAATACAAAAAATATTTTCTAAATTTAAAATTAATTTTGTAATTAATCTTGCGGCTCAGGCTGGTGTAAGATATTCACAAAAAAATCCAGATCAATATTTAAATTCAAATATAGTAGGTTTTTATAATCTCTTAGAGACTATGAAAAAATATAATGTAAAAAAACTTTTATTTGCCTCATCATCCTCTGTTTATGGAAAAGTAAAATCTAAGATTTTTAGTGAAAATTTAATAACTGATAAACAAATTTCTCTTTATGCAACTTCAAAAAAAATTAATGAAGTCTTCATGAATTTTTATGGAAATATTTATAATATTTCAAACATTGGAATGAGATTCTTTACAGTGTATGGACCTTATGGAAGACCTGATATGGCCTATTTCAAATTTACAAAATTAATCCAAGAAAAAAAAAAAATATATCTTAATAATTTTGGAAACCATTCACGTGATTTTACTTACATTGATGATTGCGTAGAGTGCATCGTTAAATTAATAGATTTAGTTAATAAAAAAAAAATGAACACAATAGTCAATATAGCTGGGGGAAGAAAAATAAGTATTAAACATATGTTAAAATTAATTGAAAAGAATTTAAATATAAAAGCTAAAATATCTCTCAAACCTTTACAATTTGGCGATGTTAAAAATACTTTCTCAAATCCAAAAAAATTAAAAAAAATGATCAACTACAAACCAAAAACATCTTTAGAGTTTGGTATAAAAAAATTTTGTAATTGGTACATAAAATTTTATAAGATTTAAAATTTATCAAAAATGAACAAATTAGCTCCCATTGCATATTTCACTTATAACCGCCCTGAGCACACAAAAGTCTCTCTTGATGCGCTTAAAAATAATGAATTGGCATCACATTCTAAAATAATAATTTTTTCTGATAGCCCAAAAACTAATCAAGATGAAAAAAAAGTTGATGAAGTAAGAAAAATTTTAAATGATCTTAATGGATTTAAAGAGAAAAAAATTATAATCAGAGAAAAAAATTATGGACTATATAAAAACTTTGTTACCGGTATCACTGATGTTTGCAATGAATATGATAAGATAATTGTTGTTGAGGACGATAATAAAACATCAAAGTATTTTCTTAATTTTATTAATGATGGTTTAAACGTATATCAAAATGAACCAGAAGTTTGCGCAATTAATGGATGGTTTTATCCAAATAAAAATGATCTCAAAGAAACATTTTTTTTAAAGGGTGGAAATACCTGGGGATGGGGAACTTGGAAGAGAGCCTGGGATAAATTTAATCCAAATACAGATTATTTGATCAAGGAAATTAAAAAAAGAAATTTAGTAAAAAAATTTAATCTAAATAATTCTTTTGATTATTTAAGTATGCTTGAAAAAAGAGATAAAAATTTAAATGAATCACATACTATAATTTGGAAAGCATCTACGTTTTTAAATGATATGTTTTCACTTTATCCATCGTCATCATTCGTTAAAAATATTGGATTTGATGGATCTGGAATACATAATAAAAAACCAGATAAATTACATGAGCATTCTTATATTCAAGAAAAAAAAATAATTATACAAAAATCAGATATTAAGGAAAACATTGATGCTATCAAATTTATAAAAAAATTTTATAGGAGAAATAGAATTAAAAATTTAATAAAAAAGATAATGGGAATTTTTTGATAAAAATTGATATTAAATATATATTAGATTATTATTATGTTAACCACACTAAATTTATTTTAAAGTGAAAAAATTAGTCAAAAGTTTAATATCTAAAATTTTGAAATTAACTAACTTTAGAAATAATGACGAAGTTGAAAAAATTGCGTTAGGAAAAATTCTAAAAAAAAAAAATAATTTTAAAACTTTGCAAAAGATAGAGGATGTAGAATTCAAAATTTTTTCTCAATTTGGAGATGATGGAATTATACAGTTCTTGATTGATAAATTAGAAGTTGGATATGATTATCAAAATTTTATTGAATTTGGAGTGGAGGATTATTCAGAGGCAAATACAAAATTTTTATTATTAAATAATAATTGGTCTGGTTTTATTTTAGATTCGTCAGGCAAAAACATTGAAACTATAAAGAAGAAAAGTTATTTTTGGAAATATGATTTAGAGGCAAAACAAAGTTTTGTAAAAAAAGAAAATATTAATGAGTTAATTTATAACTCCAGCATGAAAAATAAAAAAATTGGAATTCTAAGTATAGATATTGATGGAAACGATTACTGGATTTGGAAAGAGATAAGTGTAATAGATCCAATGATCGTAATTATTGAATACAATAGTACCTTTGGGCAAAATCATAAAATAAGCATACCTTATGATAAAAATTTTGATAGATCTAAGGCACATTATTCAAATCTATATTGGGGAGCTTCAATAGAGGCTCTTAAGTTTCTTGCTGACAAGAAAGGGTATAAGTTTCTAACTACCAATAGTGCTGGCAATAACGCATATTTTATAAAAGAAAATATTTTTAATAAGTTGGAGACCAACATTAAAAAGAACATTTTTCAAAGCAAATTTAGAGAAAGTAGAGATAAAGATGGCAAAAAAAATTTTGCTAATTTTGAGGAAAGATTAAAAACCATTGGGCATCTAGAAGTTATAGATGTAGAGACTAATGAAATATCAAAATTATCAAAATTATTAAAAACAACAGTTTAATGAAAATACTTATAACTGGTTCCCAGGGTTTTTTAGGTAGAAACTTATCTCAAAAATTAAGTAGAGAAGGTTTTATTTGTTATGGAATTGGAAGGGGTAATTGGAAAAATAAAAATTATAAAAAATGGGGATATTTTAAAAATATAAATGGAACTATTAGTTATAAAAATTTAAAAAAATTTGAAAAAATAAATTTTGATTACATTCTACATTGTGCAGGTGGAGTATCACCAAATGCAAGTTTAGTAAAATTTATACCTTTTAATAAAGATTACGAAAAAAATGTAATTAGTATTTTAACAGTGCTAGAATTTTTTTCAAAAAAAAAAAGAAAACCTAAAATTATTTTTATTTCAACAGTCTCGGTTTACGGAAATTCAAAATTAAAAAAAATTAAAGAAGAAACCAATTTAAATCCTGTTTCAAATTACTCTATAAATAAAGTTATTGGAGAAAAGGTTTGTAGAAAATTTTATCAAGATAATAAATTTGATATACTTATTTTAAGAGGAAGTTCTTTATATGGACCAGGTTTAAAGAGGCAGATTATTTACGACGTTTGCTCAAAAATTCAAAAAAGGAAGTTTTTTTTCTTTGGCAGTGGTAGAGAAATAAGAGATTTTATACATATAAGTGATTTTTCTAATCTTATTAGATGCATAATTAATAAAGGTTTTAAAGGATATTCAGTTTTTAATGCTGGAACTGGGAAAGGGATGAAAATATCTAAAGTTATTTACTATATTGGTAAAAAATTTAAAGTTAAAATAAAACCAAAATTTAATTATTTTGGTAAAGAAGTGAATCCCACGTCACTCATACCAGATATTAAAAAAGTTAAAAAGTTTAATTGGTCTCCAAAAATAAATTTTTATGAAGGTTTAGACGAGTATATAAAATGGTTCAAATATGGTTAGATTAGCATTCACAATACATTTTAACAGAACATGGCTTGGAGGAATTAATGTTATTGTAAGTTTGATAAATTCAATTTTGTCCATCCAAAATTTGAGTTCAAAAATTAAAATAATCTTACTAACAAACTCAAAAAAAAAATTGAGTAAATTAAACATAAGTAAAAAAGTAGAAGTTATTGAAAGTTTTGAATTTTTTAATCGAAGCCTATTTGTGAGAATTTTAGACAAAGCGTCTATAATTTTTTTCAATAAAACAATTTTTTTAGAAAAATTTTTAAAAAGATATAATATAGATTTTCTATCACATACATCTATAGCGACAGGAAAAAATAGTGATATAAAAAGTATTGTTTGGATACCAGACTTTCAATATTTACACTTTCCAAATTTTTTTTCATTAAAATATAAAATTTTGAAAAAATTAAATATTTTAATTTATAAAAATCATGTATATAAAATTTTATTAAGCAGCAAATCTGCATTTAAAGATTTGCAAAAGATTACTAATATTCATAACTCTAAAATATTAATTAACAAATTTTCATTTGATGTACCTAACTCAAAAAATTTGAGAAGCTTTTCATATTTGAAAAAAAAATATAAGTTGAGGAAAAATTATTTTTATCTCCCCAATCAATATTGGGTGCACAAAAACCATAAAGTTGTTTTAGAAGCACTAGTAAAAACAATCAAACATGGAAAAAAAGATGTCTTTATATATTCATCTGGATCCAAAGAAGATTATAGGGACCCACAAAATTTTCAAAATCTATTTAAATATGTGAAGAACAATAACATTGAGAAAAATTATATTTATTTAGGCTTAATTCCTTTTATTGATGTTATGTCTCTTATTTTTTATTCGACAGCAGTTATCAATCCATCTCTTTTCGAGGGTTGGAGTAGCACTGTTGAGCAAGCTAAAATGTATAATAAAAAAATTGTATTATCCAACATCAATGTTCATAGAGAACAAAATCCAAAATATGCATTTTTTTTTAATTCACATGATAGCAATAAGCTGTCAAATATTTTTCAGAGTATAAATTCAATTCAAAATAAAAAAAAAAAACCAATATATAAATTAAGTCGTATAAGAAAAAAAAACGATAATTATATCAAGGATTATATTAATCTTATTTTAAAAGTGAGATAACTATCTTCTATCCAATTTTAACAATTTAATAGAATTTGAATATTTAGAGTATCTTATTTTTTTAAATGGAAAAAGGTTATTAATTTCATTCTCTAAGTAAATATTTTTAACTTTTACCTCAACTATACATTGTTCCACATCTTTAAAGAAAGCTTTACTTCCAAAGATTTTATATTTTATATCTTTATCAAATGTTATTCTAAATTTATTTATACTAAAATATTCTCTTGTATAATTTACTAATACAATAGGTTTACAGTTTCCATAAAAGTCATCATGTATTCCATTTTTTAAAAAATTTTTAAAATTTTTCACTTTTCTTGATGTTTTATACTTTCCTTCATATGAATTTATTTTTTCTTCTAATTGCAATTCTTTCAAAGTATTAAAATTTTCTGAACCATAATATCTAAGTCTAATTTTTTTTCTAGGTACGACCCCCTCTTCTGAATTATGAAATGAATCTT
The DNA here is from genome assembly GCF_001179965.1 of Candidatus Pelagibacter communis. Lineage (GTDB taxonomy): Bacteria > Pseudomonadota > Alphaproteobacteria > Pelagibacterales > Pelagibacteraceae > Pelagibacter. The sequence continues at coordinate 130,890 of NZ_CVSH01000052.1, forward strand.
TGAACTTATTGTCAAAATATATAGAAGAGATTTTTCTCTTATCATACATTTGTTTTGCATTTTTATTTTTAAGAAATTCAAAAAAATTATTTATTCTCTTGATAGAAATTTCATATTTATTTTCAATTCTAAAACTCATATTTATAAAAATTTATTTTACTTTAAGTATCACACTTTTTAATATAGATTAATTAAATGAATATATTATTATCCCAATCTTTCTTGGAGTTTTCTGGAACAGTAATCGTAGGTCTGTTAATCTATCTAACATTACTTTTTGTAAAGCAGTATTGGGTAAATACGATTACTTACTTTAATACATTCTTACTTTTACCTGCTACAACTTATGTTGTAACTAAAGTAATTTCTGACAATTTAGCGTTGTCACTAGGAATGATTGGTGCATTATCAATTGTAAGATTTCGTAACCCAGTCAAAAGTCCCTTAGAACTCGTAATATTTTTTGTTTTAATAACTGTTGGTATATCAATGGGCGTCAGTCATTTTTGGAGTATAATATTTTCAGTCACAGTAATTTTGATATTAATATTTTCTTTTTTATTAGAAAAATTTACAAAAAAAATAAAATTTTTCAAATTTTTTGAGTATTCATTTAATTCTAATGACAGTATGAATTATAATATTCTTGAAGTTGAGTCAGACAGTCCAGTCAATGAATTAAAAGATGATCCTAACTTATTATTTTTTACTAGCTCAAATAACAAAAATATTTATAGGCTTGGTATAAGTGATAGGGAAAAATTAAAAAAGATAGAGGAAGCTTTAAAAAAAAATGAAAATATTAAAAATATTGAAATTCAATATTCTAATTAAAATTCTAATTTTTTATTTAACATTTTGTCAAGGTTCATATGCGATCGATGAATGTAAAAATAATTCACACAATATGATTGATAAAATTAAATATCTGGAAATAGTTATAGATAATGAAAGAAAATATTTAACAGAAGTTGGCAGGAAATTAATTAAATATTCGCGTGGTAAAAATGCAGAAAATAAAGGTGATAAAGCTAAGGCTATTGAGGAATATAAAAATTTCGGAAAAAAAAGAAGATATAAATCTAGATTAGTTGTTAACTATCTAGACGGCAAAAAATGTATTTTAAGTGCCAAAATTAGAGCACATGGAAATATGTCAGATCATATTGATTTAATAAGTGGTGTGCCAGTTTCAAGTTTAAGAGTCAATTTAAGTGAAGGCAATATAAAAAATGGAACAAAATTCTTACTACTTCGACCTAAGTCTAGAAATTCTGATAATGAAATTTTCGTTTCCACATTACTTTCTCATTTAGGAATTTTATCACCTGAAAGTTTTTACATAAACATCAAGATTCACGGAAAAATATTTAGATATATTTTTCAAGAAAATCTTAAAAAAGAATTTTTAGAAAAAAATAAAAGAGTTGAAGGTCCTATTATTGAGAAAAAAGAAGATTTTTGGTTTAGCCAGGATTTATTACAAATGGCAAGAGTTACTAATAAAAAATGGATAAAGTCTGATGACTCAAACCTTTATAATACTATCAAAGCAATACAAAAGCTGAATAAAAATTTATTACACTCATTTAATTATTCTATAAATTTTAGAAACGATGTAATTTTAAGGTCTCATGAAAGTTATTCTACAGAGGAAGAATTTAAAATTAATTCAATTTTTGAAGCATTAATGTTTGCTCTTGACGCAAGACATGGATTAGCATTTGATAATAGAAGATATTACTTCGACCCTGTCTACAAGAGATTAGAACCAATTTATTATGATGGAATGTCAAGAATACTCTCTAAAATTGGCTACAATATTAAAAATGAAAAATATGAAATTCAATTAGGAAGAGGATTAAGTACAATACAACTTCTTTTCAATGAAGATGATGTAATTCCAGAGGGACGTTATAATTTTGTGACTTATTCAGCTGTACAGGGTGCTAAATATGCAATTGATAAAATAAACAATTTAAATAAAAAAAATTTTATTGATGATTTAAAAAGCTATGGAGTCAAAAAGATAAATAATAAAGAATTAGATACTCTTTTAAGTTTCATTTTAAAAAGATTAGATTTAATTAAAAATGCAAAAATTTCTCCTTTCAATGAAGTAGCAGAAGGTCAAATTTTTACAAAATACTCTAAAAATATGAAATCGTTAGATGATGATAAATTTTTAGTATTTTTAAATAAAATAAAAGAAAATAATAACAATTTATATGATATTGAAATTTGTAATTATAAATTAGAAAATTGCAAAAAAGAGACTATTGATAGTAAAATCTTAATTAAATTGTTAGATCAGCAAAAATATCAAAATAAATATTCAATCTTTATTGCTTTAAGTAAAAACGACTACATTAGCGGTAAAATAGAAAGTGAAAAAGTATCATTTGGAAAATCATACAATAATATAAAATTAAATAATAATTTAAATTTTGCTTTTTCAGATGGTTTAGAATTTAAATTTGATGAAGCTAGTAATAATTTAAATATTAGTTTTAATAAAAATACTGCAAGAGCAATAATATATAGATCGAAGTTGGAGGGTGTAAAAATATCTATGAAAAACTTTTCAATAAATAATGAAGTTTTTAAGAGTAAAGTAAATGGCCTGACCGGCTGTCTCACAATTCTTGATACTGAGATAAAAGACCTGAATATCGAAGCAGAAAACTTTAATTGCGAAGATACTGTGAATTTTATAAGATCCGAAGGTTCCGCAAATCAAATTTTAATAAAGAATTCTATTTCAGACGCCTTAGATTCTGATTTTTCAAAGTTAAATATTAAAAAAATTAAAATTACCGACTCTGGTAATGATTGTTCAGATTTTTCATTTGGTAAATATAAAATTGATTTCGCAGAATTAGAGAATTGTGGAGATAAGGCAATTTCTATTGGTGAAAAATCTTATATGAATGTAAAAAATTTAGTAGTACGTAATAGTTATACTGGGATAGCGTCTAAAGACTCATCAAAGACAGATATTTTAAATTCGAATATAAATGAGGTAACAGAATGTTATGCTTCTTATAATAAAAAACAAGAGTTTAGTGGGGGATCAATAATTGTTGACAAATCAATATGTAAAAATTTTTTAAATTTAACAAAAGTAGATCACGACTCATTAATCCAAATAAAAAACTGATTATTATCCAATTTTCTGAATTATTATTTGATAATTTAAATACAAAATTTTAATTTTCTTTAAGTTTTTTTTTAAAAATTTAAGTATAGCAAAAGTTGGTGATAAAGTGACTTTTTGATGTTCCCATAAAAAATCATCGAAAATTATTATTCCATATTGGTTCAAATTAGCAAAAGATTCTTGAGCATCATACAATACATCCTTATATTCATGTGAACCATCAACATAAATTAAATCAAACTTATCTCTATTTTTTAAAAAAAAGTTTTTTGAGTCTTGTTTAAAAACTACAGCTCTTTCAGAAAATTCTTGGGTATTATACTTAAAATTTTCATAAATTTGATTAAATTTTTCTGGATAATCTCCCTTTAGTTCGTGAAAAGGTTTAAAAGTATCTACACAAGTCAATTCTGTTCTTTTTAATTTTTTTAACAGAAAAAAACTACTTCTTCCCTCGTAAGATCCAATCTCCAAAGCTTTAAGTTTTTTATCAAAAAGTGAGAATTTATCAAAAATATATAACCAAGATGGAACATTATTACTGAACAAATCTCTTTGATTAAATTTAAGCTTTATATCACATAGTTCTATAAATTCTTTTTTTTCTCTACGATATTGTGATTCAATTTTTCTATTAATAATCAAAATAAAATAAACATAGTGCACTAAAACTGTGAGAGATGCGTATAAAAGTTTTAAATCAATAATTCCACATAAAAAAATTTTAAAAAATCTTCTTAAATAAGTAACAAGTCTTCGGAGAGTATTAATAAACATTTTTATTTTAAAAATTTTATATATGTAAAGCTGTTTATATAAATATTATAATTTTAAGAAAGTAAATTGTAATAAGCTAATATTTATTCTAAAAAGCATATAAATTATTAAAATTAAAGTTATTTACAGATTAAAAATGAATTTATTGATAACCGGATGTTGTGGGCATATAGGTTCCTATACATCACAAAATATACATAAAATTAAAAAAATAAAAAAGGTAATTATAGTTGATAATTTAAAATCAAATCGATTTCACTCATTATTTAATTTAAATAAAAAAACCAAAAAAAAATTTCTAATTAGAGACATAAGTAAAAAAAATAGTCTTAATGACTTAAAAAATATTGATTACGTAATTCATTGTGCCTCTATGACTAACGCAGAGAAAAGTTTTTCAAAAAAAAATGAGATGTATAGAAATAATATTAATTGTTTAAAAACAGTTATATCTTTTTGTAAAAAAAATAATTCAAAGTTGATACATATATCCTCCACAAGTGTTTATGGAAAGAAAGCTAAGATTGTAGATGAAACGTGTGAGAAAAAATATTTAAAACCACAATCACCTTATGCAGATATAAAGTTAAAAGAAGAAAAATTAATTAAAAAAGAGGGTAGATTTTTAAAATATAACACTTTTCGCTTTGGCACTATATCAGGTGTTTCTGTTGGTATGAGTTTTCATACTGCAGTTAATAAATTTTGTTTTAATGCAGCAATAGGTGAAGATATTAATGTTTATAAAACTGCAATACATCAGTATCGACCTTATTTATCCTTAAAAGATGCATTTAAAGTTTTTAAATTTTCTATAGAAAATGATTTTTTCAAAAACGATATTTATAACGCCTTATCTGGCAACTATACAGTTAAACAAATACTAAATAAAATTAAAAAAAATAAAAAAAATATAAAAGTAAAATTTGTTAAATCAAAAATTATGAACCAATTATCTTATAAGGTAAGTACTAAAAAACTTGAGAAAGAGGGACTTAAATTGAAAAATAATATTAATAAAGATATAGTGGCAACATTAAAACTATTAAGGTCTCAAAAAAGACTTAAGACCTAAAATAGAAGAAATTAATCCGTATAATCTAAAAAATCTTAATTTCATCTTTTTAAAATCAAAAAAGAATATTGAAATTAGTAAAACAATTAAATCTTTTATTAAAAATTTACTAGTTTTTTTTAATGCTGAAATATAACCAAAATTTTTTTTATAAAAATAAAACATTGACCACATATAATGCCAAATCCTTAAGCATTTAAGATCATTACCTTCATTTTCAATTGACGATGCACGATGATGTTTAATTATTAAATATGGAATTAAATAACATTTAATATTATTAATTTTACATCTGTGGAGTAAATCCATTTCTTCGTAATATAAAAAAAAATTTTCATCAAAAAAATTAATTTTTTTCAAATTTTCTATATCATAAAGCATTACAGATGCTTCACCTTTATAAAACTCAAACACAGAATCTGTAATTTTAAAATTTCCATGGTTAGGAACTAGAATACCAAATTCTTGAATTTTTTTTAAAGTATCAATAAATCTTACTAAAAAATTATTGTCTATATCAATATCAATATCCATATACATTGCAAATCTTGTTTCACATTTTTTTAAAGCCTTGTTTATAGCAGCACCGTTTCCAACATTTTCCGATCTTATTATGGAAGTTTTATGAGAAATATTTATTTTTGAAAAATTATAATTACTCGAATTATCTACAATAATTATTTTATAATTCTCATTTATTTTTTTTATAATTTTATTTAATTTTAAAGGATCTGTTCTAAAAATAACTAATATTATTGTAATCATGAAAAATCAAAGAATTATTTTTTTTAATTTATTTTTTTTTATAATTTTTAAAAATTTTTTTATATTGATTGAACTATCTTTTGGAAAATTTTTTACTTTTGATAAAGGTATTTTTTTAATTTTTTTGTCACTGAATTTTTTTGCAAATTTAAAAATTTCACGTTTTTTTCCTCCAATATTTAAAACACCTTTTTCATCAAGTAAATATGGAATTACCTTAGCAACTAACTTGTTATATACAAAACTTGAAAAAGCTCCGCTTATTGCACTCTTATGAACAAAGGGATAATCAGTTACACACAATCTTAATATAAGAGAATTTTTATACATTTTTACTGAAGCTTCGCCCCCCAATTTAGACCATGCATAATTATTTATTGGATTCAAATCATCGTACTCAGAATAATTGCCTTTAGAACCTGGATATACATAACTTGTAGAAAAATATATGAGTTTTACTTTATTTTTTATGCATGCCTTAACTATATTTGCAGTTCCAATAATATTTAAGTTTATACTTTTTTCTATATCTTCATCATGAATCGACATTGGTCTTGATAATCCAGCAATATGTATAAGATGTGTTATTTTATTATTTTTTAAATATTTATTTACTAATTTATAATTAAGAATATTGAAGTCTTTTTTATTTACAAAAGTAGTAATTTTTGAATCCATCTCTTTAATAAGATATTTACAAAATCTACTTGTTTTACCGTTAACTAAAATTTTTTTTTTCAATTTAAATGACTAAACCAATTTATATTTTTTAATTTTTTTTCTTTTTTCATTATTTCCTGTTTATGATTCCAGGCAAATAAAAAAACATTTTTATAATTTTTTTTTTTAAATAATTTATGATTTAATATTGGTATATGAGTTCCAGGAGAATATCTTCCGATTTTAAATGGTGTTGTATCAAAAATACAATCTATATGTTTAAAATTTATATTACAATAATTTAGAATTGTTGTACTTTTTGATGTAGCTCCATAACCACAAATTTTTTGTTTTTTACTTTTTATAGATAATATCTTTTCTCTTAATCTTTTTTTCGATTTTTCAACTTCTTTCTTAAATTTTATACATCCTTTAAAATTATCTATATTTTTTAATTTTTCATTAAATAAAATTTTTTTCAATCTTTTAGAAATTTTTGAATTAATATTATTTTTTACAATATATCTCATTGATCCACCATGTGTTTTCTGGGGAATTGCATCAATTAGTTTCATTCCATACTTTTCATAAATTTTCTTAATGGAAGTTGCTGAAAACATATAAATATGTTCATCATAAATTTGATCATATGAAACCTTTTCATACATTGACCCAAGGTAAGGTTCCTCAAAAACAAATAAACCATTATTTCGCAAAATTTTTAAAATATTATTAATTAAAGCATTTTGATCAGGGATATGGCAAATAACATTTGAACCTACAATTATATCAAATTTAATTTTTTTTTTTATATATTTTTTTATTGTTTTGTAGTTAAAAAACTTATTCTCACTATTTACATTATTTTTAATAGCATCTTTATGCACACTTTTAGATGGCTCTATTCCAACATGATAGTTTTTTTTAAAATTTTTTAAAAAGGTTCCATCGTTTGAACCTATTTCTAAAATTTTAAATTTTTTGTTATTTGAAAAATATTTTTTGACCCACAAAGAAAATTTTTCAAAGTGACTAACCATAAATTTAGAACTCGCGGTATAAAAAGGATAATTTTCATTAAACATTTTTTTTGGACTTGGATTTTTTTCTAACTGAAAAAGACTTAATTTTTTATTAAAACCAACGTTTAACTCAAAAAAATATTCTTTTTTAAATTGATTTTTTTTTAAAAAACCATTCGCAATAGGCATTTTACCAAAACGTAAAAATATCTTACATTTAGATTTATCTATTCTACATTTCATTTTTTAAAAAATTTCTTTTTTGATTGAATATATTCTTTTTTATCATATTTGTAATCACATAACGTCAAAAGAATACTTTTTTTTTTTATAAATTTTAATTTGATCCAATGATCTTTAGGAACAAATAAATAATTATTACTTCTTAAACTTAACAAAAATTTTCTTTCTTTTTTGTTTTTATTTGTTATGTAGACTTCGATTGTACCATTAATAGGTATAAGAACTTGATTACATTTTTTATGGGCATGATCTGCTCTAAAATATCTTTTATTTCCATATACAAAAAAAAATCTTTTTATGTTAAAATTCAAAAGAGACTCATTTTTGTAGAATGGTATTAAATCACCAGTTTTGTCAGAAAAAGTTTTACTTTTTTTTAATTTCAATTTCATTTTTGTTATATTTTAAATAAATTATATATTTATATAATTGATGTCCCTGGTAAATTATATTTTAAATTTGATCAGTTTATGACATTTTGTAAGAAATTTAGTTAATAAATATGTTTTTCCCGGAAAAAATGGGATAGATAATTGTTTTTATTTTAAATATGTATAAAAAAACCAATTGATTTTATTATGAGAGTTAAATTTACCAACTTATACAAACTAGTCCCAAAAAAGAAAGAAATTTTAGTAAAGATTAATTCTTTAATAAAAAATTCTAAATTTGTAGGAGGAGAAGAAGTTGCAAACTTTGAAAAAAATTTTTCAAAGTTTACTGGTTCAAAGTATTGTACAACAGTTGGAAATGGCACAGATGCCTTAGAAATAGCTGTTAAATCTCTTAATTTAAAAAAAAATTCTGAAATCATTGTTCCGGCAAATACATGGATTTCCACAGCGGAGGCAGTTGTAAACAATGGAATGAAGCTAGTTTTTTGTGATATTAATTTAGAGGATTATACTATCTGCATCAAAGATCTTAAAAAAAAAATCAATAAAAAAACAAAAGCAATTATCGCAGTTCATTTGTATGGAAATCCAGCAAATATGATTGAAATTAAAAAAATTATCAAGAATAAAAAAATTAAAATTATCGAGGATTGTGCACAAGCACATGGAACTAAAATTAAAAAAAAACACGTTGGCAGTTTTGGCGATGTTGGAACCTTTAGTTTTTTTCCGGGAAAGAATCTTGGTGGATTTGGTGATGGTGGTGCAATAATCACTAATTCTAAAAGTATATTTAATTATTGCAAAAGAGCAAAAGATCACGGGGCATTAAAAAAATATGACCATCAATTCTCAGGAAGAAACTCTAGATTAGATACTATTCAATCAGCTGTTTTAAACATTAAACTTAAAAGCTATAACAAAGTAATATCTTTAAGAAATAAGCTATCTAAGATTTATTTTAAAAAACTTAAAAAGATTAATGGTATAAAAGTTTTCGAAACTAAAAAAAATAATACTTATAGTTTTCATCAATTCGTAATTAAAACAAAAAAAAGAAATAAATTAAGAAGTTATTTGTTAAACAAAAAAATTGATACAATGATTCATTATCCCTATATGCTTAATGAGCTAAAATTTTTTCCAAATGCTAAATTAAATAATTGTAAAAGACTTGGAGATCAAATTTTGAGCTTACCAATATCCGAAGAGCATACTGCAAAAGAAATTGAATATGTATCAAATAAAATTATTGATTTTTTTAATAAAAAAAAATGACAAGAATAAATTTAAAAAAAATAAATAAACCAAAAAAAATAAAAATGAAAAAATTTTTTGATACCAGAGGATTTTTTCAAGAAATTTTCTTAAAAAAAAGTTTTAATTTAGATATAAAGTTTACTGCTTTAGCAAAATCTAAGAAAAATGTAATTCGAGGACTACATTTTCAATTAAGAAACAAACAAACAAAATTAATATATGTATGCGAGGGAAAAATATTAGATATTGTTGTAAATTTAAAAAGAGATTCATCGAGTTTTGGCAAAGTTTCCAAGTTTGTTCTGAAAGAAGGTGAAATTTTATTTATTCCTGAATTTTACGCTCATGGATATGAGTGCTTATCAAAAAATGTACAGTATTATATCATCTTGAAAAATATCGGGACGTTAAAAATGAGTCTGGGATTCAGTACAACGATAAAAGTTTAAATATTCCTTGGAAGACCAAAAAACCAGTTTTATCTCAAAGAGATAGTAATCATATTAGTTTTATAGAATTCAAGAAAAAATTTAAATCTTTGTAGATTTATTAGTCTTAGCTTTTAGGAATTTTATCGGCTTTTTAATTATTTTAATAAAGTATAATAATTTTACCAAAATTTTATTTTGATTATTATCAATTCTTATAGAATTCAAATCTTTTAGATGATCAATATAGTTTATTTTACTTGAGTACCCACCTTTTGAGAATGTTCCTAATACCTCATTTTTTTTTGTGGAGATGCCTTTTAAATTAAAATTAACTATCATTTTATAAAAAAAGTCTAAGTCTGCGCTTAGATACTTAGGGTTATATAAGCCAACCTCCATATGTTTTTTGAGTTTAATAAAAAAACCAACTGAATGAGATGTATAAAAACCAAAGCTCAATTTGATTTTCCAAGGATTGAAACCATGCATAAGTTTATATTTCATTACAGTGCCAAATAGAAAATCAATTTTATGGTTATTAAAATAATTGTTTACAATTTTAACAGCATCTGGATTATAAAAATCATCAGCATTAAGAAATCCTACAATTTCACCTTTTGCTTTTTTAATTCCTTTATTCATTGCATCCCAAATTCCATTATCTTGCTCTATAATAATTTTATCAATTTTTTTTTCGTATTTTTTCAATATCTCTATTGTTTTATCAGTAGATCCACCGTCTATAATTATATACTCAATATAGTCATAATTTTGGTTTAAAACGCTTTGAATGGATCTTTCGATAGTTTGTTCAGCATTTTTTACAACTGTTATAATTGTAATTAAGTTATTTTTAAATTTTTGCATTCTTTTAAGATTTGAATATATACATAATAAGTAAAAATTATGAAAAAAATATTTTTCTGGTCTCCCTATCTCTCAAATGTTGCAACAATTAAAAATGTCCTAAACTCAGCAATGTCAATGAAAAAATACAATAAAAAGTCTCTTAATATTTCAATATTAGACGTTATTGGAGAATGGTCAAAGTATGAAAAAGAAATTCAGGCATTAAAAATTAATCTAATAAAAATGCCAGGTTTTAAATTAGATAAATTTTTTCCGATTGAGGGTTTTTTAAAATCAAGAATAATTTTTTTTTTAATATTTTTTTTTAAATTTTTTTCATTAAGAAAAATTATTAAATATGAAAAACCTGAATATTTTATAATACACTTACTATCTTTTTTACCTTTTACTTTAATGATTTTTTCAAATTTTGAAACTAGGTTTATTCTTAGAATATCTGGTTTACCAAAACTCACAATTTTAAGAAAATTATTTTGGAAAATAATATCAAAAAAAATTTATATGGTGACGTGCCCTTCATATAAAACTAAGCAAGATTTATTAAAAATGGGAATTTTTCCTGAAAAAATTTTAAAAACACTTTATGATCCTATTATTGATGTTGATAAAATTAATAAAAATTTGATGAAAACAAATAAATATAATTTTTCAGATAAAAAATATTTTTTAAATATAGGAAGATTAACGAAGCAAAAAAATCAATTGTTATTATTAAAAGCTTTTTCGAAAATATCAAATTCAAATAAAGACTTAAATTTAGTAATAGTCGGAGAGGGAGAAGAAAGAAGTAAACTTGAAAGTTATATAAAGTCTAAAAACTTGGGCACCAAAGTTTTTCTGGTAGGTTATACTGAAAATGTCTATCCTTTAATAAAAAAATCAATTGCAATTATATCAAGCTCTTTGTGGGAAGATCCGGGCGCAGTAATGATTGAGGCATCTTACTGTAACAAAAATGTCATTTCGTCAAATTGTCCTAACGGACCAGAGGAATTTTTATCTTCTGATAGCGGAAATTACTTATTTAGAAATAACGATGTTGTATCACTTATTAATAAAATTAATTGTTTCTTAAACGATGATGAAAATAAGAAATTTTTACAAATTCTTTCTTGTAAAAAAAAAAGTAGAAATTACACAATATTTAAACACTATAAAAGATTAGTTTTATTATTAAAATTAAATTAAGAAAATATGTATAAAGATTTTTTAACTTTATTTATAGTTGTTTCTTTATTTTTAGTTTACTTTTGTAGAAAAAATAATCTGTTAGTTGATTTTAAACTTGAAAAACACAAAAGATTTTCTTCCAAATTCAAAATTAATTCTATAGGTGGAATTCTTTTAATTAGTTTTTTTATATATGAATACTTATTTATAGATCAAAATTTTTCATTATTATTATTTCTTTTTTGTATTTTTTTTATTGGTTTAATGTCAGATGTAAAAAGATTGAATAGTGTAAGTTTAAGATTTATTTTACAAATAGCATTAGTCATATTTTTTGCAAAAATTATTGGTTTAGAAATAACAAGTACCAGGATTGAATTTTTAGATTTAATTTTGTCTAACAATCTTGCAAATGTTATTTTTGTTTCTTTCTGCTTGATGGTATTAATAAATGGTGGAAATTTTATAGATGGTTTGAATGGACTTTTAATAAAATATTTTTTATTAATCTATTTAGTTATATTTTTTAATTTTGACTATAATATAAATACAAATACAGACTTTTTATTAAATTTCATTATAGTTTTATCTTTAATATTGTTATTAAATTTATGTGGATTTATATATATGGGTGACTCGGGGGCATATTTATTATCTTTGTTCACAGGCATCTATCTCATTAATTTCTCATATAACAATGAATACATATCTCCTTTTTTAATCATTGTTCTATTATGGTACCCATGTTTTGAGCTTCTATTTTCAATGATTAGGAGATTTATAGATAAATCAGAAACATATAAGCCTGACACGAGCCATTTACATCAACTTGTATATTATTTTATTAAAAAAAATAAATTCAGTTATAAAAACTCAATAATTCACTTTATAACTTCTCTATTAATAAATTCTTATAACTTATTTATCTTTATATTTGCTATGCATTTTATTTATAATTCAAAAGTATTAATTTTAATGATTATGACAAATATATTTATATACGTTTTATTATATATTTTTCTAAAAAAAAAATATCAAATGGATAATCAATAAATTTGTGCATGGAGTTTTTAAAATTTATAATTATTTATACACTTCTGACTGTATCAATAATTGGATATGGACTAATTTTTTCAAAAAAATTCACGAGTTTTAATAATTTTCAATATGAAAATATTTCTATAGGGTATGTGGGTCTTTTTGGAATTTTTCTCTCGATAATTATATCCTATTTAACAAATTTATTCTTTCCACATAATAATTTACATAATCTTTTTTTCATCTTCATTGGAATAATTATTTTTTTTCTTCTTCAAAATAAAGTTAAAAAGCAATTTATTTCCAAGTACTTTATTTTTTCATACTTAATATCTTTTTTTGCAATTTTTTATTTTAAAAGTCATGACGATTTTTCATACTATCATCTCAGTTTAATAAATAATATTACAGAAAATAAGATTGAATTTGGTCTATCGCATTTTGATATAGCTTTTAATCATGTATCCTCATTATTTTATTTTCATTCTTTATTTAAAACTTTATTTACGGGTGATTATTATTATCAAATTGGGCAATTGAGTATTGTAATATTCGTAAATACAATCTTACTTGAAAATATATTCAAAAAGAATTCTTCTAAACCACTTGATATAAGCTTCTTTTTAAGCATATTTTTATTAATTCTAATTAATATTTTCTTTTATAGATTAGCTGAACACGGAACCGACAGATCAGCTCAAATATTATTTTTTTTGGCCTTTATCTTAGTAATAAATTTGATTAATGAAAATAAAATCGAAAAAAAAATTTTTGAATTATTAATAATTATTTTTAGCTTAATAATATCAATTAAATCATTTTATATATTATACTCTGTTTTATTTTTTATCATTTATTTCAAGTTTTTTAAAATAACAGAAACTTTTAAAATTTTTTCAGTTTTTCCCGTCGCGTATTTCAGTTTACTAATAATATCTTTAATGATTTTAAGTAATATAGCTGCATCAGGGTGCCTATTGTATCCAATATCCCTTACATGTTTTGAAAGTTTTTTTTGGGGATATGGAAAAGATCAAGTAGTAGGAGTAATGCAATGGTATGAAATATGGTCAAAAGCAGGTGCAACTCCAAATTATAGAGTTGATAATTTTGAGGAATATCTTAGAAATTTTAATTGGGTTTCTAACTGGGTAGATAAATATTTTTTTAATAAATTTTCTGATTTTTTTTTGGGAGTAATATTTTCAATCTTTATTTTATACTTATGTTTTTTTCCAAAAAATAAAAATTTAAAAAACTTTAAAAAATATTTTATTATTTATTTCATACTAATATTATTATTAATAGAATGGTTTTGGAATCACCCAGCATTAAGATATGGAGGATTTGTTTTGGTCTTTCTGATTATGACTTTTCCATTTGCAATTTTATTTAAAAATCAAAAATTTACTTTTAAAAAAAAACTTTTACAAATTAAACTAATACTATTGATTATTTTTATAGTATTTTCTTTTCGAAACGTAAATAGACTAATTAATGAATATAATATTTACAATTATAATTTTCTTAAAAATCCAAATTATTCGATTGATAAAGATTATTATACTATGCAAAATGCAAAGAAAAACCTTTTTAAAGATCTAAGTAAATGCGATGAAAATAACTCTTTAGGGAAAATTAAGTGTAAAAAAATTTTAAATTATAATTTTTACTATAATTCTAAAAATTAATTAAATTTTTCTCTTTATCGAATTAATACCAAGTAATATAAGATAATATAAAGATTTAATAAGATTAAATTTTTCATATTCCATAAAAACCGCAAAACCATCGGATAATTTTTGATAAAAGTTTGACGATAATGAGTTTTTTGTCTTATTCCATACAACTAAGCTTTGTGGAAAATTATAAGCATTTATATTATTTTTTGTAATTTTAAGCCATGCAACATAGTCCTCTTTAGTTTTAAGAGGTGGAAATAGTTCCTCCATAATTATTTTTTTGTTTAATTGAACCGTTGATAATCCAATTTCATTTGAACCTAGCAAATCTTTGTAATCTAAAACAGATTTAGGACTTTTTACATTGATTGTTTTCTCCTTAGAAACTACCTTGTCATAATTGCAAAACGTAAAATCATAATTATTTTCTTGCATAAATTTAGTTTGTCTTTCCAGTTTCTCAGGTAGCCAAAAATCATCAGAGTCCACAAAAGCAATAATTTTACCCTTAGCATGTTTGATGCCTATATTTCTTGAAATACCAGCACCTAAATTCTTCGAATTTTTAATAATTTTAATTTTAGGATTTTTTTTAAAATCACTTTCTATCTCAAATAAATCGTTTAAATTTTCATCATCATAAATCAAAATAACTTCAAAGTCTTTGAATGATTGGCTTAAAATAGAATTAATAGTTTTTTTAACATAATTTATTTTTCTATAGTAAGGTAATATGATACTAACAAATGGCATTATTTAATAAGTTAATAATGAAATACTATTATACATCATAAATATATTAAATAAGATAATGAAAGATTTAACTTTGATAATTCCAGCAAAAAAAGAGGCTGAGTCT
This sequence comes from Candidatus Pelagibacter communis, assembly GCF_001179965.1. Classification (GTDB taxonomy): domain Bacteria; phylum Pseudomonadota; class Alphaproteobacteria; order Pelagibacterales; family Pelagibacteraceae; genus Pelagibacter. The sequence continues at coordinate 146,297 of NZ_CVSH01000052.1, forward strand.
CTTCCGATTTTCTTGAAAGAAATAGAGAAATATGAATGCAAAAAACTAATAGTGCTTCAGAAAGAAGACTTAGAAACAAAAAAATCAATAGAAAATATTAAAAATATAGAAATCTACGAACAAAATAATAATGGATATGGTAGTGCCTTAATTGAAGGTATTAATTCTGTTAAAACAGATTATTGTTGCATAATTAATGCAGATGGTTCTATGGACCCTAAATATCTAGAAGATATGAAAAAACAATGTACAAATTTGGATTTTGTTTTTGGTTCAAGATATCAAAAACCAGGGGGAGGAAGCGAAGACGATGATGTAGTTACATCAATTGGTAATTTCGTATTTACTTTATCAGGTAATATTTTATTTAATTTAAAAATAACAGATATTTTATTTACTTATATTCTAGGAAAAACTTCTTCTTTCAAAAATTTAGATTTAAATAATTTTGACTTTAGAATTTGTGTTGAAATTCCAATTAAGGCTAAATTTAGAAAAATGAATTATATTTGTGTACCTAGCTTTGAAAGAGAGAGAATAGGCGGAAAAAAGAAAGTTAATGCATTAAAAGATGGATTGCTTATCCTTTCTGAAATTGTTAAATATTTTTTGAAATTAAAGAAATAAATATTTAAATGAAAAAAGTCGCACTAATTTTTGGTATTACTGGTCAAGATGGATCATATTTAGCTGAATTTCTATTAAAAAAAAAATATATAGTTCATGGAGTAAAAAGAAGATCATCATCAATTAATACTGGAAGAATTGACCATATTTATCAAGATCCACAGATTAAAAAAAGAACATTTATTTTACATTATGGAGATATCACAGATTCATTATTAGTAACCAGATTGATTAAAGAAATTAAACCTAATGAAATTTATAATTTAGCCGCCCAATCTCATGTACAAGTATCTTTTGAGTCACCAGAATATACAGCAAATGCAGATGCTTTAGGAGCACTAAGAATACTTGAAGCAATTAGATTCAATAAATTAGAAAAAAAAACCAAATATTATCAAGCAGGCACATCAGAACTATATGGAAGAAATGAAAAAACTCCTCAAAATGAAAGAACAAACTTTCATCCTGCAAGCCCATATGGTGTTGCAAAACTTTATGCGCATTGGATTACGATCAACTATAAAGAAGCCTATAATATATTTGCTTGTAACGGTATTTTGTTTAATCATGAAAGCCCAAGAAGAGGAGAAACTTTCGTCACTCAAAAAATTGTTCAAGCTTTATGCAGAATTAAAAAAAAAAAGCAAAGGATATTATATCTTGGTAATTTATATGCCAAAAGAGATTGGGGGCATGCAAGAGACTATGTTGAGGCAATGTGGCTTATGTTGCAACAAAAAAAACCTATTGATTTAGTAATATCAACAGGCAAGCAATCTACTGTTAAAAATTTTGTCAACAAGGTTTCAAAAAAACTAGATATGAAATTAAGTTGGAAAGGTAAAGGAATATCTGAAAAAGCAGTTGATCAAAATGGAAAAACTATAGTTGCTTGCGATAAAAATTATTATAGGCCTTTAGAGGTAAACAACCTTCTAGGAGATTCAAGAAAAGCTAGAAAATTACTTAATTGGAAGCCAAAAACTGGACTTGATGATTTAATTTCTGAGATGGTAAATTTAGAAATAAATAGGTTTGACTATAAATGAGTATTTTTTTAGCTGGACATAAAGGTCTGGTAGGTTCAGCGATTTTAAGGAAACTGAGAAAAAAAAATTATAAAAAAATAATCACAATAAGTAGAAAAAATCTTGATTTACTAGACCAAAAAGCAGTCCACAGTTTTTTAAAAAAAAAAAAACCAAAAGTTGTTATAATTGCAGCTGCAAAAGTTGGTGGGGTTTATCATAACAATACTCATGGTGCTGATTTCATTTATGAGAATTTGCAAATACAAAATAATTTAATTCATGGAAGTTTTAAGAATAAAGTAAAAAAGGTTATTTTTCTTGGATCAAGTTGTATTTATCCAAAAAAATCCAAGCAACCTATTAAGGAAAAATACCTTTTAACAGGAAAATTAGAAGAAACGAACGAACCTTACGCTGTAGCAAAAATAGCCGGAGTAAAAATGTGTGAGGCTTATAATAAACAATATAAAACTAAATATTTGAGTCTAATGCCAACGAACACTTATGGTCCCAATGATAATTACCATACAAATAACTCTCATTTTTTCCCCGCATTAATTAAAAAAGCTCACGAATGTAAAATTAAAAAGCAAAAAATATTTAAAGTTTGGGGTAGCGGAAAGCCATTAAGAGAATTAATTTTTGTTGACGATATTGCTGATGCATGTATTTTTTTTATGAACAAAAATATAAAAGATACAATTATTAATATAGGGACTGGTAAGGATATGAGGATTAAAGATTATGTTAATTTTTTAATAAAAAAATTGAAACTTAAAGTGAATATTAAATATGACAATAAAAAGCCTGATGGAGTTTTTAGAAAAGTTCTTGATGTAAATCTTGCAAGAAAATATGGATGGAAATCTAAAATATCTTTAGAAAAAGGTTTTGATATCACATATAAAGATTTTGAAAAAAAATATAAAAAAAACCAATGAAAAACATTCTTGTTGTAACAGGTGGTGCAGGATTTGTTGGATCAAATTTAATAAGTTATTTAATAAAAAAGACAAATCATAAAATTATCTCAATAGATAATTATAGCTCTGGGTCAAAAAAAAATCATATTAAAAATCCAAGAGTTAAATATTTTTCATCACATACAAGAAATATTTCTCAGATATTGAAGAAACCAAAAAATATAAATGCAATTTTTCACTTTGGTGAGTTTGCAAGAATTTATCAAAGTTTTTTGAAAATGGATCAATGTTTAGACTCAAATAATATAGGCACAAATGCAGTATTTAATTTTTGTTTAATTAATAAAATAAAACTTATCTATAGCGCAACCTCAGCATCACTGGGAAATCGTGGTAAAGATAAAAATCTTTCCCCTTATGCTTTTTCAAAATCTCAAAATTTAGAATTGCTTGAGAATTTAAAAAAGTGGTTTAAGTTTAAGTACGAAATAATTTATTTTTATAATGTATATGGTCCAAAACAGATAAGTCTAGGTAGCATGGCTACAGTTATAGGAATATTTGAAAATTGTTTCAAAAAAAAAAAATTTTTACCAGTTGTAAAACCTGGTACTCAAACTAGAAGATTTACTCACATAGATGATACAATAAAGGTTTGCTATCTTGCTTGGAAAAATAATTTATGTAGACATTATAGTATCTCACACAGAGAAAGCTATTCCATCTTGCAAGTAGCAAAGCTTTTTAAAAAAAAAATAAAATTTTTACCAAGAAGATCTGGTGAAAGGTATGCATCTGCATTAACAAACATGAATCTTTCAAATCGTGTCTATAAATACTTTGGTAAGAAAAAATTAAAGGATTATGTAGAAGATTTTATTAAAAATAATCAATAATTTATTGTTGATTTTAAGTTTTTTTTAAATATAAATTCAGTGCCTGGTGATTATTGCGAAGGTGTAATACCCGATCCCATTCCGAACTCGGAAGTCAAGCCCTTCTGCGCCGATGGTACTTTGTCTTAAGACATGGAAGAGTAGGACGTTGCCAGGCTATAAAATTACATTAATTATTTTTGTAATTAAATAATCTAAGTTTATAATATTTTTTTTTTTTAAAAAAAAGTCGTATTCAATCTGCATTTTCCGTCTTTTCCAAAACGAAATAGATATTAAATTTGAGAAGGTTTTATCTAAATTAGCATTATGTACTCTCTTCATAGTTAATTTCTTTTGCAGTGAGATCATATCAAATTGTGTGTGAGCAAATAATATTAATTTTATATCTATAGCTAAATAGTTCCAACAAAAAGGTTTTCCTTTCTTAAAAAATTTATAGAGTATTTCTCTACTACAAGATATTGAGCTTGTTCCAAAAATTTGTGGCCAACTAACTAAAATTTTTTTAAATAAAATATTATCTTTGTAGAATTTAATTTTACTTTTTTTTTCGAAGGTATTTGAGAATAAGTAAGGAACATCTTGAACAATTTTATTTTTAGTTTGAACAAATATTTTTGATAAATTATTTAACTTTAAATTGGAGAATTTATCGTCCCCGTCTAAGAGACAAATATATTTTCCTTTTGACTTAAAAAATCCATATTGAATTTGATACATTTGATTTAAAACAGGAAATTTTCTAAACTTTTCTTTAATATGAAAATATTTTAATTTTTTTGTATTTTTATATTTATCTTTCGAAGGTCTTTTTGAAGTGTCAACAACAATTATCTCATAACTAGAGTAGTTTTGATTTAAGCAAGTTTTTATACATTCATTCAAGAACTTTGACTGATTATGAGTATTAATAATTATACTAAAGTCCATTTGTTAAATTATTCAGTATTTTATATGCTGATGCAACAATTCTTTTATTGACCAAATAAATTTAAATAAGTAAAAGTTCTGAAATTATGAAAATAAAAAGTTCATTAAAATCACTAAAATCGAGAGATCTTAACTCTAAATTAGTAAGAAGAAGAGGGCGAGTTTACATAATTAATAAAAAAAATCCAAAATTTAAAGCAAGACAAAAATAAATGGATAACGAGAGTCATAAAAAAACCTGGGACAATTTCACAAAATTTGTACTTTGGGGAACTATAGCTGTAATTGGTGTATTAGTTCTCATGGCAATTTTTTTATTGTAAAAAATTTCATGATTGTAGGATCTATTTCAGAAAATAAAGACTTAGAAAAGAGAATTTCATTAGTACCAGACATAATTAAAAAATATAATAATCTTGGACTAGAAGTGAATATAGTTAAAGGATATGGCGACCATATAGGTTTTAGCGATGATTCCTTTAAAAACGCTGGTGCCAAAATTCTTCAATCAAAAGAAGAAGTAATGAAAAATTCAAATATTTTAATTCAGTTAGACTTGATTAATGAAAATGATTTTTCAATTTTAAATAAAGAAAAAATTTTAATTGGCTCTCTAAACTATTCTCAAAATAAAGATAAAATTGAAAAATTAAAATCCAAAGGAGTAAATATATTTTCTTTAGAATTACTTCCAAGAATTACAAGAGCTCAATCAATGGATATTTTATCATCCCAAGCAAATCTCGCAGGTTATAAAGCTGTGATTGAGGCATTTGCTTTTTTTGAAAAAGCGATTCCGATGATGATGACAGCAGCTGGAACTGTTCCCGCTGCAAAAGTTTTAGTGGTTGGTGCAGGTGTGGCTGGATTGCAAGCTGTTGCTACAGCAAAAAGAATGGGTGCAGTTGTTTTTGCAACCGATGTGAGAATGGCCTCTAAAGAACAAGTGGAGAGTTTAGGAGGCAAATTTTTAACCGTTGAGGGATCAGAAAACCTTGAGACGGAAGGTGGTTATGCTAAAGAAGCGTCTGAAGATTTTAAAAAAAAACAAGAAGAACTTTTATCTGAAACTTTAAAGAAAATTGATATAGTTATTTGTACTGCTTTGATACCAGGAAAAAAGGCACCAATAATTCTTAAAGAGGGTATGATTGAAAATATGCAATCTGGTTCAGTTATTTATGACTTAGCTGCTATTCAAGGTGGAAATTCAGCATATACAAAAGTTGGTGAAATAATTGATAAAAATGGTGTTAAAATAATGGGAGAAAAAAATATACTAAATAAACTTCCAGTATCATCGTCAAATCTTTATGCAAAAAATTTATTTAATTTTGTCTCAAATCTTTATGATAAAGAGAATAAGAAAATTAATATTAATTTAGATGATGAAATTATAAAAAATACATTGTTAAAATAAGTTATTATGGAAATAGATCCTTTTATATTCAGATTAAGTATATTTATTTTATCTATATTTGTGGGTTATTATGTTGTTTGGAGTGTTACTCCATCTCTTCATACACCTTTAATGTCAGTAACAAATGCTATTTCATCAGTAATAATAGTAGGTGCTATAATTGCATCATTAGCTGGAAATTCTAACAAAGTTTTTGATACAGCCAGTATATTTGGCTATCTAGCTATAATTTTAGCAGCAGTAAATATTTTTGGTGGCTTTTTAGTAACTCAAAGAATGCTAGCAATGTACAAGAAGAAGAAAAAAGATAAATAATCATGTCAGCAAATTTATTAGCAATTTTTTACTTAGTTTCCGGAGTATTATTTATTTTAGCTCTCAGAGGACTTTCATCACCTGAAACATCAAGACAAGGTAACTTATACGGAATCATTGGAATGATTATTGCAATAAGTGTTACCGTTATCTCAGTAGGAAATTTCTCAATTGGATTTGTATATTTAATTATTTTTTTAATAGCAGGTGGAACACTAGGAGCATTTATTGCATTTAAAATTCCTATGACTGCTATGCCAGAATTGGTCGCAGGTTTTCATAGTTTGGTCGGTCTAGCAGCAGTGTTTGTTGCAATTTCTGCTTTTTTAAATCCTGAGATATTTAATCTTGGATATCCTGGAGATATAAAAATTGCAAGTTTAGTTGAAATGTCACTAGGTGCAGCAATTGGCGCAATTACATTTACCGGGTCAATTATAGCCTTTTTAAAACTAAGAGGAATAATGTCTGGTTCGCCAATCACATTTGTTGGGCAGCATATTTTAAATCTTGCATTAGGTATAATATTGATTGGATTGATATTCTATTTATGTAAAACTCAATCTGAAAATTTATTTTGGTCATTAATACTAATATCTTTTCTTGTTGGTATATTACTTATTATACCAATTGGAGGTGCTGATATGCCAGTCGTAATATCAATGCTAAATTCTTATTCTGGTTGGGCTGCTGCTGGAATTGGTTTTACTCTTGAAAATACAGCTTTAATTATCACAGGAGCCTTGGTTGGTTCATCAGGTGCAATTTTATCTTACATAATGTGTAAAGGAATGAATAGATCGTTTTTCAATGTTATACTAGGAGGATGGGGAGCAACAGATGACACTTCAAGTAAAAAATCAAGTGAACAAAAACCTGTAAAAAGCGGCAATGCTGACGATGCCGCATTTTTAATGAAGAATGCATCATCAGTAATTATTGTTCCAGGTTATGGTATGGCAGTTGCCCAAGCACAACACGCACTTAAAGAAATGGTTGATTCACTTAAAAAAAATGGTGTTAAAGTTTCATATGCAATCCATCCAGTTGCAGGAAGAATGCCAGGACACATGAATGTTTTATTAGCTGAAGCAAACGTTCCTTATGATGAGGTTTTCGAACTTGAGGACATAAATAATGATTTTGCAAATTGTGACGTTGCATATGTAATAGGTGCCAATGATGTAACAAATCCTGTTGCTAAAACTGATCCACAAAGCCCAATTTACGGAATGCCAATTTTAGATGTTGAGAAATCAAAATCAGTATTATTTGTTAAAAGAAGTTTGTCACCAGGTTATGCTGGTATAGATAACGATTTATTTTATAGAGAAAATACATTAATGTTATTTGCTGACGCAAAAAAAATGACAGAAGAAATAACAAAAAACTTGTAGGATAAATTGATTACAAAAATATTTTGTGACATAGCAGAAATTAGCCAGATTAAAAAATTCAATAAAAAAAAAATTGTTAAAGGTTTTACTACTAATCCAAGCTTAATTAGAAAAGCTGGTGCTAGAGATTACAAATCCTATTGCAAGAAAATTTTAAAAGCTTGTCCTGAAAAACCAATATCCTTTGAAGTCTTTGCAGATGATCATAAAAATATGATTAATCAAGCATATATACTAAACTCACTTGGGAAAAATGTTTATGTAAAAATACCCTTTTGTAATTCAAAGGGCAATTTTTGTGGGAAAATTATTAAAGAATTAAATAAAAAAAATATAAAGCTAAATATTACAGCTGTCTATAGCTCATCACAAACAAAAAAAATTTTAAAGAATATTAATAAAAAATCAAAGGTTATTATATCTATTTTTGCAGGTAGATCTGGTGATACTGGACTAGATCCAATTCCAGAATTTAAAAAAAGTTTATCTTTATGTAAAAATTATAAAAATGTTGAAATTTTATGGGCTAGTGTTAGAGAACCATATAATTTCACTCAAGCAAAGCAATTAAAATGCCATATAATTACTGTACCACCATCAATAATAGAAAAAATAGAAAAATTTGGAAAAAGTTTTAAAGATTTAACGATTGAGACTGTAAGAAATTTTTTAATTGATAGTAGAAAATCAAATTTTAAAATTTAGCTTTCTAAAATGAAAGATAGTAACATTTCAAAATATTATAAGACTTTATCAATATTTTTATTTTTATATTTATCTTTAGTTTTTGGTTTTTATATTGACGAGAATCTTAACTTCGGTGCTATAGGAGATTGGCTACATACAGACAAACCCGTTATTGAAGCTTTATCAGCAGACATTAAAAAAACACTTTTAACTTATGAAAGTTTCGGTCACAGACATTCTCCATTATATTTAATTTTTTTAAGTTTTTTTCATAAATTAGGTCTTTCATTAGACTCAATAAGATTTTTACACTTAAATCTATCAATTTTTCTAGTTTACTATTTTTATAAATGTTTAACTTTTAAATTTGAGAAAATAGATAAAAATTTACTTTTACTAATATCTTTTTCACTTTTTCTTTCACCAACATTTAGATCACTTTCAATTTGGCCCAGTACAAGAATAATTGGATTGATTTTTTTTGTAATATCGATTTATGAGTTTTTGAAATACCAAAAATTTAGTAAAGAGAAATATATCTTTAAAAATTTATTATTTTTAATTTTATCTTCATATATAAGCCCAAATTTTTCAGTTTTCGTGATTTATTTTTTCTTTCATTACATCAAAAAAGAAAATTTAATGTTAATTATTAAATATCTTATTTTTTGTGGAATTTTGTCTTTACCCGCATTTTACTATTTAATCATACTTGATATTAATTTCTTAACAGCTACTACTCCAGGTTCGTCAAATGAGGAAAAAATTGGATTGAGTCTAAACTTCGCAAATAAAATTTTAATAATTTCAAGTATAATTCTATTTCATTTATCACCGTTTTTATTAAATAAATCTATCTTTAGTGAATTTAAAAAAATTAAAAACTTAAACTTATTTATCTTTTTAATAATATTTTTAATATGTTTATTTTATTTTAATTACGTTCCAAATTATACAGGTGGAGGAGTTTTTTTTCAAATTTCATATTATTTTTTTAATAATTATTATTTTTTTTATTTTATTAGCTTAGTATCAATATTTATTTTATGTTTTTTTTGTTACAAAAACCTAAATAATTTTTTAATATTTTCTATTTTAATTATATCTAACATACAGAATACTATATATCATAAATACTACGACCCACTCATATTGATAATTTTTTTTACAATTATTTCAAACTATTTGGTTAAAAATTTTTTTATTAAAAAAAATAGCATTTATTATTTGTACACTTTTTATGTTGGTTTTATTTGTTTGAGGTTAGTTAAGAACTATTTTTTTGCCTAAAATTTAAATTGGTTGCGGGGGACGGATTTGAACCGCCGACCTTCAGGTTATGAGCCTGACGAGCTACCAGACTGCTCCACCCCGCGGTATTAGATTCTATTTTTAAGCTTATTAAGCTTTTTAACTCTTTTTATATTTTCTTGAAGTATTCTTTTTTTTTTTTCAGATGGTTTCTCATAAGTATCTTTCAATCTTATTATTTTGAAAAAACCATCTCTCTGAAGTTTTCTTTTCAAAACTCGAAGAGCTTGCTCAACATTATTATCTTTTACTTCTATTTTAATAACTACCTCCAAAAAAAATGTTTATTAACACTTTAAAAATTTATTGTCTATAAAATTTGTTTATCACTCTTTGCTTGTTTTGCTTTTTCTTTCTCACGTTTTTCTCTTTTAATACGTCTTTCAGCTTTTTCTAGGGCCAAGACCAAATCTTTTTGAGAAAATAAGTTTATGGAAACTGGGTCTTTAGGATTTAAATTATTAAAGTTCCAGTAACTTTTATTTCTTATAGATGTGACTGAATTTTTAGTTATACCTACTAACTTTGCAATTTGAGAGTCTTTTAATTGTGAATGATTTTTTAAAAGCCACAAAGCTGAATCTGGTTTATCTTGTCTTTTAGATAATGGAACATATTTTTTCGTTTTTTCTGATTGGCCAGAAATTTCAATATCACTAATTTTTATTTCCAATGGCCTGTTTTCGTCTTCTGATGATAAATTAATTTCCTCTCGAGTTAATTGCCCGGCCATAATAGGGTTGTAGGGTTTTATACCTTTGGCAACCTCTCCGTCAGCAATACCTTGAACTTCTACCTCATGAAGATTACAAAAATTTGCAATTTGCTTAAAAGTTAATGTTGTGTTTTCAACCAGCCAAACAGCCGTAGCCATCGGCATTAAAAGTCCGTTTGTCATTATTTTTTATCAGATCTAAAGTTTTGGAATTTTTTATTAAACTTACTTACTCTTCCTTTATCTAAAATTTTTTGTTTTCCACCTGTCCATGCAGAGTGAGATTTTGGATCTATCTCTAATTTAAGTATATCTCCTTCCTTACCCCAAGTTGATTTAGTTTCAAATTGTGATCCATCAGTCATTTCAACTTTAATTTTATGGTATTTTGGATGTATATCTTTTTTCATACCGAGACTTATAACAAATGATTTTTATAAAACAATTAAAACTTATCTAAAATTTTAACCATTTTTTCATTAATACTTGGATTAGATGTAATAACTTCAATATCATTAATTTTTTTAATATCTGCCTTATTAACTACACCACCAGCTTCTTGGATTAATAAAATCCCTGGAGCAATATCCCAAATGTTTAAGTTTTCTTGAAAAAATCCATCAAATCTTCCTGATGCCACGTATGCGAGATCTAAAGCTGCGCTTCCTGTATTTCTTTTAGCAAGCTCAACATTTCTAAATTTTTTACCATTTGATGCAAACAAACATTCATTCAAATCTTTTTTTTTTGAAACCCTTATTCTTTTATTATTTAAATATGATCCATTATTCTTTTCTGAGAAAAACATTTCATCTTTTATAGGATCAAAAACTAAACCAGATTTTATAACTCCATGAGATTTTAAAGCTATACAAATGGAAAAATGAGGAATACCATGAAAAAGGTTTGATGTTCCATCAATGGGATCAATAATCCATATATTTTCCTCATCAGTATTTTTTGTAAACCCAGTCTCTTCACTAATAATACAATAATTTTTTTTTGCTTTTAAAAGCTCCTCTATTAAAATTTTTTCAACTTTTTTGTCTGCGTTTGTTACAAAATCTGAAGGACCTTTCTTAGATACTTGTAGATTTTCTATTTCACCAAAATCTCTAATTAGTGATTTCGATGCTTTTTCACAAGCTTTAATCATAATATTTAAGTTAGGCGAAATAGAATTCATTTTATTTATTAAATTTTTTTGACATACTCGAATGTTCTTGTATCAATTAAGACTTCATCACCTATTTCTATAAATGGTGGAACCTGGATTTTGACTCCATTGTCTAAAGTTGCGGGCTTATAAGAGGACGAAACTGTTTGACCCTTGAGTGCTGCGTCAGTCATTTGGATCTTACATGATACCTGATTAGGAAGCTGAACCATTATCGGATCATCATTATGAAAGCTTATAGTAACTTCTAAATTTTCCTTGAGCATGCTACCTTTCTCTCCGACAATATTTTTTCTAATCTCAACTTGCTCAAAGGATTTAGTATTTATAAAATAATAATTTCTTTCATCGTCATACGAATAATTAAATTTATTTTCCTCTACAGATGCTTTTTCTATAGTTTCACTGGATCTAAATCTTTCATTTAATTTTGTATTTTTATTTATACTTTTCATTTCTACCTGTGCAAACGCCCCGCCTTTACCGGGTTTAACATGTTGAGTTTTTAAAACTTCCCATAAATCATTTTTATATTCTAAAAGCATACCAACTCTTATTTCATTTGCTGTTATTTTCATCTTAATTTTTTCAAAGCTTCTATAGGTTTATATTTTTTATTTTTCCAAATGTAGCCTGAGATAGCTAAAAAGTTTGCTTTATTCAATAAGAGTTTTTTATAATTACTTTGTTTAATTCCCCCAATTGCAATAACAGGTATTTTTGCAATTTTTTTCGCATATTTTATGAGATCAATATTTGCTCTAAATTTTGTTTTTTTTGTTTTTGAAGAAAAAAAAGCTCCAATAGCAATATAATCCGCTTTGTTTTGAATGGCTTTTTTAATTAATTTTTTGGAATTGTGACAAGTTACTCCAATAATTTTTTGTCTCAAAACTCTTCTAGCTTTTTGAATATCAATATCCTTTTGACCAATATGACATCCATCAGCATTTATTTGTTTAGCCAGAAAGGGGTCATCATTAATAATAAATTTCACTTTATATTTGTTGCAAATTTTTTGAATTTTTCTTGCAACAGCTAAAATTTTCCTTTTAGGAGTTGTTTTTAATCTTAATTGAAAAAAAAATATTTTTTTTGTTTTAAAAATATCCTCTAATTCATTAAAAAAATAAGAATTATTTATTAAATTTGGAGATATTAAATAGATAAATTTTTTTTTAGAATTTTTAAATTTTCTCAAGATCCTCTGACCATTTTCCTTTAGAAGCAAGCGAACACATTTTTGCTCGTTGATTAAAAACTTCCTGAGTGCCTTTAACATTTTGAATATTTTTTGCCCAGAATTTCAAAGCGCTTTGTTGCAAAGCTCTTCCATAAGAATATGTCATTATGAAATTTGTATCATTAATTAAATTAATACTATTTAAATTTTTTGCAGCTTCAGTTTCAGATTGTCCACCTGATAAAAAAGCAATTCCAGGAACTTCTGAAGGCACAGAGTTTTTTAAACATTTAATTGTTAATTCTGCAATTTCTTTTGTATTGATATTTTTTTTTGAGTTTGATCCTGGTAAAATCATATTTGGTTTTAAAATTATACCACTCGTGTCTACTTTATGTTTTATAAGCTCATCAAAACATTTTTTAATCACTTCAGAAGTTTTATTAAAACACTCTTCAGCACTATGATTACCATCCATAAGAACTTCAGGCTCTACTATTGGAACCATCCCACACTCCTGAACCAACGCAGAATATCTTGCAAGAGCGTGTGCATTTGAATATATTGATAACTTACTAGGATAATTTTCTGAAATTGAATACACAGCTCTCCATTTTGTAAATCTAGCACCTAATTTATAATACTCTTTTAATCTTTCTCTTAGTCCATCTAAACCTTCTGTAATTTTCTCATCAGGCGAGTTGGCAAGAATTTTTGCACCAGTATCAACCTTAATTCCTGGAATTGCACCATTACTTGATATTAACTCTGGAATTTTTATATTCGTTGAACTTTTTTGTTTGATTGTTTCATCATATAAAATTACTCCACCGATGAAACTTTTCATTGCTGAAGAAGAAAAAAGTGTTTCTCTAAATAATAACCTATTCTCAGGGCTTGAAGAAACTCCAACCGCTTCAAGACGTTTTGTCATTGTACCAGTGCTTTCATCAGCAGCTAAAATTCCCTTGCCTTTTTCTAAGATTTTTTTTGCAATATTTTTTAAATCCGTCATGAATTAAGTGCCTTTATACCAGGAAGCTCTTTTCCTTCAAGAAATTCAAGAAATGCTCCACCAGCAGTTGAAACAAAATCAAAATCCTTTACTAATCCAAAATTATTGAGAACCGCCACAGTATCTCCACCACCAGAAACACAGTAAATTTTATTTTCTTTTTTTCTCTTTATAATTTGTTTGGCAATTTCATTACTGCCTTTTGAAAATTCTGGATTTTCAAAATAACCCGCAGGACCGTTCCAAAGTATTGTATTTGAATTATTGATTATATTTTTAATCATTTTAATCGTTTCAGGTCCAATATCTAAAATCATATCATCATTAGATATTTCCGTTAATTTTTTTATAATAGATTTTTCTTCAACACTCTTACCAGTGCTTACATCCAATGGAAAAAAAATTTTACAGTTTTTCTTTTCAGATAGATCAAATATTTCAGAAATTATTTGATCTACATTTTTTTCATATATTGATTTTCCAATTTGATATTTTTTAAATTTAAGAATGTTATTTGCCATTCCACCAACAAAAATTATATTATCAAATTTATCTATTAAATTTTTAATAACAGTTATTTTTGTTGAAATCTTTGATCCCCCAATTATACAAGATATTGGCCTTTTAATATTTGAAGTTATTTTAATTAATGAATTTACCTCTGCCTCTAATTGTATACCAGAGTATGAGGGTATAAACTTTGTAATTGAATGAACTGAGGCATGTTTTCTATGTGAGCATGAAAAAGCTTCATTAACATAAATGTCAGCTAGATTTGCTAAATTTTCAGCAAAAATTGAATCATCACTTTCTTCCTCTTTAAAAAATCTTAAATTTTCAAGCATTACTATATTGTTTCTTTCACTAAAAAAATTTTCAATTTTTATTTTATTAATAGTGTCAGTTATGAATGATATTTTTTGATTTAATTTTCTTTCCAATTCATTACAGACAGGTTTTAAAGAGAGCTCATTTACAATTTTTCCTTTAGGTCTTCCAACATGAGAAAGTATAATTATTTTTGCTTTATTTTTTAATAAATATTGTAATGTAGGAATAGTTTTATCAATTCTGTTTGTATCTATTATATTCGCACCATTTAGCGGTACATTAAGGTCTAATCTGATTAAAATTTTTTTATTATTTAAATCTAAACCTTTACTTTGTATGCTTTTCATTAGATTTTTTTATGAATGTATTCTGCTAGGTCACACATTCTACAAGAAAAACCCCATTCATTGTCATACCAAGCTGATATTTTTCCCATTTTTTTGCCAATTGTATTTGTTAGGCTAGCATCAACAATAGCTGAGTTTGGGTTGTGATTGAAATCAACTGATACTAATTTTTCATTTGTAATATCTATTATACCTTTAAATGATTTTTTAGATGCATCTAAAAAACTTCTGTTTATTTTTTGAACTGATAAATCTTTTTTTGTACAAAAAACTAACTCTATTAAGGAGACATTTGGAGTTGGTACTCTCATCGCTACACCTTCTAACTTACCTTTTAAAGAAGGTATGATCTCCCCAATTGTTTTTGATGCACCTGTGGATGTTGGCACTATTGATTGTGATGCAGATCTCGCTCTTCTCGGATCCTTATGAGAATTATCCAACAATCTTTGGTCAGTAGTAAAAGCATGAATTGTTGTCATAAAACCTTTCTCTATTTGATAATTATCATGAAGAACATTCACTACGGGCGCTAAACAATTTGTAGTACAAGATGCTGAAGAAATTATTTTATCATTTTTATTTATGGATTTTTGGTTAACACCGTAAACTATAGTTTTGTCGGCATTTTTACAAGGTGCCGAAACGATAACTTTTTTTGCACCATTTTTTAAATGAGGTAGAAGTTTTTCCTTTGAATTAAATTTTCCCGTGCATTCAAAAACATAATCAACACCATACTTTTTCCAATTTATATTCTCGATATTTGTTTCTTGAGAAAATGATATTTTGTGTTTTCCAATTGTAATTTTATCTTTATTAAATTTAATTTTAGAATTAAATTTACCATGTATTGAGTCGTGCTTAAGCAAATTTGAGCTTACTTCAGGTCCAGTTCTATTGTTTATATGTTTAATTTCAAAGTTATTATATTTGCCTTCAATAATTGATCTAATAACCATTCTACCAATTCTACCAAGTCCATTAATACCTAATTTTATTTTCATATTTTTTCTTTTATTGCTTTAATTATGTCTGTCGAATTTAGTTTAAAGTGATCATAGATATCTTTGTAGGGAGCACTTTTACCAAAATCATTAATACCAAAATTCATTCCATTAGAACCTGTATATTTTTTCCAGAATTCAGTTTCAGAAGCTTCTATAGATACCAAAAGTTCTGTTCCAGAGAAAATTTCTTTTTTGTAGATCTCATCTTGTTTGTCAAATAACTCTTGACACGGCATTGATATAACTTTTGAATAAATATTTTCTGTGGCTAATTTATGGCTAACTTCGCATGCCAAACTAGTTTCAGAACCGCTTGACAATAATATTACTTTAATATTTTCACCTGTTCTCATTATTTCATATGCTCCTTTAGAGCATTTATTAATTTTGTTATATTCTTTCCTTAAGGGATTAATTTTTTGTCTAGACAATGCAATTACACTAGGTGAGTCATTGCTTTCAAGTGCTAATTGCCAACACTCAAAAGTTTCAACTGTATCTGCAGGTCTAAAAACATTTAAATTAGGAATTGATCTTAAACTAGCTAATTGCTCAACTGGTTGATGAGTTGGACCATCTTCTCCAAGCCCAATCGAGTCATGAGTGAAAATATATATCACTTTTTGCTTCATCATTGCAGCTAATCTAATTGATGGTTTACAATAATCGCTAAAGATTAAAAATGTTCCGCCATAAGGTATTAAACCACTGTGCAAAGACAAACCATTCATAATACCGCACATAGCATGCTCTCTTACTCCATAATGAATATAATTTCCTTTAAAATTTCCTGGTTTAATTATTTGATGTTTTTTAGTTTTGGTGTTATTTGAACCAGCCAAATCAGCTGACCCCCCAATTAAGTTTGGTAAAGTTGAAATTAATTCTAAAAACATTTCAGATGATTTTCTTGTTGCAATAGGATCTAAATTTTTTAAGTAGTTTTTTATTACTTTTTCCATTGATTGATTAATCTGATCTTTATGATTTGTTATTGACCGTCCCAACCAACCAAACTTTTTTATTTCTTTTTGATATTTAGCTTCATCTTTTTCAGCTTTTGCAGATGCTCTATTGCCAATTTCTTTCCACAATTTTTTGATTTCACTTGGAATTTCAAAAGGTTTATAATTCCAATTTAATTTTTTTCTAACCAAGTTAATTTCTTCTTCACCTAGTGGACTTCCGTGAGAAGATGCTTTCCCACCTTTGTTTGGAGAGCCATAACCAATTGTTGTTTTACATGAAATAGCAAAAGGTTTTTTTGCTTTTTGAGCTTTTTTAAGGGCTTTAAAAATTTGTTTTTCATCATGTCCATTTATATTTAGATAATCCCAACCATAACTCTCAAACCTTTTTTTTGTATTATCAGATACTGCTAAATTAGTTGGCCCATCAATTGATATTGAATTATTATCAAATAATAAAATAAGATTTTTTAACTTAAGGTGACCTGCAAAACTTAATGCTTCATGGCTTATTCCTTCCATTAAACATCCATCCCCAGCTAAAACATAAGTCTTATGATTTATAATTTTTTTACCTACCTTATTTTTTAAAATTTCTTCTGCTAGCGCGAAACCAACTGCATTTGCTATGCCTTGACCTAGTGGGCCAGTTGTAGTTTCAATTCCAGATCCTGGGTGATATTCAGGATGTCCTGCACAAATAGAGTCTAATTGTCTAAAATTTTTTATATCCTCTAAAGAAACACTTTTGTAGCCTGTAAGATAAAGAAGTGAATAAAGAAGCATTGATCCATGCCCAGCCGATAAAACAAATCTATCTCTATTTAACCAATCTGGTTTTTTTGGATTAAATTTTAAAAAATCTTTAAATAGAACTGTCACTACATCAGCCATTCCCATGGGCATTCCTGGATGACCAGAGTTTGCTTTTTGTACAGCATCTATTGACAAAAACCTGATGCTATTTGCTAATTCTCTGTGTTGTTTGCTCAAAAATTATCCTATCTAGACTAAGAAGACTCAATTTAATAATATAAATATATATATATGAAAACTTTTAATGAAAAAGAAGAAAAACTTAATTCTTCACTTCAGAAGTTAAAAAAATTAAAATTTGAAAATCCACAATTAGCAGAACAAACTAAAAATTTAAAAGCTCAAAAAAATCAATTAGAAATTGAAAAAAGAGATATAGAGGAGAAGTATCGAGTTCTAGTCACCGAACATGAGACTTTAAGGAAAAAAATAAAAGACGAAAAACTCTCACAAAGACATAAAGAATTAAAATTTAACGAAAAAATAGATGAATTAAATCAAGAAACAGATATTTTGTTAGAAGAGATTGATAAATGGCAAATGTAAATATTAAATTTAATGGTAAAGAATTTTTGTTATCCTGTGATGATGGCCAAGAGGAGCATTTAGAGGAATTATCAAACCTTCTTAGCAAAAAATTCGAAGAATTAAAATCAAGCTTAGGAAATATAGGTGAAAATAAATTGTTACTGATTACATCAATTAAAATTATCGATGAATATTTTGAAACAATGAAAAAAGTTGATAATAAAAAAAAAGAGTTTCAGTTACTAAAAGATAAATTCTTAGATTTAAAAAAATTAGTTTACCAATATAAAGATGAAAAAGAGAGTGAAATTCAAACTCTGGTAAATGAACACGAAAAATTAAAAAAAGAAATTAATAAAATTCATGAAAATTACTCAAGAATTATTGAAAATACGACCAAACAAATAGATGATTTTGTCGAAAAAATTAGCACAGAAAACTCAGTACAATAAATTGTGTTAAAACATAAAATCAGAAAAAAAATATTAAAAATCAGAGACGAAAAATATTCTAAGTCATTAAATATTGATAAAAAAAAAATTTTAAAAATTATTCAAAAAGCAAATATTAAAAAACCAGTTATTGGTATTTATTACCCAGTTAATTCTGAAGTTAGCACAAAAAAGATTATGGAGTTTTTAGAAAAAAAAAAATTTACAATATCACTTCCAATTTTAAAAAATAATATCGAAATGGAATTTTATAAATATAAAATAAAAGATCCTCTTTATATTAATAAATATGGTATACCAGAGCCAAAAAAGAAAACGAAAGTTAAGCCAAATATTTTAATAATACCCTTGGTTGCGTTTGATAGACAACTAAATCGTTTAGGTTATGGTGGAGGTTTTTATGATCGTTTTTTATGCAAGATGGGAAAAAATATAATTATTAAATTGGGTTTGGCCTTTTCGTATCAAATGATTAAACACGTACCTGTTGAAAAATTTGACAGGAAATTGGATGTTGTTTTAACTGATAAAGAGATATTTGAAACATGAGGATATTATTTTTAGGAGATGTAGTAGGTGAACCAGGTTGTGATGCAATAAAAAGAAATTTAAAAAATCAAATTAAATTAAAAAAAATTGATTTTGTAATTGTCAATGGTGAAAACGCTGCCAAAGAAGGAGTAGGGATTACAGAAAAAATCTCTAACGATTTTTTTAATTGTGGTGTTGATGTAATCACAACTGGAAATCATATTTGGGATCAAAAAGAAACTGCGGAATATATAGATAAAGAAAAAAGATTACTTAGACCTTATAATTTAATAGCGCCATCACCTGGAAAGGGATTTGAAATCTTTGAAACAAAAAATAAATCTAAAGTAGGTGTTTTAAATTTAATGGGAAATATATTTATGAAAAAGTGCGAAAATGTCTTTGAGTCTATAAAAAAATTTACTTCGCAAAATAAATTAAAAGAAAATTACGATTATTTGATTGTCGATTTTCATGGAGAAATAACAAGCGAAAAAATGGCGGTTGGACACTTTATGGATGGTATTGCAACTCTAGTAATTGGTACTCACACTCACGTTCCAACAAGCGATACAAGAATATTAAAAAAGGGAACAGGTTATCAAACTGATGCAGGAATGTGTGGAGATTATGATTCAGTTATTGGAATGAACAAAGAAAATTCAATTAAAAAATTTTTTAAACAGGATGCAAAAAAACATTTCCCTGCAACAGGGCAAGCAAGCCTTTCAGGCGTAATTGTAGATTGCAATAGAGATACTGGTTTAGCTGATAAAATTAATAGTTTTATCTTAGGTGGAGATTTAAAAAATACAAATTAGTTATGGCAGGTCATTCACATTGGGCAGGAATTAAACATAAGAAAGGTAGAGCAGACAAACAAAGATCAAAAATTTTTTCAAAAATATCCAAAGAAATTACCGTTGCTGCCAAATTAGGTGATAAAAATCCTGATATGAATCCCAGACTGAGATCAGCCATACAATCAGCACGTTCAGCTAATATGCCAAAAGAAAATATTGAGAGAGCAATTGATAAATCCACAAACATAAATTCCTCAAATTTTCAGAGCATGAGATACGAGGGTTTTGGACCAAAAAATATTGCAGTTATAGTAGAAGCATTAACTGATAATAAAAATAGAACTGCATCAAAAATTAGAACTATTTTTCAAAAGAATGGAGGTAGTCTTGGTTCATCCGGCTCTGCATCTCATAATTTTAAACAAATCGGAGTGATTAAAATTCCAAAAAATGAAATTTCAGAGGAGAAAATTTTGGATGTTGCTATTGATTCAGGTGCAGAAGAGTGCCATTCGGATAATGAAATTCATGAGATACATTGTGAAAAAAATAAAATATACGAAGTAAAAAAAAAATTAGAAATGACTGTTAAAAATTTTATATCAACAGAAATTGAATGGATACCAATTAATAATGTAATTATCTCCAAAGATATTTTTGATGAAATAAGTGATTTTTTAGATTCACTTGATAATGATGATGATGTACAAAATATTTTTACGAATCTAAAAATTGGGAGTAATTAATGTTGATTATTGGAATTGATCCAGGAATTTCTGGCGCAATTTGTTTTATGGAGGATGGAAAAATAACTGATGTAATAGAAATGCCAAGTATGGCCGAAGGAAAGAAAAATAAAAAACAAGTCAATAGTTCTCAAATATTTAATGAAATTTCCTCTAAAATAAAAAATTATAACAAGAATGAAGTAAAAGTAGTCATAGAACATGTAACTGCTATGCCTGGACAAGGAGTTACAAGCATGTTTAATTTTGGTCAATCATTTGGTGTATTAAAGGGTATATGCTCAGCAATGAATTTATCAATGTATTTTGTTAGGCCTGCTAAATGGAAAAAATATTTTAATTTGATTAACTCAGAAAAAGACGCCAGCAGAACTAGAGCTATCGAAATATTTCCTTATTTTTCTGTGAATTTATCAAAAAAAAAAGATGCAAATAAAGCTGATGCCATGCTTATTGCTAGTTATTTCTACGAAAATTTAAGATCAGAATAGACAATTTTGAAATTTAAGACAAATTGATGACACAATTAAGTGACAAGTAGATCAAATGGAAGCAGATATAACATCACAAGCAGTTGGTTTAGCAAGTAACACTGACTTTTCACTTGTTCAATTATTTATACGCGCAGATTTTGTAGTCAAGTCTGTAAT
Source organism: Candidatus Pelagibacter communis (assembly GCF_001179965.1). Taxonomy (GTDB): domain Bacteria; phylum Pseudomonadota; class Alphaproteobacteria; order Pelagibacterales; family Pelagibacteraceae; genus Pelagibacter. The sequence continues at coordinate 167,609 of NZ_CVSH01000052.1, forward strand.
AATTATTCTTATAGCTTGCTCAGTATACTCATGGGCAATAATAATTGAAAAAGTAAAATTATTTAAAAAAATAAATGAATCTTCCGAAATTTTTGAAGAACGATTTTGGAAATCAAAGTCAGCTGAGTCTTTTTATAATACTATACCAAAAAATATAGAAGATCCAATGGCACTTGTTTTTAAATCGTCTATGGAAGCAGCACTAAAAACAAGATCAAAAACGCAACTCAATGAAAGACTTTCAAACATGCTTGAAATAAATATAGAGAAACAGATGAATAAAATTGAGAAGAGTTATACTTTTCTTGCAACCGTAGGTGCAACAGCTCCTTTCATTGGATTATTTGGTACAGTTTGGGGAATAATGAATTCATTTCAATCAATTGCTATATCTAGAAATACTAGTTTAGCTATTGTTGCCCCAGGAATTGCAGAAGCTCTTTTTGCAACTGCACTCGGTTTGTTAGCTGCCATACCAGCAGTGATAGCTTATAATAAATTTAATAGTGACTCAAAAAAATACTCGCAGAAATTAGAAAATTTTTCAAAAAGATTTCTAACAATAATTTAAAATGGCTTTTAATCTTAAAAGATCCAAAAATGATCCAATGAGTGAGATCAATGTCACTCCTTTCGTTGATGTTATGCTTGTACTTTTAATTATATTCATGGTTACGGCACCCTTGTTAACAGTAGGAGTTCAGGTTGATTTACCAGAAAGTTCAGCAGACTCTCTTCCAGAGGAACAAGAACCTTTGACACTTACAATTAATTCTAAAGGAGAAATATTTATCCAAGAATCTAAAGTGGAATATGAAAAAATTATAGCGAAAATTTTAGCGGTCTCAAAAAATAGAACTGACACTAGAATATATGTCAGAGGTGATAAGACAATAAATTATGGTAGAGTTTTAGAAGTGATGGGAATGCTTTCTGGTTCAGGCTTTACAAAGGTAGCTCTAATATCCGAACCTTACAAAGAGAGGTAAAATCTTGGTCAGAAATGTTATAATCTCATCTGGATTTCATATCATAATGATATTTATAACAGCAATAAGTCTCCCTTTTTTTGACAAAAGAACCAATAGATTTACCCCCCCTTGTGTCTGTAGAGTTAATACAAATATCAGATAAGACTAATATTCCTTATGCGCCAAAAGCAAAAAAAATAATTGAAGAAGTAAAAAAAAAAGAAGAAGAAAAACTAACCTCTGAACAAGCACCACCAAAAAAAGTTAAAAAAGAAAAACCAGATGCAGTTCCCTTACCTGACGAAAATATTGATAAAGTAAAAAAAATTGAGGAAAAAAAACAAAATCCAGAAAAGCTCGATGAAGAAATTAAACAAGTTTCTGAATTTGAAAAAAAAGAATTATTTGATCCAAATAATATAGCCGCTTTAATTGATAAATCAAAAGAAGAATTCGCTGAAACTACAAAAAAAACTAATAAAATATCGCAATCTCAAAAAAAAGATCTAAGTATTACAAGTCTTACTTTGAGTGAAGAAGATGCATTAAAAGCACAAATTTTTGGTTGCTGGAGTATTCCTTTAGGACTACCATATAATGAAAATTTATTAGTAAGAATAAAATTACAATTAAAACCAGATGGAACAGTCGTTAAATCTGAGATATTGGATCATGCAAGGATGAATACACCAGGTCAGGGATTTTATAAAGTTTTGGCAGAAAGTGCGCTTAGAGCAATTAAAATGTGTCAACCCTTAAGGGTACCCACTGAAGGTTATGAAAGATGGAAAGAACTACAATTAAATTTCGACGCAAGAGAGATGTTAGAGGGATGATTAAATATTTTAAATATATTATAATTTTTTTGTTTAGCATCACACATGCCAATGCTTTAATTGAAGTAGATATTACAAGAGGAAATTTAAATCCTCTGCCTATTGCTGTATCTCCATTGTCAATTGATAGTAATTCTAATGAAGCACTTCAAAAAACATTGAAAAAAAAAAATATTGGATCTGAAATTTCAAAGGTTGTTGAAAATAACCTGCAAACTTCTGGTTTGTTTAATCCCTTGAGCAAAGATGCTTTTCTTCAGAAGCCTGATATAGCACACCTAAAACCAAGATTTGAAGATTGGTCTTTGATTAAAGCTCAAGCGCTAATCACAGGAAAAGTAATTTATAAAAATGAAAAACTAAGAGTAGAATTTAGATTGTGGGACGTGTTAGCAGGCAAAGAAATGATGGCATTAGCTTTCACTACAGTGCCAACAAACTGGCGAAGAGTTGGACATATAATTACCGACAAAGTTTACGAGAGGTTAACTGGAGAAAAAGGTTATTTTGATACAAGGATAATTTATGTTTCAGAAGAGGGACCAAAAACAAAAAGAATTAAAAAACTTGCGATAATGGATCAAGATGGATTTAATACAAAATATTTAACATTAGGAAATGAATTAGTTTTGACTCCAAGATTTAATCCTACAAATCAAATGGTTACTTATTTATCTTATTTTAGAAATCTTCCGAGGGTTTATCTTTTAGATATTGAAACAGGTATACAAGAGGTAGTAGGTGATTTTCCAGGGATGACATTTGCACCAAGGTTTTCACCAAATGGAAAAAAAATTATCATGAGTTTTGCTATGGATGGAAATTCTGACATATACACTATGGATTTAGAAAATAGAGTAGTTGAAAGAATTACAAATCATCCCTCAATTGATACGTCCCCATCTTATTCACCTGACGGAAAATATATTTGCTTCAATTCTGATAGGAGTGGTTATCAACAGATATATGTTATGAAGAGCGATGGTACAAAAGTCAAAAGAATTTCATTTGGCAAAGGTTTATATGGTACACCCGTATGGTCTCCAAGGGGGGACTTAATAGCATTTACAAAACTTCATAAGGGAAAGTTTTATATTGGTGTAATGAGAACGGATGGCTCTGGCGAAAGGTTATTGACTGAAAATTTTTACCAAGAGGCACCCTCATGGTCACCTAATGGTAGAGTACTTATTTTCTATAGAGAGACCAAGTCAGACTCTGAAGGCAAGGGGTTTTCTGCTAAATTATGGTCAATTGATTTAACAGGCTATAATGAGAGATTGGTGGACACTGAAACCGATGCCTCCGACCCATCTTGGTCGTCTTTATTAAGTAATTAGTATTAAATAGTTGATTTTTATACTTGAAAGATTTAATTAGGTGTGAAAAACTTAAAATATTCAAATAAGGAGTAGTTAATGAATTTAACGAAAATTTTCAAAAATGCATTTATGATAATGCTAGCAAGTTTAGTGCTTTCTGCTTGTGCAACTAAAAAAGTTACGAATCAAATGCAGGGCGATGTTTATACTGGAAAAGATACAGTTGAATATTTAGCTTCAGGAGTTGCAGATAGAGTTTTCTTTGCAACAAATGAATCTGTCTTGACTACTGCTTCAAGAGAAACTTTAAGAAAACAAGCAGCTTGGTTAAGAAAAAATTCAAAAATAAATGTTGTGCTAGAAGGTCATGCTGATGAAAGAGGTACAAGAGAGTATAACTTAGCTTTAGGTGAAAGAAGAGCAAATTCAGTTAAAGACTATCTTATGACTTATGGGATCTCTGGAAATAGAATTTCAGTAATCAGCTATGGTAAAGAGAGACCTGTTGATTCAGGTTCAAATCCTTTAGCTTGGTCAAAAAATAGAAGATCAGTCACAGTTAAAGCAAACTAATTTAGAAATACGAAAAGGCCCTGATTAAATTATCAGGGTCTTTTTTTTGCCATCATTATAATTACAAATAATCTTGATGACTAAACAAAAACTTTTTTTATTTTCTTTTGTAATATTTTTCTGCATTTTTATTCCAAAAAAAATATTTGCTGACAGTCATAATTATGAGGAAATTATTAAAATTATTCAACAAGATTTAAAAACATTAGAAAAAGCAGTTTATTCAAATTCACAGAATGAAATTCTTAACGAGAGTATTACAGAATTAGACCAGAGTTCTGAGGAAGTACTTACAAGGCACTTATTAAAACTTTCAGAAATTGAAAAACAATTTCAAGAACTTACCAACCGTTTTGAAGAAATAAATTTTAAATTAGACAAATTATCTAATAGGCTTTCTAAAGTACAGTCTGATAATCAGATGCGATTTCAACAACTTGAAACATTGTCAGTGAGTGAAAATAATAATAAGAAAATAAGTTCTTCAAGTGATAAAAAGAAAATTTTACCAGGATCGTCAGAACCTCAGGATCTTGGGGCAATATCTTACAAAGATACTGAGACAGATAACCAAGAACAAGAAATTCAATCAATAGATACCACAGGTTCAGTTGTTACTGAAACTTTTGTATCGGAAGAGAAGATTCTTCCAGATACAAATCCAGATAAACAATATGATTTTGCAACAAGCTTTTTAAAAAATGGTGATTACAATATGGCTGAAAGAGCCTTCAGAGAGTTTGTAAATACAAACCCTGATCACAAACTTGCAGGCAACGCACAATATTGGTACGCAGAAACATTTAGAATAAGACAACTTTTTACAGATGCAGCATCTGCATATTTAGAAGGTTATCAAAAATATCCGAAAAGCGAGAAGGCACCTATCAATTTATTAAAACTCGGTGTATCACTAGTACAAATTGGAGAAAAGGATCAAGGTTGTCTGATGATAACGGGTGTTAAACAACAATATCCAGAAGCTAATCAGTCTGTTCTTCAAAAAGCAAAATATGAAGAGAAAAAGTTTGAATGCTCAAAAGATAAATCATAATTTTATTAGCAACTTATTAAATAAAGATTTTATTAAGCCTATTTTCAGTAAGTTTGAAAAAAAATTAAATAGTAGAGAAAGTTTCTTAGTCGCAGTTTCAGGTGGACCTGATAGCTTAGCGCTTGCTTTTTTATCCAAGTGCTATGAAGAAAAATATGGTGCCAAATTCTATTATTGTATTATAGACCATAAATTAAGAAAAGACTCGTCTAAAGAGGCTCAGGATGTATGTAAAATCCTAAAAAAAATCAACATTAAGTGTAAAATTATTAAATGGATAGGCTCAAAACCTTCATCAAATATTCAGGCCATTGCAAGAGTAAAAAGATATTCATTACTAAGCGGAGAATGCTCGAGACTTAAATTAAATAATATTCTTCTTGGTCACCATAAGAATGATTTAAATGAGAATTTTTTTATCAGAATGACCAGGGGAAGCGGCTTGAAGGGTTTAGTTTCTCTGGACGAAAAGACTAAAATAAATAAAATCAACTATATAAGACCTTTATTAGAGTTTGATAAAAAACAACTTGAAAAAATAACTTTAAACGTCTTTAAAATTTTTGTTAAAGATCCATCTAATTTTAACAAAGATTTTAAAAGAGTAAGAATCAGAAAATTAATTGAAAATCTTAAAAATGAAGGTTTAGATGAAAATAAATTAATTTTAACTATTAAAAATTTAAAAACTGCAAATAACGCATTAGATTTTTATGCTAATCAAAATATTAAAAATAACCTAAGTTTTGTTTTAAATAAAAAAAAAGCTACGTTAAATCTTAATTTCTTCCTACAGCCGGATGAGGTGATTATGAGGTCTCTAAATATTGTAATGAGAAAGATTAGTAAAAAATACTACCCTCCAAGAGGAAAAAGCACAAATTTACTAATCAAGGAGATTAAGTCACATCCAAAATTTAAAAAAATGACACTTGGAGGCTGTTTATTTGAAAAAATCAACCAAACTGTTATAATTTCAAGTGAAAGTGGTTAAAATATATACTTGTTAAATTAATAATAATTCTTATTTTAGAAACATGAATTTTAGAAATCTAGCTATGTGGGCAATAATAGTATTTTTGACTATTGGCCTATATAATATGTTCAAAAACCCACAAGGAACACTAAATAACAATATTGAAAAAATTAACTTCTCAACTTTTTTAACTGAAGTTGAAAATGGAAGAGTAGTGCAGGTAGAAATAAAAGGTAATAACATAAACGGTGTACTATCTGATGGAAATAAATTTTCTACTTACTCTCCAAATGATCCGAACTTAATAGAAAAACTTTCAGACAAAGGTGTGAGTATTACCGCTGCGCCATTAGATGAAAAGATGCCATCATTATTTGGTGTGTTGTTGTCTTGGTTTCCTATGTTGCTTTTAATAGCCGTCTGGATATTTTTTATGCGTCAGATGCAAGGTGGTAAAGGCGGCGCAATGGGCTTTGGAAGATCTAAAGCAAAAATGATGAATGAGGTTAAAGGTAAAGTAACTTTTAATGATGTTGCGGGTGTTGAGGAAGCAAAAGAAGAGGTTGAAGAAGTAGTAGAATTTTTAAAAGATCCAAGAAAGTTTAGTAGATTAGGTGGCAAAATACCTAGAGGATGTTTGTTAGTTGGTCCACCAGGAACAGGTAAAACTTTATTAGCTCGAGCAATTGCTGGGGAAGCTGGTGTTCCTTTTTTTACTATATCTGGTTCTGATTTTGTTGAAATGTTTGTTGGAGTAGGTGCGTCAAGAGTAAGAGATATGTTTGAGCAAGGAAAAAAACATTCGCCGTGTATAATTTTCATAGATGAGATTGATGCTGTTGGAAGAAGTAGAGGAGCAGGTTTAGGAGGTGGAAACGACGAAAGAGAACAAACTTTGAACCAATTGCTAGTTGAGATGGATGGATTTGATACTAACGAAGGAGTAATAATAATTGCAGCCACAAATAGACCAGATGTTTTGGATCCCGCACTTTTAAGACCTGGAAGATTTGACAGACAAGTTGTGGTTTCAAATCCAGATATAATTGGAAGAGAAAAAATATTAAAAGTTCATGCTAAAAAAATTACTATGTCACCTGATGTAAATTTAAGAACTGTTGCGAGAGGAACCCCAGGTTTTTCGGGTGCAGATTTAGCTAATTTAGTGAATGAAGCTGCATTGTTAGCGGCTAGAAAAAATAAAAGAATTGTTACCTACCAGGAATTTGAGGAGGCAAAAGATAAAGTAATGATGGGAGCTGAAAGAAGATCAATGGTAATGACAGAGGATGAGAAAAAATTAACTGCTTATCATGAGGGTGGTCATGCTCTTGTTTCATTTAATATGCCTAACTATGATCCAATACATAAAGCAACAATTATTCCTAGAGGAAGAGCATTAGGAATGGTGATGAATTTACCCGAAAGAGATAAACATGGTCATTCTATAAAGTATTTGAAAGCCAGATTAGCAGTTTGCTTTGGAGGCAGGGTCGCTGAAGAAATTATTTTTGGAAAAGATAATATATCTACTGGAGCTGGAGGTGGAAGCGGATCAGACATTAACCAAGCAACTCAGTTAGCTAGAGCAATGGTAACTAAATATGGTATGAGTGAGGAATTAGGGCCAGTCGAGTATGGAGAAAATCAAGAAGAAGTATTTTTAGGAAGATCAGTAACCCAAACTCAAAGTGTTTCAGAGGCAGTCGCTCAAAAAATTGATAAAGAAATAAGAAAATTAGTTGATGAAGGTTACAATCAAGCAAGAAAAATACTTACTGAAAAGATTGATGATTTACATAAAGTTGCTAAGGCTTTACTTACTTACGAAACTCTAACAGGGGAAGAAATTGAAAATATTATTAATAAAAACATTTATCCTACAAATAAGGAAGATACTAAATCGGATGATAGCGACCAAAGCTCTGCATTAGGGTCAATAGGGCTAAAACCTAAAATCGTTCATTAAAGACCCATGCCAAAATATTACACAAGAGCGTGTAATTTTTATTTTGGCCAAGCATCTCAAGAAAAAGTAAAAAAGAAAAACTCACTTGCATTATATGGAGACAGTTCAATCTCCTTTGACATGATTGAACTTATTACTAGAAAAAGTTCAAGAAAACTAAGTATCTTTGAAATTAAAAAGATTAAAGGTAAGATTAAGAATAAGATTTTTTCTGATTTAAAGAAAATTTCTAAGAAAAAAAAGATCAAAAATCTTAATTTAAAAAAATTACCAATTTTGATGGGAGTTCTGAATTTAACCCCTGATAGTTTTTCTGATGGAGGAAAATATATAAAAAATAAAAACGGGTTATTACATGCAAAAAAATTAATTAATGATGGATGTAGTATTTTAGATGTTGGTGGAGAGTCTACCAGACCAGGATCTAAAGAAATTTCTTCGAGCGAAGAATGGAAAAGATTACATCCAACACTATCAAAAATTAAAAAATTCAAAAAATTCATTTCTTTGGACACAAGAAAAAGTGACATAATGGAAAAGGGGATTAAAAATAAAATTAATTTAATTAACGATATTTCTGGCCTTGAACACGATGTTAAAACTCTGGAACTATTAAAGAAAACAAAAATACCTTTTGTAATTCACCATATACAGGGAAATCCAGCAACTATGCAAAAAAATCCAAAATATAAAAATGTGATTTTAGATATTTACGATTTTTTTGAGAATAAAATAAAATATTTAAGGTCGATCGGTATTAAGCATAATAATATCATTTTAGACCCAGGTATTGGTTTTGGTAAAAACTTGAAACATAATATTACCTTATTGAGAAAGATTTCTATTTTCCACTCACTTGGTTTTCCTGTAATGTTAGGTACTTCAAGAAAAAGATTCATAAAAGATTTATCTGGAGAAAATGACAGCAAAGAAAGGTTAGGAGGAACAATAGCATCAAATTTATTTGCAATTATGCAAGGTGTTCAAATTTTAAGAGTGCATGACGTTAATGAGGTAAATCAAAGTATAAAGGTCTTTAAATCACTCAAATTTTAAAATGACAAAAAAATATTTTGGAACAGATGGAATTAGAGGCAAAGTTAATCAGAATAAAATTAATGGAGAGATGTTTTTTAAATTTGGCCTAGCTGCTGGCACATATTTTAAAAATCAAAAAAAATTTAAGCAAACTGCTATAATAGCAAAAGATACCAGATTATCTGGTTATTCCCTTGAGCCCGCACTCGTCTCTGGGTTGGCATCAGCTGGTATGCATGTTTATACCTTGGGGCCTTTACCTACAAATGGTCTAGCAATGTTAACCAAAAAAATGAAAGCAAATTTAGGTATAATGATTACCGCATCACATAATCCATATTATGATAATGGCCTTAAACTGTTTGGACCAGATGGTCTAAAACTGTCTGATAAAATTGAAAAAAAAATAGAAAAATTAATTGATATTAAAATCGTTAAAAATCTTTCGGAACCAAAAAACTTGGGAAGGGTAAAAAGATTAGAGGATGCGAATGATAGATATATAAAAATATTAAAAAAAAACTTTCCAAGTAATTTTTGTTTAAAAGGCATGAAGATAGTAATCGATTGCGCAAACGGTGCTGCATATAAATCTGGACCAAAACTTTTTAGAAGTCTAGGTGCAAAAGTTTTTGAATATGGGGCATCACCAAATGGCTTAAACATAAATCAAAATTGTGGTTCAACATTCCCGAATAAAATTAAACGCTTAGTGAAAAAACATAACGCTCATATCGGTATATCTTTGGATGGTGATGCTGATAGAATTATAATCTCTGATGAAAAAGGGAACATTATTGATGGTGATCAAATTATTGCTATGTTAGCAACAAGATGGAAAAGAAAAAAAATCTTAAAAGGAGGCGTTATTGGAACTTTGATGTCAAATTACGGTCTGCAAAACTATTTTAAAAGTAAAAAAATTAGGTTTATTAGAGCTGATGTCGGAGATAGATATGTAAAAGAAAAAATGCAGAAAAATAATTTCAATCTTGGTGGCGAACAATCAGGACATATTATACTTGGAAAATTTGCAACAACTGGAGACGGATTATTAGTTGCCTTAGAAGTTTTATTCTCAATGAGAAAAGGAACTAAAGCCAGTCAATTGTTTAATCTATTTAAGTTAACTCCACAAATTTTGGAGAATATTAAAGTAAAAGATAAATCAATAATTAATTCAAATAAATGTATAATCGCTATAAAGAAAGCAGAAAAACTTATTAAAAATAATGGTAGGATGCTTGTAAGAAAGTCAGGAACTGAACCTAAAGTAAGGATAATGGGAGAGTCTAGTAATATAAATTTATTACAAAATTGTATCAATATTGTAAAAAAATCTATTAATTAAATTGAAAATAAAATCTAAAATATTGGTAATTGCAGGCTCAGACTCCTCAGGGGGAGCAGGAATACAAGCTGATATAAAAACAATTACAAGTCTTGGTTCGTATGCAATGACAGCAATTACCGCATTAACCTCACAAAATACGTCTGGCGTATTTTCCATATTAAAAGTTCCAATAAATGAAATCAAAAATCAAATTGAATTTACGTCAAAGGATATCAAGCCAGATGCAATTAAAATTGGTATGTTACACTCCTCACCTGTTATTAAAACTATTATAAAATCTTTGAAAAAAGTTAAAATAAATAAAATAGTTTTAGATCCAGTAATGGTAGCAAAGGGTGGTACAAAACTTATAGATAATAAGTCAATTAAAATTATTAAATCACATCTAATTAAAAAAGTAACAATAATTACTCCAAATATTCCAGAAGCTGAGATACTTACAAAAACAAAAATAAGATCAATACCAGATATGATTTTTACTGGAAAAAAATTATTAAAACTTGGTGCAAAAAATGTTTTAATTAAAGGTGGTCATTTAAAATCAAAATATGTTTTTGATATCTACTTAAATAAAAAGGAAAAAGTAATATTCAAAAGTAAAAGAATAAAAACTAAAAATACACATGGTACTGGTTGTACACTTTCAAGTGCAATAGCAACATATTACTCGTGTGGAAAAACATTAAAGAATTCTTGTAGAATGGCGATCAATTATGTTAACCATGCTATCGGGAGTGGTCCCAGGTATGGAAAGGGTCATGGGCCAATAAACCACATAAGTGTAATTAATATAAATAAAAAATTTAAATGAAAAATGTTGTAGTAGTTGGTTCACAGTGGGGCGATGAAGGTAAAGGAAAAATAGTTGATTGGCTTTCAAGTGAGGCAGATGTAGTTATTAGATTTCAAGGTGGACATAACGCAGGCCACACTTTAGTTATTGATGGCATCACATACAAATTAAGGTTATTACCCTCTGGCATAGTTAGAAAGAATAAAATTTCAGTGATTGGGAATGGTGTTGTGGTAGATCCATGGGCTTTTTTAGAAGAAATAAAAGAGATTAAATCAAAAGGTGTAGAAATTTCTGAAAAAAATCTAATTTTATCTGAGGCAGCAAACTTAATTTTGCCTTTTCATAGAGAAATGGATGAAATCAGAGAAGATACAGCTGGAAAAGCAAAAATTGGAACAACGCGAAGAGGAATAGGACCTGCGTATGAAGATAAAGTTGGAAGAAGATCAATAAGAGTTATGGATTTAATTTCCGAGGAAAACTTAAATCACAGATTAGAGACTGTTTTAATGCATCATAATGCTATAAGAAAAGGTCTTGGAAAAGAGATATTTCAAAAAGATCAACTTAAAAAAGAATTACTTGAAATAGCACCAGAAATACTAAAATATTCTCAGCCAGTATGGAAAAAAATTGATGAATTTAAACAACAGAAAAAAAAAATATTATTTGAAGGCGCACAAGGAATTTTATTAGATGTTGATCATGGTACTTATCCATTTGTAACTTCCTCAAATACAGTAGCGTCTTCAGCTGCAACAGGCTCTGGCTGTGGTCCTAACAGCATAAACTATGTACTTGGCATAACTAAAGCTTATACTACTCGAGTAGGCGAAGGCCCATTTCCAACAGAACTAACAGATAGCATTGGAGAACAATTGGGGCAAAAAGGAAAAGAATTTGGAACAGTTACTAGCAGGAAAAGGAGATGTGGATGGTTTGACGGGGTTTTGGTAAGACAAACAATTAAAATTTCAGGAATAGATGGCATAGCTTTAACAAAATTAGATGTTTTGGATGAACTTGATGAAATAAAAATTTGTATAGCTTATAAATTAGATGGTAAAAAAATAGATTATTTACCAGCTGCGGTTGACGACCAATTAAAAGTGATTCCAATTTATAAAACTTTTAAAGGATGGAAGTCTTCAACAAAAGGTATTAAAAACTTTAATGATTTACCGATAAATGCCAAAAATTATGTTTCTGAACTTGCAAAATTTATTGAAACTAAAATATCAAGCATATCAACTAGCCCAGAAAGAAACGACACAATTTTGATTGAGGATCCTTTCAATAATTAATTGGCTGGTAATAAATTTTTTGACCTCGCAGCATTAAGCATATGTTTTTGAAGCTTTTCGAATGCTTTGTTTTCAATTTGTCTTATTCTTTCTCTGCTAATTTTATATTTTTTACTTAAATCATCCAAAGTAATTGGTTCATCCGCAAGTCTTCTCGAGTAGAGTATTTCTTTTTCTCTGTCATTTAAAATTTTTATAGACTCCGATAATAAATCTTTTCTTTGTTCTATTTCTTCTTGCTGAGCAAATTTTAGTTCCTGATCCATATCTTTATCAACAACCCAATCTTGCCATTCATCACCATCTTCACCAATGGGTGCGTTTAAAGACTGCTCTTTTCCTAATAATCGTCTATTCATAGATATTACTTCATCCTCACTTACATCAAGTCGATTCGCAATATCTTTTACGTGCTCATGTTTAAGATCACCCTCTGTCTTAGGTGCAATCTGATTTTTTAGTTTCTTAAGGTTAAAAAATAATTTTTTTTGAGCTGCGGTTGTTCCAATTTTAACTAAACTCCAGGATCTTAGAATATACTCTTGAATAGATGCTTTTATCCACCACATTGCGTAGGTTGCTAAACGAAAACCTTTTTCTGGTTCAAATTTTTTTACAGCTTGCATTAATCCAATATTACCTTCTGAAATCATTTCACTTACTGGTAAACCATAGCCTTTGTAGCCCATTGCGATTTTTGCAACTAGCCTCAAATGACTCGTAACTAATTTTTCTGCAGATTTTACATTTCCTGTAGCTTTCCAATTTTTTGCAAGCATATATTCCTCCTCAGCATCAAGCATTGGAAATTTTTTTATCTGATCAAGGTAAGCAGTTAAGCCACCTTCATTTGATAACGCAGGAAATTTAAATGTTGTAGAACTCATGACACTTATTTAATAAAATTTTATAATTTTACAATGGGTTTTTTTAAGCATTTTTAAGGCTTTTTATTATATTTTCTAAATCTTCAGGTAAATTTGATGTAAATTCCATATTCTCGTTTTTAACTGGATGAACAAAGCCTAATGTTTTAGCATGAAGAAATTGTCTTTTTAAATTTATTAATTTTTTCTCAACATTTTTGTCTATATCTTTAAATTTTTTAAATTTTTTTTTATATTTTTTATCACCTAAAATATTATTACCCTTATAAGACATATGAACTCTTATTTGATGAGTTCTTCCTGTTTCTAATTTACATTCTACAAAACTAAAAGTTGGTATTTTTTTTTTTTCAAATACTATTAAAGTCTTATAGTTTGTAATTGCATTTTTTCCCCTACTAATTCCTACCTCCATAATTTGTCTGTTTTTTGAACTTCTGGTAATTAAAGTTTGAATTTTCCCTTTCTGTGGTCTCAATTTTCCCCAAACTAAAGTTTGATAAACTCTTTTGATAGTATGTTCACTAAATTGTTTGGATAAAATTTCATGTACAAAATTATTTTTTGCGATTACTACTAAACCAGATGTATCCTTATCTATTCTGTGGACTATACCTGGCCTTGTTTCACCATTAATATTAGATAAATTTTTTTTGTCATAACTTACCAAGGCATTGACTAATGTTTTATCATAATCACCTGCACCAGGGTGCATTGATATACCAGCAGGCTTGTTAATGACCAAAAGGTATTTGTCTTCAAAAACTATATTTAATTTAAAATCATAAGGTTTGATTAAAGTTTTCTTTGGTTCAGGAATTGTAAAAATTAAATTATCACCAGGCGATATTTTCTTTGATGGATCAAAAATAAACTTCCCATTTATTTTAAGATTTTTAGCAATAATAAGATTTTTAATTCTAGTTCTGCTCAGTTCACTATACTTTTTTGCTAAAAATTGGTCCACTCTCTCTTTTGGACTTTTATCTTGAACAATTAAATTAATGTTATTTTTCATAAATTATAATAATAATACTATATGCGCTTGTAGCTCAACTGGATAGAGCGCCTGACTTCGGATCAGGAGGTTCTGGGTTCGACTCCTAGCGGGCGCACCATTATTCTCCAATATTTATAAGAGATCCCTTTTTCCGCGCTTGTCTAAATGAGTAATAAAAAAGAACAATACCTATAAATAAATAGAATATATTGAGAATAAAGGCATTTTTAATATTTGAATAGTCAACATATTGATTTATTAAAATCGATCTTGCCTCTTCAAAAATATACACAAGCGGCAAAGCCTTAGCCATAGTTTGTAGCATATCTGGTAAAATTTCTATTGGATAATATATGCAACCTAATGGAGCTAACAAAAATAACGAGGACCAAGCTATATTTTCAAATGCTGGTCCATATCTTAATAGACCAGACGATACAAACAAACCTAGTGTTATTCCAAAAATATACAAACTTAAGAATAGAAATAATAAAGGTATGCCAAGATTTAAAATTGAAATACCAAACAAAGGACTTGTAATTAGTATAGCAGGTACAAGTCCTATTAGGGTTCTAATTAAAGCAGTTACGACTAAAGATATAATTATTTCACTTATTCTCATAGGAGCAATAAATAAATTAGTGAAATTTCTACTCCATATTTCCTCTAAAAATAGCATGTTAAAACTAATACTTGATCTAAATAGGAAATCGTAAAGTATCGCACAAGTTAATATAACACCCAAAGTATTATTGTAATAGTTGCTATAAGTTGAAAAAAATAAAGAAATAAAACCCCACAAAATAATTTGGATTGTTGGCCAGTAAATCAAATCTAATATTCTTGGAAGTGAACTTTTAATTAAAAAAAAGTGTCTTAAAAAAAGTCCATAAATTCTGTTAAAACTCATTTGATGTCCTATTTAATTTTAAAAAAACCTCTTCAAGATTTATTTTGCCATGTTTTTTAATCAACTCATTGGGTGTGCCTCGATCGATTAACAAACCATCTTTCATCATCAAAACATTTTTACAAAGTCTTTTTACTTCATCCATATTATGTGAAGCGAGCAGAATCGACATTTCTCTCTCTTTTGATAATTTTTCTATAAAGGTTCTAACAAAATCACCTGTCTCAGGATCTAATGATGCTGTAGGCTCATCTAAAAATAGTATTTTTGGATCATTGATAAGAGCTTTAGCTAAACTCACTCTATTTTTTTGGCCAGATGATAATTCACCAGTTTTTTTATTTAAAAATTCGGTTAACCTTAATTTTTCTGATAAATGATCTATTCTTAACAAAACTTTTTTTACCCCGTATAGTTTTCCATACACAATTAAATTTTCTTTTACAGTTAGTTTTTTTGGCAATTCGATATAAGGAGAAATAAAGTTCATTTTATGTAAAAGTTTAATTCTATTTTTCTCAATATCCTCACCATCTATCAGCACTATTCCATTTGTAGGTTTAAGCAGTCCGAGCATCATTGCTATTGTCGTAGTTTTACCGCAACCATTTGGACCTAATAAACCTAAAATTTCATTCTTATTTATTTTAAAGTTAATATTTTTTACTGCAGCTTTATTCGAATAGTTTTTTGACAGATTTTTAACATCAATAGGATATTGCATTATCTTTTAGATGCCCTAATCAACCTATCGTTTATAGTTTGGCCAATTCCTTTATTTGGGATTTTTTCAACTGAAATACTATTATATTTTAATTTTTTAATCATTCTAAGTGTTTTATATAAGTTTTTACCCGCTTCATTAAGATTGTTATTTTTTGTCAAATAAAAGAAATTTTTATCAGATATTTTTCTTTTTTTAATTAATAGAAATGCCTCATGCTTCTTAGGATTTTTAACATTTCTTCTAATTTGAATTCCAGGAGAATAATGAAGCTTACCCTGACCTGGAACAGAATTTTTATTATTTTTGGATTTATAATTTACTTTATTTTTGAGAACTTTATTTATTTTACTTACTTCTATTGCTCCTAATCTTAAAATAGCAGGTTTAGGATCTAAATTTACAATTGTTGACTCTAAACCTATTTTTGAACTGCCACCATCTAGAATGAATTTGATTTTATTACCAAATTCTTCTTCAACATCTTTTTTTGAAACAGCACTAACTTTTGTTGAAATATTTGCACTTGGTGCTGCAAGAGGAAAATCAAGCTCTTTAAGTAACTTTCTTGTTAATGAATGCTTTGGAAACCTTACTGCAAGTGTTTTTTTTTTATTTGTTACATTTTTTGATATTTTATTTTTACTTTTAAGCTTTAGTATAAAAGTTATTGGGCCAGGACAAAATTTTTTATATAGTTTGATAAAATTTTGATTTATTTTGCAATCTTTTTTTAAGTTTTCTAAAGAATAATAATGAACAATCAAAGGATTATTTTTTGGTCGTTTTTTTAATTTAAAAATTTTTGAAGTTGCTAGATCAGAGTATGCATTAGCTGCTAAGCCATATACGGTTTCTGTAGGTATTCCAATACACTCATTTCTATTCAATAAAAATTTACTTTTTTTAATATTTGAAAGATCTTTTTTCATGTAATAATAAGACTTTTTATATGAAAGATAAAAATTTGCCAAACGATATTCAAAGTAAATCTGTCGAAGAGTTGACAGATTTAGCTACCAATATAATCGAAAATCTTGAAAATAAAAAAAATTTAGAGAATTCGGTTGAAGAATATCAAATGCTTATAAAATTAAATAATTTAATAGAAAAAAAATTTCAGAAAACTTCTAAACAAATTTCAGAGATCACAAAAGATAAAATAAAATTAATTTTACAAAATAAAAATGGAAAAAAAACTAAATAAAATTGCAAAGGATACTAATAAATTTATAAAAAGTTTTTTTTATTTGCAAAAAAAAACTGAACTAATTCCTCCAATGAAATATGGAATGTTTCCAGGTGGAAAAAAAATTAGATCAAAACTTATAATAGATATTGGTAAAATTTTTAATATTGAATATAAAAAATTAATACGTATTGCTGCAGCAGTAGAGTGTATTCATGGATATTCTTTAATACATGATGATTTACCATGTATGGATAACGATAACCTTAGAAGAGGTAAATTATCAACCCATAAAAAATTTGGAGAGTCAACCGCAATACTAGCTGGAAATTCTTTATTAACAATTGCGTTTGAAATTCTTTCTGACAAGAATTTTAAAATAGAAAGCAATACTAAAATCAATCTTATAAATTCTATCTCAAAATGTTCTGGCCATACAGGTATAGCAGGAGGGCAATATCTAGACTTAAGTTTTGAGAAAAAAGAAGTTTCAATTCAAAAAATTAAAATTATGGAGGTAAAAAAAACGGGAAAACTTTTTAGTTTTTGTTGTATGGCACCCATTATTGTTTCAAATAAATTAAAACATATAAAAAAATTTGAGTTAATTGGAGAACAAATAGGGCTATTATTTCAAATAGTTGATGATTTAATTGATTTAAAAAGCTCCTCTAAAAGAGCTGGAAAAAAAACTAAAAAAGATATGAAAAAAGGTAAAGCTACGCTCATAAAAGTTTTAGGATACCAAAATACAGTTGATTATCGAGATAATTTAAAATTTAATATCTTAAAAAAAATTTTAATATATGGAAAAAAAAGTAAAGATTTAAAAGATACAATAAACTATATAGTTAACAGAAGTAAATGAATAAAAATTATAAATATTTAGATAATATTAATTTTCCATCTGATATAAAAAAACTTTCTCAATCTGAGCTTAAAATATTAGTTAAAGAGTTGAGAGAAGAACTTATTGATGCAGTTTCTGAAACTGGGGGACATTTAGGAGCAGGATTAGGTGTTGTTGAACTTACAGTTGTTCTTCATTATATTTTTAACACACCCAACGACAAATTAATATGGGATGTCGGACATCAAACCTACCCCCATAAAATTTTAACTGGAAGAAAAGATAGGATTAGAACATTAAGAAAAGGTGGTGGGCTATCTGGTTTCACAAAAAGATCGGAAAGTGAGTATGATCCTTTTGGAGCTGCTCATAGTTCAACTTCAATATCATCTGCTTTAGGTATTGCAGTTGCAAACAAATTATCAAATAAAACTGATAATGTTATTGCTGTCATTGGCGATGGGGCGATAAGTGCAGGAATGTCTTATGAAGCAATGAATAATGCAGGCTCTAGTAAAACTAAAATGATTGTAATTTTAAATGATAATGACATGTCGATTGCTAAACCGGTTGGCGCTATGAGAGCATACCTTGCTAAAATCTTATCTGGAAAATTATATTTTAGTTTTAGAGAAACACTTAAGCTTATAATATCTGCATTTTCAAAAAGATTTAGCAAAAAAGCCGGTAAGGCTGAAGATTTTTTAAGATCAGCAATGACAGGCGGAACTCTTTTTAATTCAATGGGTTTCTATTACATAGGACCTATTGATGGGCATGATGTAGATGCTCTTGTTTCAGTAATGAAAAATGCTAAAGAAATTAATTATGATGGTCCTATTATGATCCACATAAAAACGGAAAAAGGAAAGGGATATGAATTTGCTGAAAAATCAAAAGACAAATTTCATGGTGTATCCAAATTTAATGTAAACACTGGTATACAAGAAAAATCTAATTCGAGCACACCTTCATATACAAAAGTATTTGCGAATACATTAATTAAGCATGCCGAAAAAGATAGTAAGATAATTGGAATAACTGCTGCAATGCCATCAGGAACAGGGATGGATTTATTTGGGGAAAAATTTCCTTCAAGAATGTTTGATGTTGGAATTGCTGAACAACATGCAGTAACTTTTGCAGCTGGACTGTCTACTGAGGGATATAAACCCTATGCAGCAATATACTCTACTTTTTTGCAAAGAGCCTATGATCAGGTTGTTCATGATGTTGCAATTCAAAATTTACCAGTTAGGTTTGCTATAGATCGTGCTGGACTAGTAGGTGCAGATGGACCTACTCATGCTGGATCTTTTGACATAACTTATCTTTCTACTTTGCCAAATTTTGTAGTTATGGCTGCAAGCGATGAGGCTGAACTTGTAAGAATGGTCAATACGTCAATAGATATAAATGATAGACCATCAGCATTCAGATATCCAAGAGGAAATGGTATAGGAGTTGATTTACCTTCTATTGATGAAAAAATAGAAATTGGAAAAGGACGAGTAATTAAAGAAGGAAAGAAAATTGCAATAGTTAATTTTGGAGCAAGATTAAGTGAATGTTTGATGGCCTCAGAAAATCTCTCAAAAAAAGGGGTTAATCCTACAATTGTAGATGCTAGATTTGCCAAACCTTTAGATGAAAATTTATTTTGGCAAATAGCAACTGATCATGAAGCAATAATATCAATTGAAGAGGGTTCGATTGGTGGATTTGGATCACATCTATCTCACTTTTTGTCTGAAAAAAATTTGATTGATAAAAGTTTAAAATTTAGATCTATGATTTTACCAGATACGTTCATCGATCATGATAAGCCTGATATAATGTACAAAAATGCAGGCCTAGATGCACGAAATATCGAAAATAAGGTTTTTGACACTCTTAATTCAAAGGTAATAATTAAAAAATCAAATTAGGAAAGACATTGTGCACTATTAAGCAAATAGTGATCTAATAATACACAGTGCATCATTGCCTCGCCAATTGGCACAGCTCTTATTCCAACACAAGGGTCGTGTCTACCTCGTACTGAAATAGATGTATTTTTTCCAAATTTATCTATTGTCTTTCTAGACGTTAATATTGAAGATGTTGGTTTAACTGCAAAAGATATTACAATTTCTTGACCGGTAGATATTCCACCAAGTATTCCACCGGCATTATTTGATTTAAATTTTGTCGATTTTCCTCTCTGAAATATTTCATCAGAATTTTGTTCACCTGACAGCTGAGCTGAGTTCATTCCAGATCCTATATTTACTCCTTTAACAGCATTTATACTCATCATGGCGGCTGCTAAATCCATATCTAGTTTTGAATAAATAGGTGCTCCTAAGCCTAATGGAATACCTCGAGCCCTAACTTCGATAATTGCACCACATGAAGAACCTGCTTTTCTAACGCTCAACAAATATTTTTCCCATAATTTTAAAATATCTTTATCTGGACAAAAAAACGGATTTTTTGAGATAAATTTATCATTCCATTTATTTACGTCGCAACCAAGTATGCCTAATTGAGTAACTGCTCCAACAACTTTATATTTTTTTCCAATTTTTTTTTCTAAAACTTTTTTTGCTATTGCGCCCGCAGCAACTCTTGCAGCAGTTTCTCTTGCAGATTGTCTACCTCCACCTCTATAGTCTCTTATTCCGTATTTTTTGAAATACGTAAAATCAGCATGTCCAGGCCTAAATTTATTTTTAATTGTCTCATAATCTCTTGATTTCATATCTTTGTTATAAATAATCATTGAAATAGGTGTCCCAGTTGACTTTCCCTCAAAAACTCCAGATAAAATATTTATTTTATCATCCTCTTTTCTTTGAGTAGTAAACTTCGATTGGCCTGGCTTTCTTTTATTTAGCTCTATCTGTATGTCTCTCTCTGAAATAGGTATATTAGGAGGACATCCATCAACTATACAACCGATTGCTGGACCATGAGACTCTCCCCATGTAGTAAAACGAAATATCTTTCCAAATGTATTAAATGACATTAAATATATTATATAATTTATTTTGTTAAAATTATGAATGAAAAAAACTCGCTAGGACTAGATATTTGCTTTAAGAACTTTGAAAATCCTTTAGAATTGTTCAAAGAATGGTTTGATGAAGCAAAAAAAACTGAAATCAACGATCCAAACGCTCTCGCATTAGCAACAAGTTCAAAAAATGGAATACCTTCAGTAAGAATGGTGCTTCTGAAAGATTTTAATGAAAAAGGATTTGTTTTTTATACTAATTTAAAAAGTAAAAAGAGTCAGGATATTCAGAGCAATCCTCATGCATCAATGTGTTTTCATTGGAAAAGTCTTTTAAGACAAATAAGAATAGTTGGTGAATTAAATAATGTACCAGATAAAGATGCTGATGCTTATTATAACTCAAGATCATATGGAAGTAGAATTGGAGCATGGGCTTCTAAACAAAGTACCATTTTAAAAGATAGAGATGAATTATATAAATCAATTAATAATTTTAAAAAAAAATTTCCAGATGAAAAAAAAGTCCCGAGACCTCCAAATTGGTCAGGATGGAATTTATCACCCAAAGAGATTGAGTTTTGGCTTGATGGGGATAATAGAATTCATCAAAGGTTAAAATATATAAAATCCAAAAGTGGTAATTGGGAAAAAGTTTTGTTGAGTCCTTAAAAATTTCTTTCTAAGCTAAATGATGTTAATTTCTTTAAAATATCTTTTTCTTTTGAGTTATTAAAAATACTTAAAGAATTCGATGCAAGATTTATAAAATATTCAGCTTTAATGTAACAATCATTAATGATATTATTTTTTTTAATTAAATCTAAAACAAATTTTAAATCATCGTTATTTCTCTCTTCTTTTTCAAAAATTGTTTTTAAATATTTTTTCTTCGTTTCATCTAATTTTTGATACAATAATATAATTGGTAAAGTGACCTTTCCTTCAAAAAAATCATTTCCAATCTCTTTGCCAAAAAATTTTAGATCTGAATTATAGTCTAATGTATCGTCTGCAATTTGGAATGTAAGACCTAAATTTTTTCCGTAAAATTCTAAAGCGTCCTTAATTTTTTTATCTTGATTTGCTAGAATAGAACCAACTTTAGTTGCTGCTGCAAATAATGAGGCAGTTTTTGCTGAAATTATTTTTAAATAAGTTTCCTCTAACATATCAACCTCACCTTTATGTTGAAGTTGAAGTACTTCTCCTTGTGATATTTCGGCTGAAGTCGATGATAAAAGTTTCAAAACTTCTAGATTGCCATCCTCCACCATCATTTCGAAGCATCTGCTCAACAAATAATCACCAACTAAAATTGATGATTGATTTCCCCAAATTTTATTTAATGTCTTCTTACCTCTTCTAACATCACTATTATCTATGACATCGTCGTGCATTAGAGTTGCTGCGTGAATTAATTCTACACACGCTGCCAAATTTACATCTCTAGATCCTTTTTGATAGTCGCAGAGTTTTGCTGAGCCTAAGGTTAGTAATGCCCTTAGTCTTTTTCCACCTGTTCGTAAATGGTAACTTGTCATTTCGTCAACCAGCTCGACTTTACTAGACAATTTAGATTTAATTCTTTCCTCAACTAAAATTAACTTATCTTCAACAGAACTTTTAAGTTCTGAATAAGAATTATTTATCTTATTTTTTAACTGAACAACTGTACCCATGGCTGTAAACTAGTATAATAACATCAATATTATACTTATCAATTGACGCACCTAAAACTTCAACTATAAGTAGACTTTATATTTTATCATAAATTTTATAAGCATACGTATGTTTTCAATTTTCAAAAAAAAAAAAATTATACCCCATATCAAATTAAATGGGGTAATAGGTAATGTTGGAAAGTTTAAGCAAGGAATAAATTTTGCTAGTCAGGAAGAAATAATTAAAAAGGCTTTTTCTATAAAAAAAGCACCAGCAGTTGCAATTTCAATAAATTCTCCTGGAGGATCCCCAGTTCAATCACATTTAATTCATGATCAAATTAAGTCTTTAGCCAAAAAACATAAAAAAAAAGTACTAATTTTTGCCGAAGATGTAGCTGCATCAGGAGGATATCTTATAGCTTGTTCTGGTGATGAAATTTATGCAAATCAAAGTTCAATTATAGGATCTATAGGAGTGATATATTCATCTTTTGGGTTTACTGAGCTAATAAGTAAAATTGGTGTTCAAAGAAGAGTTTATACAGCTGGAAAAAATAAAAGTACTCTTGATCCATTTATGGAGGAAAAAAAAGAAGATATTGATAGATTAAAAAATATTCAATTAGATCTTCATAAAGATTTTATAGAGGTCGTAGAAAATAGTCGTTCAAATAAATTAAAAAAAGATTCTGGAATAGAATTATTTTCAGGTGAATTTTGGTCTGGAAGAAAAGCAAAAGAGCTTGGTCTTATTGATGGAATAGGAAATGCTGAAAAAGTATTAAAAGAAAAATATGGTGAAGATGTTGTTATTAAAAAATTTGAAAAACAAAAAGGTTGGCTTGCAAGTAAACTATCGTCAGAAAGTCATACTGAGAAAGTTATAAGTATTATGGAAGAAAGATCTATCTGGCAAAGATATGGTTTCTAAAATTAAAATTAGAAAAAAACCCAAGTTTCAAACTTTTCAAGACACAATTTTTAATCTTCAAAAATATTGGGGTAAAAATGGTTGCGTGATACTTCAGCCTTACGATATTGAAGTGGGGGCTGGAACATTCCATCCAGCTACAACACTTAGATCATTAGGTCCAAATCCCTGGAAAGCTGCCTATGTTCAACCTTCAAGAAGACCAACTGATGGACGATATGGAGATAATCCTAATAGGCTTCAGCACTATTATCAGTTCCAAGTAATTATTAAACCATCACCAAAAAATATAAAAAAACTTTATTTAAACAGTTTAAAAACGATAGGCATCAACCATAAAGAACATGACATTCGTTTTGTAGAAGATGATTGGGAAAGCCCGACATTAGGTGCAGCTGGACTTGGCTGGGAAGTTTGGTGCGATGGGATGGAGATAACTCAATTTACCTACTTTCAACAAATGGCAGGCTTTGAATGCAAACCAGTTTCGGTTGAACTTACATATGGTTTAGAAAGGTTGTGTATGTTTACTCAACAGAAAAAAAATGTTTATGATTTAATATGGAATAGTGAAGATATTAAATATAGAGACGTATTTCATCAAGCAGAAAAAGAATTCTCTACTTATAATTTTGAATTAGCAAATACAGAAAATCTTTTTAAAATTTTTGATATGACTGAAAAAGAAGCAAAGATGCTCACTGAAAATAACGTGTCATTACCAGCCTATGATCAATGTTTAAAGGCAAGCCATATTTTTAATATTTTAGATGCACGTGGTGTGATAAGTGTTGCTCAAAGAGCCGAATATATATCAAGGATAAGAGATATCACCAAAGGGGCAGCTGAAATTTGGTTAAAAAATCAAACTTAAAAATGTCTGAATTTTTTTTAGAAGTTTTTACAGAGGAGATACCAGCGAAATTACAAAATGATGCGAGAAATTATTTGTTTTATAATTTTAAAAAATTATTTGAAGAAAAAAAAATAAAATATAAAAATGGCAAGGTCTTTTCTGTTCCAAATAGATTGGTAATATTATTTGATGGTTTAAGTAAACAAATTATTTTTGAAAAGGAGGAGAAGCGAGGTCCTAGCATAAAATCACCCAAAGAAGCAATAGATGGTTTTTTAAGATCAAATAAAATTACTGAAAAAGAAATCTTTAAAAAAGAAACTGAAAAAGGTGAATTTTACTTTTTTTTAAGACCAAAAGAGAAAATCAATACTAAGGATATACTTGAAAGAGAAATACCAACAATATTAGACAAAATTGACTGGAAAAATTCTATGAGGTGGTCAGACCACAGTTTACAGTGGGGAAGACCTTTAAAATCTTTAATAGCTGTCTTTGATAATAAGTTTATCGATTTCACTTACCATCATTTAAGAAGCTGTAATTTTATAATTTTAGATAAAGAATTTGAGGATAAAAAAAAAATAGTAAGAGGGTATAAAGACTACATAGATTGTTTAAAAAAATTAAATATCACTATTGATCAAAATCAACGTAAATCAATTATTCAAAAAGAACTCATTAAAAATTCAAAAAAAAATAACATTGATATTGAAATTAATGAAAAGCTTTTGGCAGAAGTAACAGATTTAGTTGAGCAGCCAAATATTTTATTATGTCATTTCGATAAACGCTTTCTATCTATACCAAAAGAAATTCTTGTAATTACAATGCAACATCATCAAAAATATTTTCATACTTTAGATAGAAAAGGGAATATTACCAATCAGTTTTTTGTTGTTGCAAATAATAAAGATCCAAAAGGTTATATTAAAGCAGGTAATGAAAGAGTGGTAGAAGCAAGATTAAATGATGCTGAATTTTTCTGGAATAAAAACAAAAATCAAAATTTATTTAAACAAGTTTCCAAACTAAAAAGTATGAATTATTTCAAAGGATTAGGAACGTATTTTGATAAAATTCAAAGGATGAGGAAATTAGGTGGAGCAATCTCAGATGAACTTTTAATTAGTAAAGATAAAATTGAAATTTCATGCTCTATCTGCAAAACCGATTTGCTTTCTGATCTTGTGGGAGAGTTTCCAGAACTTCAAGGTGTGATGGGAGGTTATTTTGCTGAGTCACAGGGTTTTGATAAAGATGTTTCTCTTGCAATAAAAGAACATTATTTACCTAATTCACTTGAAAGCAAAGTTCCAACAAGACCATTTAGTCTTGCTCTTTCGTTGACTGATAAGTTAGATACATTAGTTGGTTTCTTTGGTGTTAATCAAAAGCCCACAAGCTCAAAAGATCCATTTGCATTAAGAAGAGCAGCATTAGGAGTTATTAGACTAATACTTGAAAATAAGAAAAATATTAGAATTAAAGATCTAATAAATTATTCTTTGCTTTTGTACCAAGAACAAAGTTATAAATTTGATAATACATCTGTACTAAAAGATTTATCTGAATTTTTGTTAGAAAGATTAAGATATTACATGAAAGATAAAGCTATTAGACCTGATATAATTAACGCTAGTCTAAATAATAAAAATATTAATAATATAAACGAAATTTTTAGAAAGTCTTTCGCTTTAAACAAAATTATAAACAAAGAAAGTGGAATAGATATTATCTCAAGTTATAAAAGAGCATCGAACATTATTGAAAACGAGCTAAAAGATAATAAATTAGAGCTGGCAGATACTGCTGATCCTGGAATATTTAAAAATGATTTTGAAAAAAATTTATTTAAAAAAATAAAAGAACTGAAAAAATATTTTACAAATATAGATAAAGACGAAAATTACGAGACAACTCTTGATAATCTAAAGACTGCAAAACCCATTATTTCTGCTTTTTTTGATAATATAATTGTTAATGACAATGATGAAATAATTAGAAAAAATCGATTGGAACTCCTTCAAATGTTCTGTAGAACATTTGAAAATTATATAAATTTTTCTAAAATCGAAAGTGTTTAATGAGTGATTTAATTTTAAACTTTAATTCTAAGTTTTCAAAAAAAATTAAAAATCCAAAGAATTTTCTCGGTGGAAAAGGTGCAAATTTATCTCAAATGGGAAGAATGGGATTGCCAGTTCCCCCAGGATTTACAATTTCTACTAAAGTTTGTGATATATTTTATAAAAACAAGAAACAGCTAAACAAGCAATTAACAAAAGAAATTAACAAGCAATTATCTCAAATAGAGAGAGAAACAAAAAAAAAATTTGGAGACTTAAAAAATCCTTTATTAGTTTCCGTTAGATCAGGAGCAAGAGTATCAATGCCAGGAATGATGGATACGATACTAAATCTAGGTCTAAACGATAAAACAGTTATGGCTTTAGCTGACAAAACTTCAAACAAAAGGTTCGCAAAAGATAGTTATAGAAGATTTATTCAAATGTATTCTAGTGTTGTACTTGGTATAGATAGCTTTAATTTTGAGGAGTTAATTGAGAATTATAAATTAACAAAAGGAGTTTTGTTAGATACCGAGCTAGACGAAAAAGATTGGGATGCATTAATTAGCGACTTTAAAAATGTTGTAAAAGAAAAGACAAAGAAAGAATTCCCACAAGATGTTTACAAACAACTTGAAGGTGCAATATCTGCAGTTTTTTTATCTTGGCAAAGCCATCGTGCTAAAGTGTACAGAAAACTAAATCATATACCAGATGATTGGGGTACTGCTGTAAATGTTCAATCAATGGTTTTTGGCAATATGGGTGATGATTGTGCAACTGGAGTAGTTTTTACAAGAGATCCATCAAGTGGAAAAAATGAAATATATGGTGAATATTTAATCAATGCACAAGGTGAGGACGTTGTTGCGGGGACAAGAACGCCTCAACATATTACAAAAAAAGCAAGGATTAATTCTGGTGGAAAAGAATTATCGATGGAAGAAACTATGCCAAAAGTATTTAAACAACTTAAAAAAATATTATCTACTTTAGAAAAGCACTACAAAGATATGCAAGATGTTGAGTTTACTGTAGAGAATAAAAAACTTTGGATGCTTCAAACTAGATCTGGAAAAAGAACAGCAAAATCATCAGTAAAAATTGCTGTAGATATGGTAAAAGAAAAACTAATTTCTAGAAAAGAAGCTATTTTAAGAATTGATCCTAATTCTTTGGATACACTTCTTCATCCAACCTTAGATGAAAAAAGTGAAATAAAAGTAATAGCAAAAGGATTGCCCGCATCTCCAGGTGCAGTCAGTGGAAAGGTAGTCTTCTCATCAGAAGAGGCCGAAAGACTCAATGGAATGATGCAAAATACTATTTTGGTAAGAGTTGAAACATCACCAGAAGATATTCACGGTATGCATGCAGCTAAAGGAATTTTAACCTCCAGAGGAGGAATGACAAGTCATGCTGCAGTTGTTGCAAGGGGTATGGGAAGACCATGTGTTTCTGGATCTAGTGAAATTAGTATAGATTATGAAAATAAACTATTTAAAACTGATCAAATTCAAGTCAAAGAAGGAGAAATCATTACAATTGATGGATCTACTGGAAGAATAATATTAGGAGAGGTTCAAACTGTAAAACCTGAGATATCAGGAGACTTTTCAAAATTAATGAGTTGGGCTGATAGTTTTAGAAAACTAAAAGTAAGAACCAATTCTGAAACTCCAGTAGATACTAAAGCAGCAAGAGATTTTGGCGCAGAAGGTATTGGACTCTGCAGAACAGAACATATGTTTTTTGACGAAGATAGAATACTGTCTGTAAGAGAAATGATACTATCTAAAAATAAAAATGATAGAAATAAAGCTTTAGCAAAACTTTTGCCCCACCAAAAAAAAGATTTTATAGAAATATTTAAAATTATGAATGGTCTTCCTGTGACCGTTAGACTATTAGACCCACCATTACATGAATTTTTACCGAAAAACGAAAAAGAAGTTAAAGATGTTTCAAATTCACTTGGTTTAACTGTTACTGAAATAGAGTCAAGAATAGGGGAATTACACGAGCATAACCCAATGTTGGGACATAGGGGTTGTAGATTGGCTATTTCTTTTCCTGAGATTTACGAAATGCAATGTAGAGCAATTTTTGAAGCTCTAATTGAATGCAAGAATAAAAAAATTAAATCAATTATTCCAGAAATTATGATCCCTTTAGTTTCTACTGAAGCTGAAATAGAAATAATGAAAAAATTGGTTGATAGAGTTGCAAATCAAGTAAAAGCAGAAAATAAAACAAAAATAGATTACCTTGTTGGCACAATGATCGAATTACCAAGAGCTGCAATAAAAGCTAAAGATATAGCTAAACATGCTGACTTTTTTAGTTTCGGAACGAATGATCTAACACAAACAACATTTGGTATTAGCAGAGATGATAGTGGTAAATTTTTAAATGATTATATTGAAAATAAAATATTTGATATTGATCCATTTATATCAATAGATGAAGGTGTGGGAGATTTAATCGAAATTGCTACATTAAAAGGAAGAAAACAAAATAAAAAAATTAAATTAGGAATCTGTGGAGAGCATGGTGGAGATCCAAAAAGCATCAATTTTTGCTCAAGAACAGGTCTTAATTATGTTTCTTGCTCACCTTATAGAGTTCCCATTGCAAGGCTTGCAGCTGCACAAGCACAGTTAAAAAAATAATTTAAATTTCTAGTTTTAAATCAATTGCGGAAACACTATGTGTTAGACGTCCAATAGAAATTCTATTTATACCCGTTGATGCTATTTTTCTTATATTTTTTAAATTAACATTTCCAGATGCTTCAGTTTTATATTTATTCTTTACTAGCTGAATACCTTTTCTTAAATTTTTAACATTCATATTATCAAATAAAATAGTATCAAATTTCAAATCTAATATTTTTTTCAACTGATTTAGATTATCTACTTCGACAGTAATTTTTTTTCTATTTTTTTTTGCTTTAATAATTAAATCCCTTAAGTTTGTATTGGCAATGTGATTGTCTTTAATTAAGAATTCGTCACTTAAATTAAAACGATGGTTGTAGCCTCCACCCACATTAACTGCATATTTTTGAATGGCTCTTAGACCCGGTATAGTTTTTCTGGTACAGCAAATTTTTGTGTTTTTTCCAACTTTTCTTACAAACTTATTTGTTTGAGTTGCTATACCTGAAACATGGGTTAAAAAATTTAGAGCCACCCTTTCTCCAGTTAAAATATTTTTGACATTACCATAAATAACCGCAATTATTTGTTTTTTTTTTATTTTTGAACCTTCTTTTTTTTTTATTTTGAATAATATTTTTTTATCAACTATTTTAAAAGTTTGTTTTGCTAAATCCAAACCACCAATAATACCAGCAGAATTGGAAATTATCTTTGCTTTTATTTTATTTTTATTATTTAAAAGTTTTGATGTAATGTCTCCGTAAGGATGAAGATCTTCTTTTAATGCCTCTTTGCAAATTTTATAAATATATTTTTTTGATAATTTTACTTTAGACACAGAATTTATCTGCCGATCTCCGCCATTCTCTCTACTGATTTTTTTGCTTTTTCAATTGTCTCTTTACTCATTAATATCTCATTAGTTTCATTTTTAAGGCAATCTAAAACTTTTGGAAGAGTTATTCTTTTCATGTGAGGACATAAATTGCAAGGTCTTATGAATTGAACATTAGGATTGTCAATTTGAACATTATCACTCATTGAGCACTCGGTAACCATCATTACTTTCTCTGGCTGATTATCTTTTACATATTTAATCATGCCACTCGTTGAACCAGCAAAATCACTTGCTTCAATAACATCTGGTGGGCATTCAGGATGAGCTATAATTTTAATTCCAGGATTATTTTTTCTAATTTCGTTTATCTCTTCATCATTAAATTGCTCGTGAACTTCACATGTTCCTTTCCAGGAAATAATTTCAACATCTGTTTGAGAAGCAACGTACTTAGCTAAATAGTCATCAGGTAAAAAAATTACTTTCCCCACACCCAACGAATTAACAATTTTGACTGCATTTGCAGAAGTACAACAAACATCTGTTTCAGCTTTGACATCAGCAGATGTATTTACATATGACACAACAGGAACACCAGGATATTTTTTTTTAAGATTTCTTACATCGTCTCCAGTTATTGATGATGATAATGAGCAACCAGCAAGCATATCTGGAAGAAGAACTTTTTTATCTGGACTCATTAATTTTGCAGTCTCGGCCATGAAGTGTACTCCACACATTACTATAATATCAGCCCTTGTCTTTGAAGCTTCTATAGCTAAAGCAAGAGAGTCAGCTGAAAAATCTGATATACCATGATATATTTCTGGCGTTTGATAATTATGAGCGAGTATCACTGCATTTTTCTCTTTCTTTAATTTATTTATCTCATAAATGTATGGGGCATGTGTAGACCACTCAATTTGAGGTATTGTTTTTGATATTTTTTGATAAATAGTATCAGTTGCTTTCTTAATCTCAGAGTTAAATTCCATAACTAAATGTATCAACTTGAAACATAATTGTCATTCACTTATTCTGCCGCATAACTAGCGGTCGTGCTGAAATTGGTAGACAGGCACGGTTGAGGGCCGTGTGAGCCTAGCTCATGAGAGTTCAAGTCTCTCCGACCGCACCATAAAAATTTTAGAATTTTTTGTTTAAAAAGAAATCATAACAGCCAAGACAGTAACCATAAACTCTATCTTTTTCTCTTTTTTTTAAAGCAAGCAGTATTAAATAATAGGGTATTCTCAAAATAAAATATGAGTAACCTATTAGTTTATCTAACAAATTTCCTTCTTTTTTGATTAGAATCAAAAAACCTTTAGCTTCATAGTAACTTCTTGAAAGCCAACCTGAGACTTTTGCGCTTTGAGTAAGCATGTGAAAAGTCCTAACATCTAAATTAACTACTAGTCTTCCATATTTTTTTAATCTAAAAGATAAATCAAAATCTTCAGGTCCAAAAAAAAATATTTCATCTCCTAAACCTGATAGCTTTAGAGCATCTGCTTTATAAATAGAACAACAGCCTGACACTACATCGGTATCTTTTATTCCTTTATAAGATGGGTCATCAATTATCCTCTTTTTTTTTAAATTCATTAGTTTATGAAACTTTAAAAATCCCCAACTCCTGTACCATCCACACCACCAAATAGTATTTTTTAACCCCCCGTGAATTATCTTTGGGGAAGCAGCAACAATACTTGTATCGTTATCTAATGTCTTGACTATATTTTCCAAATAATTTTTAGTAATAATAAAATCACAATCAATACGAGCAATATAATCATAATCTTGATCCAATGAAAATTGGTAACCCAAGTTTAAACCTGCAGTACAACCTAAATTAACCGCCCATCTTTCATTTTTAATTTCTTTACTATCAATTAAATAAATTACCTTTTTTCCCTTATTTTTTATAATTGTATTTTTTTCAACTTTAATTATTTCTATTTTTTTATTTGGATTGTAAGTTATTTCTTCATCTTCAATTTTTATATTATTCTTTGACCAATCAAGAATTTTTTGAAGGTGAATTTCTTTTGAATTATTATTAACTAATATAATGTCAAAATTGTTGAACGTACTTTGATAAATACTTTCAAGACATTTAATTGTATTTTGCCAGTCATTCCAAGTGAGCACCGTGATTGCCAAATTTTTAGACATTGATTATTAATATAGTAAATTACTAAAAATTAAATTATTAATCATGTTTTACTTAACATATAATATATGCTAACCCAATAATTTATGAAAATAAATACCAGCTTGTTATCAGTTATTTTATTAGTTGGAGGTTCTGGATCAAGATTTTCTTCATTAAATGAACCACCAAAACAGCTTTCTAAACTTAATAACGATTACATTCTTATGCACATTATAAAATATCTTAACAGATATGGATTAAATCATTTTATATTACCATTAGGTTACAAAAAAAATTTTTTTAAGAAATTTTTTTATTCGAAAAAGAACATTAAAAAATATAAATTAAACTTACTTAATAAAAACTTTAATAATAAAAATTTAAAAAAAAATAAAATTAATATCTCATTATTTGATGCTGGTAAGAATACTAATAAAATGAAAAGAGTTATTAAATCACTCAAATATATTATTGATGATGATTTATTAATTGTTTATGGTGATGATCTATCTAACATAAAAATCAATGAAATTTTAAGAAAATATATTTATTTTAAGAAAAAAAAAGCTATTGCGACTACATATAAAAAAAGATCCCAATATGGGCATGTGATTTTAAATAAAAAAGGTTTCGTTAAAAAATTTATTGAAAAACCTGTTTTTTCTAATCCAATTAATATTGGAAATTATCTCATAAATTCATCTTTAATTAAAAGATTTAAATCAAATAAAGAAATCGAGAGTAGTTTTTTGCCCAAACTTACAAAAAAAGGTTTGCTTGTAAGCTATGAACACAAAGGATATTTTTACAGCATAAATGATAAAAAAGAGTTAATTGCAGCAAAAAAAAAATTGAGAAATATGTAAAAATGAAAAATATACTTGTAACTGGTGGATTAGGTCTATTAGGAAAACCTTTAGTTAGCTTTTTAAGAAAAAAAAAAAATAACATATTTGTTTTAGATAGATCTAAAAATAAAAAAAGAAATAGCTTAATAAAGGGCCGAAATATAAATTTCATTTATGGAAATTATCAAAATAAAAATTTTCTTAAAAAAATAATTAAAAACAAGAAAATAAATGTAATATTTCATACCGGCGCAGTAACACAAGTTTTGGAGGGTCTAAAATATCCATTTAAAACTTATAAAAATAATATAATGGGCACAATTAATATTCTTGAGTGTATTAGACAAATAAATCCTTCAATTTTATTAATTTATAGCTCATCTGATAAGGCTTATGGTGAAATAAAAAAAAGAAATTACTTGGAAAATGATAATCTAAAATCAATTTATCCATATGATTTATCCAAGACATGTTCAGATTTGATATGTCAGTCATATAGCAAAGTATATAACTTAAAAATTGCCATTGTAAGATGTGGAAATTTATTTGGTCCAGGTGACTTTAATAAAAATAGAATTATTCCAGAAACAATTCTATCAACTATGAAAAATCAAAGATTAAAAATAAGATCCTCAGGAAAATTAATAAGAGACTACCTTTATGTTGATGATGCAGTAAAAGCTTATTTTATGATAATGAATAAATTAAAAAATAAGAATTCCAACACTCTAATTTATAATGTTGGTTCAAGAGATAATTTGTCAGTCGTAAAATTGGTAAATATGATTTTAACTTTAATGAATAGAAGAGATTTAAAGCCTATAATTTTGAATAAATCAAAAAAAGAATTAAAGTTTCAAAAACTTAATGATAATAAAATACGAAAAGAATTAGGATGGAAACAAAGTATAACTATAAATAAAGCGCTTAGCAAAACAATAAATTGGTATAAAGAAAATAGAAATTTATTTTAGAAAAAAGTATGTTTAATTATAAGAGAAAAAGAAGAGCTTATTTGATGCCAATATTAAAAATGTTAAGAAAAGCGTTTAATACGTTTAAAAAATACGCTTATCCAAACTATAAACTAAGTCCTACAGTTTACGACATGTACAAAGATGAGCAAATTAAAAATTGTTATGAGCATTTTAAAAAATATTTTAAAACTGCTGTGTTGTTAAATTCAGAAAATATAAGGGATCATGCAATAAATTTGGCAAATGAAAATGATAAAGATCCAAATAATTTCTATTTAGAATTTGGGGTTTTTAGTGGAACTTCAATAAATTTTTTTTCACAAAAAATAAATAAAAATATTTATGGTTTTGACTCATTCGAGGGACTTAGGGAGGACTGGTTAGGTACTACTGTCACTAAAGGAACTTTTGATTTAAAAAAAAAAATACCAAAACTAAATAAAAATGTTATTCCAATTTCAGGATGGATACATGAAACACTTCCTAATTTTATTAAGGAAAAAAAACCTAAAATAAATTTTGTTCATATGGATGTTGATACTTACGAAACAACAAAATTTGTATTAGAAACAATAAAGCCCAATCTCATAAATGGAGCAATTATTTTATTTGATGAGCTTTATAATTTTGAGGGATGGGATGTTGGAGAATATAAAGCACTGAGTGAAGTTTTTGATGAAAAAGACTATAAGTTTATATCTTTTTCAATAGACACAGCTCAAGCAGCGATTAAAATTTTAAATTAATCTATTAACCACTCAGGTTTTAAAAATTTTAAAGTAGCATTTTTCGACTTATAATTTTTTAAAAAATCAAAATTATTATTTTTCATTTTTATCAATCCAAAAGGAAAATTATTTGCTATTAAAATTTTACCTACATTTTCATTATCAAAAAATATATCCTCATTAATTTCTATTTTTCCCTTTACTACCTTAAAGGGAAGAAGTCTTTTGGAAAGTTTATTTTTTAGTTTAATTCTTGCAGTATTTTCTTGTCCAACATAACACCCTTTTTTAAAATCAATTCCATTAAGTTCTTCAAAATTACATTCAATACCAAAAATTTTATCTTTTAAGTTTTCACATTCTATCTGTGGAATTCCTAATTCATGACTTAGTTTGTAATAATTTTTGGGTTCAGCTGGTTTTAAATTTAATTTTTTTATAGACAAATAAAGTTTTTCTAGATTTATTATTAATCTTGCACCAAGTTTTTTATTCCTCGGGTCAAGAAATAAAGGATCCTCCCTAAATTTGAGAGTATATCCTTCCTTATCTATTGCATTATTAAGATTTAAAAATTTATCTTGGCTTAGTACGGCGACAACAAATTCATTACTTAGATTTAAAATTTCAACTTTTGATCTTAGCTTATATAAACTTAATTTATTAAATAATTCTGTTGCTTGGCTTTTTTGACAATCTAAAAAGTAACCATTTTTATGCTTTGTTATTATGAAATCAAATAGATATTTCCCTTGAGGTGTTAGCAAGGAGGAAAAAATAGTAGTTTCATCATTAATTTTTTCAATATTGTTTGAAAATATATTTTGAAGGAATTTTTTAGTATCTGGACCATTTATATAAATTATCCCTCTATCTTCTAGGGTGTAGATATCTTTAATATTCATAATTGATAATTAGATATTTTTAATATAATTACTTTTTTCAATAATGTTAGACCTTATAATAAAAAACGGATCTTGTTTTATTGACGGAAAGATAAAAGAACAAGATATTGCAGTCAAAAATGGCAAAATCTTAAAAATTGGTAAAATTTCTGAAGAGAGTAAGGAAGTTTATGATGCTAAGAATTTACTCGTTTTACCAGGGTGTATTGATACACAAACTCATTTTAGAGAACCAGGTTCAACAGATACCGAAGATTTAAATTCTGGAAGTAGAGCTGCGATAGCTGGAGGTATAACAGCTGTATTTGAAATGCCTAATACTAATCCACCAACTTCTAATATAAAAGAATTTCAAAGAAAACTAGATCTTGCAAGGAACAGAATGTATTGCAATTATGCTTTTTATTTTGGTGCAACTGCAGATAATGCAGAAGATCTGGCTAATTTAAAAAAATTAGAAGGTTGTTGTGGCATCAAACTTTTTGCAGGCTCCTCAACGGGAAACTTATTAGTTGCAGATGAAAAAGATATTGAAAAGGTTTTTAAAAATAGCTCTAAAGTTGTAGCAGTGCACTCTGAAGATGAGGAAATTTTAAATATTAATAAAAAATTAATTAAAAATGGTGATGTACATTCCCATCCAATTTGGAGAAGTGTTGAATGTGCGATGTCATCTACTAGACGAATTGTAAGGATTGCTGAAAAGTATAACAAAAAAGCTCACGTGCTTCACATAACAACAAAGGAAGAAATCGATTTTTTATCACAACACAAAGGTAATATTACTTTTGAAATTACTCCACAGCACTTAACAATTTATGCCCCTGACTGTTATAATAAACTTGGAACATATGCTCAAATGAATCCACCCATTAGAGACAAATCGCATTATGATAGATTATGGTACGCAGTAAAAAATAATCTTAATGATACTATTGGCTCAGATCACGCACCTCATTTAAAAAAAAATAAAGAAAAAGAATATCCCAATTCACCCTCAGGCATGCCGGGTGTTCAGACTTTGATGCCAGTTATGTTAGACCATGTTAATTCAGGAAAATTATCAATAAGTCAGTTGATAAGTTTTGTTTGTGAGAATCCAGTAAAAATTTTTGGAATTAAAAATAAAGGATTTATAAAAGAAAAATATGATGCAGATTTCACAATTGTTAACATGAGTAAGAAAATTACTATTAAAAATGAGAATATAGAGAGTAAATGTAAATGGTCTCCATTTAACAATGTTGAGCTTAAAGGAACCCCAGTTGCCACCATTATAGCTGGAAAAATAAAAATGAAAGAGGGTAAAATTTTGGGAGAACCAGAAGGAAACCCTTTAATATTTAATTAATTTTTATAGTAAAACTATTTACAAGCACAACCCCCAGAACGATTAAGAATAAACCTAAAATTGCTTGCCAGCTTAAAGCTTGTTTAAAAAAAATATAGCCAAGAATTGCTATAGTAAAAACACCTAATCCGCTCCATGTAGCATATACAATTGCAAGAGGTAATTTATTCACAACAAATGTTAATAAATAAAATGCAGATAAGTAACATACTGTAAGAATTGATGTTGGTATTAACTTAGTGAAGTTCGATGTCACTGGTAGAAGCATAGTACCTGCTACTTCAAAAAAAATTGCTAATATTAGAAAAATATAAGTTTTTATCATTTAATTCTTTTACAAATAAAAATATCTTGTTCAATTTCCCAATCAAAACCATTTTCTTCACACCAATTAACTAAATAATCTTTTTTTGGATAATTCTGAAATTGATTGTTAAAAAGCCTAATATCATCTATTAATATATTTATTTTATTAAATTCATCTTTTTTATCCTCAATAAACTTAAGTTCTTTTTTTATTGGGGTTGCATCTTTCTCATCTCCAAATGTTTTTTTATTCTTAATATGATCATGACAAAGGTGAGCATCAAGATAAATACAAATATTTTTGTAAGCCTTTATTTTTTCTAAAGCTTCAGTCAGTTTATCTTCACTTCTACCAAACATTACTTCTATATTTTTAAAATTTGAAAAATTTTTTTTTGCAAGATTATATAAGTCTTGATCTGCTTCGATGGAAACAATTTTATTTGAAATTTGTGACAAAATTTTAGTTGTCTCACCATAATAAGTACCTGTCTCTATCCATGCAGAATCCTGTATATTATTATTTTTAATGATTTGATGCTTGATAAATTCAGGTGATG
>NZ_CVSH01000053.1 GCF_001179965.1 Candidatus Pelagibacter communis
AGTGGTGGGTGCCATAGAGCAGCAACAGGTAACATAGCAATTTTTGTTGGTGGAGAAAGAAAAGCTTTTGAAAAAATTTTACCCGCTCTTTCATCAATGGGGAGAAAAATACTTCACACAGGGGAATTAGGAAGTGCTTCAATACTTAAAGTAATAACAAATTATCTTGCATCTACGCATTTAGCTGCGTTGGGAGAGGCATGGGCGGTTGCAAAAAAATCAAAATTAGATCTTACCAAAACCTTCAAAGGTATAGCAGTATCCTCAGGAAATTCTTTTGTACATGAAACAGAAAGCCAAGTTATTTTAAATGGATCATATAATATAAACTTTACAATGGATTTGGTTGAAAAGGATGTTGGTTTGTTTAATCAATTGGCAAAAAAATTGGAGACAAATTTAGAAATTTCACCTTTAGTACTGGATATTTTTAAAGATGCAAAAAAAAAATATGGTTCTAGAGCTTGGTCTTCTATGGTTGTTAAAAGATTTGAGGATAAATTAGGTATTAATTTTAGAGCATCAAATTTTCCTGAAGAACTAATTGATAATGAAAAAGAAGAAAAAGGTTACGAAATATAATTGCTAACATGTTGGACAGAAAAAAATTTTATATTGATGGCAAATGGGTAGATCCAAATAAAGATAATGATTTTGATGTTATCAACCCATCAAATGAGGAATGTTTTGCAAAAATTTCTCTAGGATCAAAAGAAGATGTTGATAAAGCAGTTATAGCTGCAAAAAATGCGTTCGAAAGTTGGAGAGATGTACCAAAAGATAAAAAGATTAATTTGCTTGAGACGCTACTAGCAATTTATAAAAAAAAATTTGATATTATGTCTGAGGCTATATCAACTGAAATGGGTGCTCCAATTGATTGGGCAAAAGAAGTTCAAACTGCATCTGGTCAAGCACATCTTGAAGACTTTATTTTAAGATTAAAAAATTTTAATTTTGATAAGCAATTTGATAAAAAATCTAATAACCATATCTGTTATGAGCCAATAGGTGTTTGTGGATTAATAACTCCTTGGAACTGGCCAATAAACCAAATTGCACTCAAAGTAATTCCAGCTCTTGCAACAGGTTGCACAATGATACTTAAGCCCTCTGAAATATCTCCTTTATCGGCAATGGTCTTTGCAGAAATGATTGACGAAGCTAAATTTCCAAAAGGTGTATTTAATTTAATTAATGGAGATGGTGCTGGAGTAGGAACTCAATTATCTGGTCATCCTGATATAGATATGATTTCATTTACTGGTTCTACAAGAGCTGGGAGACTTATTTCAAAGAATGCAGCTGATACTATTAAAAAAGTTTGTTTAGAGCTTGGTGGAAAGGGAGGCAATATAGTTTTTGCAGATGCATATCCAAACGCTGTGCGGGATGGAATTAGAAATGTAATGAGTAACTCTGGTCAATCATGTGATGCCCCTACAAGAATGTTAGTAGAAAAATCTATTTATAAAAAAGCTGTTGATGAAGCAATTGATGAAGCAAATAAAATCAAAGTAGATTTAGCTTCAAAAAAGGGAGATCACATAGGACCTGTAGTATCTAAAATTCAATACGATAAAATTATTAAGTTAATTAAAAGTGGCATTGAGGAAGGTGCAACACTTTCAGCAGGTGGGCCAGAATTACCCAATGGGTTAAATAAAGGCTACTTTATAAAACCAACTATATTCACTAATGTTACAAATGAAATGACAATTGCAAAAGAAGAAATTTTTGGTCCAGTGTTATCAATTATTCCATTTAACACTGAAGATGAGGCTATTAAAATTGTAAATGATACCTCTTATGGTTTAGGAAACTACTTACAAACTGAAGACAAAGAAAAAGCAAAAAGAGTTGCAAAAAAATTAAGATCTGGCTGTGTATATATAAACGGTAAAAGCGCTGATGCTGGTACACCTTTTGGTGGATACAAACAATCCGGAAATGGTCGAGAGGGGGGCGTTTGGGGTCTTGAGGAGTTTTTAGAAGTAAAAACAGTTACTGGTTGGAATTAGGTTTATTTTTTAAATATTTTAATCTTCCTATAATTTCATCTCTATCCATATAATATCCCTGCAAATGTCGATGACCAGAATTTGGATCATATTCAGTTCTTCCATGTAATAATCGTCTATTATTAAAAGAAAAAATATCTCCTGGTTCTAACCTAAACTTTATTTGAAACTTATCATCGTGCAAAAGATTACCAAATCTATGATGTGCTTTATAAACTTTATCCATCAAATCTGGATGGCAATCTAATGCATCCATTGTTGCAACACTAAATCTAATATCATGATAATCCTTATCTTTAGTAAGCGATACAGCAGGAGCATAATAACTTCTAACTGACTCTTGTGTATAATCCATATCTCTAAACTTTAGATGAACATTTATTAAAGTATCAAATATATCTTGCTCATTTTTTCTGAGATAATCAGCAACTGCGAAACCATCAACCGCTGATGACTCTCCACCTTCTGCTGAATTTATTAAACAATGTAAGAACTGGTAACCCGGGGGGGTTTCAAACCATGGTAAATCCATATGGTTTCTCAAAGCATGAGCTGTATAAGCAGAGTTGTTTGGTTTTGGAATATTAATCACCTCAAATGGTGTTTTGAAAAAAGTTTCACGTGTGTGGCTTATCCTATTTAATACTTTAAAACCTGATTTTTTTTCAACAGGTGCATTTTTAACGATTGCGATACCTGTATGATGAAGGAGTTCTAACCATTTTACTAAGCCAGCCTCAGAATTCATTATTTCTTCATGCTCAATTTCAATCGATTTAAGATTTTGTTGAAGAGAGTTATCCCAGAGTTTGTATGGTGAAATATACTGAGAATTATTTTTAATAGTATAGCAATTTTCTCTCAGCCAGTTTTGATCATAATAACTTGTGTGATTTCCCTCACTCCACTCAATTTCTAATTTACCCGCACTATTTATAGAATATTTCTTTGGATTAATTTGGTTTGATACCTTTAGGATATTAAACATTCTATGTCGTGAATCTTTATCATGAGCTGTGGGGCAATTATCTCTTAACCACATGTAATTAAATTTACTTTTTTTTCCATCGTCCCAAAGAACTTCAAGGCAATTTGAGTTCTTTGTTATATTTTTAATAGTAAAATTTTGCATTAAGTTTTATAATTTGATTTCTCTCTATCTAGTTTTCTTAAAAGTGCAGCCCATTCTGTTTTGCCATCATAATTATAATCATCAGATTTGTCCATATTCTCCCAAAAGAAGGCTGCCTTTTGCTTGTCGATTTCGTGAACTTTTAATCCCATAGATAAATTTTTTACCTGAACTGTGCATGCTTGTTCTAAATAATATGCCCTAAAAAAAGCTTCAGATGCGGTTTTGCCAACAGTATAATATCCATGGTTCCTTGTAATTAATATATCGTGTTGCTTTATTAAAGACATAAATTTATTTCCGTAGTCTTTATCCTCAACAAATTCATAGTCCACGTATCCAATTAAATGATTAAGATAGACTGCAGCTTGCGATAAATACATTAATCCTTCTTTAGTTCCACCAACTGCCATTACATCGTTTGCATGTCCATGGACATAAAAATTTACATCTTGCCTTGCATTGAATATCCATTTTGCAAGATTATTACATCCATCGTTAAGCCAGGGATTATCATTTTCAATTGCTTTGCCTTCTTTATTAATTTTAACAAGTGATGACGCTGTTATTTCCTCATAAAACATTCCATAAGGATGAACAAAAGAGTTATCTTTATTTTCAATTGAACGAGCACCGGCACATTGATTAGCAAGATCTGTCATGCCATACATGTGAAGAATTCTGTAAAGAGCAGCTAATTCACATCTAACATTAAAATCTTTATCACTCATGTTTGTAAAATTATTATATTTTTAACTAAAATAAATTGAAAAAATTATATTTCAATTAAAAGTTGTATTTATTTATTTTGTATCACTCTCCTCAAGCTGTTAAATATTGTGTGAAAATGTCGAAGATTGAAATTAATAATGTTTATAAAATTTTTGGTAGCAATCCAAAGTCAGTTCTACCAATGGTTAAAGAAGGATCATCAAAAGAGGAAATTTTAGAAAAAACTGGCCATACAGTTGGCTTGGATAATGTTTCCATGAAGATTGAAGAAGGCGAAATATTTGTTTGTATGGGTTTATCTGGCTCTGGTAAATCTACTCTGATCAGACATTTAAATAGATTAATTGATCCAACTGAGGGTGAAATTTTAGTTGAAGGTACTGATGTAATGACTTTAAGCCAACAAAAACTAATTGATTTTAGAAGGCATAAAATGAGCATGGTTTTTCAAAGATTTGGTTTATTTCCTCATAAAACTGTAATTCAAAATGTCGGGTATGGTCTAGAGATACAAGGTATTTCTGACGAGGAAAGAAAAAAAATTTGTATGAACAAAATTGAGGCTGTTGGGCTTAGTGGATTTGAGAATCAATATCCTAATCAATTATCTGGTGGAATGCAGCAAAGAGTTGGATTAGCAAGAGCTTTAGCAACTGATACTGATATTATGTTAATGGATGAAGCATTTTCTGCTTTAGACCCATTAATAAGAAGTGATATGCAGAAACAATTATTAGATTTACAAGAACAGTTAAAAAAAACTATTGTCTTTATTACTCATGATTTAGACGAGTCACTTAGATTAGGTGATCATATTGGAATACTTAATGCTGGAAAACTTGTTCAGGTTGGTAGTCCGGTTGATATAATAATGAATCCTGCAGATGAATATGTTGCTGCATTTGTCAAAGATGTGAATAGAGCCAAAGTTATAAAAGCTAAGGTTATCATGACTCCAAAAGAAAAAGTTAATGGTATTGATAAATCTAACCTTTTAAAAGTTCAAGAAGATCAATTTATTGAAGAATTTTTACCACAAGTTGTTTGCACTAATGCAAATTGTGAAGTCGTGGATAAGAAAGGTAACATTAAAGGCTATATTACAAACAAGGAATTAAAAGACTCTCTAACAAAAGGTAAGTAAAAATTTATACTTTTAATTTCTTATCTTCTATATCCATAAAAGGGAAATGAGAATTTTCATAAAAAATATTAATTGCTTTTTTTAAAATAGTAATATCATCGAGCAATCCAGCATATAAATAATATTTATTCCATTTTTCTACATAAGTGAGTACAGGAGCAGCACACTTTTTACAAAAATGTTTTTTTATTTTTTTTTCACTTCCGCCATTATGCTCATAAATCGATAATTTGCTCATCTCTATATCAATAGCATTCTCTCGTAATTCAATAATTGAAATCATCCCACCTATTTTTTTTCTACAATCTTGGCAGTGGCAGTTAAAAACTCTTGGTATTTCATCAAGTTTAACTGTGAAATTAATTGCTCCACAAATACAACTCCCTTTTTTATTTACAAATATTTTTTCTGCCATTGATATATAGTCTCATATAATTTTATTTTTTAAAATAAAAAAAGTGGTAATTTAAATAATGAGCGCTCAAAATAATAATCCAAGAGGTATAGTACTTGTCATTATTGCAATGTCTTTATTTGCTATGCAAGACGCACTTATCAAGTTTGTTTTTGAAAAATCAGCTTTATATGAAATATTTTTTGGTAGATATGTTGTTGCATCCTTTTTATTATTTTGTTTTGTGGTAATTGCCAAAAAAAAGGTTTCTCTTAAAACTCAATATCCTTTTTTAACAATTTTAAGAGTTGTTCTGCACTTTCTAGCTTTTTCTGCATTTTTTATATCTTTAACTTTTATGCCTCTTGCAACTGCAAACGCATTATTTTTTTCAAGCCCTTTCTTTGTTTCAATATTTGCAAAATTTTTTTTAAAGGAATTTATAGGTATAAGAAGATGGTCAGCAATTGTATTTGGATTTATTGGTGTATACGTGGTTCTAAATCCAAACTTTTCAGAATTTGAATATAAAAATTTACTTCCGGTTTTGAGCGCATTTTTATA
Organism: Candidatus Pelagibacter communis; assembly: GCF_001179965.1. Classification (GTDB taxonomy): domain Bacteria; phylum Pseudomonadota; class Alphaproteobacteria; order Pelagibacterales; family Pelagibacteraceae; genus Pelagibacter. Next base: position 5,988 of record NZ_CVSH01000053.1, read on the forward strand.
TGCATCTTCTATGGTTATAACAAAATACACATCAGTAAAAGATGATGTATATACTCAATTATTTTATTTTTATTTAATCTCTATATCAATTTTAATAGTTATATTTTTAATAATGGGACAAGGGCAATTTAATAATTCGAGTTATGATCCAACAATGCAATTTATATTCAGAGATTGGTTTTCAAACTTTGATTATACATGGAAATTTATTTTATTTTTTGGTGTTGCTGCTTCTGTTGCGTTTATATGTATTTTTTCAGCATATATAGTTGCATCTCCATCAGTCGTTTCTTTATTTGAATATTCACTGATAATTATGTCAATGATACCTGGTTACTTGTTATTCAATGAAATACCATCAGTAAGAACTTTTATTGGTGTAGCTTGTATTATAAGCGCTGGTGTTTATATTTATTTCAGAGAAAAAGTTAGAGATCAGTATATTGCTACTGAAACTCCAGTAAGAAGATGAAAAAAAATTATATACCCACAATTAATATTTCAGCTTTATTGAGTGGAAATTTTAAAAATAAAAAAGAGATGAAAATTTTGAAAGAAATTGAAAAAGCATCCATTAATGTTGGTTTTTTTCAAATAGTTGGACATGGAATAAGTAAGAAAAGTATTAAAAATATTACTGCAGTTGGGAAAAATTTTTTTGCTTCAACTAAAATAAATAAAATGAAATTAGCTCCTAAGAAATGGAATAAATCTAATAAAAATTTATATAGGGGATACTTTCCAAACGATGTTAATGGTAAAGAAGGTTTGGATATTGGAGATCTGAAAGTTTCAAAAAAATATGCCTCAAAAATTAATAATCAATATATTGAGTACCTAAATTTAAATAAATCTTTAAGTAAAAGCTCAATTAATGTTTTGAAAGACTATTATGATGATATATTTAATCTAGGCGAAACATTATTCAAAAGTATTATTAAAATTTATAATCTTGATATTAGAAATTCAAAAGTTGCTTTTAAGAGACAAAAAACACTTAGTACTTTAAGATTTAATTATTACCCAAATCAATCTAAGCCTGTTGAAATATCTAAGCAAGATGGTGTAGCGCTTGGATGTGAAACCCATGTTGATAGTGGAATTTTTACAATTCTCTATCAAGATAAGAAAGGTGGTCTTCAGGTTCAGAATAGACGAAATAAAAAATGGTATGATGTACCATTCAATAAAAATGCATTAATAGTAAACACTGGTCTTGCATTGGAATATTTAAGTAAAGGAAAATTTAAAGCCACTAATCACCGAGTATTATGGAATAAAACGAAAAGACTTTCTATTCCATTTTTCTTTGAGCCTTCATATGACTTTAAAATGAATAAATCTTTTTTCACTAAAAAACCAAATAACACAACTGGAATTATATTTGAAAAATTTTTAAATAAATCCTTAAAAAAATTTGTTGAATATCAAAGATAATTATCAAATCTTATTAGCTGTATCAGTTACGACCTGTAATAATTTTTTTCTTTTCTCATCAGAAACAAATGGTACTGAAAAAAATCTTTTATAAGTAATATCGGAAATACCACATAAATTAAAAACACCTCTTTTCAATCGTTTAGTTGGCATATTTAAAAAGAAAGTTCTAATAGCAAATTGAGGGGAGCCATAAGTACAAAATATAATTGCTTTTTTTCCTTTTAAGTTACCAACTGGATATCCATAGTTGCCAACTAGTTTTTTAAAAGTAAAAGCCCAAGGTGGTGCAAGAACTTTATCTATCCAACCTTCTGCTATTGCCGGAAGTCTGAAATTCCAGATTGGAGCTATCATTGTAATAATATCACTTTTTTCAATTCTTTTTCTATGATCTAAAACAACTTTGTCTGGTTTTTCTCCAGCAAAAACAGGATCAAATTTTTCCTTATACAAATCTACACAATCTACTTCGTGGCCTTTTTCTTTAAGACATTTAATAAAAGTATCTCTTATAGCAGCATTAAAAGATTGATCGTTATAATGACTGTAAACTAAAAATATTTTTTTCATTTTCCCCAAATACTATCTAGCTTTTTTTCTCGTCCACATCCTTTTTTATATAATAAATAATTTACAAAGTTTTCTTGATAATAATTTTGATGACTGTCTTCACCTTTATAAAATTTATCATATTTTCTAACATACGTTACCACTTTTTTATCAAAATCCTTTTCAATCTTTTTAAGACTTTCAATTATTTGTTTTTTTTGTAAATCATTCTTATAGAAAGCAACCGATCTGTAGCTATATCCTTTATCACAAAACTGTCCTTGCGAGTCAAAAGGATCAACATTTATCCAAAAAATTTTTAATAACTCTTCAAAATTAGTTAATGATTTATCATAAATAATTTCAACAGTTTCAAAGTGACCAGTATCCCCATAGGTTACCTCTTTATAAGTTGGGTTTGTTGTGGTTCCCCCTGAGTACCCAGATATAACTTCAATTACACCATCTACTTTTTCAAATGATTCTTCCATACACCAAAAACAACCTCCACCAAAATACGCTTTATCAATCTCTTTGCTAGTTGAATTTGTACTAATTAAAATTGCAAATAAAAAAATTAAAATCTTCCTAAGCATTTTATTACAATTATTTTTTAAGAACTGGAAAAACTGGGTTCATTTTTTCAAAAATTTTTTGATACTCCTGTTTAATGCATAAATTTTCAAAATAGTTCATATTATTTTCAGATGCAATTTTTTTTGCTTCCCTGTGCTGTATCCCGTATTGTAACCAGAGTGTTTTTGCACCTATTTGAGCTGCTTGTTTTGCAATTTCGGGAGACTCGTTTGATGGACGGAAAACATCGACAATATCAACCTCAATTTTTATATCTTTTAAATCTCCGACAACTTTTTCTCCATGAATAATCTCATCTTTTGCAAAAGGGTTTACTGGAATTACTTTGTATCCAAAATCTTGCATATATTTCATAACTATGGTTGATGGCTTTCTTTTTAGATTTTTTGGATCTTCTTTTTTTTTTAAAGAACTAACACCGATCATTGCGATTGTTTTAGAATTTTTTAAAACTGTCTCAATATTTTCCATTTTATTTATTTTTCCAATTTGGTTTTCTTTTTTCAATAAATGCTGAAATTCCTTCTTTGGCATCTCTTGCCATCATGTTAAGTGTCATCATCTTGCTAGTGAATGAATATGCTTTGCTCAGTGGCATCTCTAATTGTTTATAAAATGCTCTTTTACCAATTTTAATTGTTAAATTTGACTTTGAGGCAATTTTTTTTGCAATTTTTAAAATTTCTTGATTAAGTTTATTTTTAGGAAAACAATCATTTATTAATCCAATTTCTTTTGCATAATTTGCTTTTATTGGGTCACCAGTTAAAAGCATTTTCATCATTACTTTTCTATTTACTTTACGACTTACAGCAACCATTGGAGTACTGCAAAATAATCCAATATTTACACCCGGTGTTGCAAAAATTGCATCTTTTGTACTAAATGCTAAATCACAACTTGCTACTAATTGACAACCTGCTGCAAAAGCCGCTCCATGAACTTTCGCGATAACTGGTTTTCTTCCTTCAACTATTTGAACCATTAATTTTGAACAAAGATTAAATAATTTTAAATATTTATCTCTTTTTTTTAAACCTCTTACCTCTTTTAAATTATGACCAGCACTAAAACCTTTTCCTAAACCTTCAAGAATAATAACTTTCGTTGAATTATCTTTATCCAACATTTTAAAAACTGCTAATAAGGAATTAAGAGTATAAAATGATAAAGAATTGTATGTCTTAGGATCGTTAATAGATACCAAACTGATACCACTTTGAATTTTTTTTAATTTAACTGTTGTAAATTTTTTCATTTAAATTTTTTTACCATCAAAAATTGGAATTGTTTTCAATTTAAAACAATCAACCTTATCAATACATCCTAAGTTAATACAATATTTATTAGGACTAGTAAAAGATCTATGGTGTGTATAAATCCCACAGCTTGAACAAAAATAATGTTTTGCTTGATTTTTACCGAATTTATAGAGCGATAAATTATTTTCGCCACTAAGAATTTTTAAATTCTCAATTAAAATTACACCCATTACTGCCCCTCTTTTAATACAAAATGAGCAATCACATCTAGTATAGTCTTCTAGAACGTCTTTGGTATTTATTTGAATTTTAACTTTTTTGCAGTGGCACTCTAAAATATACATATTTTATTTTAAATCACCATCTTCCCTCATCTTAGCTCTTATTTTTGTTGCTGAAATTTTTTGGATTTCCTCAGGTAGAACTATTTCCTCAATTTTATAACCAACTCCTCTTCCATAACAAATATTTGTTATATTAGGAACTAACATCACTTTAAATCTACCCTCAAATTCAGGATTTAGTCTTTCCTCTATTTTTTTTTTAACAGTGTCAAAGTCAAAAGGATTATCATCTACACCCTGAACATCTCTTATTTGAATACAAACCTGGCCAGTCTTTTTAATGATTTCTTTAAACAGTGCGTAGTGACCATCATGAAATGGTTGCCAACGTCCTAACATTTGTGCAGTTGGTTTTTTATTGTCCCATTTGTAACCCATAAATAGATACTCCTTTAAATTATCTTATTCTTAATTACTTAAATTAAAAGACTTTATTTAGTTCAATATAAGCTTCTCTAGCATCACCAAATCGAGTTAAATCATCATTTAAATTAAAAATTAAATCAAAGCCATTAATATCTTTTTTAATTTCAAATTCTGACATTAAGTTTTCAGATCCATTTATAGTAAATGCAATTTCAGTATCTTTATGAGGTAAATACCCTAAAGCCACATATAGGTTATCAGTATGTCCTGTTTCAAACGCTTGGTTTCTCTCGTAAATTATAAAAATACTATAGTGCTCTGGAAAGATTATATCTACACCAACTTCAGCATTTAAATTATGTAATGCTCCTGTGTGTAATGTATCGTTAAATTTTACACTTTTATCTTCAACATAAGTATATTTAAAGTTTGATGAGCGATCTAATTCAGCTTTATACTCTATTTTTCCATGCCTTTTAAAAGAATAGTTTTTTTTAGATAAATCTTCTACTGCTGCAATAGCTGCTCTAAAATTTCTTGTTCTAACGTGTTGATCATTAACTATTATAGCTGCATTGCCAGACTCTTGATAACCTTTTAAAATTGTATGCGCAAAATCGAACTGACCGGAAGGAATAAGAGTTAATTTACCTTTTATAAATTCATCCTTTAGTTTTACTGTTCCATAAATTTGATTTCCCGTTCTATCAGCGGTTATTCTTGATCCATCTACAATAGTAAGTAAATTAGATCTAATTTTTCCAATTCCAAAAATTTTATCAATCATCTTTGTATCATCTTGAACTGGTGATGTGCTGTAATATGTAATGTTATAAGTATTAGAATCTAACCTACTTCCAGAATTTCCAACATCAACATTGTCATCTCCAAATCTAAAAGCAAATCCTTTAAGACTATAATCATCTGTAAATTTATCAAAACCAAATGTTAAGGCTTCTGTTTTTGCTTTTTTTATTGATGAAAGACTTGTTTCTCCAACTCTTCCAAGAGAAATACTTCCCTCACTCCAGTAGAAATAATTTTTATTATTATTATTACTGTTTTCTGATGATGATATTTTTTTAAAAGATGAAATTGGTAATTCTTTTAAAGATGAGAGTAAATTATTTGAAAAATTTAATTTAATATTTTGATTTGATAAATTTTGTTTATCTTTATTTCTTCTAATCCATTTCAGTCTGTTCAATGCTGAGTTTGTTGATAGTTTCACTGTTCTATTCGCAAGCTCTATTTGGGCCTCTGCCATTCCCATTCTATCGTTATCTTCTGCTATCGAAGCACATGTTCCTCCAAAAAGATTAAAAGGACACGCTAAATTAAACTCATAGATTGCTTCTGTTATTGAAGCATCTCCGTTGTGATCATCGGATACAAACATTTTAAAACCTTTAGCACTAAATGCAATTGCTCTTCCTTGTGTGAGAGATTTATCTGAGACTAAATCATTTACATTTAGTGCTCCATCTAAGTTAAAGTCAGTCGTATCATATGGTGATGACAATGAATATTGTTCAACTATTGCATCACTACCATTTGTTCCATGATAAACTATAAATATTCTTTTTCCATCTGCACTTAAAGAAAGAGCATCAGGATTCGAGGAAGGCGTAGAATTTGGAAGAAGAATTCCTGCGCTATCAACATGGGTAAGAGTGCTTATATCATAAGGTGTTGAAAGACTATATTCTCTGATACCACTTTTGCCGCTTGCAGCTCCAGAACCGGTACCGTTAAAGCTTATAAATATTTTTGTTCCATCAGGGCTAATAGCTACACCTTGTGCATGATGTCTTTTAGAATTAGTATCAATGGATCCAGATCTCCAACCATTAATCTCTACTCCAGTTTGATCAGGATCTATTTCTTGAGCCAATGTACAAGTTGAAACATCATAAGGTTCAGTTAAATCGTATCTGTACAAAGCATCGTCATTGGCACCGTTAGTACCTCTATTAATAACAAATATCTGCATACCATTGCTACTGAAAGACATATCCCCTGCATTTTTTGGTATCTGATGCGATCCAGAATCATAACCATTAGCTAAATTACATCGCTCACTATCACCTCTATAAGTGTGTGTAGAAATATCAAACGGTGTTGAAAGATCGTACTCATTTATAAAGTCAATTTGGTTATCATTGCCAGAAGCAACCGAATAAATTGTGAACATTTTTGTTCCATTAGAATTAAATTCTATACCAGTTAAAAAATTAGAACCAGAACCCCCATCTCGAAAAGTTTGGTCATCAATATGAGTGACGTTTGCAAGAACGTTCGAAATTGGAAATAAAAATATTAAAATTATTAAAGCTTTACTGAATAATTTCATAAGCGCCTTTTATATCCAAAATTTAATGCGGATTAAAAGGTAAATTTATAAGAAAAATTACCTGAAAAGCTTGTTAATTCTTGTGTACTGGTTGTGCTATCTAAATTAAATTTTAAAAAATGTTGGTCTGATATTTTTTTTTCATATCCTATATTGGTCGCTAAGGTTACTTCCTCAGTTAAATCATCATCTTGTTTATATGTAGCGCCTGTATTGTTTACTTCAAAGTCTTGATCTTTTGCGGTAACCATTTTTCTAAGATCCAAAATCCAACCTAAGTTTATACTATTATTGCTGCCAAAATTAAATTTATAATCATCGTCAAAGTAAAAAGATAAATTTCCAATATTTTTTGCATCCCATTCATAAAAATTACTTTCTGAGTGAGCGGGGGTATGTGAAAAACCAAATGTTAATCCTAAATTTGGTATAAAATAATTATTATTAATCTTTGTCCCAGCAATTAATTCATACGTTTCGTAATTGTCTTTAATATCAAGCCTACCTGAGGCCGTTGTGTTAGTTAATATTTGTCTATCACTATTGTGTAAAGTTAATCCAGCTAATAAAAAACTTTCATTACCAATATTATTAAATAAAGATCTATTTGGAAAATAAAAACCTGAGCTTATTGAATAACGATTAATTGTATGATCTTTTGTAAAATTTTGCTTACTTGTTTCAATTGATAAAATAAAATCTTTATCTTTACTATATGGATTGATTAAATTTATGCCTACACCAGCATAGTTAAAACCTAAAGATAAACTTTGATTATTTTGTTTTCTATTAAATGAAGCAAAATTAATTTCTCCCCAACCCTTTTTACTTTTAGATTCGTTTGTTGTACTTTTATATTTTGTTAATGATTTACGGATATTTAATGACTTGTAACCTAAGAGCTCATCAAGAATTTCATTTCCTCCCTGGCCCACTGAACCTGCTGAACCTTGAACAATTGGATTGCCATCTAAATCTTGCAAAGTTTCAAAATCTGTTCCAGTAGTTTCGTAATAATAACCTTGTCCAGCTCCGTGTTGTATCTTTAAAGTGTTTCTATTTTTATTATTTTTTATTTTACCAATAATAATACCACCATTTTTTAATACAACAGTACTGTCTGCTCCATCAACGGTAATTGCTACCTTATCAATTTTTTTATTCTCTATTTTTCCACTGTTTGTTAAAGTTGTAGTCTTACCAATAGTAATAGTTGCAGCAGTACTTTCATTATATATGTGACCGCCTGCATTGTTAGTAACAGTACTATTTGTAGAGTTCGAATGAAGTAATATAGTATTTGTGCTTGCGTTAGTTGAATAGATTGTTCCTGAATTTGTAATATTAATATTGTCAGGTGTAGTTCCACTTTTAGAAACAGAAATTGTATTCGTCTTTGCTCGGATTGTACCGCCGCTATTATTTGTAATTGTAGCATTAATCGAATCTAATAAATTTATACCTTTTGAATTATTAGCTCGGATTGTTCCTGAATTTGTAACTGTTAACCCATCAGTATCATCTCCTGCAACAGCATTAGCAGTTCCAAGTATAGATGCACCAGACTCAACAATTACAGTAGATCTTGCCTTTTCATTAATATGTGCTGGTTTTGTCATTGATAAAGTACCTAGTGTCTCGTTTTCTGATATTGTCAAAGTTAAATCAGTATCATTAAATTTTTGCTGCACGTTGCCAGCTGCATTTTCAGAATCAAATGTTTTATCTGAAGTAAATGTCTCTGCTTTTGAATGAATAATTAAAGAGAAATAAACTAATAACAAAATTAGCGTATAACTTGGTTTACTCACAATAGAATTCATTTTAAAACTTATTAATTTTTTTATGATCTTTTTAGTTTATTTTTTCAAATCTTTAAATATTTTTGGTGCCCAATTTTTGGCATCCTGAGAGGTTACATGGAAGTCGAATTTATCAGGTTTAACAAACATTTTATTAGTATCATCGAATCTTCCCTCTTTTATTGTATCAACCCACACTACGTAATCAGCTGGAAATAAGCTTCTTGCCTCTGGTGTTGGACAGATAAAATCAGCAACGACATAATTTCCCTCTTCTTTAAGTTTGATAGCAAAATCTGCCATTCTCTTTGCTTGTCTTTTTCTTCCCTCCTCAGAAAAATCCCAGTCGTCAGCTGCCTTCCTAACTTCGTCAGCATTTAATCGTTTTGCATTAATCATTGGAGCAAGTTCATTTGCTAATGTTGTTTTGCCAGCACCAGGCAAGCCCATTATTAAAATAATTTTCATTAGATTTTTTCTAAAGGATGATGTGACATCAGCTCTAAACCATTTTGGCCGACTAGATATTGTTGTTCGAGTTTAACACCTTCTTTGCCACCAACTTTTCCAATATAACTTTCAAGGGTAATTGTCATATTTTTTTCAAAAGATCCACCTTGTTCGCCTCCATCAGTTGGATATTTTATTTGTGGCCACTCATCACATAAACCAATTCCATGAACCATACATGAATATCTATTTCCATAATACTCTTCTGGAAGCACCCACGATTTTTTTACAAATTCTTTAAATGTCATTCCAGATTTAATTAATCGAAAATTATGATCTATTTGATCCATAGCCATTGAATAAAGTTTTTTTTGTTCATCATTAAATTTATGTCCAACAACAAAAGCTCTCGATATATCTGCACAATATCCATAGGGACCAACCATGTCGGTATCAAAAGATACAATTTCACCATTTTGAATTACTTTATTACTACTCTCTTGCATCCATGGATTAGTTCTTTCGCCAGATGAAAGAATTCTACATTCAATCCATTCTCCCCCATGTTCAATATTTGTTTTATGTAAAATAGACCAAAGCTCATCCTCTGTCATACCAGCTTTCATCTCTTCCCTCATTTTAGCAACTCCTATTTCTGCAACTTCTAGAGCTGCTTTCATACATTTCAATTCCTCAGCTGATTTTATTACTCTTGCTTGTTCTAAAATAAGTTTAGCATCTACAACTTGTATCCCTGAATTATTTAATGCTGTTACTGCTGGTCCATTTAAAACGTCAATGGCAACTTTTTTACTTTTAAAATAATTTTTTGAGAGATCTTCAATTTCATTTACCCATTTTTTTAATTGTGCATTTGCTTGATCGCCATTACTAAAATAATCCCAAGTTATTGCAGGTCTAATTTCATCTATTAAATTTAAATGTTTGGATAAAATTTCACAGTTAAAATATTCATATAAGATTGTAGGTCCATCAACCGGTACAAAACAATATCTAGTCAGATTATGCATATTATAAACACTCATATTAACTGTATCCAATGCATAACGAACATTCACTGGATCAAACAATATGCAAGCTTCTAAATTATTTTTTTCAAGTTCTTTTTTAACTCGATCTAGTCGATACGATCTTAATTTACTAAAATTAATTTCATCCTCTCTTAATCTTTTTTTTGTAATAAACTTTGGTGAGGATTTTATTTCTGGAGCAATTTTTCTTTTAAATTTCATTTTAAATTAAATTTTGTGCTACCCATTTATGAAAATGATGAGTTGGATTATCCATAACTGGAGAAAAATTACCACCATTATAAACTGGCGAATTTCTTCCAATTTGCATACCTTGTATAATATCAACATCTTCCTTTTGAATATCTTCCCATTGTTTATGGTTTTGTTTTCTTAATGACTCGAATTTTTTTGAATTAGCTGCTTCTTCTCCAACATAATACAATTCCATATGTTCAAGTGTGAATTCATGATTAATTGGTTCTAACCAATAAGCGTAATAATGATCTTTATGAATACCTAGCATTACGTTTGGAAATAAAGCTACATACTCTGCAATGTTTTCTTTATTTTTTGGCCAATTAGGAAAACACGGAAATTTTTCTTTTCCCTCAAATCTTGGATTATAAACAACTGTTCCTTGTCCCGCAAAACGATTTGGCAACCCTTGAATATGATAATGATCTTCTATTTTAGAATATGAATTTAAGCCTGGATGTACCCATGGCAAATGATAGCTTTCACAATAATTTTCAATTGCAAACTTCCAATTACAATTTGCATTTAATTTAAAATATCCAAAGTCATTTGAGTGGTTAATGAGCTCTCTATCTTTGATTGGCCAAAATTCCTCCCATCGATCACTGAGAGGTTTGATATATTCTTCAAAAGACATTTCATTATTATTTATATTAATCATTATTAAATCTAGCCAAATATATGATCGTATTTCTTTAAGATTACTTTTAGATCTTTCAAAATCTTTTGTTTGGTGGATATTCATGCCACCAATATGTGGTGTTGCAACTAATTCACCATCAAAATTATAAGACCAAGAATGATAAGGACATCTAATAACGTTTTTAATATTTCCTGGTTTGGTTACTAATTTAAGTCCTCTATGGCTACAAACATTATGGAAGACTCTTATTTTTTTATCTTTACCTCTAACAAGAAGTATTGGCATACCTAGAATATCTACTGGTTTTGCGTCTCCAACATTTGGTAAAGAGCTTGCAACCCCTATTACCATCCATTTATCTTCAAATAACTTTTTTCTCTCAATTAAAGTATATTCTTTACTAGTGTAACACTCATTTGGAAGTCCGTGAGCGTCTTTAATAGGCTTACTTACAATATCAAGTTTTTCTTTATTTATAATATTATAAATATCAGACATGACTTATTTTATCACTTCATACAACCCAAGCCAAGCGTTTACGTCCTTACTGGCAATATAATCTGATTTGAAAAATTCAATCTCTTTCCATTTATTATCTTTGTTTAGTTGATCAATTTTTTTATCAAAACCATATTCTTCGTGAATTCCCTCATTTATCGTGAAACAAATTAACCCTTTATCTTTTGTAATTCTTATAAATTCATCTAAAGCAGGCGGTTTAACGTGACCGAAAGTGAAAGTACCCACACACATTACGGCATCAAAAGAATTGTCTCTTTCATTAATGGGCTTATTTAAATCAACTTTATCTAATTTGTGATAAAGACCTTTTGGTACTAAGTCTAAAAGTTTTTGTGATAAATCTGCTCCATAAAAATTAGAAAAACCATGCTTTTTCAGTTCAACACCTACTAAACCTGTGCCGCATCCAGCATCATAAATTTTTGAATTTTTATTTTTCTCGTACTTTATATAAACTTCGGTTGTTTCTTTTGGACCAGTATAATTCCAATCAACCATATCTTTGTCATATTTATTTCCTTCTCCCCATTCATCGTAATATTTCATAACTTCATCTGTTTTTTTTAATTTATATATGGGTACTTTGTTACCGACATCTTTTTGAGACATAGTTATTTTTTTCCTAAATTAATTGAGATTAAACAAATTATTTCAAACATTACTGAAGCAGCAACCATTGCTGTAATTTGATTTGGACTATCTTTTGTCGGCATTAAGCAAACTACATCCCCACCTATTACATTTTTACCTTTTAAACTTTGTAAAAGTTTTCTAACTTCATCCATATTAAAACCATTGTAAGCTGGCTCTATATTGGCAACACCTGGGGCGACACTAGGATCCAAACAGTCTAAATCAAAAGTAATATAAATTGGATTATCACCAAATTTATCTATTATCATTTCAGAACATTTTTTTTGTCCAAGAGATCTAAATTCATCCATTGTAATCACTTGATATCCAACATCGTAACTTGCCTGAAGCCAATCTAAAGTCCTTGGATTTCCCCTAATGCCAATTTGAGTACTTGTATGGGGATCAACGTTACCTTGTTTGACTAAATATGAAGCCCAGTGAGCTGCTGATTTTTTTGCTCCTAAAAAATGATCTAGTTTCTCAAAACAATCAGTGTGAGCATCAAAATGCACTAAAGTAATTTTTTTTCCTTTGGTTAGCTTTGAATTTTTTTTTGCTAAGCTTTGAATTATTCCTCCAGTAATTGAGTGATCTCCTCCAATAGAAACAACTGGTTTTTCTGCCTGCTCAATAAAGTCATAAAATTTAGAAATTCTTTCTATACATTTCTCATTATCATTTGCCTCCGGTAATGGAACATCTCCAAGATCGTTAATTTTATTTGTTTTCCAAGGATCAATTTTATAATCAAAATGTGATCGTCTTAACATTGCAGATATATTTCTTACTGCTCTTGGACCTAAATGTTGGTCTCTTTCTGTTGTTCCGTTTCCAGTGCTATGGGGAATGCCTACTAATGCAATATCACAATTTTTTGGATCTGGATCATTTTTGCATCTAAATAAAGTTGGAATACCCCACCAATAAAGGGTTTCCATCATTATTTTATCTTCATCAGAAATCATTTAACTTCTCATTTTTGATCCGCTTGGATCATAAAGTGGTTCTTTAATTAAATTGCAATTAAATAAGTCTCCGTTAATTTCTACTTGAATTCCTTTTCCTGAATTTAATTTATTTGTATCTAAATAACTGAACGCAACACTTTTATTTACAAAATGGGCAAAACCCCCTGAAGTTACATATCCTATCGCCTTATCATCTTTTAATACAGCTTCATTATAAGTTACATCGATTTCGTTTGTCTCAACTACCATAGGTGTAAGTTTGTTTGAGCTTTTATCTTCTTTGGCATATTTTTTACCAATAAACTCTTTATCCCAATTAATAAAAGCGTCTAATCCTGTTTCTTTAGCTGTAAAATCGGGCCTGTAGTCTAATGTCCATGCACCCCAATTTTTTTCTAATCTCATCGACATTAAAGCTCTTAATCCAAATGGTTTAATATTAAATTCTTTTCCAGCCTCAGTTAATTCTTCATACAATTTTATTTGATAGTGAGGAGCAACATATATTTCGTAACCCAGTTCTCCCGTAAAGGAAATTCTATTGACTATAGCTGGCACTCCCGCAACATACATTCTTCTAGAGTCTCTAAATTTAAATTTTTCATTAGATACATTATCTCTTACAACTTTTTGCAGTACTTCCCTAGATTTTGGACCTGAAATAGCTAGTCCATGAAAATCATCAGATCTATTTTTATATTCTAGATTAAACTTACCTATATGGCTTTCAAACCATCTTCTATGCATCTCTTGAGCTGCACCAGATCCAAATATCATAAATTCATTATCATCCATGCAAGCAACTGTTAAATCACCATATAATTTTCCTTTCCTAGTTAGCATTGGGCTTAGGGAAATTCTTCCAGGTTTTGGCAGTTTTCCTGCCATAACGTAATCAAGAAATTTTTTGGCATCTGGCCCTTTAAATTCGTGTTTTGAAAAATTCGCAAGTTCCATCACCCCAACATTTTCTCTAACATTTATTACTTCCTTGGATACATAATTATGTGATCTTGATCTTTTTATTGTTGGTTCCTCGTATGCATCTTTTTTATCATTAGCAAACCACAAAACACTTTCTAAACCAAAACCGTCTCCCATTACTGCACCTTGATTAACAAAACGATCGTATAGAGCTGTGGTTTTTTTGTTTTCTACCTTTTGGTAAAGTTTCATTGGGAAAGGTCATAATAAATCTTCTCTCATAATTTTCAGAAGATTTTATTGTTCCATATTGAGGTGTTGCATATTCTCCAAATCTTGCAACATCCATAGCCCATACATCAATTGATGGTTCGCCATCTATAATCCACTCTGCTATACATTTGCCAACTCCACCACCTTGGCAAAATCCTGCCATAACTCCAACCGCTACCCAATAATTTTTCATACCAGGAACTGGTCCAATTAATGGGCTACCATCTGGCCCAAAAGTAAAAGGTCCATTTACAATATTTTTAATACCAGCTCTTTCTAAAGCAGGCATTCTTTTAAAACCAATTGCTAATCTATCTTGAATGTTTTCTAATTTTGGCTCTAAAAGTTCATGGCCAAAATTCATTGGAGTGCCCTCCACTTTCCATGGTGTTGATTTAGGTTCATAAGTTCCCAACAACATTCCTTTTGCTTCTTGTCGAAAATAAATATTTCCTTCAAAATCTGTTCCAATAGGTAATCTTTGATCACCCATTGCCTCTATTTCTGGAATTGTCTCAGTAATTAAATAGTGATGCTCCATTGGCTGAACAGGAAGATCTACACCTGATAGATGCCCAACTTCTCTAGCCCATAATCCTCCAGCATTAATAACGATTTCTGCATTGATATTTCCTTTGTCTGTAAATACATCCCACGAACCATCTGGCTTTTGCTTCGTATCCTTCACCACTGTATGAGTATAATATTTGCCACCATGAACTTTTGCAGCTTTTGCAAAAGCATACGTAACACCAGATGGATCTACCTCTCCATCAATTGGATCCCATAATGCTAATAAATACTTTTTTGGATCAATTAAGGGATGTTTTTTTTTAACTTCTTCTAGAGATATAAATTCTTGATCTAAACCCATATATCTTGCTTTAGATCTTTCTCTTTTTAAATATTCAGCCCACACATCATTTGAAGCTAAATAAAAACCACCGCTAGGTTTAAAACCAACTGAATGCCCAGATTCTTTCTCAATCTCTTTATAAAGACCTATAGTATATGCCATCATTCTTGAGATATTTGGATCAGAGGAAATAACGTGGACATTTCCAGCTGCATGCCAAGATGATCCTGAAGTTAATTCATTTCTCTCAAGTAAAATACAATCTTTTAATCCAAATTTAGATAAATGATAAAGAATTGAGCATCCAACTACTCCGCCACCGATAATTACTACTTTGGCGTTTTTTTCCATTAATATTTATCTTTCATTTTAGTATTAAGCTCTAAAAATGATTTATCCTTTCCATGAAGCCAGTGTCTACTCATGTCAGGATAATATTTGTAAGCAATTGGTTTTCTGCCAAGAGCTACAGACATTTCTCTAACATGATGAGGTTCTGCACCACAGCAAATTCCAATTAGATTTATATTTTGTTTCAGACAATCTTTAGCAAATTCAGCCATTTCAAATCTATTGCAGTACAAATTATCTAAAGCTACAGGAAAAGCATTCCCACCTGGTATACAATCACATCCTGGATCTTTTTGATTTAAAAAACCAGGTTGTTCTTCAGTGGTTCTGTATGGAACTGGTAATGCAGCAACGTGACAAGAAACTTTTTTTCTAATTTCTGGCAGAAGTTTCATTGTCATTGCAGGTCCTCTATAACAATTAAGACCAACAACATCTGCGCCCAAATCTTCCATAATTTTACATGCATCGCCTGGGGTATGACCTTCTCTTGTTTTGTCACCTTTTTTAATTGAGAAGTTTGTCACAGCTATCATGCCTGCATCTTTTATTGCCTTTAAAGCAATTTTCATTTCTTCAGTCCAATTAATTGTTTCAGCTACTATAAAATCAACGCCTGCTTCTTTTGCCCAGCCAACTTGCTCTTCGTACATTTTTTGACACTCAATATGACTTTTTTTGTCATCTGGATTGTAAATATTAGTATTTGCAACATCACCGCAAACTAATAGATCCAAATCTTTAAACTCATCTCTTGCGTCTTTTGCAATTTGAAGAGCATTTTTTTGAAGTGGTTCCAGCAAATCTTCTTTACCAATCAGTCTAAGCTTTTCTCTGTGACCATAATAAGTAAAAGCTTGAACAATATCAGTGCCTGCTCTAATAAATTCTCTATGTAATTGAGAAACTACTTCAGGATGCTCCAATACCACTTCAGGTACAAATGCACCTGCCGATAAATATCCTCTTCTTTCCATTGCAAATAAATATCCCTCTGCAAAAAGAACAGGTCCTTCATTTAATCTTGTTATTAAATCTTTTGTCATTAATCCTCCTTAATAATTTTATTATTTAAATTAAATTTAATAAAATTAATGACTCTGAAAATAATTTGAATGTAATCTGAAATAAAATCTATTTAGGTATAGATCATCAAAAGAAAAATACCCTAGAACTCTAAATTTTTTAAGACAGTCACATTTTTCCTTAGACATAAATTAAGACTACATCTAGAAATTATGCTTTGCAAAACAATTTATCTACAACTCGAAGTTGAGTTAAATTTGCTTTTTATTTTTCTATATGTTCTCATTAAGCACTTTAATTAATTAAGGGGAAATATAATGAAAATAAAAAACATACTTGTTTCCGCACTTGTAATATTGGGTTTCACTTCTTTTAGTGGGATTGCAAATGCATCATGTGGAAAATTAGTTATTGCTGAACAGAACTGGGCTTCTGCTGAGTTAATGGCTAACGTAGATAAAATTATCCTTGAAAAAGGTTACGGTTGCGAGGTTGAGCTTATACCTGGTGCAACTATGCCAACTTTTACTTCAATGGATGAAAAAGGTGAGCCAGACATGAACCCAGAACAATGGGCAAATGCTGTTTACACACCATTAAAAAAAGCAGTTTCAGAGAAAAGATTAATCATTGCTAACCAAGCTCCAATTACTGGTCTTGGTGAAGGTTGGTGGATTACTCCAGGAACTGTTGAAAAACATCCAGAGATTAAAGGGATGACAGCAATGGAAATTTTAGAGCACCCAGAGTGGTTTCCATCAAAAGAAGATCCTTCAAAAGGAGCTTTTGTTGGTTGTCCAGCAGGTTGGGGATGTCAATTAGCTAATGCAAACCTTTTCAGAGCATTTGAAATGGAGAAAAAAGGTTGGGTATTAATCGATCCAGGTTCAGCTGCTGGTTTAGATGGAACAATATCTAAAGCTGCTGACTCAGGTAGCCCATGGTTTGGTTACTATTGGAACCCAACATCAATGGTTGGAAAATATGGTTTGATATCAGTCGACTTTGGTGTGAAGTTTCACAGCAGAGATAACTGGGATAACTGTATTACTTTAGCTGAACAAGATTGTGCAGATCCAAAACCAACTGCTTGGACTAAATCAGAGGTAAACTCTATCGTTACTGCAAACTTTGCAAAAACTGGAGGAAAAGACGCTTTGAAATATGTTAAAAAGCGAACTTATCCAGGTGACGTTATGAACTCTATGTTAGTTTATATGGCTGATAACCAAGCTAAAGGTTCGGATGCTGCAGTTGAGTTTTTAAAGCAGCATGAAGGTGTTTGGGGTAAATGGGTATCTTCAGCAGCTAAGAAAAAAATCAAAGCTGGTCTGTAATTTATAAATTTATTAACGAGCCTATTTAATTATAGGCTCGTTAATCTTTAAGTTTGATATGGATTTTTTAACGAAATTTCCTGTTATGGAACGATCTTCTCTCATGGAGTTGAGAAAAGGAATTGATTTCGCTTTTAGGGATTTTTCAAGATCATATGGTGACTCCATCGAAGCGTTTTTCGATCCATTGTTATTTTTTTTAATTAAATTAGAAAAGTTATTATTAGCAACACCTTGGCCAATAATCTTATTAGTTCTTGGTGCTTTAGCATGGTTGGGTTCAAGAAGCTGGAAACTAGTTATAGGAAGTGTTGTTGCATTTATGTTAATCGGCTACTTCGGCATGTGGAAAGATTGCATGGCAACAGTAGCTATAATTACAGTTTGTACAATTATGTGTATAGCGGTTGGTATTCCAATTGGGGTTCTGATGGCAAGATCAGATAGAGTTGAAAGAGCAATGCTTCCAGTTTTAGACATGATGCAAACAATACCAAGCTTTGTATATTTGATACCGATATTAATGTTATTAGGTATTGGGAAAATTCCAGGTTTAATTGCAGTATGTATTTATGCAATCCCACCCGTGATAAGACTTACTAACTTAGGAATTAGAGAGGTGGATAAAGAAACAATTGAAGCTAGTGAAGCTTTTGGTGCAACAAAATTACAAAAATTAAGAACAGTGCAAATACCTCTTGCATTGCCTACAGTGTTTGCTGGAGTTAACCAAACTATAATGATGGCATTAGCTATGGTTGTAATAGCCTCTATGATCGGGGTAAAAGGACTTGGGGTTCCAATTTTAAGAGCTATATCTAACCAATATTTAGCATTAGGTTTATTTAATGGACTTGCAATCGTGGCTTTGGCGATAATTTTTGATAGAATTACTCAAGAATACGGCCGAAGAATTCAAAAACACCGAGGCACAAAAAGATAGTTTTCTTATCCCATATCAAGCGATTTTTATAGACAGAAATTTCAAAATAAATAAATATCCAGTTATGAAATTTTCTGTTGAAATTGGTCCCAAAACAGACCTAGAAACCTTACCTAATCTTAAAGATGTTTATATTACAATGCTACCTGGAGGAGACTATAAAGAGACAGCCCAGCAAGCAATAAATCTTGTTAAAAAAGGGTATAATCCAATCCCTCACTTTCCAGCAAGATCAATTGAAAATAATAATCAACTTAAAGAATATGTGTCCATGTGCAAGGACGGGGGCGTAAAGCAAGTTTTAGTTATAGGTGGGGGTCGTGAGCCAGCAGGAAAATTTGATAGCTCGTTTCAACTTTTAGAGACTGGTTATTTTGAGAAGATGAAGATAGGAATTGCTGGACATCCTGAGGGGAGTCCTGATATATCCGATTCAGATTTAGAAAAAGCTATGATAGATAAAAAGCCTTATGCTGATTATATCGTAACCCAGTGGTTATTAGATCCTCAGCCAATCGTAGATTTTATTTCTAAACAAAGCGTGCCAGTGCATGTTGGAATTACTGGACCTCTAAAAATATCAAGCTTAATTAAATTTGCGAATATTGTTGGAGCAAAAAATTCCTTAAATTTTCTTAAATCTAATTTTAGTAAGGCGTTAGATTTATTAAAACCTAAAGACCCAAATGAATTAATTGAGAAATTAAAAATGCACACCGATTTTTTTCACATTTATACATTCGGCGGCTTGAAGGAAACTAACAAGTGGTTGAAGGAGAATAAATATGTCTAAAGAGTTTGATTATTCAAGACTAAAGCATGAAACATCTGTAAATCAATCAGATCGACATGTTCCATATAATTTAAGACAAAGCGGTCCAACAAAAGTTGAATTATTAATATCGACAAGAGTGAGAAAATCACCCTACTGGCATTTATCAATGAGAGCAGGATGTTGGAGAGCAACAGTTTATAATCGTATTTACCATCCAAGAGGATATGTAAAAGGCAAAAATGGAGCAATGGTAGAATATAAATCAATTAAAAATGATGTAACAATGTGGAATGTTGCTGTTGAGAGACAAATTAGAGTTAAAGGTAGAGATGCTGAAAAATTTGTTAACTATGTAATTACTAGAGACGCAACAAAAATTTCTCCAATGAGAGCAAGGTATGTAATTCTTTGTAACTATAAAGGTGGAGTTTTGAACGATCCTATTTTGTTAAGAGTAGCAAAAGATGAATTTTGGTTTAGTTTGTCTGATAGTGATATTGGATTATACCTCCAAGGAGTTAATGCTAACAAAAAGTTTAAGTGCGAAATAGATGAAATAGATGCATGTCCGGTTCAAATACAAGGGCCTAAATCTAAAGCTTTAATGAAAGATTTAATAGGAAGACAAGTGGATTTAGATAACATGCCATATTATGGATTAGCAAAAGCCAGAGTTGGTGGAAGAGAATGCATTATTTCTCAATCAGGTTTTTCTGGAGAAGCTGGTTATGAAATATATTTAAAGAATGCAACTAAATACGCTGATGATATGTGGAATGCTGTTCTGAAAGCTGGAAAAAAACATAAATTAAGAGTGATCGCTCCAGCACACCACAGAAGAATTCAAGCAGGAATTTTATCTTGGGGTCAAGATCTAGATCATGAGCACAATCCTTTTCAGTGTAATCTTGGTTATCAGGTTTCACTTTCAGGAAAAGGTGAGTGGAAAAAGAAAGCTAATTATATTGGTAAAGCTGCATTAGAAAAAATGAAATCTCAACTTAAGTCTGGTAAGAAACCTTATAAACTTCAGTTGGTTGGTTTAGAACTTGGTGGTAAACCGATAACTGAATATGCTCCAGATTTTTGGTTAATTTCAAAAGCCAGTGGAGGTAAGCCTGTTGGTTTTGTAACATCTCCTTGGTATCATCCTGAAAAGGGAACAAATATAGCAATGGGATATGTTCCATACGATGGCACAAAAAATCCCAATGGTTTTCCAAAAGGTAGAGTTGGAACCAGGTATAAAGTGCATTTGCCAAGAAAATACTCATTAAAACCGGGTAAGCCAGTAGATGCTGTGGTTGTAGATATACCTTTTACTGAATCTTACCATGCTAATACAAGAGAAGTTGTAAAAGGCTAAATAATTTTTGGGGGGATTTTATCCCCCCATAAGAATGACCAAATTATTTTTAATTGGTGTTTGCATAATCATAACAATTGTTTTAATACTTTTTCCACTTTTGGTGTCTTACAAGGCACAAAAAAAACGAAATAAAAAATAATATGTTTGCTTTTTTTTTAGATATAATTTTTAAATCAATTAAATTAGATAAATCTTTATATACTAACAGCAGGTATTTTGGTGAGGCTGGAATTTATTTTGCTGGTTTGATTATGATATTAGATGGAGTTGCTGGTGCAATTGCCGCAAATACAGTAATCAAAACATCAATAGGAGTTTCGGGAATAACAGCAATCTTCGCTTGGTTCTTTTGGTCAATTTTAATTTACGTCATTGGTGTCAAACTATTTCCTGATAAAAACACTAAAGCTTCATTCAAAAATATTCTAGTTGGAGTGGGATACGCGCATGCACCTGGCTTGCTCAGGTTTTTTGCTGTAGTTCCTGAAATGGTATTTCCTATAATTTTTTTAACGCAATTTTGGATATTTGCATCTTTAATTATCTCTATGAAACAGGTGCTTAACCTGAAATCAAATTTTAAATCGTTTGGTATAATATTTTTATCCTTTTTAATTATTGCTTTTTTATCAGTCTCTTTTGTAATGAGTAAAATGAATGTACTTCCAGCTGGGAATATTACTTAAATTGGAAATATAGTTTTTGAAGTTCTGCAGGACTTACATAATTTAAAACCTGTTAGAATTAAATTTTGCCTTACACTTTCGTCTTCTTTTTTACATTCCTCACAAACATTGTTTAATTCCTCAATTGGATCATTTTTATCAGGTTTTATAAAAGATTTTTTAATCATTATCCGTTAATCCAGCTCCTGCTGCACTTTTTTTAAGCTCATCTGTTTCCTCAACAAAGGTGTTTGTAGATAACTTATATAAATTATCCCATTCATTTTGATCAAATGTATTTGAATTTTTGATAAAAGAAATTTGAATTAAATCTGCATGTTTTAATATTTCATTAGCAAAATAATTTGAATATATATTTTGATTAAAATTTAATAAAAAAATTTTTTCATCAATTTTAAGCGATATTTTTTTTCCAACTATTTCTGAAGCTCTACTTAAAAAGGGTAAAAATAAAATTGGATAAGACATATTTTCAATTTTAATATTAACCAAATCTTTAAGCTCATCGATTTGATCTAGAAAACTTGTACCAGCTATAATTGGACAATAAGGTATTTTAGACTGATTTTCAGTTGATATGTGAGTAAGGTGTTGAAATTTTTTTGATTTTAATGAGTTAAAATAATCATTTAAGTTTTTTAAACCAGATAAACCATAAGTTTCTAATAGTTTAATATTTTTTCCAACTTCTTCTGCAATTCCCCAGCTATAACCGACACCCTTGCTAGCTCTTTTAACAATTGTATCTATTTCACTTAAACTTCTCATCAATTTAAAGAATTATAAACCCAATGATCATTAAAAGAATTTAAATCCTCTGGGAGAGGAGCGCCTTGAAACATGGAAATTCTCAACCATTTATCAGATCGTGGATCAAATTTAACTGCGCCAAAAAAAGACAATTTCAGTCTTAACATGTCAATTGCAACTAATTCTGATCCAATTGTGTTATCCTGAATCTCTGCGTAAGGAAATTTTTCAATTATAAATGCTCTTCTTACTACATGTCTAAGATCATTATTTTCTAAAAGGAATTTACCAACCTTTAAACTATTTTTCACATTAGAAATCCTTGAATATAATTCATTAATATCTCTGGCTATTGCTAAGGGCTGTTCTAATTCAGAACCATTATCATGAAATCTATCAGCAAGCCTTGGCTCCTCTTTATTTTTAGATATGAACCAAAAATTTTGATTGCTCTCTTTTTTTGAGAAGTCAATTTTAAGTATATCGGAATATTTTTCTTCTAAAATTCTTCTTAAATCATGAATAGTACGACTTGCTGGTATTGTAAAAAACTTATCTTCTTCAGAGCTCATTTTATAAACATATGGCTCAACAATTTCATCAAAAGGTTCCATCATCATCGAAACAATATATTCGATACACTCATCTTTGAGGTTTTTCTCGCTCCATAAGTAAATCTCATTGAAAGGATATTGATTTTGAAATAAAGAATTCTCGTCTAAAAATTTTGTAAATTTTATTAAATCCTCATTTAAACTTAAAATTTTTTTCTTTTGAAACTCACTGTCAGTTGTCCATGAAGATATATTTTTCAAAGATTTTTTGAGACAATTTTTAAAGATATCCTCACTTTTTTTTTCAACTACTTTGATCTCTCTAATTTTTTTTAGTACGTTTTCTCTTGCTGCTATCCAATTATTTAATAGCGTTGGATGATTTACAATAAAAGGTGCCATACCTAAACCTGTTGAGTTTCCAATTCCTAAATTTCTACAAATATCATTATCTAACTTTATAGCTTTTTTTGGATTTTTATATTTTGCAATATGATTAACTTGGTCAAATGTAAATTGTCTTACTAGGTAAACTAACATCATTTCCAATCTAAATGGACCAAAAATTTCATTTCTATTTTTAATTCTAAAGCGATCAGCTAAACCAAATTTTCCTGAGCCATAAACAGCTGTTGTTCTATATAAATAACCAACTTCTGAAATTTTGGACTTATCTGGTTGTCTTCCATTCGAAAGACTATCAACCACGTGGTCAAAAATTCTTACTGATTTGTTTGCTCTTGATAAAGTTAGTTCTTTGTAAGACATTCTACCAACTTCTTGTTTAGGAACATTTTCACTTAAGCGATCTAAATCATTTTTACTAGGAATACCATCGTGTAAAGTAAATGCTGCGTCCCATTTCGTTGCGATAACTCTATCAGATCTTTCTTTGTCATCTATTTTATTAGCAAAACATATTAATGAATAAATTCTTTTGTTTTTGCTAAATGAATAAACTGCTCTTCCAAATCCATTTTCGTCCAAATCAAATAAATCTCTATTATATTTCCAGGTTTTAAATTCTTTTAAAAATGAACGTAGGAAAGATAATTTGGATTGATGAAAACATCCAAGTTTTGATAATTTCATTATTTTCTTTGGATCTCTAAGATTAATTTTCATCAATTAATACCTTTATAAAAATTATACCAATTATTACCTAAAATTTTATTTGTATCCTCGTTGTTAAAACCTATATTTTTTAATCCTGTTTCTAAATTTTTAAAACCTCTGGCATCCAAAAACCAATCTGGTTGTTGAGGAAATCCAGGTTTATTTTTTGAACCCTCTCCGAAATTTTTTGTTTTTGTCCATGTTCCATTTCTCATCCATTCAACAACAGAATCAGGTTGATTTAAACAAAGGTCTGAGCCTATACCTACATTGTTTATTCCCATTATATCAACTGTTCTTGCAGCCATTTCACAAAAACTTTCTAGTTTACAGTTTGTACTATCTTTAAGATGGTGAGCATACAATGATAAACCTAACATTCCATTGCTACTTGCCAGTGCTTTTAAAAGATCATCTGATTTGTTTCTTAAAGCTTTATGCCAAAAATTTGGATTAGCATGGGTTATGGCAATTGGTTTTTTGCTTAAATCAATTGCATCGAAAGTACTTTTTTCAGCTGAGTGAGACATGTCAACTACAATACCTAATCTATTCATTTCTTTTATAGCTTCTTTTCCAAAATTTGTAACACCGCTATCAGTTTTTTCATAACATCCTGTAGCTAGTAATGATTGATTGTTGTAAGTAAGTTGCATGAATCTACATCCTTTTTCATGAACTTTTTCAATTAAACCAATGTCATCCTCAATTGGGGAGCAATTTTGAAAACCAAAGAAAATAGCGGTCTTATTTTCCTTTCTTGCTCTTTCAATATCCTTAAAGTTTTTTCCAAGAAAAATTAAATCTGAATTTTCTTTAAAATGATTATCCCACTCTTTTACTCTATCTAAAAACTCATCATAATCTTCATGATAAACAACTGTTACATGAACTGCATCAAGTTCTGCTTCTCTATTTATTTGAAATACCTCTCTTGACCAATTACAGTATTGAAGATTATCAATTTTATAATTCATATAAATACATATATAATAGTGTTAAAATTTTTGATATTAAAACATGCGGATGATTAAGAATAAAAACCATAAAGTCGCAATTGTGATGGGTAGTCAATCTGATTATTCAACTATGAAATATGCTGTGAACGTACTCAAATTACTTAAAATTAAACATGAGATTAAGATAGTCTCAGCCCACAGAACTCCAAAAAGAATGTTTGATTTTGCAAAAAGTGCTGAGAAAAATAATTTTTCCGTAATTATTGCTGGTGCTGGTGGATCGGCTCACTTGCCGGGTATGATTGCTTCTTTAACAAGTTTACCAGTATTAGGAGTACCAATAGAAAGTAAAAAACTGAAAGGTCTTGATAGTTTATTATCAATTGTTCAGATGCCAAAAGGAGTTCCTGTAGGTACGGTGGCTATAGGAGTTGATGGGGCAATTAATGCTGCTCTTTTATCTGCATCTATAATTTCCCTTTCTGATAAAAAACTAAAAAAACGTCTTAATAATTGGAAGACAAAACAAACTAAATCTGTAAAAAAAAAGCCTAAATAGATGACCAAAGTTAATCTTGGAATATTAGGCGGAGGTCAATTAGGTAGTTTATTAGCAATAGCTGCCAAAAAGCTAGAGATTAAAACTATAATTTTTTGTAACGATAAAGATGCTCCAGCAAAACATTATTGTGATGATTTTATCTTTGGAGATTATAAAGATTTAAAATGTATTGAAGAATTTGTAAATAAAGTTGATTTAGTTACTTTTGAGTTTGAAAATATTCCTTTTGAAACGCTAGATCAAATAAATAAACAAAAAAAAGTTTATCCTAAACCTGAGATTAATAAAGTAATTCAAAATAGATTATTAGAGAAAAATTTTATTAATAATTTAAATATCAAAACAACCAGCTACAAATCTATAAAAAGTAAGATTGAAATAGAAAGTAATAAAAATCTAATTCCTGGTCTTTTGAAGACTTGTACTTTGGGGTACGATGGAAAAGGCCAATTCAAAATTGACTCGATAAATGATTTAAAAGATTTAAAATTAGAAACCAATAATGAATTTATTTTAGAGAAATTTATTGATTTAAAAAAAGAAATTTCAATTATTTTAACAAGATTTAAAAAAAACAGTTATGAAATTTATGAGCCTATTGAAAATGTACACAAAGACCAGATATTAAAAACTTCAAAGATACCCGCTGAAATAAATGATAAACTTAAAACGTTATCTAAGGAATGGGCAGTTTCTATTTCGGAGTCCTTGGATTACATAGGAACTTTATGTGTTGAATTTTTTATTGATAAAAAAGATAATCTTTATGTAAATGAGATTGCTCCAAGAGTCCATAATTCAGGACATCTTACCATTAACTCTCATAATGTTAGCCAATTTGAAAACCATTTAAGAGCAGTTTGTCAATTTGAAAAAATAAACACTGAAAAAATGTTTAATGCGGAAATGATAAATTTAATTGGTGATGATATTTTAGAATACAGAGATAAAAAACTTAAAGATAATGAATTTTTCTTTGATTATAAAAAAAAATCAATAAAGCCAAAAAGAAAAATGGGTCATCTTACAAGAATAATTAAATAGCATAATGAAAATTAATTTAATAATTTTTATTGTGCTAATTTGTGCTATTAACATTCAAGGAATTACAATGGAAAATAAACTCTATCATCATTTACCAGATGGAAAATTTAGAAATCCAGAGGGGTCTCCTGAGCGTAAAGAAAATGTAAATTGGTCTTTTAGGACGTTTAATAAAGAAAAGAAAAAACTAGATATGTCATTACCCAGTGACCATTCAATAAAAAAAGAGGTGGTTCTAAAAAATCTGATAAAAAATCAAAATAATGATTTTATCGGGTGGATTGGTCATGCAACATTTTTAATAAAATTGGGTGACACAACAATAATTACAGATCCAGTTTTTTCAAGAAATGCTGGTCCATTATTTTTTGGACCCAAAAGATATGTTGACCCAGCTTTAAATTTAAATGAATTACCAAAAATTGATTTATTTTTACTTACGCATAATCATTACGATCACTTAGACATAAAAACTATAAGAAAATTTCCGTTTAAAGATGCAAAAGTTTTGACAGCTTTAAAATTAGGAAAATATTTTACCAATAATAGGTTTAAAAACGTAAAAGAGTTAGATTGGTACGATGAAGTAAAAATAAATGATTTAAAAATAACATTTTTGCCTGCCGTGCATTGGTCTAAAAGAAGCCTAACAGACACTAATAAGACTCTTTGGGGTAATTTTTTAATTGAGTATAAAGGAAAAAAAATATTTTTTGCATGTGATACTGGATATGGAGAAGTTTATAAAAAATTGGGTAAAGACTACGGGCCAATTGATTTGACAATGATTAATATTGGTGCGTATGATTTTAGACCTATGTTTGAAAAATCCATTTATCATACTACGCCAGAGGAAGCACTAGAAGTCGCAAAAGACCTAAAAAGCAAAAGGGTTTTAGGCACTCATTGGGGTACGTTTGTACTATCGTTAGAGCCTATATTAGAACCTCCAAAAAGATTTAAAAGAAATGCCAAGAGTTTTGGGTTTAATGAAGATGATGCTTTAATATTCAAAATTGGTCAAATTGAAAATTTAAATGATATTTTAAAATAATTAAATTTCTAAACTCATATAACAAGAGTTTGGATCTTTTTTGTAATGTGCAAATGGATCACATTCAACAAAACCAAGTTTTTTAAATAAAGCTCTAGCAGGAATAAAAAAGTCACCGGAGCCTGTTTCAAGACTTAGTTTTTTGATTTTAAGTTTTTTTGCCTCTGTTATTAGGTGTTCTAAAATTTTAATACCATAACCTTTTTTTCTAAACTCATCCACAACCCTTATGGATTTAAATTCACCATGGTTCTCTTCTAAAAATTTCAAAGCACCACAACCAATAAGCTTGTTCTCCTCCCAAAGACTCCAGAATTTTATACTTTCAACTTTTAAACCTGGAATATCAAGGACATGAGCACTACCTTCGGGTGAAACAGATCTTAGTTCTTTAAAGTGTTTCTCAAGAAGAGTATTTACCTCAGGATTTTCAAAATTACCTTCAATTGAATTCATAAATTACCTGTAGGTATATTATAAAATTTTTATAAGCTAAATGATTTTATGAATTAAATTATCAATCGATAAAATATTCAGGGATTTTTTCAATATTTGACTTTACTGAAGTAAAAAACTCGACTGAGCTAATTTTGATATTATTTGTTCTTCTATTTGAGTAATTTTTCAATTTATTTTTACCTTGTTGATGATAGTTTTTAGTGTTTTCTAATAACAACTTAGCATGATCAATAGTCGATTTGCCTGTTGTTCTTTGTAATGTTTCATTAAGACCATAACTTAATCCTGCTTGGTAGATGTTTCCAGATGAACCAATAGTGTAGGCAGGTCCAATAAGTGAGGCTGTAGACTGGAGACACCCTGTCAGAAATAATAGTGCAAAAATTTTAATATATTTTCCCATGATTCAAATAAAATCTGTGGGTACTGATATTTAGAATTTTTACAAGGTGCTAGAAAATAGTTATCCACATATGTTCATAATGAGATCGATCAAATTGCTTTATAACCATACTCGAGACAAGCATCTGTGACAGAATGGTAGAGCGACTCACCAAAACTTCTTAAAGATATAATTCTTATTTGATTTGTACTATCTTCGATATTGTCAATTGTAATGGTGATTCCATTATAGACTGTATTAGTACAATTATTTTTTTTTAAGCTCTCAATATCAAATGGTGATCCTTTTTTAATTACCTCTAGTACATCTGAGCCTTGAAGCTCAATTATAGATCTTGAATGAGAAATATCTGTAACTGCAAATTCAGTAGTGGAAAACTTTTCATTGAGTTCATTTAAAAGATTATTTGAGGAAATAACTAACCAGTTCTCTGGTCCCATCCATAAGATTCGTGTTTGATCATTTGAGTTTACTTTAAGTACTTCAGGAAAATTGAGATTATCAACTATTATCTCAGTGTTATTTTTTTTTGAATTTTTAAATTTTACAACTTGATATATAAAAATATTTTTAATTTCTTTTATTTTTATTAATTGATTTTCATCTTTATTTTCAAAATTGCCATATTGACCTAAGTGATGGACTTTATTTAATGAAGAAATACTTGTCATGACCTAACTCTTTCTCCTTTTGGATCTACATAATGAGAAGAAACAATTTCAACAGGAATTGATTTATTTTTCAGTGGTGATAGTGCAAATAGTTTTTGACCTATCATGTTTTTTCCATCTTTAATTATTGCAAGAGAAAAAGGATTATTATATTCAACGCTCCAACAAGATGCTGAAACATGACCTAGCTTTGGATTGGGTAATTTCGCATTTGCATCTCTAACAATGTATGACCCCTCTGGAATACTTGTTTTTTTATCTAGAGGTACAACACCAACTATTTTTTCTCTATCAGGTGAAATAAATGCCTCTTTTTGCAAAGATCTCTTTCCAATAAAATCTTTCTTTTTGCTTAACAAACCTTCTAGAGAGTTATCAAATGGAGTAGTTCTACCATCAAGTTCTGAGCCAGCTACATGCCCCATCTCAATTCTTAAAGTTGATAAAGCCTCAGTGCCATAAGGTTGTATCTTAAATTCTTCTCCTAATTCAATTATTTTTTCCCACATAAAATTTCCATTATCTGACTCAACATTTACCTCGTATGCAAGTTCTCCTGAAAAGGAAATTCTAAAAATTCTAGCGTAAACACCAAATAATTTCGTTTCGATAAATCCCATGAAAGGTAAACCTTCATTTGAGCAATCTGTTTCAGGAAAAAGTTTTTGAAGAAGATCTCTTGATTTAGGTCCAGCAATTGCAGCTCCAGCCCATTGCTCTGTTGTTGATACTACATTTACATTTAATTCGGGCCAAACTATTTGAAGATAATATTCTAAATGAGATAGAACATTTGCAGCTTGAGCAGTTGTTGTTGTCATATGGTAATGATTTTCTGATACTCTTGTTGTAGTTCCATCATCCATTACTATTCCATCCTCTCTTAACATTACTCCGTATCTTGCTTTACCAACAGGAAGTTTTAACCATGCATTAGTATAAACTCTGTTTAAAAACTCTGCAGCATCTGGACCCTTCACGTCAATTTTCCCTAGGGTAGTCACATCACATACCCCAACATTTTTTCTAACATTTTCTGCTTCTCTTTTTGAAGCATCAAATAATGTTTCATTTCCTTTTTTGTAATATCTTGGCCTCAACCAAAGTCCTGCATCAACAAATACAGCATTATTTTTTTCATGCCATGAGTGCATTGGAGATTTTCTAGTTGGTTTAGAGTGTTTGCCAACCTCTCGACCTACAATCGCACCAATAGATACTGGGGTGTAAGGTGGTCTAAAAGTTGTATGACCAACCTCAGGTACTACTTTGTTTTCAATGTTTGAAACCAATTGTAAACCATTTAAATTACTAGTTTTACCTTGATCAGTAGCCATCCCTAATGTTGTATATCTTTTTACATGCTCAATTGATCTGTAACCTTCTCTTAATGCTAATTCTATATCTGAAACCGCTACATCATTTTGAAAATCTAAAAATCTTTTATACTTTTTACCTTTTGGTAACGGGACACACCAAAATTTATCATGTTTTGAATTTTTTTTCTCAACAACTGCGGGCACAGATAATTTATTTTCTTTGCTAGTAATTTTTTTTGATAGTTCGTATCCTGCTTCAAAAGAATTTTTTAGTGTATCATTCAAATTAAATATCCCATTTGCAGATCCAACTGTTGTTTCATTCTGTTTAGATTGACTTGGAATAAATGCATCAATATCTTTATTGAATTTTGTCTTACCTCCTGATTGAGATGCTAAATGAATTGTAGGTGTCCAAAATCCTGATACACATATACAATCACAAGCAATATTCTCAATTTTTCCAAGATTAGTTTTATCTTCAGAGATCTTAGCAATATCTGCAGATTTAACTTTTCTATAACCATTTGCATTTACTACTACATGTTCAAATTTAATATCTATACCCAAATTCTTTGCCTCAGTTATTAAATCAGAATTTAACTCTTTTCTAGAATCAAGAACTATCGGATTAATTCCATTTTTTTTAAACTCTATCGCTGTCTCATAGGCGCTGTCATTATTTGTAAAGATTAAAGGTTTTTTACCAACCAAGACTCCATATACTTTCATATATTCCTTTGCAGCTGATGAAAGAAGAATACCTGGGGTATCATTATTTCCAAAAACTATAGGTCTCTCAATCGAGCCTGAGGATATTACTACTTCTTTTGCTCTTATGTACCATAACTTCTGCTTTGGCATAAATTTTTCAGTTTTTGGCATGTGCTCAGAAATTCTTTCAGACATGACAAGCATATTGTGATCGTAATAACCAAACACTTGTGCTCTATTTTTTACTACAACATTTGGCATCTCTTTAAGCTCAGTTACTATTTTGTCTGCCCATTCTTTTCCTGTTTGATTTCCAATTGTAACTTCACTAGTTAAAAGGCTTCCACCAAATCTCGGTTTATCTTCGGCTAGAATTACTTTAGCGCCATTTTTAGCTGCTGAATAAGCGCTTGCTAAACCTGATGGACCTGATCCTGTAACCAACAAATCACAATACTCATATTTATGTTCATATCTTTCTTTATCGTGCTCATGAGTTACAACTCCAAAGCCAGCTGCCTTTCTAATAAATGGCTCATATATTCTATACCAGAAACTTTTTGGCCACATAAACGTTTTGTAATAAAAACCGGCAGGTAAAAAAATTCTTAAAAAATTATTAATTCCACCTATGTCAAAATTAACATTTGGCCAACAATTCACACTCTTAGCCTCAAGCCCTTCAAATAATTCTTGCTCTGTTGCTTTAATATTTGGAATGGTCTCATTATTTCTTATTAGCTGAACAAGAGCATAAGGGTCGTCAACTCCAGCACCATAAAAGCCTCTTGGCCTATGATATTTAAAACTTCTACCAACTAGATGAACGCCATTTGCTATAAGAGCGGACGCTAAGGTATCTCCCTCATATCCAAAATATTTTTTTCCATTAAATTTAAATGAAATTTTTTTGGATCTATCAATTAATCCCTCATCTTTTAATCTAAATTCTTGTGTCATTATCAAAGCTCTTCGTGAGGTTTTAAAGTTTTAAATATTTCATGAGTAGCTGTATCTCTATGAACTTTAAACCATTGTCTACAACCTGAGATGTGATGCCAAAACTCTAAATGTTTTCCTCTGGGACTTTTTCTATTGTAAACAAAATCATCCCATTCTTTATCAGAAATTTCCTTGTTAAGTTCTGGTCTTTTTACTGTGGCATCACCACCATAAGCAAATTCATTTTGAGATCTTATTCCACAATATGGGCATTTTATAAATAGCATTTAAGATATCCAAGTTTTTGTTCCAAGACCTTTCTCGTCTAATAAATATCCCTTGCTAAATCTATTTAAACTATAATCTGCATTTAATTTATGTACTTTGTCTTGTGCAATAGTGTGTGCAAACGTCCAACCAGATGCGGGAGTTGATTTAAAACCACCATAACACCAACCACAGTTTAAATATAATCCTTCAATATGTGTTTTATCAATTATAGGTGAGCCATCCATTGACATATCCATTATACCACCCCATGTCCTCAACATTTTTAATTTACTTAAAAATGGGAACATTGCTATTCCTTCAGTTAATACATGTTGTAAAGTTGGTAAGTTTCCTCTTTGAGCATAACTATTATAACCGTCAAGGTCACCTCCCATAACCATTTCGCCTTTGTCTGACTGACTGCAATAAAAATGTCCTGCACCAAATGTAACTACATGATCCAATAGAGGTTTAATAGGCTCAGATACACATGCTTGTAAAAGATGTGTCTCAATTGGAAGTGTCATATTTAATTTTTCAGCGAGAATTGATGTGCTGCCAGCAACACATAGTCCTATTTTGTTTGCCTTAATATCACCTTTTGAAGTTCTTACTCCTTTTATTTTTCCACCAACCACATCAAAACCAATTACTTCGCAATTTTGAATTATATCAACACCCATTGAATCTGCTTGTCTTGCATAACCCCAAGCAACTGCGTCGTGCCTTGCTGTTCCAGCGCTGGGCTGCATCAATCCCCCAAATATTGGAAATCTTACATCTTCAGAAAAATCTGCCATAGGAATTAGTTTTTTTACTTGTTCCCTATTTAATAAAACTGCATCGATACCGTTTAATCTCATTGAGTTTCCTCTTCTTGCGTAAGCATTCATTTGAGCATCAGAATGTGCAAGGTTAATAATTCCTCTTGGAGAGAACATTACATTGAAGTTCAGTTCCTGACTCATGTTTCTCCATAGATCCATAGAGAATTCGTTAAATCTTCCATTGGCATCGTGCATAAAATTGGATCTTATAATTGTAGTATTTCTTCCAACATTACCTCCCCCTATCCAACCTTTTTCTATGATAGCAACATTTGTAATATTATGTTCTTTAGCTAGATAATATGCGGTAGCGAGCCCATGTCCTCCACCTCCAATTATAATTACATCATAACTTTTTTTTGGAGTTGGGTCTTTCCAGGCAACTTCCCAATTTTCATGACTAGAGAAGGCGTTCTTTATGAGGTTAAATACTGAATACTTTTGCATAATTAATAATACACTTAATTTATTTCTTTCAAAATTAAATAATAAAGTATAGAAATCTCGAGCATAATATAAAGTTCTAAAGGAGACAAAATGGGCGCAGTCAAGTCTGACATTGAGATAGCAAGAAGTGCCAAAATGCAGCCTATACAAGATATTTTAGCAAAAATTAACGTTCCAAATAAAATTGAGGCTTTCAGTCCAATGGGTCCTCATATAGCAAAAATCAACCTGGAGTATCTAGATAGTATTAAAGATAATAAAAATAGTAAGCTAGTATTAGTAACTGCAATTACTCCTACTCCAGCAGGAGAAGGTAAGACTACAACATCAGTTGGACTTAATGATGGACTAAATAAAATTGGAAAAAAATCTATTGTATGTTTAAGAGAACCCAGTCTAGGACCGTCATTTGGAATGAAAGGTGGGGCTGCAGGTGGTGGTTATGCTCAAGTTGTGCCAATGGAACAAATCAATTTACATTTCACGGGAGATTTTCATGCAATAACATCTGCTCACAATTTATTGTCAGCATTAATTGATAATCACATTTATTGGGGAAATAAATTAAACATAGATGTTAGAAGAGTTGTTTGGAAAAGAGTTATAGATATGAATGATAGATCCCTTAGATCAATAAATATTAATCTTGGAGGTGTCGCTAATGGTTATCCAAGACAAGATGGTTTTGATATTACTGTAGCTTCAGAGATAATGGCAATCTTTTGCTTGGCAAACAATCTTGAAGATTTAGAAAAAAGAATTGGTAATATAACTATTGCGTATACAAGAGAAAAGAAACCTATTTACGCAAAAGACCTAAATGCACAAGGTCCTATGACAGTTTTATTAAAAGATGCAATCAAACCAAATATTACACAAACTTTAGAAAATAATCCTGCAATTATTCATGGTGGACCATTTGCAAATATTGCTCATGGATGTAACTCCGTAATAGCCACAAAGGCAGGTCTTAAATTAGCAGATTATGTTGTGACTGAAGCAGGTTTTGGTGCAGATCTAGGTGCTGAAAAGTTTTTGGATATTAAATGTAGAAAATCAGGATTAAAACCTGATTGTGTTGTCATAGTTGCAACTATTAGGGCTTTGAAAATGCATGGAGGTGTAGAGAAAGCAGATTTGAAAAAAGAAAATGTCGATGCAGTTAAAAAAGGTTTAGTAAATTTAGAAAGACACATAAATAATGTAAGGAAATTTGGATTACCAGTAACTGTTGCTATAAATAAATTTATTTTAGATACAGAAAATGAGTCAAAAGCATTATTAGATTTTTGCAAAAAGTTGGATGTAAAAGCCTCGATGTGTACTCATTGGGCAGATGGAGGAAATGGTACAAAAGAACTTGCGCAAACTGTTGTGAATATATGTGAAAATGAAAAAAATAATTTTAATTATTTATATGAGGATAAATTAACTTTATTTAAAAAAATTGAAAAAATAGCAGTTGAAATTTATCGTGCAAGTGAAGTAGTTGCAGATACTAAAATCAGACAACAATTAAAAGATTTTGAAGAAAAAGGATTTGGTAATTTACCTGTTTGTATTGCAAAAACACAATATAGTTTTTCAACTGATCCTAGCCTTAAAGGTGCTCCTTCAGATCATGTGCTTCCTGTTAGAGAAGTAAGACTATCCTCTGGGGCTGAATTTGTAGTCATTGTATGTGGAGAAATAATGACAATGCCTGGACTTCCAAAAGTTCCAGCTGCAGATTCTATAAAGCTAAATAAAAAAGGTGAGATAGAAGGTTTATTTTAATTTTTCTACCTCTTTCCAAAAGAATTGGGCGAGATTTATATTAGTTAGATTTCTATATTGGGGCAAACCAGTTGGAGATGTTACGTTTATGTCTCCGATTAAGTAACCACCTACTAAGTCTATACCTGCAAAAAAAATATTTTCCTTTTTTAAACTTTTGGCAACCAATTTTGATATCTTAAGCTCTCTTAAATTTAATTTAGTTTTAATAGCAACACCCCCTTGTGAGATATTCGATAAAATTGAGCCTTTCTTAGGTAATCTTCTTATCGCTCCTTTTACTTTGCCATTAATGATAAAAACTCTTTTGTCTCCATCCTTTACTTTTTCTAAATATCTTTGAACCATAACATGATCAAATTTTTTGATATATTTTTTTAAATAATCAACTTTAACTTTTTTTTCAAAAAATAAGATATTTTTACCCGCATAACCATGAATAGGCTTTATAACTATTTTTTTATGTTTTTTTTTAAAAGAAATAATTTGTTTAATATTTTTAGTAATAATTGTTTCTGGCATATATTTTAAAAATCGAGTGGAAAAGAATTTTTCAGAAACATTTCTAACAGCTGTTGGGTCGTTTATAATTCGCGTAGATTTAAGATTATTTAAAAAATGAGTTGAGTTTATGTAGTCCATATTAAAGGGAGGGTTTTGTCTTATAAGTACAAATTTCGCTTCGTCTAAATTAAATTTAACAAAACTTAAGATTTTATAGAAATTTTTTTTTCTATCAAAAAACCTAACCTTAATTCCATTAATATATATTTTGGAATTAATGAGATTAAGATCTTTTGTTTCATACCAAATAATTTGATATCCTTTTTTTTGAGCCTCTAAAGCTAGCAAAAAAGTAGTGTCAGTCTCTATATTTATCTCATTTAATTTATTTGATTGAATGGCTATTATTTTTTTCATTTCTGTAGATCTGCAAGCACTTGCTCAGCTTTTGTAAGATTTTTTGACAAAATATTTTCTATATTTTTTAAATATATTCTTTCGTCATTATTTTTTGTGGTAACAAATGATCTATTTTCGAGTCCTCTTTTAGATATATTTAACAATTCTTTTGACCAAAATAATAAATCTTTATTGTTAATAATTGTTTTTAATCCATCTTTATAAGATGTGGTGTAAGCCTTCAATATATCTTCTTTATTCCAATTTTTAATAATCTCAAAAGTCTCATTCAAATTTCCGTATAATAATCCTATAAAAAATGCTGGACCAGCACAATGACAATCCCATTCACAAGCATCAATCGATCTTAACTCAATGTATTTTTTTAATCTTACTTCAGTAAAAATTGTCGATAAATGAAGCTGGAAATTTTCATAATTTGCTTTTCCTTCTTCCATCAAATCTCTGAAAGATTTTCCAATTGGCGAAATATATTCATTATTATCGTGTAAAAATAATAATTTAAAATCTAAACTAAAATCAGCATACTTTTCAAAATCCATATTTTCTAAAAAAACTTTTGGTAAACCTCCTCTTGAAGTATTTTGCCAAACCTTTGATCTATATGATAAGAAGCCTGTGGGTTTTGATTTTTTAATTGCTGAGTTAGAAAATAAAGCTATTGTTAATGGTGTTAAATAAGAAATTACTTTAAATTTTTTTATAAAGTCTTGCTCCGAAGTATAATCCAAATTAATTTGTGTTCCGCAAGTCTGATACATCATTTCTAAACTTAATTCCCCATTTTTCGGCATTTCTCTTGTCATAACTTTATATCTTTTTTTTGGATTATTGGGGACGTCAGCAATATCCGTTGTTGGATCATAACCAATTGATAAAGTTTTCAAATTAAATTTTTTACAAGCCTCGTCCAATTGTTTTTGAAAATTGTAAGATTCAGAACAAACCTCGTGTATATTATTACATAATGCTCCAGCTAATTCGATTTGATTTCCAGGTTCAAGAGTTATTGATTGGCCATCTTTATTTAATCCGATAATATTTTTGTCTTCAAGAATTTCTTCCCATCCAAATTTCTTTAAGTAGTTTAAGATATTTTTAATTTGTTCATAATTTGCTCGTTTGCTTGTATCTTTTTCAAGCAAAAATTTTTCATTTTCAACACCTATCAATAAGCTTTTTTTGTAACCGCTTTGAAAATAATTTATAATATCCTCTTTAGTGTTAATTTTCATTTATATGATGAAGCCAGTTTTCAAGCTCTTGCATTCTTGATCGTTCACTAGTTTTTTTCTTTTCAATTTCGATATTTTTAATATGGGAGTCAATATCATTTTCATTTTTAAAAACTTTTCTAAAATTAATTAATCTGTCTCGTCTAAAGTTTATTAAATTTATCATTTTTTCATAAGTTATCTCTGGGTGATATTGTATCCCCCAGATATTACTAACACCTATTTGAAATTCTAATCCTTGAACCTTGTTTATTGGATTTGAAGCAAGTAATTTTGCTCCATCTGGTGGAGTTACAACCTCATCAAAGTTAAAGGCAGGAGTATTAAAAATTGGATCTTTATTTTTATAAATTGGGTGTTTTAATCCATAAGAATTAATATTGATATTTTTTGCTATTCCAATGTGTGCCCCTTTTTTAGATTTTTTAACAACTCCTCCAGCTGCAGTTACTGCGACTTGCATACCCCAGCAAATAGCTAAAATATTTCTAACTTTATGGAAACATTCTTTCATAAAAAAAATTTGTTTTCTTATTTCAGGCGTATCATTATAAATATTTAAACTACTGCCACCCCAGACAATTCCGTCATAATTTTCTAATTTGTTAATAACATTATTAAAGTTTTCTGTTGATGATGGATTTAAGACTTCATAGCTTACTTCTGTGTGGTAGTTGGCAATACTATCTTTTAAACTTTCGGTATGAGTTTGTATTCCTGCTTTTTTAAAATTTATATTTTCACTTTGTAAGTTTCCTTCTACAATTAATATTTTTAGATTTTTCATTAGAACAATTTACCTTCAAGACTATGTTCATATAATTTTTTGAAATCTTCTTTTGATAATATAGATGGATTTGTTGCTGTTGATGGATCCTCTAGGGCCATTTGTGATAACTCTTCAATTTCTTCATCTTTAATTTGTATCACGTCTGATAAGGTGTGTGGAATATTTAGCTTATTTCTTAAATCTAATATCCAATTTAAAAAACTTTCAAAATTATCTTTCAATCCTATAAAGCTACTTAGAGAAGAAATTTTTTTTTCAATATGTTTTTTATTAAATGTGAGAACGTATGGCATAAAAATTGCATTGGATAGTCCATGATGTACATTATATCTTGCATT
Organism: Candidatus Pelagibacter communis; assembly: GCF_001179965.1. Classification (GTDB taxonomy): domain Bacteria; phylum Pseudomonadota; class Alphaproteobacteria; order Pelagibacterales; family Pelagibacteraceae; genus Pelagibacter. Next base: position 44,903 of record NZ_CVSH01000053.1, read on the forward strand.
AATTGGATGACTTAAAGAATGTATCGCACCTAGCCCTTTTTGGAATGCTGTTGATCCCATTGAAGATGCCGCTAATAAATTTTGTCTTGCTTCTAAATTTGTACCATCTTCAAAAGCGGTTACTAATGAGTCTTTTATTAATCTAATTCCCTCAAGCGCGATGCCATCAGCCATTGGATGAAACCCAGGTGCACAAATGGCTTCTAGGTTATGTGCTAATGCATCCATTCCAGTTGCTGCTGTTAATCTTGGAGGCAGCTCCAAGGTTAAAAGTGGATCTAATATTACAATTGTAGGTAAAAATTTCGGGTGAAAAATTATTTTTTTTACTCCTGTTTTTTTATTTATAATTGCTGATGCTCTTCCTGTCTCCGATCCAGTTCCTGCAGTTGTAGGAACTCCTATTATTGGAGCAATATTTTTATCATTTGCTCTTTTCCAATAGTCTCCAATATCCTCAAAATCCCAGATTAGTCTTGTTTGGCATGACATGAAGGCAATTGCCTTTCCTACATCTAGTGCACTCCCGCCACCTATTGCGATTACTCCATCACAATTATTATTTTTGAATTCTTTGACACCTTGATCAACATTTTCACCAACGGGGTTTCCTGTAAAATCGCAAAAGATACTGACTTGTTTAATATTTTTTTTTAACTCTTGTAAAACATTTTTAATAACTTGAAGCTCAATAAGATCCTTATCTGTAACAAACAAAGGTTTTTTTATATTTAAATTTTCGCATGCAATTGATAAATCGTTAATTCTATTTTTTCCAACCCAGATTGTTGTTGGATAATTCCAATTAGATTTCATATTTTAATTGTATCAATTTATATTAATTTTTTTATTTTTTAATATTGCATTAATAAAATTGATCATTAAAGGAGTTTTCTTTTTATTTATTT
>NZ_CVSH01000054.1 GCF_001179965.1 Candidatus Pelagibacter communis
AAACACGTGATTTGTTAACTCCTTTAAAAATTCTTACACCATTTTTCCACATTTTCATATTTAGATCAGGATCAGATCCAAATCCTGGGTTAAATTCTTCACTAAAACCCCCAATTTGAGACCACATTTCTCTTGTCATGATATGAGGTGCCCAGTGTGATCCTTGTAGATCATGAAATTCTAAATTTTTGTAGTTTTTAATTAATTTTTCCTCATTAAAGCTTTCAATATTTTCACCACAATCAAATGAAATATGGTTTGTTATTGATCCTTTGAGTGGTTTTGAAGGTGAAATTTGTGTCGATGAAAAATAAAATTTATGATGTTTTATTAAATTTATCTCATTAATTAAATGGGTGTCCCAATCCGGACAAAAATACATATCATCATGTGCATAAACTATTAAATCATATTTAGATTTACTGGCTGCTATATTCACGCCACTACATAAACCAATGTTAGTTTTAGTTTTAGTGCATTTTATGTTTGAATTTATTAAAAAATTTTCGGTTTCTTTATCTTCTCCATTTATATGTACAATAATTTCATGATTAAATTTTGAATTCTTTTTAATAGAATTAATCGATGTTTTAAGATATTTATGATTTTCAAATGTAGGTATTATTATTGAAAAC
>NZ_CVSH01000055.1 GCF_001179965.1 Candidatus Pelagibacter communis
TATAAGTTTCAATTTATAACGTTAGCAGGATTTCATACTCAGAATATTGCAATATTTGAATTAGCTGAAAAATATAAAAAAGAAGGTATGACAGCATATTCAAGAATTCAACAGCAAGAATTTGCAAGAGAAAAAGATGGTTACACTAGTGTAAAACATCAGCGTGAAGTTGGAACATCATACTTCGATGCAGTTTCTAATACTATTAGTGGCGGGCAAAGCTCAACTACCGCAATGGAAGGCTCTACAGAGTCAGAACAGTTTTAATCCCTAAAATAATATATAAGTTAGATTATAACCCTGGTTTTTATCTAGGGTTATAATTTATTTATGCTATAATTAATTAAGGGGTGTCTTAATTGACTGAGAATATACCCTTCGAACCTGTCCGGTAATTCAGAAAGGGAATTTATGGAAAAAACTTATTTTTTAAATCAATCAACAGCACTAATTATTGTTATTACAATTAGTTTTATTTTTGCAATTCTTGGAATTAACTATTCTAAAAAATTTAAAGGTATTAACAATTATTTAACAGCAAATAGAAATATTGGTTTCTTTTCATTAAGCACAAGTCTTACCGCTTCTGCACTTGGTGCTTGGATTTTATTTGGACCAGCTTCTGCAGCAACATGGGGTGGAATTGGTGCTGTAATTGGATATGCTTTAGGAACAGCGTTTCCGATGATTTTTTTTATAATGCTTGGAAAAAAAATTAGAAAAGAATTTCCAAAGGGATCATCACTTATACAGTTTTTAAGAAAAAAATTTAGCAAAAATCTCTTTAAATTAATTTTACTGATGACTGTATTTTATCTATTCATTTTTTTATGTGCAGAAATAACAGCTGTGAGTATTTTAATAAATTATATCTCTGGGACACAGTTGTGGCTCACAGCCTTCATAGTTCTGTTAGGAACTTTGACCTATACTCTTTATGGTGGATTAAGAGCTTCAATATTTACTGACAATATTCAAATGATTGTCATTACCATTTTGTTATTAACATCAGGAATTTATTTATGGTCATATACTGGAAGTGAATTTTCATTTTCATTTATAAATAAAAAAAATCCTCATTTGCTAAGTTTTGAACATGTAGCAAACTATACAGCTGGTATAACTTTTTTTGTTGCAGTTGCTGCAACAAATCTTTTCCACCAAGGAAATTGGCAAAGAGTTTATGCAGCAAAAAATAATAATATTTTAATTAAAAGTTTATTGATTTCATTTTTTGTTATTATTCCAATAGTTTTTTTTATGGGATTCTGTGGCCTAGTTGCAATATCGGTTGATCCTAATGTGGTACCTGATTTAGGATTTTTCTCATTACTCTTTAAAGATCAAACTGAATTTTTATCATTAATAATTATAATATTAGGTTTATCTCTAACCATAAGCACAGTTGATACACTTGTTAATGCTGTATCAAGTTTAGTTGTTGTTGATGGAAAGGCAACATTCAATATTAAATCTAAAGTAGATTTTTTAAAATTATCTAAATATTTTATAATTATATTATCAATAATTGCCTTTTTTATAGCATCAAAAGGATATAGTGTTTTGTATTTATTTTTATTAGCAGATCTTTTTTGTTGTGCGTTTGTGTTAACTGTTTTCTATAGCTTTTATAATAAAAAAATGAAGGAAAAAACTGCATTTGCATCTATCTTAATAGGGTTGATAGGAGGATTTCTTCTATTTCCTGCCCCTGATTTTTCTAAAAGCTTGTTAGTCGGTGTTATTTTACCTATAGAATTTTTCCCAATTTTTGTAACACAATCATTATTATTTTTATCATTTGTAGTTGCTACAATTCTACCAGTGCTAATTTGGAAGTTGAGATAATTGTTTTAATATATAATATGATGATATGTTAGATTTTATATTACCTTTCATGGTTCTAATCTTAGTAGTTGTATTTATCCATGAGTATGGACACTACTATTTTGCAAAAAAATTTGGTGTTGGTGTTACAGATTTTTCAATTGGTTTTGGTAAGGAATTATTCGGCTGGAATGACAAATCTGGCACGAGGTGGAAAATTTGCTGGATTCCTTTAGGAGGTTATGTAAAATTTTTTGGTGATAGAAATGTTTTTTCTCAGGCTGATCACGATGAAATACTTAAAAAATATAACGAAAAGGAAAGAGAGAAACTTTTTACCTTAAAACCTCTATATCAACGAGCTATCATTGTTGCGGCAGGCCCAATAGCTAATTTTATATTAGCAGCTATTATATTTTTATTTATTTACATGTTTGTAGGCAAAGATTTTACACCTGCAGTTATTAATGAAGTTCAAATAGAAAGTCCTGCTGAAAAAGCTGGTTTAAAAAAAAATGATATAATCTTAGAAATTGATGGCACGAAGGTTGAAAGTGTTCTTGATGTCTCAAAATTAATAACAATGTCTACATCTGAGTTTATTGATTTTAAAGTATCGAGATATGAAAAAGATTTATTCTTAAAAATAAAACCTAATATTATCGCTACTGAAGATAATTTAGGAAACAAGATAAATAAAAGAGTTGTTGGTATTGTAATAGGTGCCTTTAATGACAAAGTAAATCATGTAAAACTTGGACCTTTAAAAGCGTTATATTATTCAGTTAACGAAGTTTATTTTGTTACTTCCTCAACGCTTAGTTATTTGGGCTCAATGATTTTCGGTGATGCTGATACATCCCAACTTGGTGGCCCAATTAGAATTGCTAAAATTTCAGGGCAGGTGGCACAATTTGGAATTATACCTTTTTTGAGCATGATGGCGTATATATCAATAAGTTTAGGCTTGATTAACCTTTTCCCAATACCTTTGTTAGATGGTGGACATTTAATGTTTTATGGTTTTGAAAAAATTTTAGGTAGACCTCTAAGCCAAAAAACACAGGAAGGTTTTTTTCGAATCGGAATGTTTTTAGTTTTATCTTTAATGTTTTTTGCAACCTATAATGACCTCAAAGATTTAGGTCTATTTTAAAGGATTTTTTAATCATCAAAAAAGCAAGTAAAATCAATACTTTTTAAACACAATATATTGTGTGAAAAAACAATTAAACCACTAAAAAAAAGCTTGAAAATTAGGGTATTTTGTTAAGTATGTAAATAACCTTTAAAACCGGAGCTAAAATGAACAAAAAACAATTAGTAGCAAAGCTTTCTGGAAGCTTGAATTTAAGTAAAGCTGATGCGGAGCGTACTTTTGATACTATTACCAACACAATACTGGATGCCTTAAAAGGTGATGATTCAGTGAAAATTGCTGGTTTTGGTACATATAAAGTAGCTAAAAGAAAAGCTAGAATTGGACGTAATCCTAGAACTGGAGAACAAATCCAAATTGCTGCATCGCAAAAAGTTAAGTTTTTGCCTGCGAAAGCACTTAAAGAAATTTTTAACAAATAATTTCTTCCAACAGCCTTTATTGATGAAAATTGATAAAGGCTGTTTCTATATGCAATAAATGCATACCTAATTTTTCCAATCAACATTAGTTTTAAGTTAAAAAAAAAATATAACCACACCTTTAATAATAAGGGAGGTTTTATGAAAAAACTTTTTAATAAATTAGTTGGTCCGGTAATAGGTCTACTGTTTTTACTAAACATGAACAGTACTGCTTATGCGGATACAACTGTCTCAGCAGAGGTTGGCTTTATATTTAACACACTACTTTTCTTAATTTGTGGTTTCTTAGTCATGTTTATGGCTGCAGGTTTCGCAATGTTGGAATCAGGAATGGTTACATCAAAAAGTGTATCAGTAATTTGTGCTAAAAATATAGGCCTATTCTCTATAGCTGCGATTATGTTTTGGTTAGTGGGTTATAATTTGGCTTATGGAATACCATCAGGTGGATATATTGGTAAATTCATACCGTGGTCAGATGCAAGTAAAATTGGAACGGGTTACGCTGATGGATCAGATTGGTATTTCCAAATGGTTTTCTGTGCAACGACTGTATCTATTGTTTCAGGTACTTTAGCTGAAAGAATTAAATTATGGCCATTCTTTTTATTTGCTGCAATTCTATCAGGAATTTTATATCCAATCGTAATGGGTTGGCAGTGGGGTGGTGGCTGGTTAGCTGCAAGAGGATTTTCAGACTTTGCAGGATCAACACTTGTTCACTCAACTGGAGGTGCTGCTGCTTTAGCAGGAGCAATCATATTAGGTCCTAGACTTGGTCGATTTACCAAAAAAGGTGAGGCGGCTCCAATCAAACCATTTGCTGCATCATCTATACCATTAGTAACACTTGGAGTGTTCGTGCTTTGGTTAGGTTGGTTTGGATTTAATGGTGGATCGCAACTTGCAATGGGAACAGCTAACGATGCTATAGCGGTATCTAAAATTTTCATTAATACATTATTGGCAGGTGCAGGTGGAGTAATGGCTGCTGGTGCGGTAACGAAAATATCTGGTAAGACAGATGTTATTCAAATGCTGAATGGATGTATTGGTGGTTTAGTTGCAATTACTGCAGAACCTTTAATGCCTTCACCTCTAGCTTCAATTTTAATTGGTGCAGTAGGTGGTATAATTGTGGTTTACGGTACGAAGTTCTTATTCTCTATGAAAATAGATGATGTAGTAGGAGCAATACCAGCACACTTATTCGCAGGTATCTGGGGAACATTAATTGTCCCAGCAACTAACTCAGGTGCTAACTTTGGAACTCAATTAATCGGAGTACTTTCAATAAACATATTTGTATTCGTTGTTGCATACATAGTATGGTCCCTAATGAAAGCTACAATGGGTATTAGATTGAGTAAAGAAGCAGAGCTTAAAGGAACAGACGTTTCCGAAACAGGAGTTATTGCATACTCAATAAGAGATTAGTTAACAACAATTCCCTTTTTAGTTAACAATAAAAGAGGCCCGAGAAATCGGGCCTTTTTTATTTATAATTATTATCATCCCATAGTTTTTTATAATCTATAAATGGTGATAATCCGTAACCAGAATTGATATTGGTGATATGTACAGTTAGAGATTGCACAGGAGAAATACAAACTTCCTTTTCATATATTTCATTAAAATATTTTTCCCAAGGGTCATTTAAATCAGAGCAAGTTTTAAGAAAAATGTCCCAATATTTTTCAATAAAGGGCTTAGATACCAAGAAGGTCATTAAACTTTTGGATGTAGTTCGCCAATGTCGTTTGCTTCCTATCAAAAGGTTAGTTTTTTCATTATCCATGTACAAAAAAGGATAGTCGGCAGGACAGATAAATAATTCTTTTTTTAACTGCGAGGATATTCTTTCATATGAAGATACCATTTCTTCTAAAGCGGTTTCTAGATGAATATAATCATCTTCTAAAAAATACACTAAATCCTCACCTTCTTTTTTGCCAACTTCAAAAGCTCGAAGTAATGTTGATAAATTTGAAAAGTTTTCTCTTTTTTCTTGCTTCTTTATAATATTTTCATGAATTGATAGATCATGATTAATAATATCTGCATTAACCTCATTTTTTTTTAATAAATCCTTGATAGTGGATAAATTTTCCTCAGTTGATTTATCGTCAATAATTTTTAAATCAACTTTAACTAGAGGATTGTTTTTCTTCAAAAATTTGATTGCTTTTATTACTGAATATAGAGCTCTACAAACATACTCTATTTTAGGTTTATCAAATATTCTTTTTCTATTTTGATTCCACATCTCAACATTTGTATTTGTTCTAAAAATAATTAATAAAGAGCTTACTTTTCTAGTGAGCTTAACTTCTCCTAAAGGTAAAACGATAGATTTTTTTATACTTGATAAGTTTTCATTAAGTTTTTTTTCAAGAGTAGGAGATTTAAATTCATTTTGATCTATTAATTCTAAGTCAAGAGCTTTAGCTAGTTTAATAAAAAATTTTTTTAGGATGTTTTTTTTCATTTTTTTTGATATTAACAATCTAATTTATTATGACTATAAAATCATCACAAAATCTTGTCGAAGATGCTCTCAAAGAGGTTAAAACTATTTCACCTGAAGAGGCTTTAAGTAAATTCAATGATAATAAGTGTAATTTAATCGACATAAGGGATATTAGAGAACTTCAAAATTCAGGTAAGATTGAGAACTCATTACATATCCCAAGAGGTATGCTGGAGTTCTGGATGGATCCTAACAGTTCTTATTTTAAAGAGGGTAAAGTTGATATGGACAAAGAAATAGTTTTATTTTGTGCCGGTGGATTAAGATCTGCATTGGGCGCCAAATCTTTAAAAGATATGGGTTTTGAAAAAGTCTCTCATATTGATGGTGGTTTCGGTGCAATGAAAACCAAAGGTTTTAAAATAACCTAAGTTTAATCAAATAAAGTAATTCGCTTAGAATAAAAAATTCTTATAATCCAGTATAAAAATATTCCCAAAACTCCAATAAAATAAGTTATCAGAAGAGGTATAATAATTAAAAATTTATTTATAAGTAATTTTTGACTATCTCTAACTATCCAGGATCCACAAAATAAGTTTATTGCTAGGAAATGAGTCCAAAAAGTAATTAGAAAAAAGTTATCACTAAAAAGATCATTCAATTCAATAATTCCTAGGTACAATTTAAAATTATCTAAAAAATTGTAATCAAATTTATATAAAAGAAATAATAAATAAGTATAAACTGAACCAAGCACCAGATAAGGAAAGATAGAAGTTACAAAATATCTACAAATATTTGATTGTGGAAAAAAAATTAAAATGAACCAAAAAGGCAAAACACCAATGTTCAACCATAGATATATCATTTCCATACTAAAAAAATCAGATATTTGCTCAATCATAAAAAAATATAATATATTAAATTACTAAATGATTCCTATTAAAAATAAAAAAAAATCTCTAGAGGTTACTGTAGAAGAAATGCGTAATTTTTCATTAATTTATATAGAGAAATATGCACCCTCGAAACAACAATTAAAAACATATTTATTGAAAAAATATTTAAAAACTAAAATACCAACTGTAAATAAAAAAAATATAAGTGATTTAATAGATGTTGTCCTTGAAGATCTAGAGAAATCACAGTTTATAAATGATAAATTTTATTCAAAATCAAAAGCTAAAAGTTTAATTAGAAAAGGAAGTTCACTTAATAAAATTCGGAATTATCTCTTTTCAAAAGGAATTAATGATAAATATATTAAAAACACCATTGAGGAAATCCAAGACAATAACGAGGATCAGGATTTTTTTTCTGCGATCAAGGTTTGTAAGAAAAAGAGAATTGGACCGGCAAGAGTAGAAAGTAATAGGCCATTGTTTTATAAAAAAGATATATCCGTTCTTGCAAGAGCAGGTTTTGACTTTGAAATATCCAAAAAAGTAATGGATTTGACAGAAGATGAATATTCCAAAATAATTAATCTACTTTGACAAATTATAACTTTCTGTCTTTGATGTGATTTTGCCCGTCATTTACTCTAACATTTAATTCAAAT
>NZ_CVSH01000056.1 GCF_001179965.1 Candidatus Pelagibacter communis
TAATTCAAATATTGCAATATTCTGAGTATGAAATCCTGCTAACGTTATAAATTGAAACTTATATCCCATTTCACTTATTTTTTGTTGGAATGTAGATATTTCCGCATCTGATAAATGTTTTTTCCAATTAAAAGATGGAGAGCAATTATAAGCTAATAATTTTCCAGGATATTTTGAATGTATTGCATCAGCAAATTTTTTAGCCTCCTCCAAATTAGGTGTTGCTGTTTCACACCATATTAAATCTGAGTAAGGCGCATATGCTAATCCTCGAGATATTGCTTGTTCAATTCCATGTTTTACGTAGTAAAAACCTTCGGGAGATCTTTCTCCTGTTAAAAAAGGTTTATCATTTTCATCATGGTCGTTTGTAATTAGTTTTGCAGCATTGGCATCTGTTCTAGCTAAAATAATTAATGGAACATCGGCAATATCTGCAGCAAGTCTTGCAGCCTTTAAATTCTTAATCATTGTGCTTGTAGGCACTAAAACTTTACCACCCATGTGTCCACATTTTTTTTCACTTGCTAACTGGTCTTCAAAATGTACTCCCGCAGCTCCAGCCCGAATAAATTTTTTAGCTAGTTCAAAAACATTTAAAGGTCCACCAAAACCTGCCTCACCATCTGCAATAATTGGTAGCATGTAATCTACTCTATCTTTTGATTTCATATCTCCATCTTTTATTTCCATGTGCTGAATCTGATCTGCTCTTATTAAAGCATTATTCATAGACTCAACTAATTTAGGAGCACTGTCATACGGGTATAACGATTGATCAGGATACATTTCACCTGCACTGTTTGCGTCAGCAGCTACCTGCCATCCACTTAAATAGATTGCTTTTAAACCTGCTTTTGCATGTTGTACTGCATGATTTCCTGATAAAGAACCTAATGTATTAACATATGGTTCTGTGTTTAATAATCTCCAAAGCTTTTGAGATTGATGTTTGCACATTGAATATTCAATTTTTATTGAGCCCCTTAATCTCTCCACTTCCTCTGGTGTGTAATCTCTTTTAATTCCAGCAAACCTTTTTAATTCATAAGAAACTTTAGTTTCCGAACTCATATTAAATTCCTATTTTGTAAGATTTATAAGACTTAGAGGTATTAATTATCTTTACCAAACTCGTTGGTAAATTCATTCATACCGCTTGAACCCCAATCACAATGATCATCTCTTAAATAAATGCCTGATCTATTTTCGTGATTCTGAGGCTCATTATTGTAGTTTTGAGCCTTATTATCTTGGTTTTTGATCTTGTTTTTGTCGTTCATGTAAACTTTATAATTTACAAAGTTTACAAAAGCTACTTTTTTTTCTAAAAAGCTTGTAAAATGTGGAAATTTATTGTAAATAATAATTTACAAAATTTACAAATAGAAAATATGAGTCAATTAGATCTTAAAATAGGGCCAAAAATCAAGTCTTTTAGGAGGCAATTAGGACTTCAAGCAAATAAGCTGGCTGAGCAATTAGGTATATCAGCAAGCTACCTTAACTTAATAGAGAGCGGGAAAAGAAAAATTGATGGAGATTTGCTTTTAAAGGTTTGCGAAGAACTGAAGATTGAGCTTTCTGATTTAACAAAGAAATCTGATTTAAATTTAGTTAACGACATTTCTGAACTGTTAGACGACCAATTATTTGAAGATTTAGATATTGTTGGTCCAGAGGTAAAAGATCTCGTTAATACAAATCCTAAAATTGCAAGAGCGTTAATAAAACTTGGAGACCAATTTAAAGAAAAAGACCATGAGATGATTAATAAGGTCGAAAGTTTATCTGGCAAAATTATTGACAGTAGAAAAACTAGTTTTCCAGGAGAAGTAATTTCAGATTTTTTACAAGAAAAGAAAAATTATTTTCCAAAACTTGAAGATTTTGCAAATAAAGTTTTTGAAAAAGTACAAATGAACAATCGTACAAGATATATTGCTCTTTGTGAATTTCTTAAAACAGAATATTCAATTACCGTTAAAGATGTAATACCTGAGGAGTCAAAACCATTTTCAAAAATTTATAACAAAAACAAAAAAGAACTTTTATTAAGCGATTATAATTCACTTGAAACAAAAAAGCTTCATGCAGCTGCGCAGATTGCGCAAGAAGGTGCTATAGATATAATTAATGATTATTTATCTGAATTTAAATTTCCCTCTGAAGAATCTAAAAGTTTAACGCAAATAGCTTTGTTAAACTATTGTGGAGCAGCTATATTAATGCCGTATAAACTTTTTCATTCTGAATGTAAAAAATTAAAATATGATTTAGAATTACTTCAAAATACTTTTGCTACATCCTTTGAACAAGTAGCTCATAGAGTAACTTGTTTACAAGATCCAAAACTACCAGGAATTCCTTTTCATATGTTAAGAGTTGATGTTGCTGGAAATATCTCAAAAAGATTTTCTTTATCTGGTATTGAAATTCCAAGATATGGTGGGGCGTGTCCTAGATGGAATGTTTATTCTGCATTTACTAGGCCAGGTGTCATTCAGGCAGCTGTCAGTAAAATGACCAATGGTGAAAAATATGTTTGTATTGCAAGAACTGTAGAGAAAGGTGTTGGTAGATTTGGCCAATCAAAAAGTATTTTATCAATAGGCTTAGGTTGCGAGGCTAAATATGCTAAAGAATTTGTTTACACTGAAAATTTGAGTCTTAACGATAAAAAAACTGAAATACCAATTGGTGTTTCATGTAGAACCTGCGATAGATTAGATTGCTCACAAAGAGCATTCCCTCCTCTTCATAAAAAATTTGATGTAGATATCAACGCTAGAGGTGTTTCTGTGTACGTTAGTGACAAGTAATATTTAAAAACATACCAAGTGCTCTATGTGTATTGGTCTTTTAATTCCAAACTTTTCTTGTACGTCATGTTGATGAATATGATGAGAATGAACAAATACGGGTATGAGCAAATTTTTGATAGTTTTCAAAGTGTAAATAAAATTTGTACCTCTAAACTTTCTATCAACAACTTCTAACTGAAGATTACTTTTATCGTCATGTTCTAAATCCTCTGGTTGGATTAAAAGTTTCACATCTGCTCCCAATGGAAATGGTTTAACAAAATTTCCAGTTATAGTGCCTAGTTCCTCATTTTCTAAGCTTTTCGGGCTCGTTACTTTAGCGGGTATTAAAATTCCTCTATTTAAGAAATTAACAACCTCAATAGAATTAGGTAGATGGTAAACATTGTAAGGATCATCATACTGTTTAAGCTGATTATTTAAGATTATTCCACATTTTGATCCTAGATAAAAAGCTTCATAAGAGTCATGTGTTACAATTATTGTTGTTATTTTTAATTTTGATAGCATTTTTTTTAACTTTTCTTGAATATCTTCTTTATGACTTTGATCTACATTTGAAAGAGGCTCATCCAATAAAAGTAGATCTGGTTTAGATAAAAGTGATCTTGCAAGAGAAGCTCTTTGAGCCTCACCAGCACTAATTTGATGAGGATATTGATTTAGTATTTGAGAAATATCTAATATATCAACTATCTCCTGAAAGCTTATTTGTTTATCTTTATTATCTGCATTTTTTTCTTCGCCTAATAATATATTTTTTTCCACAGTATAATGTGGAAACAAACTATTCTCCTGAAAAGCTAAAGATATATTTCTATTTTCAGGCTCAATATTTATTTTATCTGAGGCTAAAACTTTCCCTTTTAATTTAATATGGCCATTTTTAATTTTTTGTAGTCCAGCGATAGCTCTGAGTATTGTAGTTTTTCCAATTCCAGATGGTCCTAACAAACAAACAATGTCACCTTCTTTCTCAATTGAAAACGACATATTTTTAACTTTTGTTTTCCCATCAATAATAAAATCAACGTTTTTAACTTCAAAAAAATTATCCATTATTTTCTCTTAAAATATATTTTGATGCAATTATAATAAAGATTGAAGCAATTAAAATTAAAAATAAAGAAGGCACTGCAGCTGCTTCAAGTAAATCTTCTGATGCTGATATATATGCTGTGGTAGCAAAAGTTTCAAAATTAAAGGGTCTTAAAATTAATGTGATAGGCAACTCTCTTATTATTTCCAAAGAAATCAATATTATTATAAATAATAACGAGTTTCTTAAAAAAGGTATATGTATATTCGTGAAAGTTTTTCTTTTTGAGTAACCAAGTAAATAAGCACTTTCATCAACAGCAATGTTTATTTTTTCATAACCAGATTTAATTCCATTAAAAGCTAAAGAATAAAATCTTATGAAATAAACTATTACTAATCCTAATATTGAACCAATAAATACTTTTTTTATGGATAAAAACCCTAATGATTTAACAATAGTATTATCAAACCACGCAATAAAAGTTATAAAAGCAACTGCAAGTATTACACCTGGTATTGCATAACCTGAAATTGATAAAGTGGATAGTATATTAAGTATTTTATTATTTGTTACTCTGTTTCCATAATTTGAAATTAAAGAAAATATTATTAAAACCAAGCTCGATAATAAAGCCAAGTAAAGTGTATTCAATAATAGAGTAATAATTTGTAAATCCAATAAATTTTCAGGAAACTTTATTGTCCAATACAACATTTGACTTAGTGGAAATAAAAAACTCATGAAAAATACAAAAAAACATAGAATAAATGCTAATAAGGACTTATAACCAAAGAGTTTTATTTTTTCCTTTTGTTTGAAACCCCCCTTAATATTAAAGTGATATTTGGCTTTTTTCCTAGATAGGTTTTCTATTATGAACAAAGAAAATATAAAAAGTAACAGTAATGAAGCTATTCTGTTGGCAAATGCAAGGTCATCAAAAGCAATCCAGGAGTTATAAATGCCTGTTGTTAACGTATTTATGGAAAAAAAATCTACTGCACCAAATTCAGCTAAAGTTTCCATAGCCACAAGTGATAATCCAGCAACTATTGCAGGACGTGCTGCTGGCAATATTATATTAAAAAACGATTTAAATCTTGAAAAACCAAGGTTTTTCCCTAGATCAATTAAATTTTGAGATTGATACAGAAATGATGCTCTTGAGAGTATGAAGACATAAGCAAAAAGAGAAAATGTCATTGATAAAGTCGCACCAAACATTCCATTAACTTTTGGAATTATTTTGTTGTATTCACCTTCACCAAATATATTTGTTAAAATAGTATAAGCAATTCCATAATTATCAAAAAAGGCTGTTAAAGAGTATGCATAAATATAAGGAGGAACTGCAAAAGATAAAATTAATGCCCATTTAAAAAAATCGCTAAAAGGAAATTTAAAAAATGATACTAAGTAAGCGGTTCCTGTTCCTATTACAAATGTGAATATTAAAACCAACACAAGTAAAGTTAATGAATTTAAAATATATTCTACTAAAAAAGTGTCTTTTAAAATTTTATAATAATTACTGGTCTCTTCAAAAAAACTAATTCCTACTGTAATAATTGGAATTATTACAACAAATGATATTAGGAAAGATGATAAATACCAAAAATTAATTTTTTTCATATTATAATCCGCCTTATAATCGTAAAAAAAACGTCCACGGTAAGGGTAAAATACCGTGGACGAGTAAATTAAGAAATTTAGAAATCAAAAACTTTTAGGATGTGCGGAACCTCCTCGTTTTTAATCTCAGATAAATTTCTTTTATTTATCCTGTTATTAATTTTTTCACATTCAGTTGCGCATGCAGGACATGGCTCTGCTGATTTATTATAATTAATCTCAGAAATAAATTCTTTTTTATCTTTCATACTTATTTCCAACCAGCTGTAGTCATTACCTCTAATGCGTCTGCTTGTTTTGCACCATAGCTAGAAACCTTAGTTTTTAGATCTTGTTTAAAATCTAAACCTATATTGTTTACAACTAATGGATTTGCTGAAACACCATCAATCATAGGAAATTCAAATGTATTATTAACAAAGTGCTCTTGGGACTCTGGAGTTAATAAAAACTCTACAAGTTTAATTGCATTTGATTTATTAGGTGCACCTTTTACTAAAGCAGCGCAGCTAATATTCATGTGAGTTCCTCTATCATTTTGGTTTGGAAAGAATGCTTTAACTTTTTTAGCAGCCTCTTGTTGCTCTGGACCTTTTTTACCAGATAGCATAAGTGCCAAATAATAAGTATTAGCAACTGCAATATCAGCTTCTCCCGCAGCTACCGCCATAATTTGTGCTCTATCGTTACCTTCTGGTGTTCTTGCCATATTGGCAACAACGCCTTTTGCCCACTCAGCTGTAGCTTTTTTTCCATTATTTTTTACTAATGAAGCCACTAAAGACTTATTGTAGATATTGCTAGATTTTCTGATTACTAATCTACCTTTCCATTTTGGATCGGCTAAACTTTCATATGTTAAGCCTGACAATTCAGCTCCACTAACTCGTTCAGGTGCGTAATAAACTATTCTCGCTCTTTTCGCGATCCCAGTCCAATGCGAAGTCCTAAAATTTGCAGGTACAGCAGCTTTAATAGCTGGTGAAATTAATCCACCTTGCGTCATTCCTTTTGCTTTGAAAACCCCACATCTTCCAGCATCAGCTGTTATGTAAAGGTCTGCAGAAGAGTCAGCGCCCTCTTCAATCATTCTTTTTTCAAGAGCTCCTGCTTTTCCGTTAATTAAATTTACTTTAATTCCAGTTTTATTTGTAAACTTACTATAAAGTTCAGCATCAGCTTTATAATGTCTTGCATTAAAAACATTTACTTCTGATGCAACTGAATAACCAAAAATCAAAGTAAATAAGATTGATATTATGCTTATTTTCTTCATTTATCTCCGTTTCTCCGCACTGTTACTATTGATATTGAGAACTATTCTCAATGATAATGATTATCAATCGCACAGATCGACGCAGATGTCAATCTTAAAATTCCCACTCTGAAATCTTGCTATAAAGGAAATTTCTAAAAGCTTGAACTCTAGCAACGTTTTTCATTGATTGTGGGTATACAAAATGTGCCTCTGTAATTGGTCCTTCTACTTTAGGTAAAACTTTAATTATATTATTTGATTGATAACTTAAATAATCTGGTAACGCAGCTAATCCAACACCGCTTTCCACAGCTAATAATAGGCCCATAACGCTATTAACTTTCATAATAGATTTTCTTTTTTTATTGTCTTTCATACCAATTTTAAGTGCCCAATCTGGATTATATACAGGTGAGGGTGTTCCTTTTCCAAATGAAATAAATCTGTGTTTATTTAAATCTGTAATGGTTTTTGGCATACCATGTTTTTCAAGATATTTAGTGGATCCATAAATATGGTAGTTAATATCTATTAGCTTTTTTTGAATATAATTAAGCTGTTTGGGTCTTCTCATAAAAATTCCAATGTCTGCTTGTCTTGTGCTTAAATCTAATTCTTTATCATCAAAAATTAACTCAACCTCAATTTCTGGATGGAGTTGCATAAACTCTTGAATTCTAGGTGTTAGCCAGTGTGTACCAAAACTTCTAACTGTTGTAATTGTAATTTTGCCTGTTGGATGATTTTTTTGATCTGAAAGAGATGTTTCAACTTCTTTTAATTTACTAATCACTTCATGGGCAGTTTTAAAAACATATTCACCATTTTCGGTTAAAGTAAGTCCTCTCGCATGTCTTTCAAATAATTTTACTTTTAAATCCTCTTCAAGGGATTGAATTTGTCTACTGATAGCTGATTGACTAAGATTTAGATTTACTGTGGCACTTGTAAAACTCCCGGCTTCAGCAACAGCGTGAAAAATTTTTAATTTATCCCAATCCATTATTTGTTTAAATTGACGATATATCTTCCTGATGTTTTCCCTTGTAACATTTTTGGGTATACATCAATCAATTCGCCAAGACTTACCTCTTTTATAGATTTTTCAAGTAAAGCAAAATCAACTAGTTTTTCTACTTCCCCCCACAAAAATTCCCTTCTTTTAATTGATGCTGTGACAGAGTTTATACCCCAAAGCTTCACACCTCTTATAATAAAAGGCATTACCGTGGTATTTAGTTTTATTCCTGATGCATTTCCACAAGCTGCAACTATTCCAGCATCTTTAACGTGAGATAAAACATTTGATAAAACATTTCCTCCAACTGTATCAACTGCTCCATCGTAAATGCCTTTATCTAATGGTCTTGCTTCTTTATCTAATTCACTTGTATTTAGTACGTTTTTAGCACCGATTGATGTTAAATACTCTTTGTTACTATCCTTTCCTGTAACAGCAGTTACATTACATCCTAACTTACTTAAGATCATTGTTGCAATACTACCAACTCCACCTGATGCTCCAGTAACTAAAACATCTTGAACTTTCTCTCCAAGTAGTAAAACTTCTCTGGTTTGTTTTGTAGTAAAAGCACATTGTAAAGCAGTAAACCCTGCAGTACCTAATATCATTGCTTGTTTGGATGTAAGAGATTTAGGTTTTTTAACTAGAAATTCTCCATTCACTTTTGCATATTGAGAGTAGCCACCAAAATAAATCTCGCCTACTCTCCATCCGGTAAGAATTATTTCATCGCCTTCTTTAAATTTTTGATTTTGACTTTCAACAACCGTACCTGAAAAATCTATACCTGGAATATGTGGAAATTCTTTTACTAATCTTGCACCATTTTTTAAAATTAATGCATCTTTATAATTTAAACTGGAGTAATCTACTTTAACAGTAACATCCCCATGTTTTAAAAAACTTTTATCTAGGTCCTTTACTTCTCTAGTAAAATTTTCACCCTCCTGGTTTAAAACCAAGGCTTTAAATTTATCTGACATTTATGTTAATTAATATTATTTTGCGATGAATCTCAAATATCTATTTTGATAACTTAAATCGTCTCTAAAT
This sequence comes from Candidatus Pelagibacter communis, assembly GCF_001179965.1. Lineage (GTDB taxonomy): Bacteria > Pseudomonadota > Alphaproteobacteria > Pelagibacterales > Pelagibacteraceae > Pelagibacter. The sequence continues at coordinate 8,835 of NZ_CVSH01000056.1, forward strand.
TGACCTAAATAAAAATTAGTAACTGTTGTAGCCTGTTCTTTTTTAATACCTCTCATAGTCATACACTGATGAGTTGAATCTATGGTTACCGCAACTCCTTTAGCATCTAATGCTTCCATTAATGTATTGGCTATTTGAACTGTTAGTCTTTCTTGAGTTTGTAATCTTTTTGAGAATACTTCAACTACTCTAGCAATTTTACTGAGCCCTACTACTCTTTGATTTGGAATATATGCAACATGCGCAATTCCAATTATAGGCGCCATGTGGTGCTCACAGTGACTTTGCACTGATATATTTTTTTGAACCACCATATCACTGTAACCTTCAACATCACCAAATGTTTTGTTTAATATTTCTTTTGGATCCTCTTGGTAACCTTTAAAATACTCTTTAAATGCTTTAGTTACTCTTTTTGGAGTTTCGAGAAGCCCTTCTCTAGTTGGGTCCTCACCTATCCATTTAAGAATTTTTACAAATGCTTCTCTAGCCTCTTCGTCTGTAACTTTTTCTTGTTTTTTTTCGTTTTCGTTTTTTACTAATTTCATAAAGTGAGATTTATATATTAATTCTATAATTTTAAAATGTTTATTATATTTCTTAATATGTTAAAAAATCTTTGAAATGTTTAAAAAAAGAGAAAATGTCGCTGAAATTGAGGAAGGTAGCCTATTATCACCAAAATTTGATAATGACGGGTTGATCCCTGTTGTGACAACTTGCGCAAAAACGAAAGAAATCTTAATGCATGGATTTATGAATGTTGAAGCTCTTAAACTCTCAATAGAAACAAAAGAGGCGCACTATTGGAGTAGATCGAGAAAACAAATTTGGCATAAAGGTAAAACAAGTGGATTTGTTCAAAAAATAAAAGAAATTAGAATTGACGATGATCAAGATTCTGTATGGTTAAGTGTTGATATTGGAGATGGGTCAAGTTGCCATGTTGGATATAGATCTTGTTTTTATAGATCTATTCCGCTTGGAAAAATAGATAATGCAAGAAATATAAAAATGAATTTTGAAGAAAAAGATAAAAAATTTGATCCAGAAAAAGTATACAAAGGTCAGCCTAATCCTACAAAAATTTAAAAATGAAAATATTTAATCCGTTTGGACCAGTATTAGCAAAAGTTAAAATTCCAAAAAAAATTGTTAATAAAATAAATTTAGAAGTTGATAAGATAATTTTTAATAAAAAATTGTCAAAAAAAAATGATTACTCTAAAAAAGTTGTTGGACAAGTGTACCAAGAAATAAGATTATCAGATCAATTCACAAGTAAAGTAATTAAAAAGTTTCTGTTAAAAAATATTTCCTCATATATTAAAAAATCAATAAACCAAAACACAAATAAAATAAAAATAAAAAATTTTTGGGTCGTAAGACAATTTAAAAATGAATACAATCCTATTCATTTTCATGACGGAGATATTTCAGGTGTTGGTTACTTAAAAATTCCAAAAAATTTAACAAAGAATAAAAAAAATACAAAAACAAATGGAACAATAGATTTTATAAGTGGTCAAAAATCTTTTCTTTCAAATAGTATACACAACCATGTACCTAAAGTTGGAGATATGATAATTTTCCCAAACTACTTAATGCACACTGCATATCCATTTTCAGTTGAGGGTGAAAGAAGATCTTTCTCTTTTAATCTTGAAGTAGATAAAAAAATATCAAAGACTATTTAATGTCTGATAAACAAAAAAATGTTTTGGGTGAAGTTTTAGAAGATTGTTCTTTAGATCCTTTAACTGGTTGGTATCGAGATGGTTGTTGTAAAACAGATGAAAATGATACTGGAGTACATACAGTTTGTGCAAAAGTTAATGATGAATTTTTAGAATGGTGCAAGCAAGCGGGTAACGATTTAATTACCCCACATCCTGAATTTGGCTTTCCTGGTTTAAAAAATGGTGATAGTTGGTGTGTTTGTGCGGGTTGGTATGCTAAAGCAGTTGAGGCTGGAAAAGGTTGTCCTATTTATTTAAAAAAAACACATGAAAATACTTTAAAACTAATCCCAATTGAAACTTTGAAAAAGTTTGCAATAGATCTTTCTTAATTACATATTTCCATATCGTGGTCCACCACTGCCTTCTGGTGTGACCCAAGTTATGTTTTGTGATGGTTCTTTGATATCACAAGTTTTGCAATGAATACAATTTTGTGCATTGATTACAAACTTTGGAATATTGCTTTCTATTTGAACTTCATAAACTCCGGCTGGACAATATCTTTGTGCTGGCTCATCAAATTTTTCAAGAGTGTATTTAATTGGTAAATCTTTATCTTTTAATTTTAAATGCACTGGTTGATTATCTGCATGATTTGTTCCTGTTAGATAAACAGAACTTGTTTTATCAAATGTGATTTTATTATCAGGTTTTGGGTATTCAATTTTAGGCATCTCACTAGCAGGCTTCAAACATTCGTGGTCGGCATGTTTATGTTTTAGAGTAAATGGTAACTTGCCTCTAAAGAGTATCTGATCAATTCCTGTAAATATTATTCCTAAAATTAGTCCCCAACTAAAGCTCGGTTTCACGTTTCTAGCCGCATGTAACTCTTCATAAACCCAGCTTTTTTTGAATTTTTCCTCATAACTTGATAGGTCTTTATTATCTTTAATAAATTCGTTAATGGTCTCGGCAGCTATTATCCCACTCTTCATTGCCGTGTGAGAACCTTTTATTTTTGGCATGTTTAAAGTTCCTGCATCGCAACCAACAAGTAAAGCACCTGGCATATACATTTTTGGTAAACTTTGTAAACCACCCTCTATGAGCGCCCTTGCGCCATAAGAAATTCTTTTTCCTCCCTCAATCATTTTTTTTATTGAAGGGTGAGTTTTGAATCTTTGGAATTCATCAAAAGGAGATAAGTGGGGGTTTTGATAATCTAACCCTATCACGTATCCTAAAAAAATTTGTTTATTCTCAGCATGATAGATAAAACTACCTCCATAGGTTTTGTTGTCTAATGGCCATCCAGCAGTATGCATCACTAGCCCCTCCTCATGTTTACTATCATCAACTTCCCAAATTTCTTTAAAACCAATTCCATATTGTTGTGGATCTTTATCTTTATCTAATTCAAATTTTTTAATTAATTCTTTTCCTAGGTGACCTCTACAGCCTTCAGCAAATACGGTTACTTTAGCATGAAGCTCTATTCCAGATTCAAAACTATCTTTTTTATTTCCTTCTTTATCAATTCCCATATCTTGTGTAGCAACTCCCTTTACAGATCCGTCGTCATTATAAATAACTTCGCTTGCAGGAAATCCAGGAAAAATTTCCACTCCAAGTGCCTCTGCTTGTTCAGCAAGCCATCTACATAAGTTTGCAAGACTAATTATATAATTTTTATGATTTTGTTGTACTTTAGGTAAAAGCCATGTAGGCCAGCTTAGTGATTTACTTTTACCAAGAAACAGAAATTTTTCTTTTTTTACTTTTGTTTTTATAGGTGAGTTCAAATCTTTCCAATTTGGAATTAACTCATCCAAAGCTCTTGTTTCAAAAACATTTCCAGAAAGAATATGGGCGCCAATCTCTGCAGCCTTTTCTAAAATGCAAACATTTATATTTGGATTTAGTTGTTTAAGTTTAATTGCGGTTGACAAACCTGACGGTCCTCCACCAACAACTACAACATCATATTCCATTACTTCTCTAGACATAATGGTATTTTTTTACAATATTTGTTATTTTTGTATAGTGTTTAATTTGTTCAATTCTTCTAGAAATTGCGGCAATGCTTCAAACAAATCTGCCTCAAGTCCATAATCTGCTACACTAAATATAGGAGCCTCTCCATCTTTGTTAATTGCAACTATTACTTTGCTTTCTTTCATCCCAGCAAGATGTTGGATTGCACCTGAAATACCTACTGCAATATAAAGATCTGGGACTACAACTTTTCCTGTTTGTCCAACTTGGTGATCATTTGTAATATAGCCTGCATCGACTGCAGCTCTTGAGGCACCAATTGCAGCGTTTAACTTATCTGCTATAGCAGTGATTAATTTAAAATTGTCACCGCTCTGCATACCTCTACCACCAGAAATTACAATTCTCGCAGTTCCAAGCTCTGGTCTATCAGATTTAACTTCCTCTTTTTTAACAAACTTAGTCAAAGTAAATTCATCTGCTCCATCACCTTTTACTATTTCTGCTGATCCACCGTCAGATGGTGCAGCATCAAAAGATGTCGGTCTTATAGTTACACATTTTTTTTTATCATTACTTTTGACTGTAGCAAAAGCATTTCCTGCATAAATTGGTCTTAAAAAAGTATCTGGAGAAATTACTTTAATTATATCGCTTACTTGTGAACAATCCATTAAAGCAGCAATTCTCGGCATTAAATTTTTACCAAACGTATTAGCTGAACAGACTATATGAGAATAGTTTTCAGCATGTTTTATAATTACTGGGGTAAAATTTTCAGCTAAATAATTTTCATAAATAGGATTTTCAATTTGAATTACTTTTTTAACTAATGGAACCGCTGAAGCAGCTTTTGCAGCACCGTCAGAGTTGTGACCTATCACTAATACATGTAAATCTTGATCTATTTGAGAAGCAGCGGTTATCGCATTTAAAGTAAATGGTTTTAATTCTTTATTTGTATGTTCTGCTATTAATAAAACTGACATTAAATTACTTTTGCCTCATTTTTAAGTTTTTGTACTAACTCTGCAACACTTCCTACTTTGATACCTGCTTTTCTTTTAGGAGGTTCTTCAACCTTAATTTGCTCGATTCTTGGCTTAGTATCAATGCCTAAATCTGTAGCACTTAATTGCTCAAGAGGCTTCTTTTTAGCCTTCATTATATTTGGTAAAGACGCGTATCTAGGTTCATTTAACCTTAAATCGCAAGTAACAATTGCGGGTACATTAACTGATATAGTCTCTAATCCCTCATCCACTTCTCTAGTTACATCTAGAGATTTGTCTTTTACCTCAATTTTTGACGCAAAAGTAGCTTGTGGCCAATTTAATAAAGCTGCTAGCATCTGACCTGTCTGGTTACAGTCATCGTCAATAGCTTGTTTGCCCATGAAGACTAAATCTGGTTTTTCTTTCTCAACAACTTTCTGTAAAATTTTTGATACCGCTAAAGGCTCCAAAATTCCATCAGCTTTAACGTGAATTCCTCTATCTGCTCCTACTGCTAAAGCTTTTCTTACAGTTTCTTGAGCTTTCTCTTCGCCGATTGTAATAGCAATTACCTCGGTTGCTTTACCAGACTCTTTAATTTTGACAGCTTCTTCTACAGCATTATCATCAGGCGGATTAGTTGACATTTTTACGTTATCAGTGACAACACCAGTACCATCCTCTTTTACTCTTACTTGTACATTGTAATCAATAACTCTTTTTACAGCGACTAATATTTTCATTAAGCTCTCAATAAATTATTTTCAGGATCATAAGGACTTT
>NZ_CVSH01000057.1 GCF_001179965.1 Candidatus Pelagibacter communis
CCAGCTTTAATTACAATTTTACCTGTCTTAGCGTCAATTATTTCCTCTGAAAAATTTTTAGACTTGTAATTTTCTGGATTAAATTTTGTTTTCCATTTTTTAATTTTGATATCGTAAATATAATTTTCTTTATCAAAAAATTCATTCACGATATCATCTTTTGAATATCCTAAAGCTAGTAGTAGAGTTGATACATAAATCTTCTTTTTTCTATCTATTCTAAAATAAAGCAAATCTTTTACATCATATTCAAAGTCAATCCATGACCCTCTGTTTGGGATTACTCTGCAATTAAACAAAAGTTTTCCGCTTGCGTGAGATTTGCCCTTATCATGATCGAAAAATACACCGGGACTTCTATGCATCTGATTTACAACAACTCTTTGAACACCATTAGTTATAAATGTTCCACTATTTGTCATCATAGGAACTTCCCCCATGTAAACTTCCTGTTCTTTAGCAGATAAGATTTCTTTTGTGTTGTTTTCTTGATCAATATCGTAAACAACTAATCTTAAAGTACATTTAAGTGAGGATGAATAAGTAAGACCTCGTTGTATACATTCCTCTACATCAAATTTTGGCTTCTCTAGTCTATATGAAACATATTCTAATGTTGCTTTATCATTTAAATCTTCAATTGGAAAAATACTTTTAAAAACTCTATCAAATCCTTTAACTAAATTTTGATCAACAATTTCTTTAAATTCAGTTAATTCTTTATACGAATTTTTTTGAACCTCTATAAGGTTTGGAATCGATAAACCTTCTTTAAGTTTACCAAAATTTTTTCTAATATTTTTTTTCTCAGTAAAAGATAACAACATCTACAACTATCGCTAGTTAAATTAATAACTAGCAATTTAATTTTTTAATTTATTTACTTAAGTTCTACTTTTGCTCCAGCAGCTTCTAGTTTAGCTTTAATTTCTTCAGCTTCTTTTTTATTAACACCAGATTTTACTTCTTTTGGAGCGCCTTCGACTAAATCTTTAGCCTCTTTTAATCCTAAAGAAGTAACTGCACGTATTTCTTTAATAACATTAATTTTTTTATCTCCTGCTGAAGATAACATTA
>NZ_CVSH01000058.1 GCF_001179965.1 Candidatus Pelagibacter communis
AGCTTTAAGAAAAGTAGCAAGGGTAAGGTTGTCTAATGGTCACGAAGTTACATCTTATATACCTGGTGAAGGTCACAATCTTCAAGAGCACTCCGTAGTTCTTATCAGAGGTGGGAGGGTTAAAGATTTACCAGGTGTACGTTATCACATATTAAGAGGAAATTTAGATACGCAGGGTGTTACAGCAAGAAAACAGCAAAGATCTAAATACGGTGCAAAAAAAGGAAAATAATTTATGTCTAGAAAAAAAAGAGCACCAAAAAAAATTCCAATAGTTGATCCAGTTTATAAATCTACAATTATTCCAAAATTAATAAACAGCATTATGTATGACGGAAAAAAAACAGTTGCAGAAAAAATTATTTATGAGGCAATTGATAAAATCAAAACAAAATCAAAAGATGAACCTTTAAATGTATTTAATGAGGCTATCAACAATATAAAGCCTACAGTTGAAGTAAGATCTAGGAGAGTTGGTGGTGCAACATACCAAGTTCCTGTTGAAGTAAAATCAAAAAGATCTCAGGCTTTAGCTTTAAGATGGTTAATCGATGCCTCAAGAAAAAGAAAAGATAAAAATATGTCAGATAAAATTTTTAACGAGATTTATGATGCTTATCAAAATAGGGGTGCAGCAATTAAAAAAAAAGAGGACACGCATAAAATGGCAGAGTCAAATAAAGCTTTTGCTCATTTTAGATGGTAATAAATATGAGCAGAACACACACTTTAGAAAAATATCGAAACATTGGGATCATGGCTCACATTGATGCTGGAAAAACTACAACAACTGAGAGAATTTTATATTATACAGGTAAGAGTCATAAAATTGGCGAAGTTCACGATGGTGCTGCAACAATGGATTGGATGGAGCAAGAACAAGAGAGAGGAATTACAATTACCTCAGCAGCAACAACCTGTTTTTGGAGAGATAATAGAATTAATATTATTGATACCCCTGGACACGTAGACTTTACAATCGAGGTTGAGAGATCTCTTAAAGTATTAGACGGTGCAGTTGCAGTATTTGATGGAGTTGCTGGTGTAGAACCTCAATCAGAGACTGTTTGGAGACAAGCAGATAAATATAAAGTTCCGCGTATTTGTTTTGTAAATAAGCTTGACAGAACAGGAGCTGATTTTTTTAGATGTGTTGAAATGATAAAAGAGAGACTTGGCGCAAAACCTTTGGTGATGCAAATTCCAGTTGGAATAGAGTCGTCTTTACAAGGTGTTGTAGATTTAGTGAAAATGAAAGCAATAATTTGGAAAAATGAAGACTTGGGTGCTGAGTGGGAGGAGAAAGATATACCAGAAGATTTAAAGGAAATTTGTTCAAAATATAGACAGGAATTAGTTGAGACTGCTGTAGAACAAGATGAAAAATTAATGGAAAGTTATTTAAATGGTGACGACATTAAAAATGAGGATTTAATTAAATGTGTGAGAAAAGGATGTTTAAGTTTTGATTTTGTACCAGTATTAACCGGTTCAGCTTTCAAAAATAAGGGAGTTCAGCCATTACTTGATGCTGTTGTTGATTATTTACCAAGTCCTAAGGATATTGGATCAATAAAAGGGACGAAACCTAATTCTGATGAAGAAATGGAAATGAAATTTGAGGATAGTGCTCCTTTTTCGGCTTTAGCATTTAAAGTAGCAAATGACCCATTTGTAGGATCACTAACGTTTATAAGAGTATATTCTGGTACGGTTAAAACTGGTACTGCAATTTACAATACATCAAAAGATAAAGAAGAGAGAGTTGGAAGAATGCTTTTGATGCATGCCAATTCTAGAGAAGATATTAAAGAGGCTAATGCTGGTGATATTGTAGCTTTAGCTGGATTAAAGAATACTATTACAGGACATACATTGGCTAATAAAGATAAACCTGTTCTTTTAGAGCCAATGGAATTTCCTGATCCAGTAATAGAAATTGCAGTCGAACCAAAAACTAAAGCCGATCAAGAAAAAATGGGTGAGGCTTTAGCAAGATTAGCAAAAGAGGATCCTTCTTTTAGAGTAAGTTCAGACGAGGAGTCGGGCCAAACAATTATTAAAGGAATGGGAGAGTTACATCTTGATATAATTGTTGATAGAATGAAGAGAGAATTTAAAGTTGAAGCAAACGTTGGAGCTCCACAAGTAGCCTATAGAGAAACAATACAAAACCCGAGTGAGTTTGATTATACGCATAAAAAACAAAGTGGTGGTGCCGGACAATTTGCGAGAGTAAAACTCTCTGTTGAACCATTAGAACCTGGTAAAGGTAGAGAAGTTGAAAGTAAGATTAAAGGTGGAGCAATTCCAAAAGAATTTATCCCTGGTGTTGAAAAAGGCGTTGAGTCAGTTGCAGATAATGGAATATTAGCTGGTTTTCCAATGATAGATTATAAAGTAACTATTTTAGACGGTCTACATCATGATGTTGACTCAAGTGTATTAGCCTTTGAGCTTGCTTCTAGACAGTGTTTTAAAGAGGCATGTACAAGAGCAACTCTTAAGTTATTAGAGCCAATGATGAGAGTAGAGGTGGTTACTCCAGAAGATTATATGGGAGATGTTATAGGGGATTTAAACAGTAGACGTGGTCAAATTAGTACACAAGAACAGAGAGGTAATGCAACAGTAATCACGGCAATGGTACCTTTGGCAAATATGTTTGGTTATATTAATTCCTTAAGATCAATGTCACAAGGTAGAGCACAATATTCTATGTTCTTTGATCATTATGCAAAAGTACCACAAAATGTTCAGGACGAAGTGACAAAAAAGACAGGTTAAAAAATGGAAAAGCAAAATATAAGAATTAAATTAAGAGCATACGACAATAAAGTTTTAGACCAGTCAACTGAAGAAATTGTTAATACAGTAAAAAGGACTGGTGCTAATATAAAGGGGCCCATACCACTCCCAACAAAAATTGAGAGATATACAGTTTTAAGATCTCCACACATAGATAAAAAAGTAGAGAGCAATTTGAAACAAGAACTCATAAGAGATTAATAGATATAATTGAACCAACACCACAAACAGTAGAAGCTTTGATGAAATTAGATCTAGCATCTGGTGTAGATGTAGAAATAAAAATATAAAATTATGACAGAGATAGCTTTAATAGGAAAAAAAATAGGAATGACAAGAGAATTTTATAAAACTGGCCAGTCAGTTCCTGTAACTGTTTTAAAAATTGAGAAGGGTCGAATTATTGAAGTTATTGATCCAAAAAAAAGAGGATATACAGCAATACAATTAGGTTTTGGTAAGATCAAAAATTCAAAACTAACAAAAGCTATGAAAGGTTTTTTTACAAAAAAAAATACAGAACCTAGGAAAATAATAAAAGAATTGAGAGTAAAAAATACAGAGAACTATAAGCCAGGCAATGAGTTTGGTGTTGAGATTTTTAAAGATATTAAATTTGTTGATATTAGATCAAAAACTATTGGTAAAGGTTTTGCTGGTGCTATGAAAAGACATAATTTTGCTGGTTTAAGAGCTTCACATGGTGTCTCCATTTCTCATAGAGCACATGGGTCAACAGGACAAAATCAAGATCCAGGAAAAGTTTTTAAAAATAAAAAAATGGCTGGACATATGGGTGATAAGCTAAGAACGATTCAAAATATTGAAATTATTAAATCTGATCCAGAAAATGATCTGCTTTTTGTAAAAGGATCAATTCCTGGCTCAAAAAATAGTGAAGTTTTAGTTAAAAAAGCATCAAAAAATACTTCAAAACTTACTATGAGTGAAAAAATTGAAGCAATAGAAAAGCTAAAAAAAGTACCAGAAAAGAAAAAGAAATAAAAAAATGAAAATTGATAAATTTAATATTGATGGAAAAAAAGAGAGCATAGAGGTGATGGATAAAATCTTTTCAGCTAAAATAAATAAAAAGTTAATTAGTGGTGTTCTTTACAAAATAAATGCAAATTACAAAGGAAGAAAAGCAAAAACAAAACAAAAAAATGAGATAATAGGCTCAACTTCAAAGATTTATGCTCAAAAAGGAACCGGTAACGCAAGACACGCAAGTAGAAAAGCTCCAATTTTTGTTGGTGGAGGAATTGCTCACGGACCAAAAGGTGAAAAAAATTATAAAATAAGAAAACTGAATAAAAATGAAAAAAATAATAATGTTCACTTTTTACTTACCAAATTTAGTTTTTTTAATTAAACTTTCGTATTGTGAGCTCATTAATCTAGTTTGAATTTGAGTCACTGTATCAATTGAAACAACCACAACAATCAATATTGCAGTTCCACCTAAATAAAATGGTATTGGATAATTCGCAATCAAAAATTCTGGCAAAAGACAAACTGCTGTTAAATATAATGCACCTATCGTAGTTAGTTTAGTTAAAATATTATCTATGTAAATTGCAGTACTTTCTCCTGGACGTATTCCAGGTACAAATCCTCCATATTTTCTTAAATTTTCAGCAGTTTCATTTGGATTAAAAACTATTGAAGTATAAAAAAAAGTAAAAAATATTATTCCAGATGCGTATAATAACATGTACAAAGGTTGCCCTTGGGTAAAGTAAGAGGAAATGTTTAAAAATGTTTCATTATTTGAAATATTAAAATTTGAAAAAGTTACTGGTAACAATAACAAAGCTGATGCAAAAATAGCCGGAATAACACCCGCAGAATTTATTTTTAATGGTAAGTGAGAAGAGTCACCACCATACATTTTATTCCCCATTTGTCTTTTAGGATAATTAATTAAAATCTTTCTTAATGCCCTTTCCATAAAGACTATGAACATTATAGTTGCTATAAGAACAACAAAAATTAAAAAAATTATAAAACCTGATAGAGCTCCTGATTTACCTAATTCAAAAGTTGTAACTAAAGCTCTAGGTATCTCAGCTACAATTCCAGAAAAAATTATTAGTGATATCCCGTTTCCAATACCTCTCTGTGTTATTTGTTCACCCAACCACATTAAAAATACTGTTCCCGCAACAATTGTGGTTACTGTAGAAATTTTAAAAAACATGCCTGGGTTAATGACTAAGTTTGCTGACGATTCTAAACCTACAGCAAGACCATAGCCTTGTACTGTTGCTAATAAAACAGTTCCATATCTAGTGATTTGAGTAATTTTTCTTCTACCTATCTCACCTTGTGCCTTAAGATTTTTAAAGTAATCAGAAACACCCGTTAAAAGCTGAACAATAATTGATGATGATATATATGGCATTATACCTAGAGCAAATATAGCCATCCTGCTTATTGCACCACCAGCAAAAACGTTAAACATTCCCAAAAGACCTTTTTGATTACCCTCCATAAGTGTTTGAAGCTGTTGAGGGTCTATTCCAGGTAAAGGGACAAATGTACCGAGTCTGTAAATTGCTAGTATTAATAAAGTGAATAATATTCTATTTCTTAAGTCGTTTGTTTGTTGACTTGAACTCATTACTTATTTCTTAATTTTTAAAATACTATCTGTTTTATCAAGTTTATCTTTGACGGATTTGGATATAAAATCTACTTCTAAAGTTATTTTGTCTTTAAGCTCTCCATTACCTAATATTTTTAATTTTAAACAATTATTACTTATTAATTTTACTTTTTTTAGTAAACTTAAGTTTATAGTTTCATTAGTTTTTATTTTTTTTTTGTCCAAAAGTGATTGGATTTTTCCAATATTTATTTTTCCTACTTCTGTTGATTTAATTGGATTAAATCCTCTTTTAGGTAAACGTCTATACAACGGCATTTGACCGCCTTCAAAACTCTTAATTGCTACACCTCTTCGTGATTTTTGTCCTTTATGTCCACGACCAGAGGTTTTACCTTTTCCTGAACCAATACCTCTTCCTGGACGAATTTTTTTTGACTTTAATTGAGTTGTTGTATTTAGATTTATCATTATCCTCTTTTTTCAATAATTTCAGAAATTTTTTTATTCCTAATATTTGATATTTGTTTTGGAGATGTTTGTTTTTTTAAAGCTTTCATACAAGCACGTATTACATTATGCGGATTAGCTGTTCCAATAGATTTTGCCACAATATCTTTGATACCTAATACTTCACATACCGCCCTAACTGGTCCACCTGCTATAATTCCAGTACCTTTAGGTGCTGAACGTAATTTTATTTTGCCCGCACCATCTTTTCCATAGATATCATGATGTATTGTTCTTCCTTCTCTTAATGGAATTTGAATTAAATTTCTTCTTGCTAATTCATTTGCTTTTTTAATAGCATCCGGAACTTGCTTAGCTTTAGCGTGGGCTATGCCAATTTTTCCGTTTTGATTACCTACTACAACAAGCGCTGAAAAACCAAATCTTCTACCGCCTTTTACTACTTTAGTAATTCTATTTATGTGAACAAGTTTTTCTAAAATATCAGTATTTTTATCCATATTTAAAATTCCATCCCGTTTTTTCTTAATGTTTCTGCAAATATTTTAATTCTTCCATGATACTTATAAATACCTCTATCAAAAAAAACTTTTGTTAATTTTTTCTCTTTAGCTATTTTTGCAAGTTTCTCTGCAACCAATGCTGAAGAATCTGATTTATTCTTTTTTGCCATTTTTATATCCTTCTCAGAGGAAGATGCTGAAATTAAAGTTTTAGAACTATTATCGTCTATTATTTGAGCTGATATGTTTTTTGTAGATCTTGATACACAAAGTCTTAATCTACCAGCTGTTGCAACTTTTTTAAGTTTATTTCTTACTCTAAATTTCTTTCTAATTGTTGTTGTTAATTTCATTATTTTTTCTTTCCTTCCTTACGCAAAATATATTGTCCTTTTTCCTTTATTCCTTTTCCTTTGTAAGGCTCTGGTGGTCTTAAAGATTTAATTTTAGATGTAATCATTCCAACTTCCTGCTTATCAAATCCTATTATTTTGAGTGTTGTTTGTTTCTCTACTGTAATTTTAACAGTATCAGGGATATCAAAATTTATATCGTGACTAAATCCTAATTGTAAATTCAATTGCTTTCCTTTTAATGCTGCTCGATAACCAACTCCCACAAGTTCTAAAGTTTTCTCATATCCTTTGCTTGCACCTATAATTGCATTATTTAAGAGACTTCTATTCATTCCCCACAATCTTTTAGTATTTTGATCAATTTTTTTTGGTTTTAATGAAATTTCTTTTCCGTCTTTTATATTCAGTTCAAAAGTTTCCAAATCTATACTTAGAGACTTTTTTCCAAGAGGTCCCTCAATGTTAATATTGCTTCCTGCTAAAGCAACTTTAACTTTGTCTGGTATTGATATATTAATTTTTCCAATTTTTGACATTAAAATACCTTACAAATAATTTCTCCACCAACTTTTTGTTTTCTTGCGTCTACATCTGTCATGACTCCTTTAGGAGTTGAGATTATAGCAATACCTAATCCATTGTTAATTTTTGGTAAGCTTTCTGCGCTAGAAAATATTCTTCTTCCTGGTTTTGAAACTCTTTCAATTGTATTTATTACTGGATTACCAGAATTATATTTTAAATTAATTGTTAGGTTTGGCTTTCCAGATTTATTTTCTACATTGTAATCAATGATAAAACCCTCACCTTTAAGAACATCTGCAATTTTAGTTTTAAAATTGGAAGATGGTAAGTCTACCTTTTTTTGATTTCTCATTTGAGCATTTTTTATTCTTGCTATCATATCTCCTATTGGATCACTTAAACTCATAATATTTCCTTTCTACCAACTTGATTTTACCATTCCTGGAATTTTTCCTTCAAGGCCCAGCTTTCTAAGGGCTATTCTTGAAATTTTTAATTTTCTATAAACACCGTGGGGTCTTCCAGTAATCTGACATCTGTTTCTTACTCTTATTTTTGCTGAATTTCTTGGAAGTTTAGATAATTTTTGTTGAGCTTTAAATCTTTCTTCTAATGGAAGTTTTTTATCCATGACTATTTTTTTTAGCTTTTTTCTTTTAGAGTAATATCTGTCAGACAACTTTATTCTTCTATTATTTTTATTTATTGAACTTAGTTTTGCCATTAGTTAGTCCTTTCTTCTTTAAATGGAAAATTTAAACGTTTTAATAGTTCGTAACTGTGCTTTTTGTCGATAGCTGAAATAACTATAGTAATATCAAGCCCTCTTATTTTATCGACTTTATCAAAATTAACCTCAGGAAAAATTATATGTTCTTTAATTCCAAAAGTATAATTACCAAAATTATCAAAACCTTTTGATGATAAACCTCTAAAATCTTTTATTCTAGGAAGTGCAATATTGACTAGTCTATCAATAAACTCATACATTTTATCTTTTCTTAGAGTTACTTTAAGACCTGCTTTTGTATTCTTTCTTGTTTTAAAGTTTGAAATTGATTTTTTAAATTTAGTTGTAACAGGTTTTTGTCCAGTAATTTTCGATAAATCTTCCTCACAAACTTTTAATATTTTTGAGTCGTTTCCATCAACTCCGAGACCCATATTAAGAACAACTTTCACAAGTTTAGGGGCCATATAACTATTCTTAAGACCTAACTTATTTTTAAGATCAATCTGAATTTCTTTATTATATAACTCTTTTAATCTAGGGATCATTTTTTAGCCTCTTTTTTTTTTATTTCTTTTTTGCTTGTTGAAATAATAGAAAGATTTGAAAGGTTTAAAAAATTTTCTTTTTCAAAAATACCACCTTTTTTTTCTTTGGTTGTTTTCACGTGTTTTTTTATCATGTTTAAACCTTTTACTTTTGCTCTAAAGTTTTTTCTATCAATCTCTATTATTTCTCCCTCTTTATTTTTGTCCTTACCACAAATTATTTTTACTTTATTTCCTTTTTTAATATCCATTATAAAACCTCCGGAGCTAAAGATATTATTTTCATTTGTCCTTTATTTCTTAATTCTCTTGTTACAGGTCCAAAAATTCTTGTGCCAACTGGTTCTCCTTTATCATCAACTAATACTGCAGCGTTATTATCAAACTTAACTTTAGATCCATCATCTCTATGAATACCTTTTTTAACTCTTACTACCACCGCTTTATGAACAGACCCTTTTTTTACTTTACCCTTTGGAATGGCTTCTTTTACAGCAATCACAATTGTATCTCCAATGCTTGCATATCTTCTTTTTGATCCTCCCAAAACTTTAATACACTCAATTTTTTTTGCACCAGTGTTATCAGCTACATTTAATTCTGTTTGAACCTGAATCATTTTTTTCCCTCAATAACTTCAAACTTTTTACTTTTAGAGTAAGGTTTGCATTCAATAATAGATACCTTATCTCCACTTTTATATTTATTTGTCTCGTCGTGAGCACTATATTTCTTTCTACTTCTAACAACTTTTTTGAAAAGTGGATGTTGGTACTTCCTTTCAACTAAAACTTTTATAGTTTTGTTTTCTTTGTCACTTACAACTATTCCATGAAGTATTTTTTTAGGCATTAGCTTTTGCTCCAATAAATGTTTTTAGTCTTGCTATATTTCTTTTTGTTTCTTTTATCTTAGATGTGTTAGTTACTTGCCCATTAATTTTTTGAAAACGTAAATTGAATAGGTCTTTCTTAAATTTCTCAATATCTTTTTGTGCTTGAGACTTAGTCATCTTTTTAATTTCTTTTTTTTTCATTATGTAAATCTTCTTATAAATTTTGTTTTTATTGGTAATTTAGCAGATGCTTTATATAAAGCTTCTTTTGCAATTTGCTCAGATACACCGTCGACTTCAAATAAAATTCTTCCGGGTTTCACTCTGCAAGCCCAAAATTCTGGAGAACCTTTTCCTTTACCCATTCTTACCTCTGTTGGTTTTTTTGATACAGGTATATTTGGAAACACTCTCGTCCATACACGTCCTTGTCTTTTCATATGTCTTGTTAATGCAACTCTAGCTGCTTCTATTTGTTTAGAAATAACTCTATCAGGTGATAAAGCTTTAAGACCATATGCTCCATAATTCATTAAATTACATCTCGATGCTCTTCCATGTATTCTGCCTTTATGAGCTTTTCTAAACTTTGTTCTAGTTGGTTGTAACATAATTTATTTTTTATTAGTCTCTTGACTAAACTCCTTTGTAAAAATTTCACCTTTATAAATCCAAACTTTAATACCAATTATACCGTATGTGGTTAAAGCCTCTGACTCTGCGTAGTCAATATCTGCTCTTAGTGTATGTGATGGTATACTTCCATCTCTTAGCCACTCTGTTCTAGCAATTTCATTCCCACCCAATCTGCCACTAATAGAGACTTTTATGCCCTTCGCTCCTAATCTTAAAGCTGATTGCATTGATCTTTTCATAGCCCTTCTATATGAAACTCTTTTAACTAATTGTTGTGCAATGTTTTCTGCTACGAGAAAGCTATTTGTCTCTGGTTTCTTTACTTCTTTTATATTGAGATTAACTTCATTTTTAGTCAATTGAGATAATTTATTCTTAATTTTTTCAATATCACTTCCTTTTTTTCCAATTACGAAACCAGGTCTTGATGTATAAATTGTTACAAAACATTTCTTAGATGTTCTTTCAATCATTACTTTTGATACTCCAGAATTAATTACATTTTTTTTTATGTATTCACGTATCTTAAAATCTTCTATTAAGTAATTACCAAAATCTTTTTTTCTTGCGTACCAAACAGAGTCCCAGCCTCTATTTATACCAAGTCTTAAACCTACTGGATTAACTTTTTGACCCATGTTTCTCCTCTATTTTCTTTTTATATTCTGACAAAATAATTGTTAAATTTGAATATGGTTTTTTTATACCTGCTGCTCTACCTTTTGCTCTAGCTCTAAATCTTTTCATTACAATTTGTTTTCCACAGTATGCTTCTTTAATAAATAGCTTATCAATATCGTATTGGAAATTGTTCTCAGCGTTTGCGACAGCTGATGAAATAGTTTTCTTAACATCTTTTGAAATCCTTTTCTCCGAGAAAGTTAAATCTCTTATCACCTCACCCACTTTTTTTCCAACAATCGATTTAAGAATAGGTTTAAGTTTTCTTGTGCTAGATCTGACATTTTTATTTACTGATTTAACAGTTTTAATATCTGATTTTATTTTATCTAATTTTTTTCCCATTTTACTTCTTCTCCGCAGGTTTAGCTGCTGCATCCTCTGTTTTAGCTTTTTTATCCGCCGGTGTGTGACCAAAGAATTGTCTAGTTGGAGCAAACTCTCCAAGTTTATGTCCTACCATGTCTTCTGATACTGTTATTGGAATAAATTTCTTACCATTATAGATCAAGAAACTAACCCCTACAAAATCTGGAATTATCGTTGATTTTCTAGACCAAGTTTTTATAGGTTTTTTTGTTGGATCATTTTTTTGTTTTTCAACTTTTTTAATCAAGCTTTCTTCTACAAAAGGTCCTTTCCAAACTGCTCTAGCCATAACTATTTTTTCTTCCTCTTTCTTCTTCTAATGATAAATTTATCTGTTCTCTTATTGTCTCTTGTTTTAAGCCCTTTTGCAGATTGGCCAGTTGGTGAAACCGGGTGTCTTCCACCAGCTGATTTTCCTTCACCTCCACCATGAGGGTGATCGACTGGATTTTTGACTACACCTCTTGTATGAGGTCTAATCCCCATCCATCTTGATCTACCTGCCTTTCCTATTTTAATATTTTTTTGATCAGGGTTTGATAATACACCGATTGTCGCCATACATTTTGAATTTACTTTTCTAACTTCTCCTGAAGTCATCTTAATTAGTGAATAGGCGCCATCTACGCCTGAAATTGAAACAGACGTACCTGCAGATCTAGCAATTTTGCCACCAGCTCCTGGTTGGAGTTCAACATTATGGATATCTATACCAGCTGGAATATCTTGTAATGGCATACAGTTTCCAACTTTGATCTCTATATTTGTTCCATTTCTAATTTTATCACCTGCTTTGACGTTCTGGGGGGCTAAGTAGTAAAATTTTTCTCCATCCTCAAATTTTACTAACATAATATAACAAGATCTGTTTGGATCGTATTCTATTCTTTCTATTTCACCAATTGAATCAAATTTTCTTCTGTAAAAATCAATAATTCTATATTTATGCTTATGACCTCCACCGTGATTTCTTGACGTTATTCTGCCTAAATTATTCCGTCCTTTTGAGGAATTATTTGCAGCTGTTAGTGGTTTAAACGGTTTTCCTTTCCACAAATTACTTCTATCAACTAAAACTGTTCCACGTGTTGATTTAGTATATGGTTTAAAACTTTTTAAAGACATTTTATATACCTGTCGTCAAATCGATCGATTGACCCTTTTTAAGTGTTATTATTGCTTTCTTATACCCTTGAACTTTAACTTTTCTTCCTCTTGTAAATTTAAGTCTCGATTTTTTATTTACGATATTAATTTTTGTAACGTTTACCTTGAAAATTTTTTCAATATTTTTTTTTAAAGTTTTTTTATTTGATGAAAAAGGAACCTTAAAAACAATTTTGTTAAATTCAGATAAATTTGTAGACTTTTCAGTAACTACTGGAGAAATTATTTTGTCATATAAATGAATTTTATTCATATCTTTTTTCTAACTCCTTTACTGAGGTTTCTGTAAAAATTACTTTTTTAAATTTTATAATATCAAAAGCGCTAAAATGATTAATATCGGTTGTTTTTACATTTGGTAAATTTCTTAGTGATTTAAATACTTTATTTTTTGAGTTTTTATCTAATATGATTAAAGAATTATTAGCTTCAAATTTATTTAAGATTTTATTCATCTCTTTGGTCTTCTTAATTTCATTCTTAAAATCACTTATTACAATAAGATTGCTAGATTTTTTTTTATCACTTAACAAAGAAGCTACACTCATTTTTTTTTCATTTTTATTCAGTTTTCTTATTTTATAATTTTTTTCACCTTTTGGTCCGTGAGC
>NZ_CVSH01000059.1 GCF_001179965.1 Candidatus Pelagibacter communis
ATGTTTAATTTTAAGTAATTTGAGTACGTTCACAGCATATTTCATAGTTGAATAATCAGATTGCTAAAATAAAAAAAATTAAATATTTTTTAATAAGTTTTGTTGATTTATTTGGAGTGCTAAGATCTAAATTAGTTCCTACAAGAGCAATTAGTGAAATGCAAAAGAATGGGGCTGGATTTGCAGGATTTGCAACATGGTTGGATATGACGCCTGCAGATGCTGACATGTTTGCTATACCAGATCCAGATAGTTTAATACAACTTCCATGGAATAAAGAGGTGGGATGGCTGGCATCAGATTTATGGATGAATGGTAAACCAGTTAATGCTTCACCAAGAGTAATGTTGAAAAATCAAATAATGCAGCTTTCTAAAAAAAGTCTGGAGATGAAGTCAGGTGTAGAATGCGAATATTTTCTTATATCTCCTGATGGTTCATCCATTGCGGATCCAAGAGATATACAATCTAAACCTTGTTACGATCAATCTGCATTAATGAGACGATATGAGTTAATAAAAGAAATTTGTGATTGTATGATTGAGTTAGGCTGGAACCCTTATCAAAATGATCATGAGGATGCTAATGGACAGTTTGAGATGAATTGGGATTATTCAGACTGTTTAATTACTGCTGATAGACATGTTTTTTTTAAGTTTATGGTTAAATCTCTTGCTGAAAAACATGGTTTAAGAGCTACATTTATGCCTAAGCCTTTTGAAAATTTAACTGGAAATGGATGCCATGCGCATATTTCTTTATGGAATGGAAAAGTCAATAAGTTTTTAGATAATGGTGATAGATTTGGTCTCAGCAAAACCGCATATAATTTTTTAGCTGGGGTTATGAAAAATACAGAGTCTCTTTCCTCTTTTTTTAATCCAACAGTAAATAGTTATAGGAGAATAAATGCACCACCGACAAAATCGGGTGCTTCTTGGTCGCCATCAAGTATTTCTTATTCGGGCAATAATAGAACTCACATGATTAGAATACCGGATCCAGGCAGATTTGAATTAAGACTTATGGATGGTTCTGCTAACCCATACTTATTGCAGGCTGGTGTCATTGCATCAGGATTATATGGAATGAATTTAAAATTAGATCCAGGCGAACCATTAAGCTGTAACATGTATACAGATTATAAAAATTATCCAAACTTACCGAAATTACCGAATGACCTGGAAGACTCATTAGATATGTTAAATAATAATAAAGTTTTAAGAGAAGCTTTTGGTGATAATGTAATCGAAAGTTATATAAAACTCAAAAAGGAAGAATTATCAAATTTTGCAAAGGAAGAAATTTTTGACAAAAACAATCCTATAACAAATTGGGAAAAACAAAATACTTTGGATTGCTAAATTATTATGGGCAACTCGAAGAATTTTGGTTGGAAACTATCAAAATATATTTTTAATGAAAACTTTAGTTTTAATAGACAAAATATAATAAATGTTTGTGGTGAGAAAAATATTATTGATGCATATAAAAAAATCTCAGGCTGGAAAGATTATAATACAACACCTTTAATAGAACTAAAAAAACTATCAGATAATTTAAAATTAAAGAATATTTTTTATAAAGACGAGTCGAAAAGATTTCATTTAAAATCATTCAAAGCGTTAGGTGGAGCTTACGCAGTCGAAAGAGTTAAAGAAGGGAAAAAAAATATTACTATTTCTACGGCGACTGCTGGAAACCATGGACGTTCAGTTGCCTGGGGTGCACAGAGACTTGGATTGAAATGTAAAATATTTATCAGTGAATATGTAAGTGATGCTCGTGCTGAAGAAATGAGAAAGTTAGGTGCTGAAATAATTAGAGTTAAAGGTAATTATGAAAAATCATTGGAGGAATGTATAAATCAATCAAATAAAAATGGATGGGAGATTGTTCAAGATGTAGCTTGGAAAAATTATGAAAATGTACCTAAATTAACAATGGCTGGATATTCAGTTATGATTAAAGAAATATCAAATCAAACGGACCAATACATTACTCATATTTTTCTTCAAGCGGGTGTAGGAGGTATGGCCTCTGGTGCAATTTTGGGAGTAGCTCAATATTTCAAAAGAATACCTAAGATAATTATAGTTGAACCTGAAAATGCTGATTGTGTACTTCAAAGTGTTGATAAAGGTTCTTTACAGAAAGTTAATATTAAAAAAGAGAGTATTATGGGAGGAATGTCATGTGGGGAGGTATCATTAGTCCCATGGAAAATATTAAAAAACTCAGTAAATCTCTGTACGAGTATTTCAGATAAAAATGTAGCGAAAACTATTGCGATGTTAAAAAATAATTATTTTTGTGAAAAGAACATAATAGGTGGAGAGTGTGCAACACCGGGAATAATAAGTTTAATTTCAGTTTGTGAAAATCAAGATTTAAAAAATAAAATTTCACTCGATGAAAACTCTAACGTGCTAGTCATTGGTTGTGAGGGTGATGCAGATGAAATTCTTTACAAAAAATTATTAGATGATGGAAAAAAAGAATTAGGGATTTAATGACACAAAATGCAGTTTTTTGGTTAAGGGACGATTTTAGAATTGAGGATAACCCCGCCCTTTCCTATGCATCATGTAATCATAATACAGTTTCAGCATTGTATATTTATGATAAATCCGTATTCGATGATAAACGAGAAGCACAAAAATGGTGGCTTTCAAGATCACTTGAGGAGTTTAAGGTAGACTTAGAAAAATATAATATATGTCTTGAAATTGTAGAGGGAAATCAGCTTTCTGTTTTAAAAAAAATAAAAAAAAGTGATAATATAAGTGTTTATTGGAATAAAGTTTATGAACCTTTAGAAATCAAAAAAGATAATGAAATTATTCAGTTTTTTCAAAAAAACAATATTGCTTATAAAAATTTTAGAGGAAATGTTTTAAATGAATTTCAAGAGGTAAAAAAAGGAGATGGAACTCCTTTTAAAGTATACAGCCCATTTTGGAAGAATTCTGAAAGAATTTTCTTAGAAAAAATACCTAACAAAGATCATAAAGTAAAAAAATTAAAAAAGATAAAAAAGCTTTTTAAAATAAATATTTCTTGTAAAAATATTTTACCAAATAAAGATTGGTATAAAAAATTTGATACCTATTGGCAACCTTCAGAGACAACCGCTAAAAAATATTTAGAAAAATTTATTAAAAATGATATTTATGATTATGGTACTAAACGTGATTTTCCATCAATAAAAGGAACCTCTAAATTATCACCATTTATAAGAAATGGACAAATTGGGGTAAAAACTATCTATGATCAATGTGCAAAACTTAAATCTAAAAATATTAGTGTAAGAAAATATATTAATGAACTTGGTTGGAGAGAATTTTCACATAGTTTAATTAATTATTTTCCACAAATGCTTAAAGGAAATCTTAGAAAAGAATTTGATAAATTTCCATGGATAAATGATAAAAAAAAATTAAGTCTTTGGAAAAAAGGGATGACTGGATATCCAATTGTTGATGCAGGAATGAGAGAATTATATGAGACTGGATGGATGCATAATAGAATTAGAATGGTTGTTGGATCTTTTTTAGTAAAACATTTAAGGATAAATTGGCAAGAAGGAGAAAAATATTTTAGAAACTGTTTATTTGATTTTAACGAGGCAAATAATGTAGCTCAATGGCAGTGGGTAGCAGGATGTGGTGCAGACGCAGCTCCATATTTTAGAATTTTTAATCCAATTTTGCAGGGAGAAAAATTTGATAAAGAAGGAGAATATGTAAAAAAATGGGTACCCGAATTAAAAAAAGTTCCACAAAAATTTATTCATAAACCATGGGAAATGGAAAAAAAATATCAAGAAGCAATAAATACTGTTATCGGAAAAGATTATCCAAAACCTATTGTCATCCATGAGGTAGCAAGAAAAGAAGCTTTAGAGGCTTTCCAATCACTTAAAAAGAAAAATTAATCTCCTATAAAATGATGAATTATAGTTCTCGATTGTGGATTTAATCTATGCTCAAATAAATATATCCCTTGCCAAGTCCCTAGTAAAAGTTTTTGATCCTTAATACTTAGAGAAATTTGATTGTTTGTTATTGCTGATTTAATATGCGCAGGCATATCATCTTTTCCCTCAGCGTTATGAATATAAAGATTATTTTTCATTGGTGCAATTTTATCAAAAAAATTTAACAAATCTAATTGAACATCTGGATCAGCATTTTCCTGGATTATTAGTGAAGCACTTGTGTGTTGGATGCTTAAATTGATTATTCCATTTTTGAAATTATTTTTTTTTATCCATTCAAGTGTTTTATTTGTAAAATCATAAAGTTTCTGACCGTCTGTTTGGAGTATGAGATTATGAAATTTTTGTATCACTTGTTTTTAGTCTTAAAATCTATTCCATACTCTGATCTTGGTCCCTTTCTGAGACCAAATGGACCTGATATAAATATAGTAAGTGGTTTGGTTCCAGGCTTTAAATCAACTCTATGAAAAGTGTTTGCAGATCTAAATCCTATGTAGCCTGGTGATCTCCAATATTTTCCACTTTTGAGCGTCTCCCAATATCCATCTCTCAAAATTATAGTTATAAAAGGAAATAAATGGTTATGAACACCCTCTCCGTGATCGTCATCGAGCATTTCATGAATTAATACATTAAAAGGAAACCATCTTGGTCTATTCCTAAATAAAACGTAATATCTGTTCATCCATGGTTTGGCTTCATTATACTTAGGATGTGATGGCCCTCTATCAAAAACAACTTTTTTTCTACCTAATTTATCCAGAATTTTTAATAACATATTAATTTAATTTAATAACAGAGTTATTTTTTACCACAAATAAACTCTGTTTTAAAATAATTGGTCTTGAAATTTTTTCACTATCTATTTTTATTATTAATTGTGTCTTTCCACTTTCAATGTCTACAATTAATAATCGTCCTGTTGATGTGCTCAAATATAATTTTTTACTCCCTAAAACAAATCCTGTTGGTTTAATTTTTTTCCTTTTCTTTATTTTAAATTTATCAAATAAATCTGTGCTTCTGATTATTTTTCCACTCTTAGAATCTATTACTATTAAAAAACCTTCTTCACTAACTGTAAAAATAAAATCATTTACAATAGATGGTCGTAGACTGGAGTTAACAACTTGTTTCCAATTTAGGATCCCAGTTGTAGCATCTAATGAAAAAAACTCATTCATATTATTGGAAAAAAATACTGAATTATCCTCTAAAACCATGTCTGAAATTTTTAAAAACATTGCATCTTCATAAATGGATTTACTTTGTGTTGGTAATTGCCACAACAATCTTCCTGATAGTGTATCCAACGCAGTTACATCACCGAGAGTATTGATAAAAATAACTTTGTTTTCTTTTATTATAATTGACATTTTTTTTTGTGATTTGATTAAAGGTTTTTCTGTTTTATAGCTCCACAATTTGTTGCCATTTTTTATAGAAAAACAACTAAGGATATTACTATCATCTACTATAAAAAATTTATCATCTAATATTTTAATTTGTGAATTAAAAGGTGAATTATTTTTACCTGACCAAATTTTATCACCTGTTTTCAAATCAATTGAATAATAGTTTGCTAATGTATCAGCTACTATAAGTATATTTTTGTTATTCGAAAAAAAAAGAATGGGATTTTTTTTTCTTTCAGATTTTGAATAATAATTTTTTTTCCATTGTAATTTAGAGTTTTCTTTAAAATTTAAAATTGTTCCCTTATTGTCAAAAAATATTAAATTATTATCATATGAAATTAACTCTGGTTCATATTGATTAAAATACTCAATTTTTGAATAATTATATTTTGAAATTTTCTTTAGTTTACCATCGTAATTAGTAGCCCCATTATTATTTGTCATTTTATAATAATTTATGTTTTCTTTGTTGCATTACCTATTTTAATTTTAATATTTGAATTAATTTCTTTTGTTAAAACATTTTTTTTTGGATCTATCTCTATGATATTCAATGAATTTTCATATTCAATTTTCTTATTCTTTGTCCAAAGAGTAGAGTTTGGGTTTAAGGAGCACGAACTTAAAATCAAAAGTAAGGCTAATTTAAATATTTTATCCACTAAAGTACCTGTTAATCATTTTTTGAGCCTCAGCTTTGATACTTGGATTTGAATTTTCTAATTCTATTATTTGAATTAAAAATTCTTTTGACTTTTCTTTTTCGTTTTTTGATAAAAAATATTCAGACATTAAGTATAACGAATGAGACTTCCAAATGCTTTCTGAATTTAATATAGGTTTTAAAATTTTCAGTAAATTGTTTTCGCTTGAGCTATCAGAGTTATAAAGTGCTTTTTTATAAATTATTAAATTTTTTATTTCATTTTCTAATTTTATTTCATTAATAATTAAGTCAAAAAAACTGTTGATTTGATCCCTGTTATCAATAATTTTGTTATCAATTAAAAAATTGAGCGCTAAAGGAGAATAGGTTTTATCCTTTTCATTAATAATATTTATTAAATCTTCCAAAATTTTTTTACTATTATTCTTTTCGTATAGTTGAGTAATTTCATTATATTTACTTGCTATTTTTAATTGATTTTTAGTTTTTAATTCTAAAAATATAAAAATTGATATTGTGACTAATATAGTAATTGAACATAATCCAATTAAAATTTTTTTGTTATTCAAAATGAAATTTTTAAATTTCTCTTTTCTAGTATTTTGATTAATTAACTGTATTTCTTCATCCATGTTTACATCATGTTTCTTAATACAAATTGTAAAATGCCACCATTCTTATAATATTCCAATTCGTTCTTTGTATCTATTCTGCATAAAGTCTTTATTCTTTTGATATCCCCAGATAAATACTTTATTTCAACATCTATTTTATCAGATGGATTTATGCCTTTCTCTATTTTTAATACCGTCACTAGCTCGGAGCCCTCAAATTTTAATTTTTTTCTATCCATACCCTCAATAAATTGCAATGGTAAGATTCCCATTCCAATTAAATTTGATCTATGAATACGCTCAAAACTTTCAGCAATAACTACTTTAACTCCTAATAATTTAGTTCCTTTTGCAGCCCAATCTCTTGAGGATCCAGTCCCATATTCTTTTCCACCAATTACTACTAAATCTGTACCTCTTTTTTTATACTCAACCACCGCGTCATAAACTGGCATAATTTTTCCTTCGGGATGTAGTTTTGTAAAACCTCCTTCTGTGCCTGGAGCCATCTCATTTCTAATTCTAATATTTGCAAATGTCCCTCTCATCATAACTTCATGATTACCTCTTCTTGATCCGTAAGAATTGTAATCTTTTGGAAGCACCTGATGTTTCATAAAATATTCTCCAGTTGGGCTTTCTTTTTGGATTGAGCCAGCAGGTGAAATATGATCTGTAGTTACCATATCTCCTAAAATTAGGAGTGGTCTTGCGTCTTTAATCTCTTTAAAACCCTCTGGCTCGTCAGATAATTGATCAAAGAAAGGAGGTCTTTTAACATAAGTAGAACTCTCATCCCAATTATAAATACTAGTTTTTTCAGTTTTAATTTTTTGCCATTGAACTGGTCCCTCTGATACGTTTGAATATCTTTTAATGAACATGTTTGCATTTAAAGAGTCTGCAAGTGTGGTCTCAATTTCTTTATTTGATGGCCATATGTCTTTTAAAAAAATATCTTTTCCATTTTTATCTTTTCCAAGTGGATCCTTATATAAATCAATTTCCATATGACCTGCTAATGCGTAAGCAACAACTAAAGGTGGTGATGCTAAATAGTTTGCTTTAATGTGTGGTGATATTCGTCCCTCAAAGTTTCTATTACCAGATAACACTGAAACTGCGTAGATGCTTTCTTTCTCAATTGCTGATACAATATTTTCTTTTAAAGGACCAGAATTTCCAATGCATGTAGTACAACCATACCCTACTAAATTAAAACCAAGCATATCAAGGTACTTATTTAATCCAGCTTTCTCTAAATAATCTGTTACTACCTGAGAACCAGGTGCTAATGAAGTTTTCACCCAAGGTTTAGTCTTCAATCCAAATTCTATTGCTTTTTTTGCAAGCAAACCAGCTCCTATCAAAACATTTGGGTTAGAGGTATTAGTACAAGAGGTAATTGCTGCAATAAGAATTGATCCATCTTTAATTTCAAAATCAGTACCATTTACTTTTGAAACATTATTTTTATTTCTTTTTGTTGTTTCTTTGAATACCTTTTTAAAGTTTGATGCTGCATCCGTTAGCAACACTTTATCTTGTGGTCTTTTAGGTCCAGAGATTGTTGGAACCACTGTAGACATATCTAAAGAAATTTTATCGGTAAACTTGATATTGTCGCTAGACCATAATCCCTGCTCTTTTGCATATTTTTCTACAATCTTAACTATATGTTCATCTCTGCCAGAAAACCTTAAATATCTTAACGTTTCATCATCTATTGGAAAAAAACCACATGTTGCTCCATACTCGGGCGCCATATTTGCTATAGTTGCTCTATCAGCTAAACTTAAATTTTTTAAACCTTCTCCGAAAAATTCTACAAATTTACCAACCACACCTTTGTCTCTCAAAATTTTTACAACTGTGAGAACTAGATCGGTAGCTGTTGTTCCCTCTGGTAATTTATTTTTTACCTCAAAGCCTATTACCTCGGGAATTAACATTGATATTGGTTGTCCTAACATTCCTGCCTCTGCTTCAATACCTCCTACTCCCCAACCTAAAACCGATAAACCATTTACCATGGTAGTATGACTATCAGTGCCAACCAAGGTATCTGGAAACAAATATGTTTTTCCACCAGAACTTTCAGACCAAACTACTTTTGATAAATATTCTAAATTTACTTGATGACAAATACCGGTTCCAGGTGGAACGATTCTAAAATTATCAAATGCTTGCTGACCCCACTTCAAAAAAGAATATCTTTCTCCGTTTCTTTCAAATTCAATATCTACATTTTTTTCAAATGAATTTTTTTTTGCAGATTGATCAACTTGAACAGAATGATCAATTACTAAATCCACGGCTGATAACGGATTGATTTTTTTAGGGTCTTTATTTTTTTCTTTTACCGCCTCCCTCATAGCAGCCAAATCTGCTACTGCTGGTATTCCTGTATAATCTTGAAGTAAAACTCTTGCTGGTCTATAGGCAATTTCAGTAGCAGACTTTCTATCTTCTAACCATTTTTGAATTGCTTCGATTTGTTTCTTACTTACAGTTACACCATCTTCGTACCTTAATAAATTCTCTAACAAAACTTTTAATGACTTTGGTAAGTATGAGATTCCATCAAGACCATTTTTTTCTGCTTTTGATAAAGAGTAAAAATTAAAACTTTTATCATCTATATCAATAGTATCTAATGAGTTATATGAATTTTTATTTCCTGGTTTCATAAAATTGCTATCTTATAGAATATTTAGTTCAAATTATGAATTAAATTATAAATAAAATGTAGCTATACAAGCTACTAAAAGTGTAGACATAGCATAATTAAATCTTTTTATAAATTTCTCATTTGTCGCGAATCTTCTTAAAAATTTGCCTATTAATGTCCAAAAATTAATACTTATTATTGCAAATAAAAATGCAACGCCTATTACCCAAAGTGAATATAACATAAAGTTTTGTCCTCTCTCAACATATGTCGATATCATAATAACAGCAACTATATAAGATTTAGGATTTATGAATTGAAAAAAAAAAGTTTCTATAAATTTAACAGGATTATCATTTTTATTATTTGGGTTATTTTTTGAAAAGGAAATTTTATAAGCTAAATATAAAAGAAATATAGAGCCAGCATACTTTAGTATTTCTTGAAGTATGGGTAGTTTTTGGAAAATATTTATAAGACCGAAATTCATTATTGTTACTAAAATAGTAAAACCAAAAATTACACCAAGCATATGAGGGATGGTTTTTAATATTCCAAAATTAAAACCTGAGTAAGATGCTACAACATTATTCGGTCCCGGTGAGCAACTTGTTGCAAACATGAACAAACAAAGTGAAATTATTTCTGGGTGCATATTTAATTATGCAATCGGTAAACCGTTCTCAGCTTTTTGCGAGGGATGTAGCAATGTTACTTTTCCCTCTTTATCTATAGAACCCAAAATTAAAACTTGTGATTTAATGCCAGCAATATTTTTTTCAGGAAAATTACATACACCAATTACTTGCTTTCCAACTAAATTTTCTTCATTATAAAAATGTGTAATTTGAGCAGAGGATTGTTTTACTCCTATCTCATTTCCAAAATCTACCTCAACAACCAATGATGGTTTTCTAGCTTTCTCATTTTTTTTTACTGAAATTACGGTCCCTAATCTAATATCAACTTTATTAAATATATCGTAGGTTATTTCTTCTTTCATGATTTTAATATATAATTGATTATATTTATGAGTACAGAAAATAATAAAAATTTACTTGAAAATTCTATTAAAATTTTAACAGATTTAATAGCTTTTAAAACAATTTCGGGTGAGGACAATAATTCACTAATAAATTATTGTGATGAGGTTTTAAAAAAAAATGGTGCATCCTCATTTAAAATATTTGACTCTGAAAAAAAAAGAGTAAATCTTTTTGCTACAATAAAAGCTAAGAATCACAATGGAAAAAAACCAATAATTCTATCCGGACATACAGATGTAGTGCCTGTTTCAAAAGGTTGGACAACAGATCCTTTTAAAGCAACAATTAAAAATAATAAACTTTATGGAAGAGGATCTTGCGATATGAAAGGATTTATTGCATGTGCTTTAGCCTATGCCCCTATTTTTTCAAAAACTAATTTGGATAGGGATATTAATTTTTCTTTTACTTTTGATGAAGAGACTGCGTGTATTGGAGCGCCACTTTTAATAAAAGAATTAAAAAAAAGAGGTTTTAATAAAGGTATATGTATAGTAGGCGAACCAACAAATATGAAAATCATCGATGCTCATAAGGGGGCTTATGAATATACAACCTACTTTGAAGGACTTGCAGGACACAGCTCTCAACCACATAAGGGAGTAAGTGCAGTTGAATATGCTGCAAGATATGTAGGTAAATTAATTGAACTTAGAAATAAATTAAAAAAACGAGTTCCAAAAAATTCAATTTTTTCTCCACCCTATTCTACTCTTTCTGTTGGCGGAATTTTTGGAGGTATTGCTCACAATGTAATAGCTGATAAATGTCAGGTAAAATGGGAAACAAGACCAGTTGTAAAAGATGATGCAATTTTTTTAAATGCAGAATTAGATAAGTTTGTAAATAATGAACTTTTACCTGAAATGAAAAAAATATTTCCTAATTCAAGTATAAAGAAAGAGATTATTGGAGAAATTATCGGATTTGATAGAGACTTGGAGTCAGAGGCATGTGAGTTCGTATCTAGTATTACTGGGGACAATTCAAGAGAAGTTGTCTCTTTTGGCACCGAGGCTGGTTTATTCCAAGAAATAGGAATAAGCACAGCAGTTTGTGGACCAGGTTCAATAGAACAAGCTCATAAAATTGATGAGTTCATTGAATTGAGCGAAATATCAAAATGTTTAAAATTTTTAGAGGGTGTTAAAGAAAAATCTACAAATTAAATTTTTAATTCCAGCCACCAACAGATTTTACCTCAAGAAACTCTACTAGTCCTTCTGATCCAGCTTCCCTGCCAATTCCTGAATGTTTAAATCCTCCAAACGGTGCATCAACAGCTATACCAGCACCATTTACATCTACCATTCCAGATCTTAATTTTCTTGCAACTCTTTTTACTTTCTCGGGATCTTGAGTTTGTATATAATTTGTTAAACCGTAGGGGGTATCATTGGCTATTTTAATTGCCTCTTCTTCTGTTTCAAATGGCATAACTGATAAAACTGGTCCAAAAATTTCTGTTCTAGCAATTTCCATATCATTTTTTACATCTGCAAATACAGTAGGTTTTACATAGTACCCTTTGTCAAGTCCATTTGGTTTACCTGGACCACCTGAAACTAATTTAGCTCCCTCATCAATGCCTTTTTTTATTAATGTTTGAATTTTATTAAACTGTGTTTCTGAGATAACTGGACCTATGTGCTCGCCTTCTTTGTTTGGATCGTCAACTTGAAACTCATTCGCATATTTTTTAAGTCTTTCTACTGCTTCATCGTACATTGATTTTTCTACTAACATCCTAGTTGGAGCATTACAAGATTGGCCTGAATTTCTAAAACATCTTAATGCCCCTCTTTCTATTGCTTCAGGATCAGCATCTTTAAAGATAATATTTGCACCTTTTCCTCCTAATTCAAGGCTTACTCTCTTAAAATCTTTCGCAGCATTTTGAGAAATTAAAGCACCTGCTCTAGTAGATCCTGTAAAAGAAATCATATTAACTTCTGGATGACTTGTTAGTGCATCACCAGTAGTCGCTCCATCTCCATTTACTAAATTAAAAACACCTGATGGAAATTTTGCCTCATGAATTATTTCAGCTAAAATCATAGATGAAAGCGGAGCTAGTTCAGAGGGCTTTAAAACCATTGTACAACCAGCTGATAAAGCTGGAATTACTTTTAAGCAAACCTGATTCATTGGCCAATTCCAAGGTGTAATTAGTGCACAAACTCCTTTGGGTTCATATATAATTCTCTGGTCTGGAGCATGTTCTCCTAATGGTTTTTCAAATTTAAATTCTTTTAAATATCTAATAAATGATTTTATGTGACTGGCCCCTGTTCCTGTTTGTAATTTGGTTGAGAAATCCTTTGGAGCGCCCATTTCCATCGTAATTGCATTTGCGATATCAGCCCATCTTTTTTTATATAGAACATAAAGATTTTCTAATAATTTAACTCTTTCTTCCTTTGAGCTAAATCCCCATGTCTCATAAGCTTTTTTAGCTGCATTAACTGCTTTATTAACATCTTCTTTCCCACCTAATGAAATTGTTGCACAACTTTTTTCTGTAGATGGATCAATTACATCTAGGCTTTGTTTATTAATTGGATCAACCCATTCACCATTGATATAGAATTTTTTTTTATCGATCATTTTGGCAAATTAACCTATCTATCTATTTTTGCAAATAAATTAGTTAATTCATAAATGATAGTTGCTGCTGCTAATGAAGTAACTTCAGCATGATCATATGCTGGTGCAACTTCTACGACATCTGCCGATATCAAATTTAATCCTGATAAACCCCTCAAAACATTTACCATTTCCCTAGTTGTCATGCCTGCAATTTCAGGTGTACCCGTTCCTGGTGCAAATGCAGGGTCCAATACATCTATATCGATTGATAAATATAATGGGTTGTTACCTACTCTTTTTTTTATTCTTTCTGCAATTTTATCTGTACCTTGAGTTTGAAATTCATCGCAGTGAATAATTTTAAAACCAAAACTTTCGTCATTTTTAAAGTCATCTTTACTATACAATGGTCCTCTAATACCAACATGCATAGATGCATTATCTAAAAATAAATTTTCCTCTCTTGCTCTTCTAAATGGAGTACCATGAGTATATGGAGCGCCCATATAAGTATCCCATGTATCAAGGTGAGCATCAAAATGTACTAATGAAACAGGTCCATTATTAAATTTATTCATTGCTCTTAATAATGGAAAGGCAATTGTATGATCGCCCCCCATACTTATTATACCTTTCGTTTTTTTTAAAAGATTTAGTGCACCATCCTCTATTTGTTTGATTGCCTCGTTTATATTAAATGGATTACATGTAATATCTCCTGCATCGGCTACTTGCTGAACTTTAAATGGTTCAACATCATAGTTTGGATGATAGTTTGTTCTTAAATGTCTTGATGCTTGTCGAATACTTTGTGGTCCAAATCTTGCACCTGGTCTATAGCTTGTTCCAGCATCAAAAGGAATGCCAACTATAGCAATATCGCATTTGTCGACATCTCTAAGCTCAGGTAATCTTGCAAAAGTATTAGGTCCAGCAAATCTTGGAACCACAGTTCCACTTACAGGCTGAATTGGTTCTTTATTTTTTTTAGTCATTAAAATTGAATAAAAGTATCAAAACTAAAACTACCCAAAAGAATGCATAATAATATAAAATATATTTTCTAGCAAAACGCACTGAAATTCTATTACTTGATTTATCTTTTTTTTTCATATTAAAAATGTACCATATTATTTCATTATCTAATATGATCTAAATTGTATCTCATGAAATTTATTTATTATTTAGTTTTAAGCTTTTTTTTAATTTTTCCTGCAAATTCTGATCAATTATATGAAATTATAAAGATACCTAATTTAAAGCTCTATAAAATTGAGAATAATGGATTAAGGTTTTTAATACCTGAAAATAATTTTTCTGCAGGTGTTGGTATTAATAATGTTTCTTGTTCAACTGCAGATAAAAATAAACTCGAAGATAATTATAATAAAATAAGCAAAAGTCTAAACATTTATAAAAATGATTTTTTAAAAAAAATAAGATTAAAATATATTATAATATGTGAAAATTTAAAAATATCAGAAATTCCAGCCCTGGGTTTCGCTAACCCAGAAATGAAAACACTAATATTTAATCTAAACACTGAAAATAAGTTTTTTAATAGAGTTTTACATCATGAGGTGTTTCATTTCATTCATTTTGATAAAGAAGACGTATTTGACCAGATTGTTTGGGGTAAATTGAATACCTTAGATTTTATTTATAAAGAATGCTCAACATGCTCGAATAAAGTTAGCCTTGAATACATTGATGATAAAAAAGGTTTTTTAACAGATTACTCAATGTCAACTCCATTTGAAGATATGGCAGAGGTTTACTCCTTTATGAAAACTAATAAAAAAATATTAATTCAAAGATCTAAAGATGATGAAATAATAAAAAAAAAAACTTTTTTTTTAAAAAATAAAATATCTAAGCTTTATAAAAACTTTCAATTTTAAATGATAAAAAAAATTAAACAGACTAGATTAGAAAAATACCTTACATTATTTATTATTATTTTAGCATTTTTAAGTTTTGGGTCTTTGTTTATTTTAAAAAATGATTGTTTATTTGTAAAAAATAATGACCCAAGTAATTTAGTATTTGAAAAAATAGAAAATATTGCAGTTCTGAATGTTCCCTGTGGTAACGTGATTATTGAACTTTATCCTAAACTTTCCCCAAATTCTGTCAAAAGATTTAAAATGTTAATTGAAACAGGTGAATATAATGATGTTGCATTTCATAGAGTTATTAAAAAGTTTTTGGTTCAAGCTGGAGATTTGGAATATGGCAAAAAGAATAATATCAACTATACCTACTTAGGAACTGGTTCCTCTAAATATGGAAATATTAAATCTGAAGTAAATGAACCGTTTAGTTTTGTGAGAGGAAGTGTTGGTATGGCTCGAAAAAATGAAATGAACACAGAGGATAGTCAATTTTTTATTTTGTTGAAAGATGCACCACTTTTTGAAGGAGAGTATACTCCAGTTGGTAAAGTACTTTATGGTCTTAAGGCTTTAGAAAAAATTAAACATAGTAATAAATCTGAATATGTTTTGAGACCAGATTTTATAAATTATTTTAAAATGTTACAAGATCTATGATTTTAATTTACTAGAGGCTTTCCAGTTTTAAGAGTGTGTTTAATTCTATCTTGTGTTTTTTTATTTTCGATTAATCTCATAAATGACTCTAATTCTAATCTATATAAATCGTCCTCTGTAAGTTTCTTCTCTAAAGATGTATTACCCCCGCTCAATACATTTGCAAGCTCTTTACCAACTTCCATTCCATGATCTAATATTATTTTATCGTTATATAGTTTCTCTAAAACTTTTATCATTTTTTCTTTGAGTGGCTTTCCAGATAAATTGAAACTACATTCTAAAGGTGGTTTAAAATCTTTATTATCTTCTATAATTTTTTTTGAGACTGAAAATAAACCGTTCCTATTCATTATTGTTTTATCATTCGGACTTAAATACTTAAGTGGTACTGCTTCAACGGGTGAAGTTGCAGTTTTTCCATAACCGATAATATCAAAAACTTTTAATGGCGCAAAATCAGGATCTTTTTTTGCCTCTTCAGTTTGAAACCATCTCCATAACATTTCTTTACATCCACCTCCCGCAGGGACCAAACCGACCATTGTTTCGACTAAACCAATTACTATATTTGTGTGAGAGGCTACAAAATTACTTTGAACCAATACTTCAAATCCCCCGCCAAGAGTTAACCCTGACGGCGCTGAAACGACAGGGTGCTTCGAATATTTTAAAGTCTTACAAGTTTCTTGAAAATATTTAATGAACTTATCTATAGAATTATAATCATTTTTTTCAGCAAAATTCATTGTATAGCTTAAATTTACTCCAGCCGAAAACTGCATACTTTCATTTATGATTATTAAAGGTTTGTCTATTGCGTTTTTTAGTGCATCCATAGAATCGTAATCTAGCGCACAAGCTTTAGTGGTAAATTCAACAATGTTGAAATCTTTAAATCTATGTATCTCAGCAGAATTATTCTTATCAAGCTTGAGTGCTGTAGGACGTACTTTTGCTAAAGTTTGTATATCGGTATAAATTTGTCTTTGACCATAAAAATTTTCGTCCATATTTTTTGCTAAATTTTCTAGGAATTTATTACCCTTAAAATCGTCTATTCTCTCAAAAAAGTTTTTCACACCAATAGATCTAAGCATTTCAAAGGGTCCCATTGCCCAATTAAAACCTAAACGCATTGCTTCATCTATATCATTAAACTTATCAGTAATTCCCGGTACCAATGAGGATGCATACTTAATTATTTTTGAAATTACAGACCATGCGTACTTACCGTATTTATCATCCCTATTTATTAAACTATTTAAGTTAACAGTCTCGATTCCTAGATCTATTTTTTTTGATGGGGAATATTTTTCTGTTTCTAAATTAATGGCTTCTAAAATTTTTTGATTATTATCTTTATTAATTCTATAAAATCCTCCCTTTCCTTTTCTACCTGTATAACCTTGTTTTATAAGTTTAGTAATTAATGGTATCTCTTTTGCTACAATTTGAAATTCGTCATTTTTTGACAATTCTTTAATAAAACTTTTTAATACATCAGCCATTAGATCTATTCCGATTAAATCATACAAACCAAATACACCAGTTTTTGGTATACCCATTGGTCTTCCAAATACTGCATCAGCTTCTTCAATAGTTAATTTCATTTTAAATGCCTCAGTCATTGCCACCTGCATTGCATAAACACCAATTCTATTTCCAAGAAAGCCTGGTGTATCGTTGCAAACTATTGCTCCCTTGCCTAGCTCTTTTTCACAAAATTTTTTTAGGGAGTTTATTTTACTAATATCGTTATTTTCATTTTTAACTATCTCAAGTAATCCCATATATCTAACAGGGTTAAAAAAATGTGTGATGCAAAAATCTTTTTTTTCCTCGGTGTTAAGCTTTTCTGACAAAACTTTAATTGGTATTGAGGAAGTATTTGATGATACTATCGCTCCTGATTTTCTATTTTTAAAAATTTTTTCATAAATATTATGTTTGATATCAATTCTTTCAACAACAGCCTCTACTATCCAATCAGCTTCTTTCACAGTATCAAAATCATCATTGATATTACCTACATTAATATTATTAATTTTTTTTTTATCTATTAATAAAGGAGGTCTTGATTTATAAATTCTATCTCTTGCTTTTTCACTTATCTCGGTTGTCAAATCTAGAAGTGTTACTGGTATATTTGCATTACATAAATGAGCTGCGATACCGCTCCCCATAGTTCCAGAGCCTATTACTACAACTTTTTTGATATCCATCTCTTATCTATTTATTCCTCTGAGCCTTTCAGATCTTCGTCTTAATAGTTCAGCTGTAACAAGAATTAAAGTAGATAAAATTATTAAACATGTTGCAACAGCTAATATTGTTGGACTTAATTGCTCTCTTAACCCGGTCCACATTTGAATTGGTATTGTAGTATTTTCTAGTCCGGCTAAAAATAATACAACAACAACTTCATCAAAAGAAGTCACAAAAGCAAATAATCCGCCCGATATTACTCCTGGAAGAATTAGTGGTAATGTAATTTTCATAAAAGTATTAACAGGATCACTGCCTAAGCTTGAGGCTGCTCTTGTAACACTATGATCAAAGCCAGACAATGTTGCTGTAACAGTAATTACTACAAATGGAGTACCTAAAATAATATGTGCTAAAATTATTCCTGTATGGGTTGCTGCAAGTCCTGCCTTGGCCATAAAAAAGAAAATTGCAACTCCTGAAATAATCAAAGGAACAATCATTGGTGAAATTAGAGTTGCCATGATTAATCCTTTGTAAGGCATATGTCTGCTGCTTAATCCTAATGCAGCTACTGTTCCTAGAATCACAGAGCCCAATGTGGCAAATATAGCAATTATAAAACTATTTTTAGCTGCAAGCCCCCATGGATTTTTTGTTCCATAAATCATATCCTTATACCATCTTAAAGAAAATGCATCTGGATCAAGATTTTTCATTCCTTCAGAGAAACTTAAAAATTCTTCAGCATTAAATGATAAAGGGAAAATTACAAATAATGGTGCGATCAAAAAGAAAAAAACACATGTACAAATGAAAATATACATATAATGCCAAATTCTATAATGTGGTTCAGTATATTTTGGTAATGCCATAATTATCCTAACTTAATGTTATCAATTCCAACCAATTTGTTATAAATCCAATATATTGCTAATACTCCAGCAAGTAACATTAATCCCATCGCTGATGCAAAGCTCCAATCAAGAGTGCTCTTCATATGAAATGCGATTTGATTACTAATAAGAGT
The DNA here is from genome assembly GCF_001179965.1 of Candidatus Pelagibacter communis. Classification (GTDB taxonomy): domain Bacteria; phylum Pseudomonadota; class Alphaproteobacteria; order Pelagibacterales; family Pelagibacteraceae; genus Pelagibacter. The sequence goes on from NZ_CVSH01000059.1 coordinate 18,799, forward strand.
TCCTGACGCTCCACCTACTAGAGCCGGAGTAATATAATAACCAATAGCAAGTATAAAAACTAATAAACAGCCTGCTCCAATTCCAGGAATAGTTAATGGAAAGTAAACCTTCCAAAATGTTACGAATGGTGTTCCTCCTAACGATTTTCCTGCTCTCATCAAGCTTGGAGATATTGTTTTCATAACACTATATAAAGGTAAAACCATAAAAGGTAATAAAATTTGTGTCATTGCAACATAAGTCCCGGTTTTATTGTACATCATCTCTGGTCTATTATCGTCAGCCACTAAACCAATCATAACAAAGAAATCGTTAACAACACCTTGTTGTTGTAAGAGTATCATCCAGCTGGCTGTTCTTACCAATAAGGAAGTCCAGAAAGGAAGAAGTACACAGATCATCAATAGGTTGCTATATTTCATTGGCAATGTTGCAAGCAAATGTGCAATTGGATAGGCCATTAGGAAACATAATAAAGTTACGAAAAAAGCTATCTCTAAAGTTCTGAGCCATAAAACTCTATGAATTCTACGATCTTCTTCTACACTTACAATTTTACCTTCCTCATTCTTGTACATATCCATTCCTTTTAAATATTTAGAACTTGTAAATGCTGGTGCACGTCTTTTTATTGCTCGCCAGTACTCAACGTCTGCCCATCTTTTATGTACTGCCATTATTTGTTCTTTATAATTTCCCTCTTCAAAATTTTTTGCTTTTCTTCGTAATTTTTTTAAAATACTTTTGAAACCATTCTTGGTATAATTTAATTGAGTGGATAATTTTCCATCACGTTTTTCCTCTACTAGTTTTTGAAAATCTAAATAAAAAGCTTCAAACACCTCTTCTGGAGGCATTTCATTTCCATCCCAATCTTCCATTGATTTAAATGTTTTTGGTAACATTTCAGTAACCATTTTATCATCCACACTTCTCAACAACATATCTCCAATTGGAAAAATATAAGTAATAAGTAGGAACAATAATAAAGGTGCAACTAAAAGAAATGCTTTAATTTTATTTTTTCTTTCAGCTTTTTTTAAACTTACCTCTAAAGGTATACCATCTGTAGTTAAAATTTGTCTGGTTTCACTGCTCATAAATAAAAAAGGGCGGTTATAAAATAACCGCCCTAAATATAGTATATAATTTTAGTCTTTAAAACTTAAAATTATAGTCCTGCTTTCATAGCTTCCCATTTTTCTCCAAGCTCTGTACCGTTATCAGCCCAGAAAATAGGGTCTACTAAGAAGTAGTTTTTAGTATTTGCTTTTGCTGTTGGCATTTGTGGTACCATGTTCGTCTTACCATCTTTATACCAAGGCTCACCTTTAGCCATAACTTTTAGTGAAGATTTTCTCCAAGGAGCGTAAGCAATATACTTAGCACTTCCTGCTAAACCTTCTGTACTTGTCATTTCTGCTAAAGCTTTCTTTGCATCAGCTTCGTTTGGTCCACCTTTAACTAGAACAAAATATTCATAGTCAAGACCTTGACCATCCCAAACTTGTTTGATTGGAGCTCCTTCTCCGATTTCAGCATTGAAGAATCTTCCATTCCAACCAGTTGCCATTACAACTTCACCTGAAACTAATAGTTCTGGTGGTTGAGCACCTGCAGACCAGAATACACATCCTCCGTTTGGATCAGTGCAAAGTTCTTTGATCTTATTCATTGCTCTTTCTACACCTGCTTCAGTTTCTAAAGCTTTGTAGATTTTTGCTCCACCCTTTCCTGGCTTAATACCATCTGCTGCTAAAGCGATCTCTAAATTTGTTAGAGCGCTTTTATAGATAGCTCTTTTTCCAGGGAATTTTTTTGTGTTAAAGAAATCTTTGATAGTCTTTGGAGTACCTTTAACGTTATTTACGTTATAAGCATAGTTCCAAGAGTATAAAATATTTCCTACAGCACATTTACTAGGCATTGGAGCAAAGAAGTCTTTACTCGCAGGAGTTCCATCTGGTGCTGCTGGGAAGTCTTTGTCAAAATCAAATTCAACAAATAAACCTTCGTCGCATCCAGTAATAGTATCCATTGCAAATACGTCGATTATATCCCACGTAATTTTGCCAGCCTCTTTTTGTGCTTTAATTTCTGATAGTCCACCAGAATAGTCTACCCAATTGATAGATATTCCAAGTTTCTTAGCAGTAGGATCACCATATCCTAACTTTTGAGACTCAGTATAAGCTCCACCCCATGATGCAACAGTTACTGCAAATGCTGATGAAGTTATTGAAAGAGCAAAAGATAGAACTAGTAATAGTTTACTTAATTTTCTCATTTATCCTCCGTTTAAACGTTTTTTTATAAAAAACCAATTACAGCAATATATAAAGAGTGAGTCAACAGCCCATTTTGTAAAAAAGGGTCTAATTTTGTTAATCTAGAATGATTTTAAACTTGATGATTATTTTGGGTCTAGGGCCCTTGCGTCATGGCTATTCCAGCTAACATTTATTTGGTTACCTAGTTTAATATCCATATTAGCTGAGCTATTAGGAACTTTTAAAATAAACTCTTTATTTCCTAAAAGATTTAATCTTACACGTGTATGGTCTCCATGATATATTACTTCCTCGATCTTTCCTTTAAAGTTATTATCCATCTTTTCTTTTGTATTAATTAAAGCTCTTTCTGGTCTTAGTGAGACCGTTGTTTTATCACCATTAGATTTAACAGTTATTGGATTTGCAAATATTTCTGATCCATCATCCAATTTAACTTTACATTTTTCTTTGGAAAAATTTGTTACTTGACCTCCAAAAGTATTATTTTCTCCGATAAACTCTGCAACAAAAGAATTTACAGGTTCTTCATATAACTTATCTGGAGATGAAAGTTGTTGAACTTTTCCGTCATTAAATACAGCAATTCTATTTGACATTGTTAATGCTTCACCTTGATCATGGGTGACATATACAACTGTTACTCCAATACTTTCATGAATATGTTTTATTTCGTATTGCATACTTTCTCTTAAATTTTTATCTAATGCTCCTAAAGGCTCATCCATTAATACAACTGCAGGATCAAAAACAAGTGCTCTAGCAACTGCTACCCTTTGTTGTTGACCACCTGATAGTTGACCAGGCATTCTATTTTCAAAGCCAGTTAGAGAAACCATTGATAAGGCTTTATCAACTTTTTTATCGATATCATCTTTTGAAACTTTCCTTACTCTTAAAGGGAATGCTAAATTTTCATAAACAGTCATATGTGGGAACAGTGCATAATTTTGAAATACCATTCCAATTCCTCTTTTGTGGGGTGGAATATTTGAGATTGGATTCGAGTCTAAATATATTTCACCATTTGTTGGTGTCTCAAATCCTGCTAGCATCATCAGGCAAGTGGTTTTACCTGATCCAGATGGCCCAAGCATTGTTATGAATTCACCTTCGGCAATATCTAAATTTAGATCCTTAACAACTAAAACTTTGCCGTCGTAACTTTTATCAACTTTATCAAATCTTACGAATTGTTGGTTATTTGGCATGGTGATTTAAAACATTTGTTGATATTTTTTTCAAGTTCTTATTTTATGTATAAATCTCTTGAAAAATTGCAAAATAATTCACTTCCTTTATCAGTTACTCTAACGGATTCAGACGCTTCTACTCCCCATTCTCCAAATTGCATTACTGCAATCATGTGAAAACAAACATTAGGCTGAAGAACTGTCATATCACCTTTATAGATATTTAAGGTATGTTCACCCCAGTCAGGTGGATATCCTATTCCAATCGAATATCCGGTCCTGGACTCTTTTTTAATATTATATTTATCTAAAACCCCCCAAAACTTTTGCGCAACATCATTTGCAGTATTTCCAGGTTTTGTTGCTTCAATGCCCGCCTGTAATGCTTCATTGGTTGCTTTCATAGCATCAATTTTTTTTTGCTCTGGTTTACCTAATTGAACCGTTCTTGCCATAGGACAATGATATCTTTTAACAACACCAGAAAGTTCTACTATTGTTGCCTCGCCATTAACAAATTTTTCATCTGTTGCAGTTAAGTGAGAAGCTGAAGTTCCTTTGCCTGTTGGTAGTAAAGTTGTAATACTTGCATATTCACCTCCAACTTCTGGTGTTCCTTTGAAAAGAGCTTTTTGTATTTCAGCCACTGCATCGCATTGTCGTAAACCTGGCTCTATAGTTTCCATTGCAACTTTCATAGCTCCCTCTGATATTTTTGCTGCTTTTTTCATATATCCTATTTCAGTATCAGATTTAACAAATCTTACCCAGTTGACTAGTCTTTCTGAGTCTTTAATTTTTGCATTAGGAAGTCCCTGCTTTAACTTTTCATAACAGTAAGCTGTAAAATAATGGCTATCCATTTCAACTCCGATGTTTAACTTTTCCCAATTTCTTTTTTGAATTAGTTCTATTAAGGCATCGTATGGATGTACTGGCCATGTATGAATATATTTTTCATCATATACAAAAATATTTTCATTTTTTAAATATGTTTTGATATATGCTCCGCCAGCATCTTGTGCTCTAATAAAACATAGCGGTTCATCGCAATCAATGTGAACAATAACACATTGAGAATAATAAAAAGACCATGCATCATAACCAGTCAAATAATTAATATTATTTGTGTCCTGAGATATTAAAAGATCAATTCCTTTTTCCTGCATTAGTTTTTTGGTTTTAATTAGACGGTCTTTATATTCTTGTTTTGAAAATAGCATATCAATTTGAGTTAAATAATTTTCCAAAACCTTTTATTGAATTATTCTCACCAATTTTTTCAAGAGCGTCCCAAATGAGAGTTTGATTGCTAGACAGTACTATTTTTTTAATTTTTTTTTCTAACTTATCTAATATTGATAAAATTGGTAATGCTGTACAAGAAACAAATAATGCGTCGGAATTTTTATGATCCATTTTTGTTAAAACTTTGAATAAGTAGTTTGGATCAACTTTACCAATATCTATGTCAGATTTAATATTAAAATAAGAATTAGATGTAATTATAAAATTTTCATTTACAAAAAAATCAAAAACTTCGTCATTTAATTTTTTTGGGTAAGGAGTAAACAAAGATATTTTTTTAATATTCATTTTTTTTAAAGCCTTAATTGCTGCTGTACTTGGTGTAACAACTTTTGTGTTTGGTTTTGCTTTTTTAATTTTTTTTTCAATTGATTTGAAACCTGCAGCTATTGTTCCTGATGTACAACCATATGCAATACAATCAATTTTCTGATTTGGTAAAATTTCTTTTGTAACATTTGTCACTTCTTTGGACATTTTTATAAGATTTTTACTAGTTAATGGATTGTAACATTTAATTCTATTAACAAAAAAATCAATTTTTTTTCCATTAATAACATTTACAAAATCTTTTTCGATCATAAAGTCACTGGCTAGTGCGATCAAACCAATTCTTGGATTTGGTTTTTTTAAATATTGTGGTTTTATTTTCCTTAAATTCATTTTTCTAACTATTTTTTTCTAAAGACTTAATATTAATAAAATTTTTTGATAATCCTTCATTATTTTTTTTTATATCATCAAAGAAATTCCATGCTAGAACAAGCATAGTATTATTAATATCTTTTATTTTTTCTTTTGAGTGTATTGGTATTTTTACACCTGGAATAAATTTTTTATGCTTTAACTTGTTATCCTCTACAATAAAATC
>NZ_CVSH01000060.1 GCF_001179965.1 Candidatus Pelagibacter communis
AAAACCGTTTTTCCAATTAATTCTTTCAAGAATTTTTAAAGCGTCTTTTTTGCTACTCTCAAATATTAATTACAAGTTCAACTATTAGCTCAGCTAAGGTTTTTAATAAATTTAAATTTAAAAAAACTGTTCATCAGTTTTTTCCAATAGATGCAAATATAATTTCAAAAAAATTTCTTAATTATTGGAAACCGTGTATGGCAATTTTTATAGATTCTGAAATTTGGCCAAATACAATACACAACTTGAATAAAAGAAAAGTTCCTACAATATTATTAAATGCAAGAATAACTAGAAAATCTTTTAAAAGATGGCGCCATCTGGGAAATTTTGGAAAAAAAATCTTTCATAGTTTTACATATGCATTCCCTTGTAATAAAGAAACTCTTAATTATTTGAAATTTCTAGGAGTGATTAATATCAAACTGATTGGAAATTTAAAATTTACTCAAAAAAGATTTAAAAAAGATATTGCTCCATCTAAATTAATTAAATTTTTAAGTAAAAAGGTTTTTTGGTGTGCATCTAGTACCCATAAAGGTGAGGAGGAGTTTTGTATTGAAATACATAAAGGGTTAAAAAAACTTCATAAGAATATAGTTACAATCATTATTCCCAGACATGTGAATAGAAAAGATGAAATAATTCAAATTATAAAAGAAAAAAACTTAAACTTTTATTGTCATAGTTCTAATAAAATAATTCCAGTTAATACCGATATATATTTAGTTGATACTTATGGTGAAACTGAGATTTTTTATAATCTTAATAAAATTGTTTTTATGGGTGGATCAATTGTAAAGCACGGTGGTCAGAATCCATTAGAGCCTGTTAGATATGGATGTAAAATCATACACGGACCAAATGTAGAAAATTTTAATGATGTTTATAAATTATTAAATATAAATAATTTATCAAAAAAAATTTTGTTAAAAAAAAATTTTATCAGTGAAATAGAAAAATCTTTTAAAACAAAAAAAAGTTCAAGTTTGATTGTTAAAAAAATAGAGGATATAGGTATAAAAATACTTAAAAATACTACAAAGGAATTAAAAGCATTTATTAAATGAAATTTTATAAGCCGAAATTTTGGGATAAAAAAAAACCAAATCTTCTTGCTTTAATTCTTCTTCCATTAACCATTCTACTTTTAGCTAATAATTTACTTAGAAATTTTTTTAAAGCAAAAAAAAGTATAGATATCATAAAAATATGTATAGGAAATATTTATGTTGGAGGCACAGGAAAAACTCCTTTAGCAATAAAATCTGAAAATATAATGAATGCTGCAAAATTAAATTCTGTGATAATTAAAAAATTTTATAAAAATCAACTTGATGAACAGTTACTTATTAAAAAATATTCAAAACTTATTTGTAAAAAAAAAAGATTGGATGCTGTCAAAGAGGCTAAAGTCAAAAATTTTAAATACGCTATATTTGACGATGGATTGCAGGATTATTCAATTGATTATGATATAAAAATTGTTTGTTTTAATAATATTCAATGGATAGGAAATGGCTTTCTTATTCCCGCAGGACCTTTAAGAGAAAAATTAGACTCAATAAAAAAATACGATGCAATTGTTATTAATGGCGATCCAAGACTCAATGGTGACTTAGTTAATGAGATAAATAAAATAAAAAAAGATTTGCAGATTTTCGAAACTAAGTATGAAATATCTAACCTGGAAGAATTTGATAAGAAACTTAACTATGTTATCTTTTCTGGAATTGGAAATCCAAAAAACTTTTTGAAAATTTTAAAAGAAAATAACTTAAATATATCGAAAGAATTTATTTTTCCAGATCATCACAATTATACTGATAATGATTTGGGAGACATTATAAATTATTCTAAAACAAACAATCTAAAAATAATCACCACAGAAAAAGATTATTTTAAACTTAATGAAAAGTTTCAAAATGAAATGTTATATTTAAAACTAAAACTTAAAATATTTAATGAAAAAAAATTTCTAGAATTTTTAACACACAAAAAATGAAAATTATTCTTTATTTTTTACAATATATTTTTATTAAATTATTTTTTTTAATTTGTAAAACTATTGGTTTTAAAAAAGCATCTAACTTTGGAAAATTTGTTGGTGAAAAAATTGGTCCTATATTCAAATCAAAAGAGATTATTAAAAAAAACATAAATTTAATTTTACCTAACACAAGCCAAGAGAATATAGATATAATTACAAAAAAAATGTGGGGAAACTATGGAAGAATATTATCAGAATATGTTTTTTTAAAAGGTTTTAGAAAAGGCAACTTGGAAAAATATCTCAATATATCTGGACTAGAGTATTTGAATGAAATAAAGAAAAAAAATATCCCTGTTGTTTTTATATCTGGTCATTTTAATAACTTTGAGTTAATGGCGATGCAAATTGAGAAATCTGGTCTAGAACTTGGGGCAATATATAGACCTCTAAATAATTTTTTCTTGAACAGCACTATGGAGAATATTAGAAAAAAATTTATTTGTAGAAATCAAATTAAAAAAGGATTGTCTGGTATTAGAGAAATTTTAAATTTATTTAAAAAAAATATTTCAATAGCATTAATGATTGATCAAAGAGTTACTGAAGGTATAAAATCTAACTTTTTTAAAAAAGAAGCTTTCACTACTACAATACCTGCTCAATTAGTCAAAAAATTTGGTTGTCCAGTAGTTAGTATTTATATCGAAAGAATTGATGGGCATAATTTTAGAATGACTATAGAAAAACCAATATATTTTTCTAAAGATAAAAGCACAGAAGATATTACTCAACATTTAAATTATTTACTTGAAAAGATGATTTTAAAAAATCCCGAACAATGGATTTTAACTCACAATAGATGGAAAATTTAATTACTTATTTGCTTTCCTTTTTTTTTGATGCCTCCACATAAGAGTAATAAGCTTCTTGGTCTTCAACATTCCAGTAAGTCAAGTTTTCTATAGGTATTTTTTTATTTGAAATAGCGCATAATACGTAATCACCAGGCTCAATAATTTCAAAATTATTAGGCAAATATCTCAATTTAGCTAATTTATTTTCCATACTTAAGTTATATAAAATATATATATATGAATATTGGAATTATTGGAAGTGGTGGACGTGAACATGCGCTGTGTTTGAAATTGAAAGAGTCAGACCTCGTTAACAAAATTTATTGTTTTCCTGGAAACGCTGGAACAGAATTACTAGCAGAGAATATTGATATAAATATTGACGACTTTAACGAGATTAAAAAAAAATCTCTAGAAAAAAATATTACCTTATTAGTTGTTGGCCCTGAAAAACAACTCGTTAATGGAATAGTAGATTTTTTTAAAAATACTGGTATCCAAGTGTTTGGTCCAAATAAAATTTCTTCTCAACTTGAAGGTTCAAAAATTTTTACAAAAAAACTTTGTAAAAAGTTTAATATCCCAACTTCAAAATTTGAGATATTTATAAAAAAAAGTGATGCTATTAATTATTTGGAAAATTCAAAATACCCTATAGTGATCAAGGCCGATGGCCTGGCATCAGGAAAGGGCGTTTATATTTGTAAATCAAAAAATAACGCAGAAGAAGCCGTAAATGAAATATTTAATGGAAAATTCGGTAAAGCTGACTCAATTTTAATAGAAGAATTTTTAGAAGGAGAGGAAATGAGTTATTTTGTTATATGTGATGGAAAAGATTATAAATTTTTTCAAACTGCACAAGATCATAAGAGAGTTGGTGAGGGAGATACAGGTCCTAATACTGGTGGGATGGGAGCATACTCACCATCTAGATTGAATAATGATAGTCTTCAAGACAAAATCAATAAAAAAATTATAGATCCAACCATGGCTGGGTTGAAAGAACTTAATACAAATTATATCGGCTTCTTGTATGTTGGACTTATGATATGTGAAAATGAACCATACCTAATTGAATTTAATGTTAGAATGGGAGATCCAGAGTGCCAAACAATTCTCCCACTACTAAAGTCAGATTTAGCAAAAATCATTCTATCATGTTGTAATCAAGAGCTAGGGGTGGAAAATATTGAATGGCTAGAAAAAAAAAGTTTGTGTATCGTCTTATGTTCAAATGGATATCCAGGTGATTATAAAAAAAAAGTAATTATAAATAATGTAAAAAATTTAAGAGTTAAGGAGGGTCAATTTATTATTCATGCTGGTACTAAATTTATAAAAGAGGATTTATATTCTTATGGGGGTAGAGTGTTAAATATAGTGGTAACCTCGGATAGTTTTGAGAGTAGCAAAAAAGACGCTTTAAAAATTCTTGAAAGAATTAATTGGAAAAACGGTTTTTATAGAAAAGATATTGGATACAAAGTTACATAATGCATGAGAATAATATCTGGAAAATTTAAAGGGAAAAAATTGCATCATCCTTTAGATAATTTAACTAGACCATTGAGAGACATGGTAAAAGAGGCGATCTTTAATTTTCTTGCTCACTCAGAACATATCAAAATCAATATGAAAGAAGCTTGTATTTTAGATCTTTTTTCTGGTTCAGGATCTTTTGGTATTGAATGTATTTCAAGAGAGGCGAAAAAGGTTGTTTTCTGTGAAAATTATGAGCCAGCATTACGTGTATTAAAAAAAAATATTAAATCTCTTAACGAAGTAAAAAAAATTGAAATAAATACACAAGATATTTATGAAATGCTGGATTCTCAAAATTTTAAAAATAGATTTAATTTAATTTTTTTAGATCCGCCATTTAAAGAACAAAAAGTCAATGAGCTTTTGTCATTGATAAATAAATCAGATATTTTGGAGAAAGATGGTCTAATTATTTTGCATAGAAACAAAAAAAGTAAAGATACGTTAAATATGAAATATGATATTTTGTTAGAAAAAATATATGGAATATCAAAGATATATTTTATTAAATTTTAGATGTTTAATATTTTTTTAGTTTCAATTTTTATTAATTCGACTGCTGGCTGATCAAAAGGATCTAGATTTAAAGCCTCTCCTATCAAAATTGTTTCCAACATAAAGAAGGTAAACATCTCTCCTAAAGAACTCTCGGATCTGTCTAATAAATCAAAAGATCTAAACGGTATTTTTTTTCTCTTAAAGATCGTTTGTGTTGCATATTTTTGTGCTAATTTTATATTTGCTAGATGATTATTTTTTGAATGATCTAGAACATCGAAAAAAGTGTAAAAATTTGTGCTTGGTCCATCTAAATATAGTTGCATCATACTGTGGTTGTCTCTTGGTAAATTTGAGACCACTGGCAAAAGTCCTTTTGATTTTTTTCCTAAACTTTCTGCTATAAGTTGCTGATACCAATGAAATAAACCTTCTGAGTTTTCATCAAAATTCAGAACGATTGAATTATATTTTTTTTTTCTAATTAAAGCGACAGTTGAAATTACATTGCTAATTAATGAATTAATAAATCTTTTATTTTTAATTAAATTATCAAATCTCTTAAATTTTTTTGGATTAAGACCCATTAATAAAGCTGGCAGCATACCAACTTCAGACAAAACAGAATACCTTCCTCCAATATAATTTCTATGATCAATTATATCACTTTTAAGTTTTTTTGCTAAATTTCTAATTTGATTGTTTGAATTTTCACAAATAAATAAATTATTCTTTTTATTTTTTAAAGACTTGAAGTTAGAAATTGTTTCTAATGTATTTCCAGATTTTGAAATTACTAAATTTAATGGTTTTAAGTTTTGATTGTAGTTTTTTTTTAAATTTATATTATCAACAAAAGTAAATTTTTTTTTTATTTTAGGGCTAAAAAAGTTATAAATTGCTTTAGCACCAAGCGCCGATCCCCCCATTCCGATTAAATTAATATTTTTAAAATTATTATATTTTTTAAAGTTAATATTTTTATATGAATATTTATATTTTTGAGAAAAGCTTTTTATAAGTTTTTCTTGAACACAGGTATCAAGTTTTTTTTTTAGCTTTATTTCAAGATTTCTGTTTTTTTTTATGTTTACAAAATTTTTAAAATTTACAAAATGCTTTTGCATTAATCTTTATTTATTTGATCTATTACAAATTCTTCAGCAGATCTGTTACCTGTCTCGTTGCTCTTCACACTTTTCGAATTAATAGATTTAATTAAGTCTTTAATTTCTTCATCAACTAACTCAGATTGATCATTTATTTTTTCTGATTGTGGAACTGGTAGTTCGTCAAAATTTGGTGGAATTTCTAATGGATTTTTTTTTATTACTAAAAATTCATCACTATTCTCCTGTTTTTTTCCTGTTAAACCATCTTTAACGGTTTGACAGGAGTATAAAAATAAAAAACAGGAAAAATAGAGTAAAATTTTTTTATTCATTAGCTTTCTTTTCAACTTTATTAAAAATTATTTCAACAAAAATAAGGCATACAACACCTAATGTGATAAAAACATCTGCTACATTAAATATAAACCAATGAAAATCATTGTAATTTAAATCAATAAAATCTGGAACTGCAGAATAATAAAGTCTGTCGAATAGGTTGCCAAGTGATCCACCCAAAATGACAAAAAATATAAGTCCTTTTAAATTACTTGACTTTACACCAAGGTATAAAATTACAAAATTAACTAATACAATTATTAATGTTATTAAATTATAAATAAATTGTTTTTCAAATGACAATAATCCAAACCCAATTCCTGTATTCCAAACTAAAATAATATTTACAAATTGATTTAGATAAATATCCACTTTGCCATATGTTTCAGCAATATTTATTACATAAATCTTTGAAATTCTATCTAAAGTAAAAATTAATAATGTAATTAAAAAATAAATAATAATTTTCTTATTTATAAAATTTATCATTTAATTTTTATGTTGGATGCCTTTCGCATTCTGCTTCAGTAATTTTCCAACAAACAGGACATTTTTTTCCTTTTGCTTTTGAAGTTTTTACTTCTATGTTGTCTTTTGCATTTTCATCCAAAATAGTATTTGCAAGTGAAGTTATGCATATTTCTGAAAAATCATATTTTTTTGCAAGGTCATATAGATCCTTGGTCAATCTGATATCAATTGCGGTTTCTAAACTAGATCCTATCGTTTTGGCTGCTCTTTTTTCCTCAATACTGATATTTACTATATCTCTTATTTTATTTATTTTATTCCAGTTGTTGTTAAGCTCATCATCTTTCCAAGATTTTGGAAATTCTGGAAACTTTTTTAAATGAATGCTATTTTTTTCATCTTTGTTTAAAAGACTGAAAATTTCCTCTGTAGTAAAAGATAAAATCGGTGCAAACCATTTTAGCAAGGCGTCTAATATCGTATTTAATATTAAAATACAACTTTGTCTCTTATCTGAATTTTTTTTATCACAATATAAAGTATCTTTTCTAATATCAAAATAAAATGAAGAAAGATCTACAGTGCAGAAGTTTAATAATTCTTTGTACAAAACATGAAAATTGTACTCTCTAAAATTTGCTTTAAATTTTTCATTCAAAATATACAATTTGTGTAGCATTAATTTTTCGAGTTCTGGAAGTTTGCTAATATCAATATTAGCATATTCTTGCTCTGAATAATTGTCATTTATATTTCCCATTAAGTATCTAAATGTATTTCTTATCTTTCTATATGCTTCAGCATGTTGCTCTAAAATTGAGTAGTCTATTCTTAAATCTTCAGAGTAATCGGATGCAGTCACCCAAACTCTAAGGATATCTGCTCCATATTTTTTTAGAATATCCTCAGGAAAGATCTGGTTCCCTAAAGACTTTGACATTTTCAAACCTTTACCATCCATCACAAATCCGTGAGATAAGATACTTTCAAATGGAGCTCTGCCTCTTGTTCCACAAGATTCTAATAATGAGGAGTGAAACCATCCTCTATGTTGATCAGATCCTTCTAGGTACATAGATGCAGGCCATTTTAAGTCTCCTCTTTTTTCAAGAACAAATGAATGTGTAGATCCACTGTCAAACCAAACCTCAACGATATCTTTTAGTTTAACAAAATCTTCAGCTTTATAATGATCTCCTAAAAACTTTTGAGGGTCATCTGAAAACCAGCAATCTGATCCTTCTTTTTCGTAAATAGACGCAATATTTTCAAACACATCCTCATCTACTAAAACCTTGCCATCTGATTTAGAAATAAATATAGGCAATGGTACGCCCCAAACTCTTTGTCTAGAAACACACCAATCTGGTCTTGTTTCAATCATTGATCTCAATCTTTCTTTCCCTTTTGCAGGATAAAATTCTGTATCATCAATGGCTTTTAAAGCTTTATCTCTTAATTTGTGGCTTTCCATAGAAATAAACCATTGAGGTGTAGCTCTATGGACTAACGGAGCTTTAGATCTCCACGAATGAGGATATGAGTGGTTTAGTTTTCCATTCGCTAATAAATTTTTTTCATTTTTAAGCTTCTCAATAACAATTGGGTTTGCTTTAAAAATATGAATGCCTTCAAAATTTAAAACATGTTTTGTATACTTTCCATCATCATCAACTGTTTCAACAGCTTTAATATTATTATTTAAACATAAATTAAAATCATCTGGTCCATGGCTTGGGGCGCAATGTACTATTCCTGAGCCTTGTTCTGTCGTAACAAACCTTGCCTCAAGCATCGGTATATCATAATTGTAGCCTATGCTCTTAAATGGATGGGAGCAAACTACTCCATCAAAATCGGATCCATTTATTTCAGTAATAATTTTGTAGTCGTTAATTTTACAATCTGCAACTACACTTTTTAAAAGATCTTTTGCAACTATAATTTTTCTTGTGTTAAAATCACCTTTATCGTTAATTTGTATTATAACATATTTCAAAGATTTGTTGTAAGCTAAAGCTTTATTTGCTGGTATCGTCCATGGTGTAGTTGTCCAGATAATTACCTCAGTATCTAAAAGATTTTTTAATTTTGATTTTTGAATAGGAAACGAAACATAAATTGTATCCGATGTATGATCCATATATTCAACCTCTGCATCAGCTAGAGCGGTTTTCTCTACAGTGGACCACAAAACTGGCTTGTAGCCTCTATATAAACTACCTTCTTTTAAAAATTTACCTAATTCTCTTACTATTTGAGCCTCAGCGTCATAACTCATTGTAGAATAATAATTTTCCCAGTCTCCAACAACTCCAAGCCTTTTAAATTGTTCTTTATGAACTTTGATCCATTTATTAGCAAAATCTCTGCATTCTTTTCTAAATTCAACGACTGGAACGTCATTTTTATTTTTTTTATTTTTTTTATATTGTTCCTCTATTTTCCATTCAATCGGCAAACCATGACAATCCCATCCTGGAACATATACTGAGTCTTTACCATCCATTTGATGAAATTTTGTGATTATGTCTTTAAGAATTTTATTAAAAGCCGTACCCATATGAATATTACCATTTGCATAAGGAGGCCCATCGTGAAGAACGAACTTTTCTTTGCCTTTATTATTTTCTCTTAATAAATTGTAAAGATCAATTTTATTCCAATGTTCAACGATTTTAGGTTCTTTCAATGGAAGATTTGCTTTCATTGAAAAAGCCGTTTTTGGAAGATTTATTTGATCTTTGCTCATTTTAGTTTTTTAGCTATTTTAACATCTATATTTATCTGTTTTTTTAATTCATCTATACCATTAAATTTTTTTTCACCTCTGATAAAGTTTAAAAACTCAACTGTTAGCTTTTTATTATAAAGATTTTTTTTAAAATTAAAAATATTTACCTCAAGAAGAATTTTATTTTGGTTAAATGTAGGTCTATAGCCCAAGTTTGCTATTCCACTTAGTTTTTTTTTTGTATTATTAATTAAGATTTTAACTGCATAAACTCCTGGTTTAGCTATTACATAATTTCCAATATCTATGTTGCAAGTTGGGAATCCGATAGTTTTACCCAATCTTCTTCCAGGTTGTACAATTCCCTGGATTGACCAATTTCTGTCTAAGTATTTATTGGCAGTATGGATTTGTCCTTTTTCTAAAAGTTTCCTTATAGATGTTGAGGATATAATCTTTTTCTTTTTTTTTAAAGGTGAAGGATTTATTATTCTATAATTAAATTTTTCTTCAAAAAACTTTAATAATTTTACATCTCCCTCGCGCTTATTACCAAATCTAAAATTATTACTTACAAAAATTAATTTTGCAGATAATTTTTTGTAAAGGAATTTTTCAATAAATTGATTACATGTTATCTTTGAAAATTTTAGGTCGAATTTTTTGTTAATAACAAAATCAACTTTAAATTTTTTTAAAATTTCTAACTTTTGATTTAAGTTGGATATTCTATAATTTCTAATTTTTTTAAAAAAAAACATTTTAGGGATTGGATCAAAAGTCACTACCCCAATTTTATATTTTTTTCTTCTTTTTAATATTAAAGCTTTTTTAAACAATTTTTGATGTCCTAAATGAACACCATCAAAATTACCAATTAATATAATTGAGTTTTTGTGTTTTTTGTGAACATCAAAATTTTTGTAATATTTTATTTTACTTACCATTTTAAAAGTGATTGATAATAATTAATCTTTACATTGTATTTTAATTGAACTTTTTCAATATTTTTATCTATTTCTTTTTTATGTATACCTGAGGATATTAGCATAGAGTCGAAATTTTGAATATTAGCACCTTTAATATCAGTATTAAGATTATCTCCGATACATAATATTTTTTTATCTTTTATGTCTATAGCTTGTTGATATACAGGTGGATAAGGTTTTCCAAAATATTCAACCTTTCCTCCAAGATCCTCAAATATTTTTGCTACTGAGCCTGCACAATATTCTGTAATATTGCCTCTATCTACAATCAAATCAGGATTTGTACATATCATTATTTTACCAATTACACTTTTAAATAATTCTTTGTAATATTTTAGATCTTCTTCATATTCTTCGAAAAGTCCAGTGCACAATATAAAGTCGGATTGTTCTAAATTATCAATTTTATTTTTTTCAAACAGTTTAAAAAGATCAAAATCTCTTGGGGGTCCGATATGATAAAATTTTTTTTCTTTATAATTTTTTTCTAGATGTTTAAGTGCAGACTCCCCAGATGTATAAACTTTTTTACATTTATTTTCGTCTAATCCCATATTTTTTAAGAATTCAATTACTGTCCTATTTGGTCTTGGTGCATTAGTAAGCAAAATATAATTCTTATTTAATTTTTCTAATTCGTTTAAAACATTAACAGAATTTTGATACAGATTTATTCCGTTATGAAGTACTCCCCAAATATCTATAAAAAACACATCGTAGCTGTTCGCTACTGACTTCAGTCCTAAATCATCTAAATTTTTTGGCATTTAGGAGATATAGCTTAAAAATACCTATATTTCTTTGATTTTTTTACTTGATATATTTCTATGAATATCTTGAAAAATTATATGCTTACCTCTATATGACATTCATATTTTAAGGAGTTTTTATGAAATTTAAGCCTTTGCACGATAGAGTGTTAATAGAAGTTTTGGATAGCAGTGAAAAAACTGCTGGAGGAATAATAATACCAGATACCGCTCAAGAAAAACCACAAGAGGGAAAAGTTGTTGCCGTAGGTGGAGGCGCAAAAACTGAGGATGGTAAAATAATACCTATGGATGTTAAAGTAGGTGATAAAGTCTTATTTGGTAAATGGTCAGGAACAGAAGTCAAAATAGACGGTAAAGAATACAGTATAATGAAGGAATCAGACATTATGGGTATTTCAAAAACAAAATAATAATCTAAGGAGATTTATAATGGCAAAAATAGTTAAATTCGACTCTGATGCAAGAACATCAATGCTAAAAGGTGTTGATATTTTAGCAAACACAGTAAAAGTAACATTGGGTCCTAAAGGAAGAAATGTAGTTATTGATAAATCTTATGGTGCGCCTAGAACTACGAAAGATGGTGTTTCAGTGGCAAAAGAAATTGAGCTCGAGGATAAATTCGAAAATATGGGTGCTCAAATGGTTAAAGAAGTTGCAAGTAAAACAAATGACGAAGCTGGAGATGGAACAACAACTGCAACTATACTTGCACAAGCAATTGTAAAAGAAGGCTGTAAATATGTAACTGCTGGAATGAATCCAATGGATGTTAAAAGAGGTATAGATGCGGCAGTTGATCATGTTAAAGAAAAATTAATCTCATCAGCAAAGAAAGTAAAAGATAGTGATGAAATAGCTCAAGTAGGTACAATTTCTGCAAATGGTGATAAGGAAATTGGAAATATGATTTCAAAAGCAATGCAAAAAGTTGGTAATGAAGGAGTAATTACTGTCGAGGAAGCAAAAGGTATTGAGACTGAACTTGATGTTGTTGAAGGAATGCAATTTGACAGAGGTTATTTATCTCCATATTTTATAACTAATGGTGACAAAATGACAACGGAATTAGAAAATCCATTAATTCTTTTGCATGAAAAAAAGTTAACAAACTTACAACCAATGGTTCCACTATTGGAAGCCGTAGTACAAGCTGGACGACCTTTGATGATAATTTCAGAAGATGTTGAGGGTGAAGCTTTAGCAACACTAGTTGTAAATAAATTAAGAGGTGGTTTAAAAGTTGTAGCAGTTAAAGCACCTGGCTTTGGAGATAGAAGAAAAGCAATGTTGGAGGATATTGCGATTTTAACTGGTGGACAAGTTATATCTGAGGACTTAGGGATTAAACTTGAAAATGTAAAATTAAATGATTTAGGATCTGCAAAAAGAGTAAAGGTCGATAAAGAAAATAGTACAATTGTAAGTGGCTCAGGTAAAAAGTCAGATATAGAGGCAAGATGTGCTCAGATCAAACAGCAGATTGATGAAACTACATCAGACTACGATAAAGAAAAGCTTCAAGAAAGATTGGCTAAGTTAGCTGGAGGTGTTGCAGTAATTAAAGTTGGTGGTGCAACTGAAGTTGAAGTTAAAGAAAGAAAAGATAGAGTTGAGGACGCACTAAATGCAACAAGAGCAGCAGTTGAAGAAGGAATAGTAGTCGGTGGTGGATGCGCATTACTTTATGCATCACAGGATCTTGACAAAGTAAAAGTTAAAGGTGATGATCAAAAAGCTGGGGTTGAAATTGTAAAAAGTGCACTTCAAGCACCAATAAGACAAATTACAAAAAATGCTGGGGTAGACGGATCAGTAGTAGTAGGTAAGCTTTTAGAAACCAATAAAACATCTAATGGTTACGATGCGCAATCTGAGCAATATGTTGATATGTTTAAAGAGGGAATTATAGACCCAGTTAAAGTTGTAAGAACAGCGCTTCAGGATGCTGCTTCAATTTCTGGATTATTAGTAACTACTGAAGCAATGGTAGCCGATAAACCAGAAGAAAAAGACTCAACACCTGCAATGCCCGGCGGTGGAATGGGTGGAATGGGTGGAATGGGTGGTATGGGAATGTAATACGTTTCCATTTAGAGAACACTCCAAATACATACACTAAACAAAATTAGAACCCTCGGAGCGAATGTTTCGGGGGTTTTTTTATGGTATAATTTTTTATGAGCAGTCCTTTTCTCAAAGTAAAAGAGAGAATATTTGAAAATTCAGTTGGGTTTGTAATCTATGACAAATTTGCTGTAAACAAGGGTCATTGTTTAATCATTCCTAAAAGAGAATATGCAGATTACTTTGATTCAACGGATGAAGAGATAATAGGTCTAAATAAGTTATTATTTCAAACAAGAGAATATTTAAAAGAGAAATATAATCCCAATGGTTTTAATGTTGGAATAAATTCTGGTGAATATGCGGGTCAAACAGTATTTCATATGCATATTCATCTTATTCCAAGATATAAAAATGATGTTAAAAATCCTCGTGGAGGAGTAAGAAATATTATCCCTGGTAAAGGTGACTATTAATATTAATGTATAGAAAAACATTTTCAGATTTTAAAAAAACTTTAGATAACGATATTAGAACAATAATACATAAAGGTAAGAACGTAGCGTGTTATAAATTTCCATGGTTTCAAACAATATTAACTTTTGCAGAGCAGGGAAAAACTCATATTAAAAAAGAACAATTATCAAAACCTTTTGTTGAAAAAATAATAAAACATACAAAAAAAAGTCCATTTCAAGGTCAGACTAAAGTTAGAGATGGAAAGATGCTTAAAAGTGTAAAAGACCATGTTGATGGAAAAATCAATATGGAAGAGTTATTGTTAATAACAGAAAAAGAAGGATTTAAGGACGTAGTTAGAGCATTACCAATTATCGGTTCCAAAAAAATCACCGACGATTTGTATATTGATGAAATGAAAGTGAATAAAAGAATAATCCTTCAGGACAGTTTCTTAAAATTGGCACAAGATAAAAACCTAGTTAAATTATTAGATGCAGGAACCGACTCAAGATGGGATCTTCAACAAAGAGTGTGGGAAAAGAAGATACATCCTAGCGCACTAATATCATTTGATGAAAATAATGAAATGCTTTTTGAAGAACGTTTCAATCAAAGAATTTACCTTACATCCACCAAACCAACATTAACTAATTATCAAGGAGATGTTTGTTTTTACTGCAGAAAACCATATTCATTAAATGACTTAGAGGTAGAGCACTTTATTCCATTAGATTTGAATAAACAATTTTATTTACATAAAAAGAAAAAATTAAATTACAATCTTAATAATATTGGAAATCTAGTTAATGCATGTCAAAAGTGTAATGGACCAAAAGGAAAATGGCATATTTACTTTCCCAAAAAAGAGTTTTGGTATGAACTTCACTCAAGAAATGAACAAATGTGTAACTCTGAAAAACCTCTTGAATTAACTCTTCAATCGAACTTAGGAAAAACAACAGAGCAAAGGTTGCAAAAACTTATAGAATTAAGAGATTTATGTTTTGAACTTTATTTGAAAGAATGGGAAGGTCCAATAGAAATATATGGTCCATTGCATTATTACAAAAATTAAAAAATAAAAATTTATAAGTTTTATTTCTACGATCTACTTTTATGATGTTCAATCATATCTTTTAAATAAATTCCCGCAGGAGTACCAACTAGTAAAGAGTATAAATAATCAGAGGAATTTTTAAATTCAACAAATAAAAATCTTAGCACCGGGAAATCTCTTTTTAATTCTTCTAAACGTGATATCTGATCATCTGTTAATTTTCTCAATTCAACACTAATTTCGTCAATAATCTTTCTTTGCATTTCTTTTTCCAAATCTCGATAAATTGGAGCAATATACCTTTTTTCTTCATCAGTTTTTGATAATTTTGTAATATTGGGAATTTTCCTATAAATTTTTAATTTAGAAATTAGAGTTGCTCTAAATGCAATTGCACCACAAGTTCCGCAATTCCATTTTGTACAAAATTCACCTTTTTTTTCCTTTTCAATTATATCCAACAAAAACTTATACAACCAACTCATTTTACTATTAATCACATTTTTAAAAACCAAAAAATAATTTAGCAATATAAAACAACCCAAAACCTAGAATAATAAATAATATTATTCCACTTAATAATTGCCAAATAAAACTGAACATTGAGTTTTAGATATTAATTTTTTTTTAAAATTCAAGATTACTTGAAAGTTGTATCTTTTAACTTACTTTTAAATTAGAGGGTTTTCTCAATGAAGTTTTCAATGAAGTTCTTAAATAAATGAGTATTGGCGTACTAGAAATGAGAATGTAGGCGAATGTAATCCCCCATTTATTTCAAACAAAATTCAAAAAGGGCAGTTTTTACTGCCCTTTTTTTTTATTTCTATAAAGTACATCTTTATAATGTAACGTAGGATAGTAAAAACTCTTTACTGCCTCAAAGTCATTCTTTTTTAAAAAATTGTCTACTAAACTAAAATTATTGTGATATTGGCTAAACGTATGTTTCTCAATAAGTAGGAAAGGAATTTCTTTAATCTTATTTTTTGCTCCCAAAAGTACATTAAGCTCGTATCCTTCAACATCAACCTTAAGAAAGCTTTCTTTAAGTGAAATATTTTTAAAAACTGTATCAATTTTTTTTTGGTTTACTGATTGATATAAATTAGTTTTATTTCTATCACCAACAATAAATTTTTTAATTTTGAACCATAATGACTTATCATTGATTTTAGACATTGTAGAAAGAGATGTAAGATTTGATAAATAAATTTTTTTTTTACTATTACTATTTCCCAATGAGCAGTTATTCATTATTATATTTTTATTATTTTTAAATTTTTCTTTTAAATATTTAAAAATTTTTTTTTGTGGTTCAAAACAATAAAACTTGGTAAATTTTTTTGTTTTTAAAAAACTATTTAAAAAATCTCCTTTATGGCAGCCAACATCTATAAGGGTTTTGCAACCTAAATTTTTTGCATATGATGAAATTTTGTGATGGTGATAGTAACTTATAAAATCAAATATTTTCTCTATAAACATATTTCTTCTACTAAACTATTACGAAAAAATTCTATTCACAAGATAAAGTCCAAGAGCAACTGCGGGGCCTATCCCAAACGCGAATATTAATGTTCCTGGGCCTACAGTTCCACCTAAGTACCAACCAATACTTACTACTGATATTTCTAAAAAAGCTCTTACAGAAGCAATTGGTAGATTTGTTTTCTTTTGCAAACCAACCATTAAACCGTCTCTTGGTCCCGCACCAAGATTAGCAACAAGATAAATTCCACCTCCTAAACCAACTGTTAAAACTGCAATAATGCCTAAAAAAATTTGATAATAATAGTTTTCTGGTGTCGGTACAAATTTAATACAAAGGTCTATCATAATTGCAATTATAAAAGCATTTAGAATTGTACCTATTCCTGGTTTTTGCTTTAGAGGTATCCAGAAAATTAGAACTGTTATGCTAATTATGAAAGTCATTAAACCAATTGATAAATTAACATTTAATGAAATTCCTTGAGCAAGTACGCTCCAAGGAGATGCCCCTGAATTAGAAACAATTAGTAAGCCCTCTCCAAAGCCAAAAATTATAAGACCTAGACAAAGAAAAAATAGGGATGAAATTTTTGGTTTTAGGTTAAGTGGTTTCTTTGAGCTCCAAAATACCTGTGGAATTTTTTTAATTTTGAGAAACATTTTTTAATGTGGTGTTTACAATTTGTTTATATGAAATACCATAACTTTTATGAAAAAAATTTTACTGTGTTTTATATTGCTTATATATCCCCAAGCTTTAAGCAGCCATGTATCTCACTATAAAAATATTAAAAAAATTGAAATGGAGATTTTTAAGGATGGGAAAAATATAGGATACTGTAATTATGAATTTTCAAAAAATAATGGCACTATAGAAATATTTAATGAAACAAATTTTGAAGTAAAATTACTTGGTATCAAAGTTTTTTCAATAATAAGCAAAGGTAGAGAAGTTTATAAGAATAATAAATTATTTTCATTTAGCTCAAACACACTTCAAAATGATAAAAAAAAATTTGTAAATTTAGTATTTGATGAAACTGAAAATGTATTTAATATTAAAGGTTCCTCCTACACTGGTAAAGCTAATCGAAACTATATTATTGGTAATTGGTGGAATCATAGAATTTTAGAAAGCGAAACTCAAATAAGTCCAATGTCAGGAAGTATTAAGGATCAGGTTGTAACATTTTTAAAAAAGGAAAAAATTCAAATTTATGGAAAAGAATACCTTGCTCATAAATTTTCTTTAAAATCTAAAGATGAAAGCTTAAATGAGAATAAAAAATTAGACTTTGAAATATGGTTTGAGCCAAAAAAAAATTTAATATTAAAAGTAAGGTATAATAAAATGGGTACTTGGGAGTATGTTTTAAGAAATGTTATCACAAATTGACATTTATTTTTTTCTTTCTAATTTTAGATATTAATTGTGTTAAAGAATCTACCATCAAATCTGAGGCTTTAAAAATCTCTGTATGTTTAAATTCGTGAGATATATTTCTATCCGGATTTGTTTTATCCTCAATAATTATACCTTCATCTGGTGAGTTGTTCTTAATATATATTAACAAAAGCCATTTATCATCCTCGCTTTCGTCCCATTTAATAAAAATTTCTCCAGTTTCAAATCTTCTATCTATGCATCTTAGAATTGACATATGTCGTGTTATATGTCTTTTATTTAATTGAAATACAAGACTACTTGAACTTCTATAAAAACTCTCAAGTGCAAACTCTATTTTTTGTCTGGCTAAAGTATAATCTCTTTCTTTTTGTAATAGAGTTTCTCTATCCTCATCTCCTAAAGTTTTTATACCAAGAGCCTCTACTCTTTCTCTGATTTTTTGGTCTCTAATAATCTGATATTTTTGTTTTAAATTATCTATTCTTTCTTGAAGACTCGCATAATCTTCGCGTTTCTCTTTTAGAGAGATCTTTTCTAACTGCTCCAACTCTTTAATTTCTCTAATTCTAAACTTTTCGATTTGCTTCTCTATTTTAATTTGTTCTAAAAATTTTCTCTGTTTTTCTGCTTGCTCTTGACGAATAATTGCCTGCTCTTTTCTAAGGAAAAGTTTTATATCTTTTGCCCTTTCTTTCTCTAATTTTACCTCATCTTTTAAAATTTGTTCTTTTAGTTTAGACTGAAGATCTTTCTCTTCTTTGATTCTTTTTTCTTTTTCTAGTTTTTCTTTTTCAATCCTCTCAAGCTCCTTGATCTTTGAAATTCTTTTTTGTTCTTTCTTAAGTGATTTATATTCAATAATAGTATTAGACACATTCTCAAAAAATCTTTGTAAAAATCTGTCAATTGATACAAAGGGGTTAAATTTGATTTTGATATTTGGTTTAATTTTTTCTTGAAAATTAATTATATCTATAAGTATTTTTTTTTTCCCTTTTAAACTAAAATTATTTTTTTTTTTTAAAGATGTTTTTTTTTTCTTGAACTTCTTAATTTTTCTTTTTACTGAAAATTTTTTCTTATTTTTTCCTAATTTTTTAATATTTTTTTTTTTTGTTTTATTGACTTTCTTTTTACGCTTTTTTTTCATTATCAGAGCTTAAAACTTATCAATTTATAACTGATAAATATAGTCTCTTATATTTGGAATGGTGTTATTTTTTTTTGTAAGTTGAAATTGAAATACAACCTGGTCGCCCCATTTAAATGCCATTTCACAACCTGCTAGATAAAATTCCCACATTCTTAAAAAACGTTCATCAAACATTTCTAAAACCTCGTTTTTTTTGCTTAGGAACCTTTCTTTCCAATTTTTTAAAGTATACGCATAATGCATTCTTAAAACTTCGAGATCTGTAATAATCAAACCTGACTTTTCTATGGGAAGAGAAACTTCACTTAAACTAGGAGTATATCCTCCAGGAAAAATATACTTGGTTATCCATGGATGAGGGTTTCTGGGTGGCATACTTGAACCAATTGTATGTATTAATGCAACACCGTTATCATTTAGTAGCTTTGAAACAATATTAAAATACGTTTGATAAAATTTTCTACCTACATGTTCAAACATACCTACACTTACAATCCGATCAAACTTTTCGTTTAGTTGTCTATAATCAATTAGACGAAAATCTACCTGATTTTCTAAATTCAATTCTTTTGCTTTTTGCTTGCTATATTTAAGTTGATTTTCTGAGAGAGTAATCCCAACAACCTCACATTTAGATTTTTTTGCTATTTCAATAGCTAGTGTTCCCCATCCACTTCCTATATCTAAAACTCTTTGATTTGGTTTCAAATTAAGTTTTTTTATTATATGATTCATTTTATTCTCTTGAGCTTGTTCTAAAGTTTCATTTTCATTTTTAAAGTATGCACATGAGTATTGTCTGTTCTTATCTAAAAAGAGATCATACAATTTTTCAGATATATCATAATGATGAGCAACATTTTGTTTTGATTTTTTAATTAAATTAAAGTTTGTTAAAGATCTATATAATCCTTTTATTTGATTTAACGCTCTGCTGTAAAAATTTATTTCACCTCTACCAACATTTTTTAGAATAATTTCTAAAAATTCAGTTAGACTTCCATTTTCTATTAATACTGATCCGTTTGTATAAGCCTCTCCAAAATATAAAT
The DNA here is from genome assembly GCF_001179965.1 of Candidatus Pelagibacter communis. Classification (GTDB taxonomy): domain Bacteria; phylum Pseudomonadota; class Alphaproteobacteria; order Pelagibacterales; family Pelagibacteraceae; genus Pelagibacter. Next base: position 19,999 of record NZ_CVSH01000060.1, read on the forward strand.
CTGGATGCAATAGAAGCTTATGATGCAAATTTTTATCCAAGATTTTTAATTTTATTGGGTCTTTTTTTTCTGGTTTGCCAATAATGTACTGATTTTTGTCAGCATCTATTAGCATAAAACCATCTTTTTTAATAAGCTTATTTAAAAAGTTAATAAGTTTCATCGGCTACTTCCAAAAAACTAATTAAAATCTAATTTTTTTAATTCTTCAAGTAGTTTTTTTTTATCATTTTCTTTAAGTAAACTAAGCGGTGGTAATAAATTTTGAAAAGATTTATCTTTTTTAGATAAATAAGTATGTAATCCAGAGATTAGGTTGTATCTATCAAAAGCTATTCTTACATTGCATAATTTATTATTATGTGTTTGATTTTTTTTATTTATAAAATCATCATAAACTTTCCTCGATAAACTAGCTGTAACGTTACATGTAGCTGTTATAATGCCAGAACAACCTATTTCTAATCCTTTAAGAAGTTTTAATTCAGATCCAGGTAAAATAGAGAAGTTTTTTAATTTTAAATGCTCAAATAAATTATATGAACTATCTTTTACACCAATTATATTTTCAGGAAAAAGACTTGCTAATTTTTCTACACTTTCTTTACTAAATTTATAACCAGAAAGTTTTTCAAAGTTGTATAAAATTATTTTACAATTAGATAACTTTTCAATTAATTTTATATAAAATCTAATTACATCTTTATCTTCATACATATAATAGGCTGGTGGCATTATCAAAAAATTGTTAAAATTATATGAGTTGCTTATTTTAATTAGGGATATAGTGTCTTGTAAGGAATTAAGTCCAGTCCCAATTATAAATTTATCTTTAAATATACTTTTTGAAATATTTTGAATTAACTCAAATTTTTCCTCTAATGAAATTAGTTGAGACTGCCCAGTGCTACCAAATATTACAACCCCGTGACATCCACTCTTTATTAAATTTTCTGCGTGTCGAATTGTTTTGTGTATATCTAATTTGAGATTTTCATCTAAAATAGATACTGAAGCCGCATAAATGCCATTAATTTTACTCATAAATTAAGCTTATATAAAAAGAAAAAATTAGTAAACATATTAGAAAATGAAAATTTTAATTGTTCAAAATAAAAAAGGTATTGGCGATTTAATTATTTTTTTACCGTTTATTGAGGCTTTAGCAAAAAAATTCGAAACCCAAGTTTATCTTCTTGTAAAAGAAAATTCTAAAGCTTTGGATATAGTAGAGGATAATAAATACATTAAAGAAATAATAGTATTAGATAGAGATAATCAAAGTAATGATGGTATTCATGAAGGAGTATTTGGGACTTTTAGATTAATTAAAAAACTTAAACAATATAAATTTGATAAAATTTTCATTTTTAATTCTTCTCTAAGATTTAATTTAATAGCAAAACTATGTTACATTAAAGATGTATATCAATATCCATTATTCTTTAAAAAAAATCAAAATATTACACTCGCAGCTCAAAAATTACTTGAAAGTAAAATGGGTATTAAGGTTAAGAGTGATCCTCAAATTCTAGTCGATGAGAAAAAAATAAATAGCATAAAAATTATTAATAATATTTCTAGTAATGAAAAAAACATTCTACTTGGCATTGGGGGATCTGGTTCCACAAAGCGTATCCCAGCAAAGACTTTTTTAAAATTTATGGATTATTGCGATGAAAATTATAAGTGTCGTTTTTTTTTAGCTACTGGCAAATTACATGAAGAGCAAATTATATTAGATGAGATTTTAAATTCTAAATTCAAACAAAAGTGTATAAGACTGGATAATCTAAGATTAAAAGAAACATTGCCTTATATAAAAAATTGTAACATTTCGATTTGTAATGACTCAAGCTTTAGTCACTTATCAGCTGCATTAGGTATACCAACAATTGTTCTAATGGCTGATACTCCAATTATATATGGAAGTTACAGTCCTAGAATGCATCCAATACTACCTGATGGAGTTAAAGAGGTTAAGCATGATACTTTGGGTAAAGATAAAATAAATGCGCAAAAAATTTACGAAAAATTCGAGTTTTTAATTAATTAAGCTATATCCTTAATTACAATTTCTTTTGCTTCATTGACAATCGATGCTAGCCTTGACAACTCAGGGCTAACATCAGGGTGAATTTTTTTCATAATTTTTTTGTATGAGTTCAGAATTTCCTCTTTTGAATATTTTTTACCTGGTTCTAAATTTAAAATTTTATAAGCTTCATCACGTGACATATTTTGATTATTTAAGTTTGAACCTGTCTGATTAAAGTTAAATCTTCCTGAATTTTTTAGAATTCTTAATAAGCTCCAAAACCTCAAAACCTGTAGTAATGTAAAACCAGCTTTTGTTTTAACTAAAGGTAATATCATCATTAAAAAAGGTAATGAAAAAATGAACCTTCCCGCATAAGCCATTATCACGGCCAAAACTATTGAGGAAATAATAACAAAAGTTCTTATGCTCTTTGAAATTTTGGCACTAGACGTTTTTATAAACCAGTTAAGAACTAGGTAAATTAGGACAAAAATTAATAGTGTCAAAAAAAAAATATTCATATAATAAGCTCTCATGAAAATACCACAATTAGCAAAAAAACCTGAGAAAAAATCTTGTCACGGTATTGAATGGGAGGATAATTATAGCTGGATACATCAAAAGAATATTCTTGAAGTTTTAAAAGATGGATCAAAATTAATACCAGAGGTTAGGGATTATTTAGAAAAAGAGAATGCCTATACGGAATTTCATCTTAAAGATACGAAGGAAATTCAAAAAAAACTTTTTGACGAGATAAAAGGTAGAATTAAACTAGATGACGAGTCGTTACCGTTTAAAGATCTAAAATATTTCTATTGGACCAAAACAACTGAAAAAGGAAATTATTCTATAAAGCTTAGAAAAAAAATTGGAACTGATGAAGAGGAAGAGATTTGGAATGGAGATAAAGAGAAAAATAAATTAAAAACCGAATATTTTGGTGTGGGTGATCTTGAGGTTAGTTGGAATGATGAGTTTTTAGGATACTCCTTGGATTTAAAAGGATCCGAGTATTATACAATTTTTGTTCGAAATATAAAAACCGAAAAATTTGTTACTGAAGAAATAAAAGATACTTCTGGTTCAATTTTATTTAGTCTGGATGATAGATATATTTTCTATTCGAAACTAGATGAAAATCATCGACCAAGAAAAATTTTTAGACACAAATTAGGTACATCCGTCAACGAAGATGTTTTAATATTTGAGGAAAAAACTGAAGCATTTACTGTAAGTATAGGATTAAGTTCAGATGAAAAATATTACTTTATATCAACTTCAGATCATAACACATCAGAACAATACTATTTTTCTGTGAATGAGGAAAAACCAAAGCCTAAGTTAATTCAAAGAAGGGAGAAAGGTATTATTTACAGTGTTAACTCTTGGAACGATAGTTTTTATATGCATACAAATAAAGATGCCGAGGACTTCAAAATTGAAAAAACTAAAGACATAAATTTTAAAAAATGGGACACCTATGTGCCTGCAAAAGATGAAACATTAATTGGTGGTTTAACCTTTCTAAAAAATTGGGAAATTAGATCAGAAGTAACAAATGCATTAGGAAAAATATTCGTTAAAAATTTAAAAGATAATAAAGAGGAAGAATTAATTTTTTCAGATGAGGAAGTATTTGATGGTGGGGTTTCTTTAGTTCAAAAAGATAAAAATACTGATTTAATTCATATTTCTTACTCAACTCCAAAGACACAATCCAGAGTTTATTTATATAATTTGAGAACTAAGGAGAAAAAATTAGTAAAAGAACAGATTATCCCATCAGGACATAATTCAAATGATTATGTTGTTGAAAGACTAGAATGTTTGTCTCATGATGGAAGAAAAGTTCCATTAACTATTACAAGACACAAAAAAACTAAAATTGATGGAAATGCTAATGTATTGCTTTATGGATACGGATCTTATGGAAATTCCATGTCGCCTAATTTTTCATCTACAAGACTTAGTTTAATAAATAGGGATATTATTTGGGTAACAGCCCATATTAGAGGTGGATTGGAGAGAGGCATGAAGTGGTGGAAAGAGGGAAAACTGCTTAATAAAAAAAATACATTTAAAGATTATCTAGCAGTTGCAAAATTTTTGATTGAGAAAAAGTATACATCAAAAGGTAAAATTGTTGGAATGGGTGGTTCTGCAGGAGGGTTATTAATGGGAGTAGCAGTAAATGAATCTCCTGAATTATTCTGCGCAGTTGTTATGGCTGTCCCATTTGTGGATAGCTTGACGACTAATTTAGACCATTCCTTACCTTTAACTATTGGCGAGTTTGATGAATTTGGTAATGCAAAAGATAATGAAGAGCATTTTAATTATATTTATTCTTATGCTCCATATAACAATATAAAAAAAATGGATTATCCAAACATTTTAATTACAACAAGCTTAAGCGACAATAGAGTTCTTTTTGATGAACCTGCAAAATTCACTGCAAAATTAAGAGAATATAAAACTGACAATAACATTTTATTGCTCAAGACAGAAATGAATGCTGGTCACGGTGGAAAATCTGGAAGAGATGGTGCAATCGAAGAAATAGCTTTTGATTATAGTTTCATTCTTAAAATGACAAAAAAAATATAATTTTTGTAGCTTGAATTATTAAAATTTATTCCCATATAAATAATGTAAATCGCCTAATGGGGTTTACGCTAACCTTGCTAACAAAGGAGGAAAAATGACAAGTAAGGATCTATCTATATTTAATTCTCTACGACCTTTTTCAATTGGTTTTGACGACATGTTTGACCAATTTGAAAATATGTTAGGGAATGGGAATTTGGCTATGCAGTCAAATTATCCACCATATAACATAAGGAAAACAGGTAATGATAAGTACTCAATTGAGGTTGCTTTAGCTGGTTTTTCAAAAAAAGATGTAGAGGTTGAGTTTGAGGATAATTTGTTAACAGTTAGAACAAAACAAGTTAACAAATCAGAAGATAAGAATGTAAATGGTGAAATTCTTCATAAAGGCATTTCACAAAGACAATTTGCAAGATCATTTACAATAGCTGATGATGTTAAGGTAAATGGTGCTGAGCTGAAAGATGGTCTTTTAACAATTGCATGTGAAAGAATTGTGCCAGAGTACAAAAAAAAGAAGTTAATAGAAATTAAGTAATCTTTAACCTTGCTTGTGGGGGTAACCCCACAAGTTTTAAAAACAGCCTTTAGACATAAATCCTATTACAATTTCTTTGTTATTTATCTCAAATTTTCTCTCGCAAGGGATTCCATATTTTTTAGTTTTATATACAAAGATTTTTTTTCCTGTGTCACTCAATTCTTCCGAATCCGGTATTCCCATTTCTATTTTTAATTCCTTTGATGATTTTCCTATAAATTGACTTAGTTTTTCGTTTTCTTTCTCAACAATCTCATCCGTTTTATTTTTTACAGTGCTACAGTTTGAAATTATTAAAAATATTACAATCAGAGCAATTTTTTTCATAATTTTTAATTTATCATGATTTTCTTAACAAGAAACTAACTCTTGAGTTGAAAAATGTTAACAACCAAAAGTTTTAAAGAGATAAATTTCAGAGAATCGAATAATTTTAACATTTAGGAGGAATTATGCTTGATAAATATTTTGAATATAAAAAACATAAAACTGATTTTAAAACTGAAGTAATTGCCGGTGTAACGACTTTTTTAACAATGGCATACATCATGTTTTTAAATCCATTTATATTAAGTGGTGAGTTTGCTGGACCTGACGCAGGATTTTTTGATTTTGGTGCAGTTTTTACAGCTACAATTTTAGCAACTGCTTTGGCTTGTTTTATAATGGCTTTCTACGGAAAAACTTGGCCAATTGGTTTAGCGCCAGGGATGGGAATTAATGCTTTTGTTGCATTTGGTGTTGTCGCTGGAATGGGTTATACCCCTCAAGCAGCGTTAGGAGCTGTTCTTGTTGCGGGTATATTATTTTTAATTATTTCATTAACACCGATTAGAGCATGGTTAATTAACTCAATACCAAGAAGTCTTAAACTTGGAATTGGAGCTGGTATTGGATTATTTTTAGCGATAATTGGATTAGAAATCATGGGCGTTGTTGGAGATCATCCCGTTACTTTAGTCACCTTAGGAGATATTAAAAATCCACTAGTTTTGTTAGGTTGTTTAACATTCGTAGCAATTGTTGTTTTGGAAAAACTTAAAGTAAAAGGAAATATTATTATTGGTATAATTGCCTTTAGTATAATTGCGTGGGTCACAGGTCTTGCAAAATTTAATGGAGTAGTTGGTTCAATACCTCCAATGACATATTTATTTGATTTTGATATTAAAGCTGCACTTACTGCAAGTATGTCTACTGTGGTATTTACTTTATTGTTTATAGATTTTTTTGACACTGCAGGTACTCTAACATCTGTTGCAAATGTAGCTGGTAAAGTAGATAGCAAAGGAAGGGTTAAAGACATTAACAAAGCAATGTTGTCGGACAGTGTTGGAACAGTTGCTGGAGCGTTAATGGGAACTACAACCGTTACAAGTTATGTTGAGTCTGGTGCTGGAGTAAAAGCAGGTGGTAGAACTGGTATGACATCTTTGGTTATTGGAATTCTTTTTTTAATGTGTTTGTTTTTTGCACCTTTAGCTACAAGTCTACCAAAAGAAATTGATGGTGCAGCACTTCTATATGTTGCAGTATTATTTGTAAGAAACATAACTGATATTGAGTGGGATGACATAGCAGAGTCAGCTCCTGCTATAGTAGCTATGATTGCTATGCCATTAACTTACAGTATTAGTAATGGAATAGCTTTAGCATTTATAGCTTATGCTCTTATAAAAATTTTGACAGGTAAATTTAGTTCAACTTCTCCTGCAATATGGGTGATTGCAATTTTAAGTGTAATAAGTTTTGCAGTTGCTTAAAATTTTCTAAAAAGGGCTAGAGAGATCTAGCCCTTTTTTTGTTTAGAAATTATTTTATCGATAGATAGCTCTTCATAATGCTCTGTGGGTTGTACAATCCAAGGATCGCTATTAAGCATCACTGGGCAATAATCTGGATTAAATTTCGAGGATTTTTTCTTCCATAAACAGGCTGTTTTAATATCTTTAATATAATTTTTAACTGGCTCGTATTTTTTTAACCAATCAATACTTTTATTTAAAGTTAAACCAGTATCTGAAAGATCATCTACTAGTAAAACCTTTTCAAAATCTTTTTCGCTAGCTATTGAGCTTATCTCACGTGCAAAAATTAATTCACCTTGTCTATCTTCTGTGCCTTTTCCTGAATAGGATTGAATAACTATGTAAGCAGTCGGTAATTTAAAAATTCTTGATAAAATATCTATTATTTGTGCTCCACCTCTCATAATACCAACTAGAACTGTTGGTTTAAAACTTTTACTCACATCTATTGCGAGTTTTTCTACAGTATCAAGATACTCATCAAAGCTAATTATTAATTTTTTTCCCATTTAATTCTTTTAATATAGTATTAAGTTGAATTAAATAAATTTATGAAAGTATACGACTGTTTCATGTATTTTGATGAAGATTTAGTTTTAGATCTAAGACTTAATTTGCTTGATAAATATGTTGATTATTTTGTAATTGTAGAGAGTAAATATAACCATAAAGGGGAGACTAAAAAACTTAATTTTAATATTCAAAATTACAAAAAGTTTGAAAAAAAAATAATATATTTAGTCTTCGATCAAGAGCCATCAGATCTTTTTAAATTTGAAAAAAGTGATACTCAATCAGATATTACCAGTAAGTACATATTTAATGCAGGCAAAAGAGAAAATGGACAAAGAAATTTCATTACTCAAGGTTTAAAAGATGCAGCCAATGAAGATATAATTATAATTTCAGACTTGGATGAAATACCAAATCTTACGGAAATAAATTTTAATACAATTAAAAACGAAATAATAATATTTAGGCATGAGATGTTTTACTATAGGTTTAATCTGAAACTACCTAATTATAAATGGACAGGTTCAAAAGCCTGTAGGATGAAGAATTTAAAAAGTCCTCAATGGTTAAGAAACATTAAAGATAAAAAATTTGGTTTTTACAGAATAGATACTTTTTTTTCAGATACAAAGTACAGAAATCTAATTATTGTTGATAATGGTGGTTGGCACTATACAAATATTAAAACTGCAAAAGAAATTGAGCACAAATTAAGATCATATTTGCATCATCAAGAATTTGATCAAAATCCACTTAGTGTAGAGCAAATTGAAAATATAATTAAAAATAGAAGAGCAATTTATAATCTGGAAGTAGATCAAAGACAAAATAAATTTGGAAATGGACCATCTCTTATTAAAATTGGGCAACAAGAAATTCCTGATTATTTAAAAAATAATCCTGATATTTTTAATAAGTGGTTAGATTAAAATGAAAGCAAAAATTTGTGGTATTAAAGATGAAAATACATTACGATTTTTAATAGATCACAGCTACCCACCTGAGTTCATAGGCTTCATATGCAATTTTCCAAAATCAAAAAGATTTGTTGAAATAGAAAAGCTCAAATATTTAACAAATATAAATAAAAAAAATTCTAAATTTGTGGCAGTTTTAGTTAATCCTTCAGAAAAAACCCTTGAGGAAATTAAAAATTTTAACTTTGATTTTTATCAACTTTACGATGTTCCAGCAGAAAGAACAAAAGTTATTAAAAATACTTATAAAAGAAAAATCATCACCGCATTGACAATAAAAGAAAAAAACGACGTCAGTAAGTACAAAGATTACTTAAATATTTCTGATATTTTTTTATTTGATGGAAAAGGTTATGAAAAATCAATAAGTTTTCAGCACTCTTTTTTAGAGGACTTGCCAAATAATATTGAAAAAATGATAGCTGGAGATATAAAATACGATGACAACTTTGATAATTTAAAAAAATTTGCAGAAATAATTGATTTATCAGGAAGTCTCGAAACTAAAGATAATAAGGATTTTAAAAAAATTGATAAGTTTTTGAATACAATACATAATATATAATTATTTAAAAAAAATATGACAAAAAACTCACTTAAAACTGGTCCAGACGAACTAGGATATTACGGAGAAGATGATAACGCTATGGGCGGAATGGCGGTTGGAGAAACGTTAATGCCAGCTTTACACGAGTTAAATAAAGGTTTTGAAGATGCAATTAAAGATCAAGAATTTTTAGATGAATATGCTTACTACTGCAAACACTACATAGGAAGACCTTCGCCTTTATACTTTGCTGAAGGCCTTACAAATAGTTTGGGTGGTGCAAAAATATTATTTAAACAAGAACATCTTAATCACACAGGGAGCCATAAGATAAATAATAGTTTGTTTCAAGTTTTGCTTGCAAGAAGAATGGGGAAATCTCATTTAATTTGCGAGTCTGGTGCGGGTCAACATTTTTCTGCAACTGCTGCTGTGGCTGCTAAATTCTCAATGCCTTTAATTGGGGTGATGGGAAAAACCGATGTCGCTAGAGTCAATCAAAATGTAATAAAAGCTAAACATTATGGTGCTAAGTTGAAAACTGTCCCAGGAAGTCTTCGGGAAGCTATAACTTTTGCAATTAAAATGTGGACCAGTAATCCTGATTATGCATATGTAATTGGATCATGTGTTTCTAGCTCGCCCTTTCCAAAGATAGTAACTTTTGCGCAAAGTATTATTGGTAAAGAAATAAGAGAACAGTCAATGGCTCAAGAAGGAAAAATTCCTGATATGATAATTGGTTGTCTTGGCGGCGGCTCTAATTTTGCAGGAAGTATTTATGAATTTTTAGATGAACCGAGCGTTAAAAAAATTGGAGTGGAAGCTGCGGAAACGGCTGCTTTAAGTAATGGAACACCCGGGATAATGCAGGGTATGAAAACGTATATGCTGCAATCCAAAGATGGTTCAAAATCATTGGGAGGTTCGTCGCTGGGAGCAGGGATACAATATTTTAGCGTTGGTCCAATGCATGCATATCTTAAAAATTTAGGGGCAGTTGAATATACGTCTGCAACTGATAAAGAAATTTTAGATGCTTATAAATTAGTAGCTAAAACTGAAGGAATTTCTTCAGCACTAGAACCAATGGCAGGAGCAGCGGAGGTAATCAAGCAGGCAAAAAATAAATCAAAAGATTATATAATATGTCTAAGTCTGTGTGGGAGAGGTGAAAAGGATTTAGACACAATTCAACAACATATTGGTAAAGACTTTGAGTAAAAGGCTTAAAAAAATTTTTGAATCTAAAGTTCCAAAAACGAAATTAATTGCATATTTTGTTGGATGTTACCCAAATTATAAAACTAGTCTAGAAATAATTAAAAAAGCAATTGATAATGGAGTTTCAGTGGTAGAAGTTGGTTATGTTACATCAGAAGCTTCAAGCGAAGGGCCAATAATTAAAGAGGCTCATGACCACGTTTTAGCGAATGGAGGGACACTTAATGAAACAATAAAATTAGTTAAAGAAATAAGAAGCTATAATAATGATGTTGGAATATTATTAATGGGATATATTGCAAACTTATATAAATACCCAATAAACAAATTTGTAAAAGATATTAGAGATGCTGGTGCAGATGCATGTTTAGTTGTTGATGCCCCTCACGAGCTTAAAGAGGAAAATCAATTAAGAGAACAATTAGATAAGCATAATTTATCATTAATTAAATTGGTTGCTCCAACAACTGATGATAAACGGTTAAGGGATATAATAAATATTTCATCTGGATTCATTTACCAGGTCAATGTAGCAGGTGTGACGGGTGTAAAAGATGCAAAAAATGAAGATGTAAGAAATTTCATAAAGAGAATTAGAAAACTAACAGATATTCCTATTTGCTCAGGTTTTGGGATAAAAACACCGAAAGATGCAAAAAATATTGCTAACAGCGGTGCAAATGGAATTGTAATTGGATCTGCATTTGTTAAATATATACAAGAGAATATGAAAGCCACAAATTTACCACAAAAGCTGGGTACTTACATCTCATCTTACTCGAGGATACTAAAGTGAATTGGATAACGCGGATTATAAAAGCTGGTCAAAATTTAAAGACCAAAATCAAAAAAACAATGGCAACTAAAGCTGAACAAATGGCTAGTCCATATATGTCTTGTCATGGTTCGCCTGTACTTAAAAAAAATATTTATGATAATGATTTTGTTTGTCCTGAATGCAACTTTCACCATAAGATGGAGCCTAGGGACTATTATGAAAGAATTTTTTTTGGAAAAAATAATTATACAAAAATTAATCATGGCATTCCTTACGAGGATGTTTTGGGTTGGGAAGATACAAAAAAATATACTGATAGATTAAAACAGGCAAAAAAACTATCTGGACTTGAATGTGGAATTTTATCAGTTGAGGGAAAAATTAAAAATATTGAAGTAGTCATGTCATGTCAGTCTTGGTCCTTTATAGCTGGATCAATCTCCATGCCAGAATCAGAAAGTGTACTTGCGGCTGTTCAGAGAGCTATAGAAAAAAAAGTGCCATACATTTTTATAGCAAAGTCATCCGGCATGAGAATGATGACAAATAATCTATCATTAATACAAATGAGCCGCATGACGATGGCAATAAATGAACTAAAAAGAAATAATTTACCATTTATTTCAATAATTACGAATCCCACCACGGGTGGAACTTCTGCGAGTATTGTTCCAATCGCCGATATTATTGTTAGCGAAAAAAATGCAGTTTACGGTTTTGCTGGAAAAAAAATTGTTCAAAATTCAAGCTCGGAACCTTTACCAGAGGACTTTCAAAGTTCTGAATGGGCTCAGAAAAATGGGCAGATTGATAAGATCGTAGACAGAAAAGAACTAAAAGACACTATCTACAATTTATTATCAATTCTACTTAAACGTGATTCAAATTTGAATTCCTTAAAAAATGATGATGTTTCTGAAATAAATATTAAAATAGAAAAAGCCTCTTAATTAGTTAATCAAAATGATTAACTCAGAGATTTATTACAATCATTTACAAAAAAAATATTCTAGGAGTATTACATTAGGAACATCAAGAATTAAGAAAGCGCTTACATTGCTTAATAATCCCCATGAAAAATTAAACAATCCTATAAACATAATAGGTAGCGATGGTAAGTTCACTTGTATTAAAGCGCTCCAATATTTCTTTGAAGCAAATGGCAATACTGCAACTGCTAACTTTTCACCTCATCTTTATGATTTACGAACTCGTTTCTGGTTAAAAAATAGATTTATTTCTCTAAAAGAAATTAAAAAATATGAAAAAAAAATCTCAAAACTCAAAATTAAACTTAGCTTATTTGAGGTTTTAACTTTAGTTCATATCTTAGCAGCCTCAAAAGAAAATGCTGATTTTTCTTTGCAGGAGGCGGGACTTCTGTTCAAGGGAGATGCATCCCGAGTATGGGATAAGCCTTTTATACAGATATGTACAAATTTAAATAAGCAGCACCTTGAGTGGGTTTATCCTAAAACTATTAATGAAATTTGTAGACAAAAAGTTGGGTATATGAGCAATAATACAAATATTTATATAGGAAAACAGAAGCCAAAAGTTTTAAGAATAGTAAAAAAAATACTTAAAAAGAATAAGAGTAATATTACTTACCCCTCTTCTTGGAAAATAATAAAGAAGAATAGAAATATTTTTTATAAAGATAAAAATAATATAATTAAAATTAACTCAAAATATATTCACAGTAATGGTTTGATTGAAAATTTAGGACTTGCTATTAAAATAGCTTTGGATCTTAAAATCAGCAAAATAATAATTGAAAAAACTATACCAAAAATTAAATTTGAAGGTAGAATTGAATATATAAGACGAGGAAAATTAAGGAAATTACTTAATAACAAAGAAAACCTAATCTTAGACGGGGCACACTCTGAAACATCTGCAGAAAATTTATATAACTATTTAAATACTTTAAAAGGTCCAATATATGGAATTTGGGGTATGCAAAAAAATAAAATGCCTGAAAAATTTTTACAGAAATTCAAAAAGATATTTAAAAAAATTTATACATTGAAAATTGAAAATGAAATAAACTCTTGTAATCCACTTAAATTAAAAAAAATTGCAAAAAAACAGGGCTATGACACAGAAGATGTTAAAAATCTTAAAATGGCTTTATCGAAAATACATTCGAAGCAGCCTAAAACAATTTGTATTTTTGGATCCTTATATTTAGTAGGATCAGTTCTGAAAAAAAATTAATCTTTAAGAAAAAATTCTTTTAGGTCCTGTTCAGAAGAACCACCAACTTTTCTTTTTGACTCATTTCCGAATTGATATTTAACTATAGTGGGAACGCCACGAATCCCAGCATCACTACTAGTATTGATATTCTCGTCGACATCACAGTAATATATATTTATATTTTTAAATTCCTCAGAGTTTGACAACTTTTCTAATAAAGGTAATTGTCTTTTACATGGAGCACACCAACTTGCACTATAATTGATATATGCAACTTCTTCTTTAGAAATTTTTTCTTTAAAATCAGTGTCATTCATTTTTTTTATCATAATTTTTTTTATTTAAATTTTAAAACAATGTCAATTTATCATTTTAAACTTGTTAACAGTTAAAGAAAGTTGTTTAATAAATAAAATCAACATTATTAATATATGGATAAAGATTTTCCTTGGTCAATCAAATACTATCCAGGTAGCAAAGATCCTTTTATAATTAGTAGATCCAAAATCGACCTATATTTAAGATGTAAAAGATGCGCTTATCTTGATATGAGACTTGGAATAAAAGGGCCAAAGCCTTTTCCTTATAATTTAAATTCAAGAATTGATACACTTTTAAAAAATGATTTTGATGAGGCACGTAATAAAAATGAAAAAACCAAATATCAAAAAGAAGCAAAGATAAACTGTATTCCATATAGTCACGCTGAGCTTAATATTTGGCGTGAACCTTTTAAGGCAGCAAGGTTTCATCACAAAGAAACTAATATTATTGTAGCAGGATCAGTAGATGATTTATGGCAAGATATTGATACTAAACAGATATCTGTTGTAGATTATAAGTCAACCTTTACAGATAAGTTTGATAAGTTAAAAAAATTTGATGCTCCTTATTTGATTAATTATAAAAGGCAAGTTGAAATATATCAGTGGATATTATCTAATTTAGGGTTAGATATAAGTTTAACAAGCTATTTTTTATATGTTAATGCCAAGATAGATCAAAAAACTTTTGATGATAAATTAGATTTTGAATGGACAATTATCCCTTACAAATCAAAAGATTACAGCTGGGTGAGTAAAACTATTATAGAAATTAAAAATTTTTTAGAAACAAATAATATTCCATCATCTTCTAATGATTGCGATCTTTGTAAATATATGAGCAAGTTTTTTGATTTTATCAAAAAAAAATAAATAGTTAGTTAATTTGAAATTTTAATAATTTATGAAAATTATTAAGCAATTTAATTTCCTCATAATCTGATGGGGCTGTTTCTAAAAGTTTTGGATTAAATAGAATGATTGAGCTGCACTGACTTCTTGATAATGCTACATTTAATCTATTTCGATTAAAAAACCATGCTTTATTCCTAGGTAAACTATCAGTATCAGAGGATACCATCGAAATTATTGTAATTGGCGCTTGTTGCCCCTGGAATTTGTCCACAGTTCCGCAACGTGACCCTTCAGGTAAATTTGCTAATAAAAAGTTTACTTGAACATTGTAAGGACTTACAATTAAAATATCCTGTATATCTAATTTTCTCTCAATACCATTATCTAAAAATTTTACTCCAAAAAGTTGTTTTGTTAATTTTTGAATTACTTTTAGCTCTTCCTCGCTTTTTTGAGAATTATCTGTATGATCCATTGGAACAAAATGGATACCATCATTTTGAATTATACAGTTTTTTGGATATTCTATTTTTCTATTCTCTGATTTTTTATTAGTTAGAAGTCTACCATCATAAAAACTAGATGAGGTAAAACTGTTTATTTTAGGATGAAGTCTAAATGTTTTATTTAAAAATATTCCCTTACCTTCACTAATAGTATCTTTATTCTCTAATAGGTAGTCTAAAATAGATTTTCCAGAATCATTAGGATGACTTCCGCGGTTCGGTTGACCGAGTTGTAATTGATCGCCAACTAAAATTATATTTTTTGCCATTACACCTACTGCTATAATATCTGTGATATTTAATTGTCCAGCTTCATCTACAAATAAATAATCTATTTTTTGATGATAATAAGCATTTGATAAATGATATTTTGTTCCTGCATAAAGGTTAACGGACTCTTCGTGAAGGCCTTTTAGAAATGGCCTATCATCTGTGGCTGTAACAATAAACTTTCCTTGAAAATGTGTTTCTTCATCATCTTTATTACCCTTTTTTATCCCTGAAAAAGTAAATTTTTTTTCAATTGCTATTTGCTCAATTTTTTCAAGTAAATTATGAATTACTTTATGGCTATTTGCAGTTACTGCTACAGTTTTTTTGTTTTGCATAAGCTCAACTATTGCAGACGCTGCTTGAAAAGTTTTTCCTGTTCCTGGTGGACCTTGGCAAAAAAGGTAGCTATCCTTTAAATTTAGAAGAATTTTTGGTATTTCATTTTCAAAATTGTCAGTTTTAATAATTTTTTCACCTAATTGAATCCCTTTTATATTTGGGAAATCTTTATTTAGTAATGTGGTTATTGCTTTGTAGGTATTTTTATTTTGAATAACATCATCACAATACTTATAGATATTTGAATTTAAATTTTTATATCTAGATGCTTTTGGAGGTTTTTCACCAATCGAGAGAATGTTTGGAAGAGATTTATCATTCTTAGAAATTCCTTTTCTTAGAACAACTATCTTTTTAATAGGATCTAATTCTTCTATTTTTCCAGCAGCATCTGATCGATCCAGCTCAACATTGTTAGCTATAGAGACCTGTTTTCCTTTCTTTAATTTAAATTCTTGATCAGGGTACATATACTTATAAATTATAGATCTACGTCTAGGGGTTGGATCTTTATAACTTGAAATTAATTTCATATTTGCAATAACCTCTCTATCCTCTATAAGTTCAGCATCAGTTAGATCCCTTCTATCAAAAAATTCTCTCCACGAAGGTTTATCCTCTCTTGTATAGAAACCAATAATATCTAGCAAAATCTGTTTCAATTTTTTATTTTTTAATTTGGAGTCTTGAATTTTATTTGAATATTCGATCATTAACTCTTCGTGAGGTCGAATTTCCTCATGTTCTTCAGTTGTTTCAAACCATTTAATTCCCTCGGGTTTTATTTTCAAAAGCCACTGTCTTAGCTCAAATGTAGACTCACAGTCCTCCTTATTATAAAATTCAATCTCATCAAGTAATTTTTGATTTTTTGTCTTGGTCCATTCAACATAGAATTGTTCTGATTGCTCTCCTTTTTTTACATCTCCTTGACGTTTAAAATTATAAAATTTTTCTAGATTTTTGATGCTGTAGCTATTCTCTGAAACAAGTATAGCTTGTTTAGTAACTCTGAATAAGTCTACAAACTTTTCTGATCTGAGATAAAAATCATATTCTATACCTTTAACTTTATGTAATGAGGTAAGTCTCTCCAAAGCATTTATCTCATAGGCTGCATAGTGATAAATTTTTGCATTTGGGTATTTTTTAAAATGATTTTTAGTAAGATCAAAAAATTTAATTAAATTTTTTTTTTCTTCTTCTTTGTTATGTGACCATAAAGAAATATATTTTTTTTCATTATTTTCATAATAAAAAATACCAAACAAATATTCTATTTTTGTATCATAAGCGTATTGAGAGCTTTCAAGATCAAAAAATAGATCTCCATCAGAGGGCTTTGGAAGAAGATTAAATCCTTTTCTTACATATAAGTTTTCATCTATATTTTTAAAAATAGGACTTCCAGTTTTTTCAAAATCTAATTGTAGTTTTGCTTGTTGGATTCTTTTATTTATTATTTCATCTCTTAAACCAGATAACCTTGTATTTGGTTTTAGTTTACCAAGATCATCAATTGTTTTAATGCCATTGTTTTTAAATTTTTTTATATTAGATTTATTAATTCCACCCACTTGATTAAGATGCCTTTTTTTTTTCCAATCCTCCTCACAAATTTCTTGCCAGTCGCAAAATTTACAGAAGTTACATTTTTCAGGCTTTGTGCTAATAATTTCTTTCGCTAAAAATTTTTCGTAACTTTTTTTTTGTGAACTATATACTTCAAATACATCATTTAAATTTACTTTTTCTTTTGATCCATCTTTTAATAAAATAAAAAAGTTTTCTGGCAATATCCCTTGAGCCTTTTTTAAAAGATCACAATAAATTCCAACTTGATATATATGATCTCCTTTTATTTTACTCGAATTTTTAGTATCAATTACTGAATAAGAGTAATCACCTAAATTTGATTTTATTTTTTTATTTATTTCAAGAAAATCGAATTCTCCTCTCCATTTCCCATCGGTTAACCAGCCACCATAAATAATTTCGAAACCATCCTTCATGGCTTTGGCTGTCTCTTTAAATTTATCTACATTTTTTAATTTTTTAATATCTTTTATTTTTTTATATTTTTTCTTTAATTCTTGAAAATAGTTCTTTTCATGAATATTACCTTTTTCAAAAATCAACTCATCTAAAATAGTTTTTTCCTTTCGCTTTAATTTCAATATTTTTTCATTTTTTTCATTAAAAATAATATGTTTGCAGCTTAGATACTTTTTAAGCATGCTAGGAGAATAAAAGTTCTTAGTCACAATTAGTTTGGTTTTTTTAATAATTTATCTAATTGTGATTTTCTACTTTTTTTTAAAACCGATGATACTAATTTTCTATTGCAGTTTACATTTAATAGTTTTGTTACTTCTGCAGCAATTTTTGTTGTTGTATAACATTTATTCCATTTTATATCTCTCAATTTTTGTTTTTCTTTTCGATTAGGAATTTTACTTATTTTATCTTCATAATCTTGTGCACTTGGTGCTGCATCAAAAATTTCTAAAATTTTTTTTTTTTTCTTTTCTAAAAATTCAGCACCAATTAAAGATGTATTATTATTTTTACAGTTTTGAAAAATTTCCTGGAGTTTCGTTTCAGTTGGTTTAAGGTAAATAGTTGGTGTAGATCCTGCTGAGCCAACCCTAACTAATCTTGACATTTTAATATTATTATTGTTTGCAAATCTAGGAAGGTTATCTTTTCTTTCGATTTTTATATTTTTACTGTTTAAAAGTTTAATTAATTCATCATCCGTTAAGTATCCTTGAGGTTTTTCCTTAAAAGGGTCTATATTATTAAGTTTTTCGTAATATTTTTGCATAAATTTTTTATTTTTTATAATTTATTACTTTTTTTTCTTCGGGGTCACTAATGTAGTCTAAGTTTTTATCATTTTCATTAGACACTTTTAAATCTCTTGTGTTTAGGCCATGTTCATTTTTTAATTTTTTTATTTTGCTTTCTAAACCTTGGTCCGAGCCAAACGCGCTATGTATTACATCTTTAAGAGCATTAGTATGAGTTTTATGTGAGTTTATTGCAGTTCTTAAGCTATCTTTTAATATTGAGTATTTATCATAAATATCCTCTGCTTTTTTAATCATTCCACCAACTTTAGAAATTTGTTTTTCCTGGTTTTTTATACTCGTGACTGTACTAATTAAACCCATTATCGATATTGGACCACAAAGTAAAATTTTTTTCTCAAAACATTTATCAAAAATAGACTCATTTTCATGTTCTAATACTGATAAATAACACGCATCAAATGGCATAAATAAAATTACATATTGAAAACTTTGTAAATTATAAATTTTTAGATAATCTTTATTTGATAATTCATCTATATGGTTTTTTACAGAGTCAATATGCTTTTTAATAT
Source organism: Candidatus Pelagibacter communis (assembly GCF_001179965.1). GTDB lineage: Bacteria > Pseudomonadota > Alphaproteobacteria > Pelagibacterales > Pelagibacteraceae > Pelagibacter. Next base: position 38,927 of record NZ_CVSH01000060.1, read on the forward strand.
ATATATCTCTTGATTGCTTATCCTTGGAGTTTGCAAATTGTTCAAATGCTTTTAGTGAGACTTTACAATCAACTATAATTTTTTGATTATCAGGTAGATGTAAAATAAAATCAGGATTAATTCTTTTCTCTTTACCTGTAATGGGATCAATATTTTTTTTTCCTTTTCTTTCCTCAAAATCATCGTTCTCTTTAAGTCCATGCTTTTCAAATATTCTTCTTAGTTTTAATTCATTAAATCTACCCTGGTATTTTGCATCACCTGTTAATTTTTCATGGAAGTTTTTATGTTCAGTGATAACTGCTTGATATTCTTGAAAACTTTTTTGGCTTATCTCTTTAAAACTATTTACATCTGTCCTGCTTTGAATAAGCTCTTGTTTGTCTTGTTTTAGATCTAAAATATATTGATTTTTTATATTGAGCTCTTTGTCTAAACCCTCATAATCTTTTTGTAATTTAATAAAATCTGGATCTGTGTCTTTATCGATTAACTGATTATGCTTATTTTTTTTTACAAAATAAAAAATTAATCCAACTAATGTAAATGCTAGTGTAATGTTAATTATTGGTAAAAGTTCAATCATATATCACTGTTATTATTTATATACTAGTTTGTAAGTTTTCTCCATTCTTTTGAATATTTTTTTACCGAGTGATTGTTGTCAATACACTTTTGAATTAATATTGTTAAGCAGTCACTAAAACTTCTATCTCCATCATAACCACCTAAACTATGACTAAGCTCATGAAGAAAAGTTGAAAACATTTTACCGAAAGATTCTTTAAATAGCGATTTGTGTAAATAAATTACTTTATGATTGTAATCATATTTATCTTTTAGTTGTCCTAATAAATCTTTGCATGTAATAGTTTTGAATTTCACATTATATAAAGGATCGTCATAATCATCCGATGTAAATAATTTAGCAAAAGATGGTGAAATACTTTTTGCTGCTGAAAATAAAAAATCAATCGATTTTTGCTCTTGAGGTGTCAAATCTTTCGTTTTTTTATTTTTAATTCTATTTTCAGAGTTTTTCCTATTTTTAATAAAGCTTTCAAGAGCACTCATTACTCCAAAGTTTGTAAAATAAGCAGGTAAGATTTTCTTTTTCTTTTTTTCTCTTGCGGTTCTGCTTCTAATAAAATTCTGAGTACTTGTTGAAAACCAATCAGAGTAGCTTATATCTCTAGAATAAGTATATCTTGACTCAGCATAATAATTATTTCCAAATAATTCCTTAAGATTTTTATCATTCTTGAGGCGAGAGTAACTATTATTGGCAATTGCAGACAATAGTAAATGACCCTTTTCCCAAATAGGTTTGCTTTTTTCTAATATGTATTTTATTGCGATATTGCCTGGTAAATCCATATAATAAAAACCACTCCTAGCTAAAATCGAGAAATATGTTGCCTGTAATTTTGTATCAAAAGCTTTTCTATCTCTATCCATTTTTACTTTCTTATCCAAAGCTGCGTAAGATTTATTAATATGAACCACTACTGGAATTCCTATTATATCTATTCTTTTTAAATTTTTATAAAAACCTGCACCGTTTGCAGTATTTGATTTAAAAATTGTTATTCCGTTATATTCATTCAATACCTCGCCGATTTGATCGTTTTCCTTGTAGAAGAAATTTGACATGCCAAATTTAAAAGCTTTTTTTAATTTTTTATTAATAGTCTTAATTATTAAATAATTTCCCTTAAGTTTATTTATTTTAAAATAGTTATAAATTAATGGTCTTAACCCATCAGTATTGGGCACTTCTTCACCAACTGATATTATTAAGGCCTTATCGCCACTAATTAGAATTGGGTTAAAAACACCCATTCTAGCTAAGTCAGAAAATACTTTTTTTCCACCTTCACCATGTGCCCCTATCATTTGAATATCGGACTCTGATTTTGTGGACCCAATATAATATAGTTTTTCTAAATTAAATTCATTTGGTGCAAATATTTTAATTGTATCATTGTCTGTTGTAATCTTAATACTTGATATAGGCAAATTATTTTCTTTACAGCCGTCGAAATGGTTTTGCAAAGCATCTCTTGCGATCATATCTTCGGTCCATATCTCTTCTGACCAACTCGTTGTAATTGCAGAAGGAACTGATTTAATATGCTCTGCTTCTTTAATTTCTTTTACATCAAACAACAATTCTTTAATTTTTTTAATATCTGTCATATTTATTTACCTCCATTTTTGATTATTATTAATTATATCCAATTCTTCTTTTAAAACTGCTATCATACTTAAAACTTTCTTGTAAGAATGCTGAGCTCTTTTTTTTTGATAATATTTTAAAAGATTAATTGGTAAAAAATAAAAATTTAATATTGCACAAAAAAATCTTTTATCTTTGTAAAATTTTTTTTTTGCTTTTTCAATTATTTCTTGATTTTTAAACCAGTTTTGCCAATCAGCTTCCCAATCAAGATAAAATGATAACTTTTCTTGTAATAAATATTTATGGTTTTTTTTCATTATTAATTTATCTCAACATAGCCTTTGTTAATTTTTTCTCTTATTTTTTTTGTACGAAATTTTTCAGCATCTTCTTTTGTTTTAAAGCCTTCCTTTGTATTAGAAGTTGGAAACTTATAAGTTTTAATGACTGGAGTTTTACCTATACGTCCAAATGAAATGATTAATTTTTTAGACTCTAAATTTATTTTCCAGAACTTAAATGCGTTTTCATTATGGTTGATATATTCTAATCTCATATTATTTCTCCTTAATTTAATGTTTTATTTTTACTTGTTTTTCTTCGACCAAAAAGATCGTATTCCTCATCTGGGTCGCTAGTCCACTCATCAATAGAATTCATAAAATTTTTATGACTCTTTAATAATTGGCGTGATGTCCAATTTGTGTAAAATTTGAATGATGGGTACGACATTTCATGCTGCATTCTTTGCATCACTCTGAAATAAAATATATACCAACACTCTTCTGAGCTTAGAGCTTCCCTGGTGCTTTTTTCTTTAAATGCATCTACCAATTCCTTTGAAAAAGCATCCATTTTTTCCCAAATTTCATTATGAGTTTCGATTTTTTTTTCTTTTAAGGATTTAGTTTTAAAAGGAAGCAAATTAGTTACTTTTGAATTTCCACCTTTTAAATCCTTTTTTTTGTCGTTATTTTTGCTCATATAAGCCTTTTTATCAGGTATTTTGCTAATGTCAAGATTTTTTTGTATTAAACACAAAAAAAATTAATAAAAAGTCTTGAATTTTTGTTTTTTTAGTATATATAAAGAGTAATACATGAATAAAAATTTTTATAATAATAATTTATCAAAAAGTGCGAGATTGCTTAAAAACATTCTCGATTTATCGAACGTAGGCCAGAGAGAATGTTCAGAAAACATGGGAAAAAAAGAACAATTCTTAAGAAACTATATTTACACCGACAAAAATACAAAATTTGGTAGAGACTTTGCCTATAATTTTCTTGCGAGCATTTACCATGAAATTTCAATTAAGAGAAAAAAAAATATTAACGATGAATTTCAGACTATTTTAAAAAATAAAATAAATATTGATAATGATATAGAAAATAATTTAATTTTACCTTCTATAGAAAGACATGTTTTAGCACTAGCAAAAATCGATAAAGAGGTTTTTGATATTGGTGAGATAGCCATTCTAGATAATTATTTACAAAAAATTTTCCCGCAAGAAAGTGATGAATATATAAATTATTTAAGATCAAATGATTACCCAAGAGAAGGTTTTAAAAATATAGATAATTTACAATCTACTTTTGAAAATAATTTAAATACATCTGATGTGGCGAAATTTAAATTATTTGAGAAAAGAGCAGAGTCAATTAATAATTTTTATTTTATTTGTGAAAAACTTAGAGAAAGTTATTTACCTAACTTCATCTCGTTATCGGACTGGAAAGAAATTGAAATGGAATATTTTAATAAAGGAAATTTTTTGATCAAAAGAAGTAAAATTAATAACCTTAAGCAATCAAAGATTTCTGGTGGAGAAGTAATAATTAAAAGTGGTAAATTTACTTTCGAACCTCTTCGAAAAGACTCTAAAGGAATTAAAAAAACAAGCTGGTTTTTTGGAAACAAAAAAGAAGAAGTTTTTGAAGAAAAAAATTTAGAATTAAAAATTGAAAAAGCAAAACTCGAAGCTACAAGAATTGCAGAGGAAACTGCAAAAATTATCGAGCATGAGACAGCCAAAAGAGCTGCTGCAGCAAAAGCTGATATAGGTAAAGTAATAGAAAAACAAAATAAACAACAAGATATAATTAGTAAATTTACAAGCGAAAATTTAAGACTACAAAAAGAAGTTTCTCATTATAAAAAATTATTTGAAAAAAGAAATCGAAGACAAGATAAGAATTCCGATGAAGCAACTCTTGCCATAATTGATTTATGGCAAAAAGGAAAAGATATTAGAATTCATGAAATTGATCAATATATAAATAAATTTGGTAAAAATGAATTAATTAAAAACTTTGTAAAAAATTATTTTATGACAAAAATATTTGATAACAGTGATGAATTAAATTTGTTGAAAGATTTTAAAGAAGAAAAAAAGAGAGCTTAAATAATGAAACAAAAACTTGTAACATATTTTGATTGTGAAAGCACGTCTGGTAGAGCTAGCACTGCTTGTTGCCTTTCAGTTTCTTATATAACGTGTGATATAAACAATAATTTTAAAATAATTAATAGTTTATCAGGGACTATAAATTCTAAATTTAAAAAATCTCGTCCATTTGAGGTTGATGCGATGCTCGCTCATAATATTCCGATTGATAAAATTGAAAATGAAAAAAATTCAAATGCAGAGTTGGTAGATAAATGGGACAAGGCTTTTAGAGAGTTAAGTGATATGGGAAGTATTTTTTGCGGTTTTAATAATTTTAACTACGATAATATTCTTTTAAATAACTCTCTATTCATTAACTTAAAGTTTCCATTCATAATCAATAAAGAACAATGGGATTTATTACCTGCAATAAGAGCTGCCTCAGTTTTTGCTCCGGGGTCCTTAAATTATGAACTAAATGCAAAAGGTAATACATCTTATAAATTGCAATCGATGCTGAGGGCAAATAATATAATACCTAAAAAAGAACACGATAGCTACGAAGATACGCTGTCAACACTTAAACTGAGTAAACTTTTAAAAGATAAAGCTCCCCAAATATTTGATGCGGCATTAGCCCTTAGAAGAAAAATTGATGTACTGCCTAAAATTAAAAAAGAGGAGATTTTTTGTTGGCATGAATCATATTTCAGAACAAGGATATTTTGTGGGACATTATTAGGCGACACTATATTCCCAGGTTGGTTCTATTTATTTGATTTAAGAAAAAATCCAGATGAAATCTTGTCTTTAAATATACAAGATTTGAAAAGTGATTTATCAAATTCAAAAATAAAATATATACGTACTTTAAAATCTAATCGAGCACCTATCATATTAGATAAAAAATTTAGTGCTTTAGATGATGATTATAAAGAATTAGGAATGAAAGAAATTAAAAGAAGGTTTAACTTAATAAAAAATAATAAAGAAGAATTATCAAGTAAAATAAAATTAATTCAGGAAGAAAAATATAATGATAAACAAGAAATTAATCAAGATGAGCTACGTCCTGAAGAAAAAATCTATACATTAAACATCACTGCCGAAGAAAGAAATCTTGCAAATAATTTTAATCTCAACCCAAATCCAAAAGAGAAAAAGAATATTTATAATAAGTTTAAAAGAGATGATGTAAAACTTTTAGCAAAAATGAGAGTTTTTGATAATTTTGATGAAGATGTGTTTTGTGAAGTTTTTTCTAGAAGAGAGTACAAAACATTAAAAAAAGAAATCGCTGATTTAATTTTAGATACAAGTAATTCTCCAAGCCCATTTACAAAAATTCCTGAACAACAAGCTAGAATTGATACATTAAGGGTAATTGCAGAAAAAAGTGAAGATGAATTTAAAATCAATCAATTAAACAGTTTTGATAGATACTTAGAAGATATGAAAAATAAATTTTTACAAGCTTCTTAAACAAATGACTTCTTTAGATGAAAATACGGTAAAAAAAATATTTAATAGTTACTTTGTCCCAAGCTATGTGGGCCAATTAAAAGATATAAATTTAATATTAAAAATTTTAGTAGAATTACAAAAAGAACCTTCTCCAACTGCAACTAAAGTTGTTGAAGAAATAAAAAAAAGTACAAAAAATAAGATTAAATTAAATGAGAGCAATATTAAAAGAATAAGAATTAAGGCAAGAGAGCATAATTTGATCAATTACCCAAAAGTTAAATTTGAACACGCTACATCAAAAAATAAATATTTAAAAATTCTTCCAGTTGATAAATATAATTTTCCTCCATACGTACGAAAAGGTCAAAAAGTTGCGACACAAAATGATAGATATAAAGTTGATTTTAAAAACCCTCATGGGAAATCAAATATACCAGATTATTTAAGAGGTGTGCAATTTTATAAAAATAAAAGTGATGCTGAAAGTGCTATTAAAGAAAAAAAAAATTTTACAGATACATGGTTTAAAAGTAAAAAATTTAAAAATAAAAGAAAAATAAACAAGATTCATGACTAATAAACTTGAGGAATATTTAGAGCTTCAAATTAAAAATGGTAATATTAATTGGGATAGTAAAAGCAAATTAATTAGGTCATCTGGAGAAAAGGTTAACGGATATACAAATAAAATTATAAAAAAATTTGAAAATAAATTTAATTTTTCAATAGATCTTAAAAATAAAGAAATTAAAAAATACTTTGATAAATTACCAAAAAATAGCTTCGTAAACGTGTTAAAAGCAAGGGATGAAATTAATAAAAATTTGTCATCAAATAATCAAATAGGTGGAGAAAGAAGTTGTAAGATAATTTATGATCGTCTTGATGATCCAAAATTTAATACAAATGGTTTAAAGCCTCAAAGTTTAAAAAGAGAAAGTTCTCATAAATATCCAAGTGCTGTGTCAAAACAGATTGAGATGAAAATAAAAAAACTAAATGAGAAGCTCAAAGTAGATAAAAAATTTGCATTTGTATATTTAGAGAATACACAAGCTGGAAATCAAACTCTCAGGTTTCATTCATATAATACTGAATATTCACAAGACAAAGAAAGGGATATATTTGCTAAAACAAATAAAAGTACTTCTTTTTATCCAAATAATGAATCCTTAGAAAAAATTAAAAAAATAATTTATAAGAATTAAAATATTCTATTTTGATAATTGTTTTATTATTTTACTAACACCCTTTTTTTTTAAAGATTTTTTTGAGTAAAATAGGCATGCAGATGATTTCAAAATGGTGTCAATTACTTTTAAATTATTCTGACGTAAAGTTTCACCAGTACTCGATAGATCAGTGCAAATATCTGAAACCCCCAATTTATTCGCGACCTCGGTAGCACCTTTGGATGGAATTAATTCATATTGTGTAATACCCTTAGAACTAAACCATTTTCGAGTTAGATTTTGAAATTTTGTGGAACAACGCATAAGCCTTTTTTTCTTTTTATAAAATTCATAAGATATATCCTCTAAATCGGCGCTGTTAATACAATCTATCCAATTTGTGTCAACACAAACAACAAGATTACTTAATCCCCACCTATACTCTTTAGCAATTGATACTTTAGATTGAATATTTGGTTCACTCTCTTTCCAAAGATCTTTACCACTGATCCCGATATCACCTATATTTCTTGCTAAAGAAGGGATTATTTCAGATGTATTCATATATAATACTCTTAACAGAGGATGACCTTTTATAGTTGCCTCTAGTGTTCTTTTTCCTTTCTTAAGTATTTTCAATTTATTTTTCTTAAATAGTTTTTCAACCTGGTTGGCCATCCGTCCTTTTGCTTGAATCAAAATATTAATTGTTTGTTTCTTCATAAAATATCAGAATTTATAGCTGCCCCTACTGCTGGAATATTTTTATTACTTAAATCACTTACTAACTTATCAAATCTTCCACCACTAATAAAAATAATATCCTTTTTCTTTTTATTGACGGTAATATTAAAAGTCATGCCTGTATAATATTCTATTGATCTATTAATATTTGGTGAAAATAGCACTTTAATATTATTAATTTTGTTTTTTTTAATTGGAAAATAGTCTTTGGTAATAAAGATATTAAGATTATGTTTTTTAAAAAAATTATTTAAAATTGTTGGAGCGTTATTAATGGGACATAATATTTTCAAATATTCACGTAGAATTTTTATATCTCTTTTATAAGATTTATTACGGACATCTTTATAGTTTTTTAAATCAAATCGTTCTAGAATATCTGATAATGTTCTTCCTGAATAAATTTTATTTAAATTTGCTTTTCTCAGTTTGTCTGCACGATTTTTATCTATTTCAACAATTTTAGGATTTATATCTTTATCATCAGATAGTTTTTTTAAGAGTTCTTCAAAATATTCTTCTCTTGAGAAGTGTCGTTTAATTTTCTCGCGCCATCTATTTGGAAGAGAGGTCTTATCGACTAAAACATTAAATATCTCAATATTGCTTATGTTTAGTTTGCACTTGGTATAATTTGATTTTCTGAATAATTTAATCGAAGTTTGAATAATTTCACTATCATCTTTATTTTTGTTTTTTGAAATACCAAAAATCTCAAAACCAGTTTGTTTAACTATTGGAGATTTATTACTTTTATCTTGTTTCTTATATGCGTCACCACTGTAAAACCATTTAGTTTTCTTATCGGTTTTACTTTGTATATATTTTTTGACACTTGCTATACTTAAATCTGAAATAAGCGACCACTCTTTATTATTTTTATCAAAAAAGGAGAATAAATATTGACTTAAATTACCTCCTGACCTTTTTAAAACATATTTAGATTCAATTATATTATCAAGTTCTATATTCACAAATCCATTAGATTTTAGAATATTAGATATATTTTTTAACTTCATTGATTAAATTTTGTTTTGAGACTGTAATCTGATCGTTTTCCTTATCAGAATTTAATTTTTTAATTAAAAGTTTATTTTCTTTAAATTCATCTTCACCCATTATTATTGCAATATCTATATTTTTCCGATCAGCATATTGAAGTTGTTTCTTTAAATTTTTATTTTGATCTAAATATATTTCAGAAATAATACCATTTTCTCTTAATTTGCTCACAATCTCATAACAATTTTTTGTATATTTTGTATCTTGGATACACATTAGAACTTTTTGTTCTTTTTTTACTTTAAGTTGTTTAATTTGGTTGAGAACATATAATACTCTATCAATACCTATGCTCATCCCAGATCCTTTATAGTCGACACCTTTAAATCTAGAAATAAGAGAATTATAGCGACCTCCGCTCGCCAAGCTTCCCACTGATACCTCTTTTCCTTTGGAATTTTTTACTTTAAAATTAAGATTTGTCTCAACTAAAAACGAAGAATAGTAGGAGAGGCCCCTCGTAATACTTAACATAGGCTTAACCTGGCCTGAATTTGTTCCATATGATAATACTTCATACAATTCCTCTAATTCATTTATTCCTTCAATGCTCAATTTATTCTTCATGTTATACTTAAATTCACTTATATTTTTTAGATTAATTGTATTTTTTATTTGACTAACTTGATCATCAGAGAGTTGACATCCTTTTATAAATGCTCCTGAGCCATCTTTTCGACCCTCTTTAAGTAATTGCTCAACTCCTTCTAAACCTAATCTTTCAAGTTTATCTATCGTTTTAAGCACCTGGTACTGTTTATCCTTGGGAATTTTAATTTCTGACAACAAACCTTGAAGAATTTTTTTATTGGAAACATTTATAGTAAATTGTTCCTTTTTAAGACCACAATCTAAAAAAGACTCAGCAATCAAATTGCATATTTCTGAGTCAACTTGAGCCTCATTAGCATCACCAATAATATCTGAATCAAATTGTGTAAAAGATCTAAAACGTGTTACATCTGCTTTGTCTTGCCTAAATACATCTCCACAAGCGAATCTTTTAAAAGGAAACACTAAATCCATAAAATTTTTTGCAACAAATCTAGAAAGTGGGGCGCTTAAATCATATCTTAATGTGAGTTTCTCCTTTTCATCTGTAAATGAAAATACATCACTCATTGGGTTTGATGGGTCGTCTGCTAGAAATGAACCGATATTTTCGCTAAACTCGAAAGCAGGTGTCTCAAGCGGTTCATAACCATAGTTAAGAAAAATTCTCTCAATTTTTGAAATTATCTTTTTCTTTAGTTCTAACTCAGATCCAAACCTATCCTTAAATCCCTTTGGTAAGCTTGGTATTAATTTTTTATCTTTGGTCATTTTGTGATGTACCCGATCCAGTATTCGCAACTGGCCCTCAACTTCCACAGAGTTACGTGCTTCTACTACACCAATCGGGCATATACCTTTCTTAATTATTATACTAATTATTATGAAATTTAAATTTTTAAATGATTAATAAATGGCCCTACAGCCATGATGATAATGTCTGTGTGTAGATATCAATATAAATGTGATCTTAATCATTGGTGATTTACTAACATATGAAATTTAGAATGCAATCATAATTTGTATAGGAATAAAAAGCCTTTACACAAGACTTTTTAAATTCCTATACATAATTATTGATTTATAAATTAACCTAACTTCTTAAGTGAGACCGCCGAGGGTCCCTTTGGTCCATCTTCAATAGAAAATTCCAACTGGTCAGATTCATTCAAAAAGCGAAGCCCAGCATCACGAACAGCAGATGCATGCACAAAAACGTCCTTCTGGCCGTCCTCACGCTCTATGAATCCATATCCTTTTTTACCGTTAAACCACTTCACTTTACCCTTAAGTACTTCCGTCATTTTTACTCTTTCTTCTTATAGTTTACTTATAGCTAAAATAGCTGATGGTTTAGTATTAGATTTTAAAATTTAATGCAAGAAAATTATTCTCAATAATATTTTATTAAAATCACATCTGTATTAGGTACACCAATGTTAAATGTAACAAACCTTTTTTTGTTTGAGGTAAATAATTTATATAGAATTAATATATACAAAATTAAGGTGGAACCCCCTAAAATCGAATTAGGTCCTAACGCTTTTCAGGCGTTCGTGCGCACCAGCTACACCAGGGTTCCATTATTTAAAACCTAAACGTGATACGGCCAAGAGATAAATTGTACGGGCTGATGGACACTTTCACCTTGTCCCCTAATAAACACCGAATCCTATTTTTGCGAAGCTTGCCGCTTGCATGCGCCAAAATCACGTGGTTGTTCTCGAGACGAACGCGAAATTGAGCATTTTTCATAAGCTCAATAATTTCGCCGGAGAACTCCAAGGTTTCTTCTTTCAATCTTTGCCTCTTTTCATTCTAGATTTTATACTTAAAGCATGAAATTTTAAATTTTCATACTCGGCCAAAGTTATAGCTTTCTTGCCAATAACTTCAACGCCTTTTTTTGTTAAAGAAAACATACTTATTTTTTTATAATAATCGTTTAAATTTAAACCAGATGCAAATTTACTCGAGCCCATCACGCCTAAGGTGTGATTTACACCTACGGCATAATCACTTGAAGCAACTGGACTATATTTATTAAGACCAATACAGCCTGCATTTTTTATTTTGGGTATATATTTTTTACAGTCTTTATTCAGGAGTTCTAAATGTTCAGGACATATCATCAAATTTATGGCTTCTATAATGTGGCTATCCTTTTTTGCATAAATAATAATTCCATTTTTTCTTAATCCCTCCCTAACAATTTTTGCCCTTGGAAAAGTATTTATTGCTTTAAAAATTCTTTTTTTGAACTTTTGAATAAATTTTTTATCTTTACTAATAAGAATACATTGTGAATTTAATCCATGCTCTTGCTGGGCTGCAATACTGGTAACAGCATGGTCAACATTAGTTGCACTATCAGCAACAACTGTTACTTCTGAAGGTCCCATTATGGCTCCTTCAATACCAACATCACCAAATACTAATTGCTTTGCTCTTGCAACAAAATCATTTCCTGGTCCAAATATTTTTGATGTTTTGTGAATATATGCCATGCTTGCTATTGCTTGTGCACCACCAACACTCAAAATATTTTTTATTCCAAGTTTTTTTGCAACATACATGACTGCTGGATTTAACTTTCCATTATGTCTTGGGTTTGCTAGAATAATTCTTTTTACACCTGCTATCACAGCCGGTACTCCAACCATTAGTGCAGTGGATGGTAAATTAGCAGGTACATATAAACCCACGCTATCTACTACAACATTTCTATACTGTATTTTGTTCCTTAAACTATCTACATAATTTATGTCTTTTACTTTTTGTAATTTATGAAATTTTAATATTCTTTTATAAGCAAAATCTATTGCTTTTTTAACTTTTGGATCTAACAGCTTTATAGATTCATTAATTTCGCTTTTTTTAGGATAAATTTTAGTATTTTTACTGAATCTTTTTTCGTATTTTACAACTGCTCGGATCTTTGTTTTTTTAACGTCCCTTAATATTTTATCTACTATTGATAAATTAATATTTTTTCTAGACCTTCTTTTTTCTAGAAATTTTTCTAAATATTTCCTGCTTTTGTTATTATTATAATCAATTATTTTCATCTTTATCCAACTTTTGATCTTCTAAAATTACCTCAATAATTTCAGCGGACAGAGTTATAATTTTATTATCAGAAAATAAAAGCATTATTTCAAAAATATTATTTTTTTTAAATACTTCAATTGATAATAACTTTAATTCCTCATTGTGATTTTTTTGATCTATATTTTTTGACCTTGAATTATAAATATATTCAAACCTAATTATACTATTTATTCTACTTTGATCATTTTCTAATTCTTTAGCATTTCTATTGATTGATATGAGAAAAATTTGATTTTTTTTTAAAAATTTAATATCACTTATTTTTAAAGTTCCCTCTGAGCATAAAGCAGAAATTATTTTTAAATCCTCACCTGATTGAGCAATTATTTTTTTTAAATATGCCTTATTCATCCAGAAACTCTTTTTATATTTGCTCCAATTTTTTTCAGTTTCTTTTCAAATTGCTCATAACCTCTATCTAAATGATAGACCCTTGATATTGTAGTTATGCCCTTAGAAGTTAGACCTGCAAGTACCAAAGCAGCAGATGCTCTTAGATCACTACTCATTACCTCAGCGCCTATACCAAAGTTTGGATTTCCATTGATCACTGCTTTGGCATTTTTGATGGATATTTGAGCTCCTAACCTTTGTAACTCCATCACATGTAAAAATCTGCCTTGAAAAATTTTTTCCGTGATGGTGCTAATACCTTCTGCTTTACACAGCAGTACCATAAATATTGGCTGAAGATCTGTAGGAAATCCTCCATACTCTTTGGTAACAATATTTCTTATATTTTTAATTTTTTTTGGTCCTTCTATCAAAATTTGATTTTTTGACTCTTTAATTTTTGCTCCAGCTTTTTTTAATATTTTTAACTCAGTTTGAATTAATTTTGGATCAAAATTTTTAATTTTTAACTTACCCTTAGTCAGTGTTGCAGCAACACAAAATGTTCCTGTTTCTATTCTATCTCCCATCACCGAGTATCTAATTCCTTTTAGTTTTTTTACACCAATAATTCTGCATGTTCTTTTGCCAACCCATTTAATTTTTGCACCTGCTTTTTTTAAAAAATTAGTTAAATCTTTTACCTCAGGTTCAGTAGCTAGACCAGAAATCAACGACACTCCACTCGCTAGCACCGAGGATATAATTAGCTGTTGGCTTGCACCCACACTTATAGTTGGAAATTTTATAGACGTTCCTTTTAATTTTCCCTTTGAACTTGCTCGAATATATCCATTTTTAATGGAATATTTCATTCCAAGTTTTTGTAATGCACTTAAATGTAAATCAATTGGTCTGCCTGAATTTCCATTTAAAATACATCCCCCAGGAAAACTTGAGATTGATTTATGATACTTAGCAACCAAAGGTCCTAAAACCAAAATTCCAGCCCTCATTGTTTTGACGATGGAATAAGAGGCGAAATACTTCGGCCTTTTTGCCTTTGAAATTTTTACTATTCTCCTATTTTTAGAAAATTTAATAATTTTACCAAGTGATTTCAAAAGATTTAACATGGTATTGCAATCCTGTACTCGTGGAATATTTTCTAATATAACATCTTCATCAAACAATATTGTTGATGCAAGCAATGGAAGAGCTGAGTTTTTTGAGCCACTGATTGAAACCTGTCCCCTTACTTTACAAGGACCTTTTATAACAAATTTGTCCATTCCTTATTTTACTTTTGCTGTGACAATGGTTGTTTGGTTTTGGTATTTCCCTTTTTTTGTTTCATAGGAAGCATCTGGCATTGTCTCTGATTTAAAAAATAAAAATTGTGCAATACCTTCGTTAGAATACACTTTAGCAGGATTCGGAGTTGTGTTCGAAAGCTCGATCACGATGTTTCCTTTGAACTCATTCTCTATCGGGGTGACATTCACTATAATGCCACAACGAGCATACGTGCTCTTCCCAACACAAATACAAAGTACATTTTTAGGAATGCGAAAAAATTCTACTGTTTTTCCAAGAACAAATGAGTTAGGTGGAATAATGCAATAAGGTCCTTTTCTTTCTACAAAATTCTCTTCAGAAAAATTTTTTGGATCGACTAATGAATTATTTACATTGGTAAAAATACGATACTCATCAGATATTTTTACATCATAACCAAAACCACTTTGTCCATATGAAATTTTTCCTTTAGAAACTTGGTTTTCCTCGTAAGGTTCAATCATATTGTGCTCTTTGCACATTTTTTTTATCCAAGAATCCGGCTGAATAGACATTTTGATTCTTTATTTTTTTTGATTTTTTTTCTGGAAAATTTTTCTTTTTTTTAAATTCTTCTTTAACGCGGTAGCTAACTTTATATATTTTTTTTTATCTTTCATTTCTTGTCCGGTCGTGTCAAATCATCAAGTGTAATGGCTTTTGAAATATCGTGCATAGTAGTTTCATTATTTGGTTTCTTTGAACCCTCTTTAGCAGCTTTTCGCGCTCGTCGTTCAGCGAGTTTCTTTTCTTTTTTAGCCTGCTTCTCCATTTTCTTTGCAGATTTAAACGCCCCATATGTATAGTGTATGCCCACGTTAAGCCTCTCATTATTTATGTTTTATTTACAAATTGCTTTAATCTCTTATACATTTAATAGTCTAATATGGCAATAATATGCTGGAGCAGCACGAAGGTGGGTGCAATGCATTGGTAATGCATAGATTATCAGGTTCGAGTCCTGTTCTCCAGCACCATAATTTATCAACTTTTTTTAAATATTTTTTTTCTAACTGAGATTGAAAGCAAAATAAAAACTATGAATCCTAATATTGGTAAATAAATTTTTGGAAGAAAAATAATTTCCATAATAGATGGTGGAGTATCATTTGTATTTATTATCTCTGAAATAGAATTTCCAATTGTTGATATAATATAAATTTGTGGGACCATTCCTAAATGCGCAAAGAAAAAATTTTTCCATTTAACATTAAAAATAGTTGGGATTACATGGCTAATTGCAAAAGGTATGCCTCCCACTAGTCTATATAAGAAAAGATAAAAGAACTCATTTTTTTCAAAAAAACTTTTTAAATATGAAAATTTTTTACCAAACTTGTTCTCAACTAAATCTTTAACAAAAAAGTTTGCGAATAAGTAAAATGTTGTGGCTCCAAGCGCTAATGCAATTGTGGATAAAATTGTTCCCAAATAAGTACCGAACAAAAAGCCAGAAAATAAAACAACTGGGGATCCGAAACCAGCTAGCATAACCCATGCCCAAACTCCACAAATAAATATAATTATGGTAAATATCAAACTTCGTTCTTTAAATTGAACTAAAGTGTCTCTATTATCTTTGTAAAAATCGTAGCTTGTAATCTCATCAATGGAAAAATATTTGAAGAAAAATAATAGAAAAATAAATACAACCAATAAATAAATAATACCAATTATAATTTTATTTTTACCCATAAAATGTAGAATATACAATTATTTAGAATAACGAAATAATATGTGTACTTAATTTACTAAATTACTTATAAGTACTAAAAATTTTAAAAAAATTATATGAAACGAACGTATCAGCCAAGTTCAGTCAAACGTAGGAAGACAGGTTTCCGAGCAAGAATGAAGACAAAAGGAGGTAGGAAACTCATCGCCAGACGTCGAAAAAAGAAAAGACGTAAAATTATCGTTAAATGAAATTGAAAATAGTTAGTCTTAAAAAGAATACTGAATTTTTATCAGTATTAAAAGGAAAAAAAATTATCAACAAATACTCTACTATTTTTTATAAAAAAATTTCAAATAAAAGTAGTGAGTCTTTAAATGCTAGTATTATTGCAAAAAAAAAGATTTTTTCAAAAGCTGTAACTAGAAATCTTGTAAAGAGAAGATTAAAATCTATTATGCTAGATGCTCTAAAAAAAATTGATTTAGACCTAAGCTACTCTTATTTGTTTATTGCAAGAAAAAACTTTTTTGATAACGAATACAAAAATATCAAAGAAAGTATTTTTAAGGACTTAAGCAGAATAAGATAATGAAATATATGAATTTCCCTTTTATTGTTTTAATTAAAGCTTACAGATTTTTAATAAGTCCATTCTTTCCAAATTCGTGTAAATTTGAGCCTACATGTTCAACTTATGTGTTAGAGTGTTTTAAAAACTATAATTTTTTTAAGGCTACTTACAAAAGTTTTTTAAGAATATTAAAATGTAATCCATGGTTTAACACTGGTGGTTATGATCCAGTTAATAGAGAGAAAAATTAATGGATCAAAATTTAAAAAATGTTATAGCTGCCATTAGCTTATCAATTGCAGTTGTGGTCCTTTACTCGCTTTTTTTCCTAGACCCAAATAAGACCGCAGATCCTAGTGATAAAAAAAATAAAGAAATTTTGGAAAAATCTGAAGCCCCAACAGTTACTGAAAAAAAAGAAATTACCAAAAAAATTTCTAGAGAGGAGGCTTTAAAAGTCTCAAATAGAATTTATTTTGAAAATCAAACTGTTAGAGGATCAATCAACCTTGAGGGTGGAATGATTGATGATCTTGAATTAAAAAAATATGATAAGACTTTAAATAGTATTGAAAAAATAAAATTATTAAACCCAATCTCAACAGATAAAGGTTATACTTTTAATACAGGATGGGCAACAAATGATAATATTTCGGTTCCGGATACTAAATCTATATGGAAGGTCGAGGGTAATAATAAACTTCAGCCAAATAGCTCTGTAAAAATTTACTATGAAAATAAACAAGGGATTAGATTTGAAAGATTAATCTCCTTAGATGAAAATTACCTATTTACGATAAAACAAAGTTTAGTCAATAACTCAAAAGACTTCTTTAAATTCTATCCCTATGCCACAATAAAAAGAAATAATATTCCAGAAGACTTAACAGACTTTTATATCGTTCATGAAGGCTATTCAATAATAGATCCATCAAATAATGACTTAGATGAGGTTGATTATGATGATGTATTGGAAAAAGATTTCTCAAAAAAAGTTATAAATGGAGTTTTAGTTCAAGGAGATAAATATTGGATGACATCAATTTTACCAGAAAAAGGTAGAGAGGTAAGATTTGATATAAAATATAAC
>NZ_CVSH01000061.1 GCF_001179965.1 Candidatus Pelagibacter communis
AAGATATAGTTAAAAAATTTTTATTTTAATAATAAATAAATAATTTAATAATTAATTATTTCCCTAATTAAATAGTGAATTTTTTTTGCACTATCAAAGTTTGGTTTAGATTTAATATTATTATTAATACTATTTTTAAATGAAATAATATTTTTTAGAGTTGGTTTAAGTCTAAAATCAAAGTTTATATTTTTAGGTTTAAAAATAACCCTTTTATTTTTAAGTAAATAAAACTGATCATATATATTATTCATCTCCGTAACTAAAACAAATTTTCCTTTGTTGGTATTAAATATAATTTTGTGGCTTGGTTTCAAATTACTTTTTTTATTAATTGTTTTAAAATCTAACCTTATTTTAATTTTTTTTTTCTGTGATAAGAAATTGGTTACTAAATTAAATTTATTTGTTGTATTTTCGAAATTGGAGCTTTTGATTTCTAGGTTTCCAAAAAAATCCTCTAAATAAAATAAAATATGACATATATAATTAAAGAAATTGCCACCACCCATTTTATGGCTATTCTTCCATGAAGATCTATTTTTACTTGGTATTTTTATTAGCCATTTAACATTTACTTTTGATATTTTAAGTTTATGAAAGTATTTCTTTTTGAAAATTTTGAATGCTTCAATATTATTAAATTCATAATTTACTGAATTAGTAATATTTTTTCCCTCTAAATCTTTGCAAATTTCAGACACATCCTTAAAACTTGTTGTGACTGGTTTGTCACAAAAAATATGTTTTTTTTTCTTAATTGAATATTTTATTATTTCTTTATGTGTTTTCGGTGGAGATGAAATAAATACTGCATTAATTTTTTTATCAGATATTAAACTTTTCCAATTTTTATAAACTTTAATATCTCCTGGAAAAGACATGAATTTTTTTTTTTTATATGAAAAACCAATAACATTAAAAGCTTTTATCTTCTTTAATGCTTTAAATATTACTTTGTAACCAAAGTTTCTACCAATTATACCAACATTAATTTTTTTCATTTTTTTTTTGTTTAATATGGATGTCTGAATAATAAAAAATAACCATTTAATATATGGGGGTAAAA
>NZ_CVSH01000062.1 GCF_001179965.1 Candidatus Pelagibacter communis
TACACCTTTTTTTATTTTTTCATTAGCAGGTATTGCAATACCCAAACTTATATGTGGTCCACCTTTAGAAGTACCGGTCGCACCTGATAATCCTATAACTTGTCCTTTTTTTACCCAAAAATTATTTCTTATTAATTCTTCACTGTAACCACCACAATCTTGGGGTAAAAATTTTTTTCTCCCCCATTGAAATTCTTTCGGGATTTTACAATTTCCTTGATTAAAACCTTTGACCAAATTTGTTTCTTTAAAATGATAATACAAGATGAAATTTCCTTTTTTATCTACAAAATGTAAATGAATATCATCATATGGTTTCATAGTTTTTTGTGATTGAGAATGATCTGTTCCATCCTTTTTACCTGCAGACTCAGATTTTTTTTTGCTTTTTTGATGAGCGCTTATATCATAAATACTTATTAACTTCATATCAGCGATTGCTACTATAGGAGTTCCTCTTTTCATAATTATAGAAGTTCCTCTTTTTAATTTGTAACCAGAACATTTAGGACAGCACCTGCCACCTTTTACACCGTCATGAAATCGTGCAGATGTTGAAACTTTAACCCCATTGAAATTACATGGTAGTTTTTTATAAATTTTATGTTTTTTTGCTGCAAACGAATGCGAAGTAAAAAGAGAAAACATCAAAACCAGAAAAACGTATAGAGATAATCTTTTCATAAAGTAAGTTTAATCAATTTTACAACGAAGTGTTAGATCAAAAAACCAACTAAAAAGAAAATAAGTCATTCTGACAACGAAGTTTACAACGAAGTAGTTTGATAAAGTAAGCAAATATGCTATTTTCTAATCTAATGCCGGGCAACAGAACGCCCCTTTCCAAAGGTTTTTGTTGTCCTTACTCATCTTTTTTTTAAAAAGTTCAATGAAGTCCTCAATGAAGTTTCAATGAAGTTTTAAAACAAGGTTGCCGTTATACGCGCAAGTGCGTCTATTAACAATTAGATTAAAATATAAATTATTTAAGCAAGTCTTCAATTATATCCCATCGATTTTTATATTTTTCTATCGTCCAACCCGATGGATCTTTGTAAGGTGGTATAAAAATAACTCTCATACTTGAATCTTTTCTTTGTTGCCCTCTTTTGCCTGGTTGAGAGATATATTCTAAATGCATTCTTTTAACATTTTTTGATACTTCGCTTGATGGAACTATATAATAAACAAATTCACTTTTGTCTCCCTTTGGAGGTATTCCTGCTAAAACCCAAATAAAATTTTTACCAAAATCTTTTTCTGCTTTCATTCCAACCGTTACTTTTCTATTACCTGGAGGAAAAGTTTTAACTTGTATATGAACAAATTTTGTTCCTTCAACATTACTACATAATACATCTGTATTAGGAGTATTACCCATTGTAACGACTGCCACTAAATCTCTTCTGCAAAGTTCTCCTGCAACAAAAAATTGTGCAGAACTTCCTCTGGCATTTTTATTATTTGGATTTTTTGTTATTTTTTTCATTAACAAAAAATTTATTCTCTTTCGTATCTTAAATCTCTTAATGATTTACCTTGATGCATCCAAAATCTAGGACCATGCGCTTGTTCCCAATCATATCCCATTTCATGAAGAATAGTATTCGCAGACGCAGAAAGTGAGGTTATTGCCCCTCTAAACTTAACTTTAGTATCGTCAACTACCTCACAAGTAATTGATGTATCTTTAGCAAATTCTAAAATTGTACCAGGTCCTATATTAATCATTCCAAAGTTAAACTTACTTCTTTTTTTTCTTGCACTATCTAACGCTTGTTTATCTTGTGGTGTTTCAACAACATCTTCCGTTGGCGTAACATTTTTACCACCCATAACTTCAGCAATTTCTAAAATTGCTTTTGCTTGTTCTGGCGAGGTATTAAAGAATTCTCTACTTTGTCTTATTCTGCTATCGTCTAGACCTTCGTGTATTTTCTTTTCAATCACTTTTGCATCTTGAACCTCAACTGCATAATAGCATTCAAAAGGAAGTGGTGTTGAAGTATTGTCTAATTCTCTCATTCTTCTTTCTAAATTATCTGTAATACCAATCTTAATTGTATCTGGCATAGATTGGTTAGTAAGGATGTAAACTATTTTAGACATATAATTTTCCAGATAATACCCAAAGTTCAATGAAGTTTCAAAACAAGGTTTTTGCCAATTATCCAAAACTCTCAATGAAGTCCTCAATGAATCGTTCCAAAAAGTCTTATTTTCTGTTAATAATTAAAATTGAGGGCGAAACAGAACTGCCCTAACTAGATTAGATTATTTAATAAGTTCTCTGCTGAAGTTAATCCACATTCTTTAGTCTCTTTTTCAACATGAATATTAATTACTGTGAAATTCTCTATAACCATTAAATAACGATTTGATCTGATACCCATTCCTTTTGAATTTCTATCAACTTCTGCACCAATCGCTTTTGTGAATAATAAATATGGATCTGATAACATTTTTATTTTATCTCCAGTATTATTAATTTCTCCCCAGCCACTCATTACATAAGGATCATTTACTGACAAACAAAATATATTTTCTATTCCTTTTGCTTTGATTTTATCTGCATTAGCTACAAAACCTGGAAGATGAAGTTTGGAGCAAGTTGATGTGAATGCGCCAGGTAAACCAAATAAAACAATTTTTTCATTACCTATAATTTCCTTTATTTTACTTTTTTGAGGCTCTCCACCAATGAGTTGAAAAATCTCCGTATTTGGTATTTGATCTTTTATTTTCAGTTTCATATCGAATTCATTACATATTTTTTAACTTTTTGAATATCATTTGAAAGAAGTTCAAATTTTTCTTTTCTCTCATTAACGTATTTAAGACTATTTGGTAAATTTTCAGTCTTAAAAATTGCATCCTCTATTGCTTTTGGAAATTTACATGGGTGAGCAGTTGATAATACAACACAATTTTTTTCTATTCCTAATTTTTTTACGGCACCTATCCCCACTGCAGTATGTGGATCAACGACCGTTTGATGTTCATCATTAATTTTTTTTATCATTTCAATAGTTTCATTTTCATCAAGCATTTCAGATATAAAATTCTTTTGTATTTTGCCTAAATCCTCAGTATCAATTTTATAAGTATTGTTTTTAATTTTAATCATTAAATCTTTTGTAACTTCTGAGTTACAATCTTTTACATCATATAAGAGCCTCTCAAAATTACTTGCTATCTGAATATCCATACTTGGTGTATTTGTTTCCATAACTTTCTTTTGAGAATAATCGCCTCCAGATATTGCTCTATGAAGTATGTCATTTTTATTTGTAGCAACAACCAGTTTGTCAATTGGAAGACCAAGTTTTTTTGCTAAGTAACCGGCATAGATATCTCCAAAATTTCCAGTTGGAACAGAAAAAGATAAAGGCTGACCATTTCCAACCTTAAAGTAAGCATAAAAATAATAGACAGCTTGAGCAATAATTCTTGCCCAATTGATTGAGTTTACACCTGACATGTTAATTGATTTAGAAAACTTTTCGTCATTAAACATTGCTTTCACTAAATTTTGACAATCATCAAAGTTTCCCTGTATTGCAATATTAAATACATTACTCGCTTCGCAAGTTGTCATTAATTTTCTCTGAACAGGGGAAATTCTATTATTTGGATGTAATACAAAAACATTCAAATTTTTTTTTCCTTTTAAGGCGTCTATTGCAGCTGCACCGGTATCACCTGAAGTTGCCACCACAATATTAATTTTTTTTTGCTCAAAATTTAAATGATGCTCATAAAAATTACCTATCAGTTGCATTGCAATATCTTTGAAAGCAAGTGTTGGACCGTGGAAAAGTTCTAAAACTTTTAAATTTCCTAATTTATTTATGTTAACAACATTTTTAGTTCTGAAATTTGAGTATGATTTCGATATTAGAGAGATTAAATCATCTTTAGACATAAAATCTCCAATAAATGGATTAATTATTTCTGCAGCCAAATCATTGTAGCTAAGATTTTTAAAGTTGTTTATTTCCTCTTTGCTAAATGGTTTTACTGATTTTGGAATAAATAGACCTCCATCATCTGCCAAACCTTTTAAAAAAATGTCCTTAAAAGTAAAAATTTTTTGATTATTTCGTGTGCTAATATATTCCATTAGTAATTTTTTTTTCTAAAATATAAATATATTAAAAAAATTGAAATCGCTAATGAAAACCATGTGAGCGAGTATTTTAAATGATTATTTGAAATATTTGCAGTAATTTTTTTTGGATTTGGAAAATTTAATCTATTGTTCGTTTCATAAATTATAAAATTTGAAAATTTTCTTCCAGTATACTCAAAAAGGTCATTATCATTTAGTGTGAACCAATAATTATTTTGTATGTCATTTTTTGGTTTAAAATAATTTTTGTTTGATCTTTTTTTTAAAATACCTTGAAAATTTGTACTTGATATTCCAAAACTTTTATTTTTTAAGTCTCTTGGTATCCATCCTCTGTTTAAAAGATAATAACTATTTTCTATGCTAATTGTATTTACAATATCGAAGCCAGGTTCACCTTTTTCATTTAGACTATATAAATAAATTAATTTTGAATTCTCAAAATTTGCTTCAAACTGGATTTTTTTAAAATTATGTGGATTATTTCCTGAAAAAAAAACTGGTTTAGAGTTAATATTTTCCTTGATTTCAGAGATTAAATTTAATTTCCAATTTAGTCTTATAATTTGCCAAACGCCAAGGCTTAGAAAAATTAAAATAAAAAAATATACAAAAACCGAAAAAAGAAATTTGTTCTTCAATTATTTTTTAACTACCCCAAATATAAATTGCTGCGAATAAGAATAGCCAAACTACATCAACAAAATGCCAATACCAAGCAGCAGCTTCAAATCCAAAATGATGATCTTTGTTAAAATGTCCTAATTTTCCTCTCCACAAGCACACTGCTAAAAAAATTGTTCCTACAACAACATGAAAGCCATGAAATCCTGTTGCCATGTAAAAAGTTGCTCCATAGATATGTCCTGAGAAGCTAAATGTTGCATGTTGATATTCGTAAGCTTGAAGTGCGGTAAAACATAATCCTAAAAAAACAGTTAAGCTTAAACCTTGAATAAAGCTTTTCCTATCGTCCTCAAGTAAAGCATGATGAGCCCATGTTACTGTTGTGCCTGATAAAAGTAAAACTAGTGTATTTATTAAAGGGATGTCCCAAGGATCAAAAACTTCAATATCTTTTGGTGGCCATACATTTCCAACAAATTCTGATGGAAACAAACTTGCATCAAAATATGCCCAGAACCAAGCAACAAAAAACATAACTTCTGAGGCAATAAATAGAGTCATTCCATATCTATGATGTATTTGAACTACGGGTGTATGATGACCTTGATGCTCTGCCTCGATCACCACATCTCTAAACCACATATAAGCTCCATAGATAAGTAATACAAAACCCAAAATCATCGCCCACATCACTTTGCTATGAAAATAATAAACTGAACCAACGGCGGTTATTAATGTTGCAAAAGATGTATAAATTGGCCAAGGACTTGGGTCAACTAAGTGATAATCGTGTTTTTGATCTCCGCTGGACATAATATCAATTTATATTCTTTGATTGTTTATAATAATCAGACGAAAAAAAAGTATATGACATAGTTACATCTTCAACATTTGCAGTTTTTGGGTCGTTTACAAGCTCAGGATCTAAATAAAAAACTAGTTTATAAACGGCCTTTTCACCTGGTTTTAATATCTGTTTTTCAAAACAAAAACAACCTAACTTATTAAAATATTGACCAAAGGACGAAGGTGAAACATTATAACTAGCAACCCCTG
>NZ_CVSH01000063.1 GCF_001179965.1 Candidatus Pelagibacter communis
TTGGTCAGTTTTTGACCTTTTAATAGTGATTTTTAGACCCTCAGGAACAAATTCTAAATCCTCATGATCAATTGAAATGAGCTCGGTTCTTCTAAAGCCTCCTCCAAAGCCAATTAAGATTATTGATTTGTCTCTAAGTTTTTTTATTTCCTCAGTTTTTTGTTCATTTATTACATTAATAATTGATTTTAAATGATTGATTAATATAGGTTTTTTGCCTTTCTGAATACTTCCTTTGACCCTTCTTATTCCCATTAAATTTTCAACGATGATTGGATGTTTTGTGTCTAGATAATGCCCTTTAAGCCTATGAACCATACTTATTGAAACTAATCTTCGTCTTAAAGTGCTTATTTTTGAGTTTTTAGAGAGATGGGTCAGGTATAAGGAAACTATTTTTGGCTCTGTTGGTAATGAATTAAATCCATGCTTTGCACAAAAAGCTCCGAAGTCTTTAAAATCAGATTTATAAGCTCTTAAAGTATTCTTTGCCTTAGAGCTTTTAAGGTTATTTAAAGTTTTCTCATGAAGCGTTTTTAGGTCTGTTGTCAGTTCATTCATATAATTACTATTGATAACAATTAATTATCATTAGTAATATATTAAGTGATTTTAAATGTCAATAGTTTAATTTAAAAAATATATGGGTTCA